>JBFJYH010000006.1:0-92131 GCA_041622675.1 Porticoccaceae bacterium
GTCCACTACATCGCCTTCGCCGAGCAGACCTTCAACCGGGTTTCCGTCACCCAACAAGCCACCGACCAGACCGTCTTCTCCGAGGAGACCACCAACTAGGCCATCTTCTTGAACCAAACCACCAACCAGACCGTCTTCTTGAACCAAACCACCAACCAGACCGTCTTCTTGAACCAAACCACCCACCAGACCATCGTCCTGGAGCAAATTGCCAACTAGGCCATCATCTTGAACCAAACCACCAACCAAGCCGTCCTCGGTGAGCAGACTGCCGACCAGACCTTCGTCTCCGAGCAAGCCACCAGCCACAGTGCCGACTGGACCTTCATTGTGAAGCAGACCACCTACTAGGCCATTATTCGGATCTTCATCACCCAGTAAATCGCCAACCAAGCCTTCATCACCTAGCAGACCGTCTGCAAGAGTCTCAACAACGGGAGCGACAGTGTCGACCAAATCGTCAACCAGACCATTTTCACCAAATGACCCACCCAAAATACTTTCGGAGCCCAACAGGTCGTCCGCAACCTCGGCCACGACACCGCTTTCTCCCAACAAATTATCGCTGAGGCCGCCGAGACCTGCATCATCCACGACCTCTCCTATCAATCCCTCGGTAAGCAAGTTGGAAGCCACATCGGTAACATAGTCCACTTGATTGACAGCCGAATCCAGTGTCCCCGTAGTAAAACCATTACCGAGCACTGAGTCTAGAAGTGGCGACAGCACCTCGCCTCCGTCGTCTGCTACAGCTCCTACAAATTCATCTACCGGATCCAGCGCATTGGGATCATCAGTATTAAACTCATCTCCAACCAAAGGAGATAGAACGTCACCGACAAGGTCTGTAATGCCATCTAAAAGAGGGTCAAGGCTATCTAGCGCTCCCCCTAGGCCCAGCTCATCGTCAACCGAGTCCGTACCATTATCAACGACTTCATTGGTCGGATCTAAAACTGCATCCCCACCTGAATCTCCATCTCCATCTCCACCCGTCTCAGGACCTGTACCGGTACCGCCCCCACCATCAGGATCGTTGCTAGAAGGAGTCGCATCATCATCATCGTCATCGTCGTCATCTAGAGCTGCAACTAGCGCTGCGGCTCCCAGCAGTCCTAACAAGGCCCAACCCCAACCCGGCATGCCAGCTGCCGTTTCCTCGGTGATTTCAGCAAAAGCAAATTCAGCTGTTAAGGCATCATACTGCCCTAGCCACATCACCCCAGCAGCATCTTCCAGTACCAGATCACTACGGCCAATATTCGATGTTGCGCCAACAAAAAAATTCTCGATAACGATACGCTCGCCTGAAATCAGATCTAGCTCGAGGCTATCGCCCATCCGAGAGGCTGAAGAGAGCTCTTCGGGGCCAAAAGGAATTTTAACGACACTGCCTTTCTCGAGACGGATAGGGCTTCCCCAAGGTAACTCTTTTGTAAGCCGGGAAGCCTTATCTATAACGCTGATTGTATTGGCTGCCATTATCTATTACTCCAAATATATTTGATGAATTCCACGATTAGATTTACCTTGCCCCCTATGGCGGGCATCGTATTAATCGAGTTTTATTTCTTCTTTACTTTCGCCGTACACCACAATTTCAACACGACGATTTGGCTTCAAACATTCCTTTAATGCCACAGTTACCTCTTTGCCTGGACAAACCACGACTGGCTCTCGCGAACCTCGACCAGACGACACGACCCTGTCAGTAGCAACCCCCTCAACCGCCAAAAAGTTTTTAACGGCAGCAGCTCGTTGATTAGAAAGTCTTAAATTGTAGTCATCGCCACCGAGCCTATCAGCATGACCTTCAATCTCTAGACGAATAAGCTGCAGCTGCATTTTATTTCTCACAGCTTTGGTAACCGCCAAAAGCTCACTTGCACCCTCTGGGGTAATAGCTGCACTATCGAAGGCAAACAAAACATCACCAGATAAAGTCAAAACACGAACTTCAGGCCTAGACAGCTTTCGAAAAACAGCCTCACACTGGGGCTGACTCCATGTCCTCCCGGAAACTTGATCTAAGGAATTAAAAGCCACCCGGTATTGACAGTGCAAATAATCGCCCGCATCACCCTGAGGGAAATTGATATTATAAAACCACCATCTGTCATTACCCTTACCCAACAGCGGGTCCCCAAGAACAGCCAGCACATCGCTTCGCAAAGCACCTAAGACAATCTCAGCCAATTGTTTCGCACTAATAGGGCCGTCTCTGCGTTCATACTCGCCCTGAGTATCACCAATGACCAGCTCAGCATTTTCAAAACTCGACGGATCGGCAGCAGCTGCAGCGGCTGATTCCCAGACTGTCATTCGGGCACATCCTACAGTCAACAAAGCTGCCAGCACCAACGCTAGGCAGGCTACCGTCCTGAACACGCACCTGCTCGGAGACCAACCGTCACTAAATATCAAATTAAAAACACCCCACGCGCGTCTTTAAAGACCACTTAAAGATGCACAAAATTAAAGAGACCACTAATTTGTTTGGCGCCAGACTGCAAAACCTCACTGCTAAAAAAGTACTTCTAACTACACTTTTGAGAACAGGTTTTTGAAAATTTCACCTGCTATTTCGGCACACTTTAACCGATTCAAAAACCAATTGGAAATAATTAGTTGCTACTAGTCCTTTAGTATTATCACTCTGAATCGCAGCACTCCATACCTTCAAAAAAATCAAACTCTAGAAACATGCTTGCACCAAGTTAACGCCCCTCTACCATCAAGTCGCGTTTAATTGCTATGAATTGAGGCATTTTGCTTACAAAACAGCTACACCCTTCTCCCAAACAGGTTATTCATCCAAAGCTCTCATTGATCAACTGACCAATGAGAACTCATAGGTGCTGCCACAGTCACAACATCACTCTACCCAGCGCATTGCTGAAATAATGCCAACCAAGTGTATCTACCGCACGCTGAGCAGAGGCTTACCCTTACCTATCCCCATCAGGGCGACGAGACGCCAAGATTCAATGCATTTAACCTCTTGCTCCATCGCTGGGGCATAGATGTGATTAAAAAGCTTTATTAGTAGACCTCAGGATATCGGACGGATAGTAGTTTCGTACTACACCAACGGCTTGATGAACTTTCAGTAGGATACACTGGAAAATCCCGCTTTTTATCAAACAGCAATAATATAAAGACTAACACCTGCAGAAGTGTAAAGCATAAATGGCTTACCCGGAATCAAGCCCCTAAATAAATTTGCGTCCAGCAAAGCAGCCAACTAGTAACGAGTTTATTTCTATCCAACAGAAGCTAATAGCGTCTAAATATTTACTTACAAAAACTTCTAGTACTCAACAATAAACCCCGATAAAGACTTCGGGAGGACTCAAATCCCACTTAATAATTGAGCACCGAACCATCTCAAAAAAAATAGGGACGTACAGAGAATTGTCATTCTCGCTGCAGCCCTTAATGGCAGCTTAACACTGCGGAGGCACGTTGTAATTAAAACTTGATACAACCTCAATTCAAAGACAAAGGTACGGGCAACGAGATAAGAAAAGTAGCCCCCCCCTCACCTTTTTCCAGAGACAATGATCCAGACATTTCTTTGACGATAGAATAGCTAAGGGACAAACCCAAACCAGTACCTTCTCCAACCGGTTTGGTGGTAAAAAAAGGATCAAATAATTTCTCAGCAATGACAGGAGAGACACCAGCACCATTGTCTGCAACTCTAATATTTACTCTATCCACTTCTTTTCTTGCGGATATCCCAAGGGTCGCTTGGTAAGTCCCGGCCTGGGCGCTGGCGAAGTCTTTGGCCGCATAGATTCCATTGACAATCAGATTAATCAGCACTTGCTCCAGCCGATCGGCATTGCCAATAACCTCAGGTAAACCATCTTCAATATCGAGATTTAAACCTACACTTTCCTTTTCTAGCTGCTGTTTTAGGAGAATCAGTGCGCCATCAATAGCATTAGCAGGCTGAAAAGATTCTTCTTTCCAGCTTGTCTCTCGACCGAAAACACGCATATGATTGACTAAAGTGGTGACCCGCTGTATTTGGCTGGAGATTCTATCCAACTTCGTCTGCAAATAATCTACAGAAAAAGAATTTTCATCAATTCGCCGCTTCAGGTTTACGATTGACATATGAAGTACCAGCAAGGGCTGGTTAACCTCATGAGCGAGCCCCGCCGCCATCTCTCCCAATGTCGCCAACTTGGATGCCTGGAACATCTGCTGCTGAGCAGTACGGAGTTCGGTATCATCCCGTCCAACCGCCTGAATTTCTATGAGCTTGCCCTCTTCATTAAAAATGCCGCGCTCACTCAGCACCCACCAGCAGAGTGTGTCGCCGTGTGTCAGGCAGACCTCGGATACAGAGATAGGAGAATCTGGCGTCATTCCTGCCAATCGCTGTTTCGCTCTATCAAGCTCTTCATCGGAAAGATAGTCACTGAAGGATATTTGACTTATATCACTATCGCCCAGCTCCAAGGATTCAACTAACAAGCGATTAGCATAGGTCAACCGAAATGTAGGGGTAAACCGGAAAATAATCGCCGGGGAATCCTCAACCAGGGCCCGATATTTCTGCTCACTGGTATGAACTTGCTGCATAGCCGTACGTAGCTCAGTGATATCCAAGCAAATACCTACCGTTTCTGTAGGCACCCCTTTATCGTCCCGCAACGCCACCGCTTCATCCTGTAGCCAGCAATAACTACCATCTCGTTTTCTCAATCGGTATTGCGCCTTGGAACTGCCCGACTTCAACAAACGACGGATATGATCAAAATAGTTTTCCCTGTCATCAGAGTGGACAATAGCGGGAAAGCCGCCATCCCGAAGTTCATCAAACGTCCAGTCCAATAGGGCTTTCAATTTTGGGCTGTAAAAACTCGGCGCCAAAGCACCAGCCTGGTATTCTTGAACGTAGATAATACCAGGAGCGCTATCCACCACCCCTTGCAGTCTGGAGCGTGCCACTTCAGCCCGGCTTTCCAGCACCCGCAATTGGTGAATATCCAGAGCAAAGCCCGTTATTTGATCCGGCTTACCCGGAACGACCTCCCCTCCCTCGAACAAATACCAGCGAAACTCCTCATCCACTTTTAACCTAACGGTCAAACTCAGCCTGCTATCAGCACCATTCAAGAGTAAGACTTCAAATTTATCCCAATCCATGGGAGCTACCAATTGACGCCACTGCTCCCGCGACAAGTGCTCAACTGCCCGAGACTTGAACCCGAGCAAGTTCGATAACGTTTCTCCCAGTGAAATCGTTTTTGTGGCGCGATCCACCTCCCACCAACCGCCGGACATCAAGGACTCGAGCTGCCGTTTACGGACAACAGTTTCCCGATCAGCCTGCTCCCGTTCTTGCTGCATCAGCGGTTCGGCGATAATGGCAAATAGCTGTTGTAACAAAGGGTAGTCACCAGCAAGAGGGTTTACTTTTTCATGGCCGTGCCGACAATACAACCAGCACGTTTGTCCATATCTACTTAAAAAAGGCAGCACCACAAAATTGTCTTCTACGACAATCTTCCACTCTGGACCCCTCGTTTGCTCTGGCACCAAAAGAAGCCTTTCAAGGATTTCTGCAGGAACTTCTTCTTGCTCTGGGAATTGCCCTATACATTCAAGGTCCTTTTCAAATCCTAGAAGGATGGCAGACTGTGGCAGTTGTAATAACAACGAAAAATCATCCAACCATTGATCCAGCGCAGCAACACTATCGCTATTGTTGCGTAACCGCTCTGCGCATCGCGCTGCACTTCGAAACAACCTGCCCTGTAATTCAGAGGTCTCAAGCCTAAGCGCGGTCTCTGTGACATCGACAAAACGAATTAACCAGTGGCTCTCCTCTGCCACAATAGCCCCTGAAAAATACAGTACTCTATTATTATTGACGGCCATACGCATTACCGGCAGTTCTTTCGGCCACTGATCCAACTGTAGGTGAATCCATGTGAAGTGCTGCTTCACAAGAACGGCAAACGACTTTCCGGCCAAAATACCCGAGTCAACTTGAAAGCTACGGGCAAGCCGTTCACTGATAGTGGTAATGTCGCCATTGGGCTCGAGGCGCATTACAAGTTCATCTGCAGGTAACGGCGGCAAATCCATCACCTGTTCGTCCCGTGATATGCTTTTCCGGCCGACGCGACTGAGGTCAAATGTGCCCAACCCTGCCAAAAACCCATATCACCTCCAAATCAAAATGGCATTGTGCTTGGCACCACTCCTAGGCCCCATTTCACAATAGTTACCCAGATATTCATTCACCGATGTCACCACTGGTATCCTGCTCAAAGAATTCAGGAATAGGATGTTGATAGCTATCCAACAATCGTTGGTTAGCCAGCTCTTGTTCAACAGATGTCGCGTACTGACCCTGTTGTGTAGATACTTGGCCGCTGGCCTGTAGATCCAGCCATAACCTTGTTTGTGTACCATATCTGGCAACTCTGTTTTTCACTGTTTCTCCGCGGGCGAGCTGTTTGACAGAACTTGCCTCAGCCACAGAAGACTCGATAGTACCGTTTTCAGCTGCTAGCTCCATCGCTACTAAGGTCAAAATGATTCCCAGCAAGGCGTTGATTGATTGGTTCATTTTAGATATTCCTATGTCCTATGTTATTGCTCCCCTTGGGGGACAGCGTTAGAGTGCTTCATTTTCCACTTAAAGCCCGGTTCCCCAGCACTGAGCGTCCAGCGTGAAGGTCTTCCTGTTTCATCGTCCGCGCCCTCAATTTTGCCTGTTTAAACCTATCGGGAGATACAGCAAATTTTTTCACGAAAGCCCCCGCCTGCTGCCACCGCTCCTGATACGCCAGCAACGTCAATAGATTATCAACGGGTTCGACAGCGACAGAGTCTAGTTGAATGGCTGTAAATAGTTCAAACTGCGCAGCCTTCAAGCGCCGTAAATGCAGGTAAACAAGCCCTAGGTCATTACGCATAGCGCTGTTAACAGGTGCCAATCGTGCAGCCTTACGCAAGTGATTTTCCGCTTTTTCGTAGCGTTCCTCCTGTACAGCTAAGTGGCCCAAGCCATGATGAGCTTCTGCCACAAAACAACCACCCATCAGACTTTCGTACAATCGCCTAGCTCTAGGATCCGCGAGCTGCCTCAAAATTTGGGCCTTATGGAGCCTTACTTCGTCACTCCCGTGGGGAAGCGTTTCTAGATTGGCCAGAGCTGCGTGCAGCCGCCCCTCAGCAGCCATCTCGCCAGAGACATTAACCACCAACTGTTGATCGTCATTTAACGATGTGCAGTTGTTCGCACCCCTTGATTGTTGGTCAAGCTGCATACCACTACAAGCGGACAGCAACAGACAGAGCACAGCCGGTAACACGCGACACCCGCACACCTCACAATCCCTTCAAGGCATTAAAAAGTGCAATAAATCCTGGGCCGGCAAGTACAATCAAGAGAGCCGGAAACAGAAAGGCCACCATGACAGCAGACATTTTTGCCGACAGCTTCGACACCCGCTCTTGCATAGTAGTCAAACGGCGATCATCCATTAGTGACTTCATCGCAGCCAGTGACATCAACGCCCCTCCCCCCTGAGTAATCAATTGTTCAAGAATCGTCACGCAATCGGTGAGTTCGTCCACATCTAGCCTTTCCGCCATCGCCCGAAGCTCCTGTGTCAACTCTAAGCCCGCATCAATCCGATGCAGAACTAATACTAGCTCCCGGCACAACTCCGGCATTACCTTGTCGCCCTCGTCAACGATTGACCGCAGGGTTTGCTCCACCGTCATGCCGACTTCAAACAACATGCGAAGCATAGGAACCATGAGAGACACTTCATCTGCCAGCTTCTGCTTTCGTCGCGCCACCGCTTGCACCAACAAACGCTTAGGCAGCAGATAAGCCACACCGGCAACAAACAGCCAGTAAATTGTGTTATCACGCCCGACCATACCAAATAGGAACATTGCCAAAACAATGGTCAGAGGTAGTCCCAGTTGCGCCACTAGGTAAAATGCTCGCTGAGAGCTGTTACGCCAACCGAGTTGATCCAGTAATCGCGGCACTTCCGGGTCTATAGACCACTGCCATCGCCCCAGAGCCCGACTGCTAGCCCCAAGGCGAGCCTTTGTTTTAAACTCTGTTTGCCCCAAACGCTGTGCCAACAATCGACTCCGACTTTGTTGGCGAAACACGGAAAATAAAATGATAATGGCCGCAGCGACCATGAGTAGAGCAGACAGAACAAAAAGCGGCACGTTACAGGCTCCTCAGCATCCGCCATAACAGGAAACAGCCTACGACTTGTAAGGCAACAGCCAAGTAAAGAAGCAACCGCCCGGATGTATCGATCCACAGCCCCATAAGGAAGCTTTTATTGGAGATAAAAATATATCCGGCTACTAATATTGGCAATGAGGCCAATACCACTGCACTGATCCTAGTTTCTCCGGTCATCGCCCGCAATTGACGGCCTGCTTTTTCTCGATCCTGAATCATTATGATCAACTTGCCGAGCATCTCACTAGCGTTACCACCATAGCGTTGGTTAATCCGAACCCCCATCGCAAGAACATGCAGCTCCTCTTGGTCATACAGATCGGCAAATTCATCAAGAGCCTCTCCTGGTGGCACACCCAGTTCGATACTGCGTTTTGCCGGTTCCAACGCCGAGCCTAAGGGGTTTTGACAGCGAGACATCGCCAATAACATCGCATCGGAGAGAGTGCGACCTGATTTAAGACTGCGAATCATATGATCTAAGGTACCGGACAATTGTTGCACCATACGCCGCAGACGCTGATGATAGCGCCAGCGTAGCACGCCCGGAATCAGCACGCTCACGAAGACAAACATCAAGAGAGACGGCCACGAGCCCAAAGTCAGATATACGAGAACCAAGAATAGCGCCACGAAAGCAAGTGCGAGGTACACAGTCCATAGTGGCGCACTGACCCCAGCCCGGGCTAGGTTGCGTTGCAAACCTGAGCGCAACCCAGGCGGCAGCTTCTCCAGCTCCTGATTGGGGTTAATGACTAGAGCAATTTTTTCTGACCGCGATAGCCGTACGCTTCGTCGCAGCATGACCAACGCGACAACCGCAAGTAACACACTCAGTATGATTGGCACGATGGCAAGACTCATAGCCAACCTGTCCTTATCACAGAATACATTTACTCATCCTCCCCCAATTTCAAAAATCCTGTCGAAACTTGTCCCCACAGGGGCGCCCCGCCTCGCGGACAAAGCTATTAGTCCTACGGTCATATCGAAACAGCACATTTGAAACGTAGTCACCCTCGCGCAAGCCGATAACCTCGACAATTTCACTGACACATCGCCGCCCGTCCGGTAAGCGTGTCACCTGAATAACAAGATCAATGGCAGAACAAAGGATCTGACGCAGCGTTTTCTCGGCAATCTGAAAACCTGTAAGCCCCACGAGTGTTTCTAGACGTAACAAGGCATCCATGGCGTTATTAGCATGAACTGTGGTCATGGAGCCGTCGTGTCCAGTATTCATTGCGGTTAGTAAGTCGAGCACTTCCACGCCGCGAATCTCTCCGAGTACAATGCGATCGGGCCGCATTCGCAGGGCGTTACGCACCAAATTTTTCGCCGGTATCTCCCCCAGACCCTCCGCATTAGGTGGTCGAGTCTCGAGCCGCACCACATGGTCGTGGTTTAATCGCAGTTCGGCTGTATCTTCAATGGTGACCAAACGCTCACGCCGGTTAATCAATTGACTCAATAGATTAAGCATAGTGGTTTTGCCAGCACCCGTACCGCCACTGACGACAATATTACAACGCTCAGCCACTGCATGGCGCAGGAAATCGAGAATTGGTGGATCCAGGGAACGCGAGGCCAACAAATCAGCACTACGCAACAGGTCACTGCGAAACTTTCTCACAGACAGGCAAGGACCATCTATGGCAATGGGGGGAATAACCGCGTTTACCCGGCTACCATCAGGCGTTCGAGCATCGACCATGGGCGATGATTCATCCAGTCGCCGACCGAGGGGAGCCAAAATTCGCTGAATCACTCGCTGTAGGTGTTTATCGTCAATAAAACGTAGGTCACTGCGATGCAGTACGCCATCGCGTTCAATAAAAATATTGTGCGCCCCGTTGGCGAGAATTTCGGTCACTGTGTCGTCATCGAGCAAGGCCTGTAAAGGGCCAAAGCCCACTAGCTCATCCACCAGCTCCTCACCTAGGTGGTCAATTTCATAACGGGAAACGGCCAACTTTCGGCGCTTGATATAATTCTGAATCCGGGCATTGACAAAGCCAGCTAGAACCGAGCGAGGACCTTCGAGAGGGCTCTCCTCCTCGTGCTCCAGCTCATCTATAATGTAACGGTGCAATGCGGCCTTGAGATCAGGGTTCAGGGGAATCTCAGCTTGACGAACCGAGACAGGAGGCTTCATAACACGCGCCCCATTAAGCGCCTCAACACCCCAGTGGTACCGGACGTTAAACGACTTTCAACCAAGTCTTCAGCCATTTGCTTTAGGGCTTTGCTGAGTGCATCCCGGGGCGCGTACTCATAGATGCTCTGACCGTGGTTTCTACACCGCAGTCGCTGCTCAACACTGGCCGGCAACGTCGCCGCCAAAGGTAATTCGAAGGTGTCAGACAAGGTGGCCGCGTCAGGGGCCTCCCGACTGAAAAAACGGTCGACTAACAGTCTTGCATTGTCGAGCTTTACTCCGTCGCTACGCCAACGCTGTAACAAAGAGAGATTGCGCCGACTACATGGGACACTTTGGTCCACATGTAGCAATAAATTATCGGCAAACCCCACCATTGTGCGGATCAAGTCGCCATCAAATTGTCCACACGCATTGACGACAATCTGATCAAAATTTTGTCGGAGACTGCCAAACAATAGAAATAGCTCAGCAGAGCTGCAACCCTCTAAGTAGGCGTACTCCTCCACCAAGGGTAAGACTCGCAGTCCACTGTGATGGCTGGCAAAAGCGCTCTCAATGACAGAATTGTCTAGACGACGTAGATTGCGCAATACATCATCAAAGTGGAAGTTGCAATTCATCCCAAGAACAGCCTTGCTTTCTCCCACAGGAATCCCTAAGTCCATAAACAGGGTATTGTGGCCGCTTGTTTGCAAGGCCAAGGCTAAATGACAAGCTGCAAACGATGCATCGGGGTCAGCCTGAGCCCCATACAGCATAGTGACGCCACCATGGGCGACCCGAGCCGGTAGTTGGGGCAGGCGGGTAGTCAGCCGTCTTATAAGGGCCTGGACCTCACTGGCACGCATACCCTGGGTAATAAACTCCCTAGCACCAGCCCTCATGGCAGCAAGAACCAGCTCGCTATCATGGCCGTCTCCCACCGCCACCACGGTGATCATCGGACGCGCCTCTAACAAACTTTCCACTAGCGCGCACTGCTGGAGCTGTTCATAACGATCCAAGGCGATAAACAACAGACTGACATCCATGAGGTCAACTAGGCGCATTAACTCTTCGATAGTTTCGCCCGCCTGAATGATCTCACCCATTCCCGATAAAGCCGACTCCAGCCAAGATGCCTGAGTCTCGTCGCGTGTGGAAACAAGAAAGGAATTGTTCATGATACCCACCTCAAGGGGAAAGTCCGGGCGTGCGATCAAATTCTCCCTTCTCGAAAAAAAACAGCTCATACACTGAAGGATCGTAGCTCTTTAAGGTGCTTCCGGGCAGCTCAGGCAAATCTGAGCCTGCAGCTAAAGGCTGAACGAGATGGGGGGTGACGATCATCAGCAACTCCCGCTCTTCCCGCTGAACGCGAGAAGAGCGGAAAAATGCACCCAAAACAGGCAAATCACCCAACCCTGGAAACTTATCGACCGAAGAGATATTACGGGTACTCATCAGGCCACTGATGACAAAGCTATCGCCACTGGCCACATTAATACTGGTGTCGGTGCGGCGCACATTGAGTGAAGGAACTGTCGTTCCCTGAATGGTAATACCGCTGCTGAAATCGAGCTCACTGACTTCTGGTGCCACTTTCAAAGCTATGCGGTTGGGGCCAACCACTGTTGGCGTCAAACTCAAGCGCACGCCATATTCCTTATATTCAATAGTAACCGAATCACTGGAGGAACTGGGTACCGGAACAGGAAATTCACCGCCAGCAAGAAAACTGGCACTCTGACCACTGGTTGCCACTAGGCTAGGGCGCGCCAAAGTGTAGGCAAAACCACTGTTCTCCAACATGTTTAAAGCCCCGAGGACCTCTTTACTGCCACCGCCCCAGAAAATATTAAATCCGGTGTCAGGAAAAGACACAGCAGCGCCACTGCCCCCCGGTCCATATTCCAATGCCACACCCGGGGAACCGAAACCAAAAGCATTGGAACTAGATGCAGCGGCGAGAGAGGTGCCGATTTTCTTAAGCTTAGTCCGATTCACCTCGACAAAACGGATATCAGTTTGCACCTGATTAGGTAAGCCTGTAGTCCCAGGAGAACTTTTATGAGATGGGTTGAGCGCACTAGTGGCCACCCCCGTAACAAATAGCATGCGCTGTTGCGGCTCAGAATGACATTCTGTCCAAATACTCAGATTCGTGGCGCCACCCTGCACCCCAGTCACAAGCACGGCCTTTTGTGACGTCAACGATACGTCAGCCACCTCAGGGTTGCCCACGGCCAGACGTTTCACCTTGACCGGCACTTGTATTTCGCGATGAGTGCCGGCTGTCACCTCTATGACTTTCGGTAGTAAATCCAATTTGTCACACCCACCAGTTGCGGCATAAACAGCCGGCACACTGGCAAACAGGAACAGAGCTATCAAGCCAGAAACCGCTGACTTCTTCCTAAACATGCTGACCATAAACTGCTTCCTTAACTCAAAAATCAAGGGATTTCCCTGAAGACCTGCCTACCTCGGATCACTTCTGTTCCCTCTGCCTGATCAGACACCAAGCCCGGCTGCGGTCGAATCGCCCGCTTAAGGGCAAACTTTTCAAATTGAAAAAGCTGTTGATTAATGCTCGGAATCACCATTTCATCGCCTGCATAAAAGTTACTCAACATACCTTCTTCAGCACTGCGCACTGCCAGCTGCAGGTGACCCACCTGAGAGGCCAATAAAAAGCGCGTAACCAGCTGCTCGGGAACCGCCAACACTGCACTGTGAAGCCTTTTACTATCTGAGCGTTTAGAGTCAGTCGATGCCGCCGACGCAGCAACGGCTGGATTACCGTGGAGGTCCAAACCCACCCTATCGCCAACAGAGAGAACTCTCAACGCTTCCACTGCTACCTGTGCGGAGCGATCACTGTTTTTCTCATCCTCCCGCAAACTGAGCAGAACATCGACAAAATCCCCTGGGCGGACTAGCCCCCCTACGCTTACGACCTCATCAACCCCGATAGCCAATGCCCGTTCGCCGGGCTTGATCATTCTAGCTACAGGCCCCCCTACATCAAAGCTGGTTGTGTTGAGAATGGTTCCCGCGGGCAGGTTTCTCCAGACTGTTCTGCCGAGCAATTGGTTAATATCAGAAAAACTCCCAGGCGGGGCAATAGTAAGAGACTCAACCGCTAAATCTTCTTTTGTTATTTCAGTATAAGCGGATAGATCTTGAGCCAATACAATCACGTCAGTCTTTATCGCCTCTGAAAGCTCGAGCGCAGACTCCTCAGCAGACTGAGCCATCGTCATCATCGGTGATGCAAGCTCAACACTCTGAGTCGGTGTCTGCGACGCGGGGGTACTTAACATTAGTCCCCAGTAACCAACAGCGCCTGCACCGAGCAAAAGAACCAAAGCAAGCACCATCATCAGTCTACTACCCACTATCAACCCCTTATTAGCCAGTTTAATACTAAAGTAGTGATAACTTTTCCCTTATTGATATTTGGACACGCCTCAGCACCTTAATTAATACCAAAGCAACCCTTGTCAGCACTCGCAGCCACTAAGGCCAGCCTATACTCAAACCACCTCAATAGCACTTACAATCTATACTAGAGTAGGCCAAGCACACATAATCAAATATAAATAATACTTTATTGTTATCTCTTTAGCCTTAAAGCTTGCCAATGTCGATAAAGCTCGATAGTATCAAAGCGGATTTGTATTTTCAGTCTCGTGGCAGAAAGCACTTCGAACCTAACATACAATCATGACCAGACACAGGATATTTTTCATGAATCATCAAACAAAACGCATTACCCGAACCCCTGGCGCCAACAAAAAACAGTTAGGCGCTGCAGCCATTGAATACGCCATTATTGCGGGCCTTATTGCCGTCGCATTTATCGGTGTCGCCAAAATTACAGGCGGGAAAATCACTGATGTCTTTAGCGACGTGAACACTGAACTCGAAGAAATTTCCCCAACCCCAGCCCCAGAATAAAGTAAACCACACATCATGGCGCTGCACTTGCGGATACTGTAGATTAAGCGGTCAACCCCTGAAGCACAAACCGCTTTACTACAGTAAACTATTGACATAACCCGCTCATGGAGAAACTACCGTGACACCACGCAGTCAACAGGGCGCTGCCGCCATTGAATTTACATTGGTATTCATTGTACTGTTCCTCCTGTTCTACGGCTTGGTGGGGTATACAATACCGTTACTTCTGGCCACCACATTTCAAGACCTAGCCACTAACAGCCTACGTGATGTAGTTGAATTACGCCCGTACTCCGACGAGGATATGGACTACAAGGCTCGTGTTGCCGCACAGGTTAATCGATCCTGGGTCCCGGAAAACTGGCGACAGCCCTGCCCTGATTACCAAGGACACTTTCTCAATAACACAGGGGACATCTGGCGGGTCTGTATTCAAATGGACGACCCCACCCGCATTCTTCCGCCGCTTAGTTTACTGGGCGTCTCTGTACCAAATCTGCCGAAGGATATACGCGCAGAAGCTGTAATACGACTACACTAACCATGAACCTGCCGCCGGAAACATATCCTCTCACTCCCACAACAGATTTAAGGTGGCGCCACTGATAACTCATCGACAGTCGCCAAGGCTCTAATCAATGCGTCCTAAAGCAGCCAGTTTCCAAAAGCAACGAGGAGCATTCAGTGTTATCGGTGCATTTACTGTGGTAACACTAGTGCTGTCGGCAGGACTGGTGATGGACACAGGCAGGCTCTACTTAAAACAGCGCCAACTACAAAAAATAGCCGATATGGCCGCTCTGGAGACAATATCCCGTCTACCGGATGGAATATGTGCTGCAGAGCCAGAAAGCGCCCTCTCATTCGCTACCGAAAACGCAACTCGCAATGGTTTTATTCTTGACGATACGCGAACCCTTACTATCACCTGTGTCACCATGTCGTCCCAACAGGGGCTACGCCAAGGAATCGCTGACAACAACGGACACGCCGTCCAGGTCCAAGTCCACCACCTCGTTGCCTCTAGCTTATTTATGCGAATAGCTTCTCTTATCAATACCGACAATATCGCGAGCACCACACGCTTGTCGGCACAGGCCATCGCCGAGCGACAAATACCAACAGCCAGCTTTTCAGTGGCCTCTCAGTTATTACGACTTGACAACAACCTCGTACTAGGAAGCCTGTTAAACACGGTGGGATTAGACGTAAATGACCTATCTATACTTGATAATGGCGGACTTGCCAGTCTCTCTGCGACCCCTGCAGGTTTGCTACAAGCCTTAGGTGTTGACCTCACCCTTGAGCAACTTCAAGTACTCAGCCCTCAAGGCCTAATTGCCCTATCCAATGCAGAGGTCGGGCTTCTTGGGGTTGATGAGCTAATAGGACTCTCCTTGGAACTGATTTCAGATAATACCCTTGCTGCCGAATTGGCGCTTTTACAGTCTTCCATCAGCATCGATCCGATGCTAGAACAAGTTGACATCCCTTTATTTGGCACCAATGACGACAACGCCCTTCTCACACTTAACGGTAACGATGATGAACCTCTAGGCGCCGCCATAACCACCGAAATTAATCTCGGTGAATTTATCTCAGGAGCTTTAATGCTGGGTTACCAGGGCCGGGTACTTATGGTACCAGAGTTAAACGTTCTGGGATTAGCCAATGTTGCCCTAGGGGTCGTCGAACCCCCCTCCATCGGCATTGGCCCCATTGGCACCACGGCTTACGATGCTCAAGTTAGGCTCCACATCGACGTGGACACAGACAATTTACTGAACGGTGCTCTCAGTTGGCTGACAGACACTGTTCTTGATACTAGAGTCCACCTTCCTATTTGGATTGATCTGGCGTCCGGCCAGGGTACGTTAGTCGATATCGATTGCAGCACAGAAACACCCACAGTGGACATTCTGCTAGAAAACAATATTCTCAATATGTGTGTAGGGGAGGTGCCATCCTCCCTCAAGTGGTCAACGTCCAATAGCTGCCAGTCTGCTCTCAATGATGCGGAACTGATACGCCTACTGGGCACTCCCATTCTCAGCGGCAAAACCGAAGTTTCTGGCTTAGAACACACTGAGCTCTTTGAAGACATGCTAGAGGGTGACACTAGATCCTCACAACCCAACCCATTACAACTTAGCAACACCGTAGACAACCTAGTTGCGGGGTTACTGGATCTTCTTGCCGGTTTATTTAGCCCACCATCGCTGGTACCCGATGAAAATTTGGACTACACCCAGGAAGATGATGACGCATTGATTACGGATTTAGCCGAACAGTATTTGGGTGCCACCCAAGCCAATGGTCTTTACAACGTTGATGCTGCTATCGACCTGATCCTCTCAGGGAGCAACGAAACCGACAGCGAAGGCAACCAGGTCCTGCCGCCCCTCGTAGACAGTGACTGGCCCATTGATAATAGTATACCCACCAGCTGCCTGATTACGGTCTGCCCCCAAAGCCAGTGGAATGACGGCACCTTCAGTGAAGCCTTTGCCGCATACGCAACACCTGGGGGGCTACTTGACCTGCTGGGTATTTCAACTTTATCGAATGGTTATCAATCTTGCGGTGGGCTCCTATCTGCACTACTGGCCTGGAATAGCTGCCTGACACATAATCTCACTAAACTGCTTCAGGACAAACCTGGAGGCATCCAAATCACCCACTTATCCGACAGTGTCAATCTAGCCGACCCCGCCACCAACTCGGCAAACTGCACCGGTACTTTATGTACGCTTTTACAACCAATATTGGAACTACTCAAACCCACTCTCAACGGTGTTGGAAATTTGCTAGATACGGTATTAGCAGATACCTTAGGCTTGGAGCTGGGAAAAACTGATGTCACAGTACAAGCCATCAACTGTGGAGCACCAAGGCTTGTCTATTAAATATAGAAGATATCCCCTGACAGCGCGTAGACGGAAAAAGCAAGAAGGGGCCGTGGCCATCGAATTTGCCATGCTGTTTATCTTATTTTTCACCATTGCCTACAGCTTGATCGCCTACAGCCTCCCCATGGCACTGGTTTTCAGCTACAAACACCTAAGCACAAATGCTGTCAGACAGGCTTTACGCGTTGACCCGACCCAAGACTGGGAGGAATACATGACCGCTGTCAGCACTGAAGTCAACCGTGTAGTCAATAACAGCTGGCTGCCAAGAAATTGGTACGATGGCGACTGCATTGCCCCTGGCAGCGATCTAAACTGGCAACCACTCACCCCGGTAGACGGCGAGCCCTCTTTTGGTTTTCTGGGAATTGAACCGTTCGCCAATGGTGTGCTTAACAGGGTGCTTTATGTCTGCATCCGGCGTCAATACTCAAACAGCGGAAACGAACGAGAGCGAGCGATCATTCCGATTATTAAACTGGGATCCACCCAACTTCCACCACTTCCGCAAGAAAATGGGCAGGTCATCCTACGCGGAGTCAGCTATGGTCGCCTATGATTAGAGCCCGCCAAGGCCCCCCAAGGCCTTGTATTCTCTACCAAGTTCAACGCTCAGACATACCCTGCCCCAAAGCAAGAGCCAATTGGGTACGATTGTTCAAGTCAAACACTCGTAAAGTCTGGGAAACATAAAGCTTGACCGTATTCTCCGAAATACCTAACTCACAAGCAATCTGGTAATTTGTAGCTCCTTTTACAATTAAGTTCGCGACATCTCGCTGTCGCCGCGACAACTTCTTGAATGGCTCCGGCATAGGTAGAGCCTCAGAGCTGGAACCCAATGTAGAGCCGACCGTGTTAACATTAGGGCTTGTATCTACTCCTGTACAAATCTCACTTAATGAGTTTGATATTGCGTTCAAATTGTGACTTAGCATACGTATTTTGGCTTCACCATGGCGCTTCCCTAGCTTTACACGCACTTTAGCCAAGCCTTCAACCAATGAATCCAAATCCAGTGGTTTTTGAAAATAATCAGCCACCCCCGCACGCAAAGCGGCAATCACATCATTTTTTTCGGCGTTTCCAGTGAAAATAATTGCTTCGAAAATGCGCCCTGAGCCAGCTATGGAATTCAGAGTCTCCACCAATTCAATGCCACTCATGGAAGGCATCTTAAAATCACTGAGAACAATATCTATTTCCGGATTTCCAACGAATGTTTGTAGCGCCTCACTCGGACTACCACAACCCATGCAGTCATAACCCTTCGCTGATAAATATTCAATTAGCTCTTCAACAACCAAAGGCTCGTTATCAACCACTAACACTCTATGCTCTGATTCCACTGAACCACTCCAAAATTATAAATTCTCCAAGAAACATAGCCAATTATGTCTATCGGGACCACTTATTCTAATTTTATTTGATCAAAATAATTCGGGGCTAGCCATTTCTGTAGAGACATTGTATACCATGATCCTAGACTCATGAGGCCTTAATTTAAAATCTATAAGAAGGCTCCCCCAGATAGCCACAAAGTTCCGACCTGAGCACCTAGAAATGGGCAGCTGAATTAGCGACAAAACATCACACCGATACGTAATTCGACTATTTCGGGCGCTGGTTGCCGTCACTTTTTTCATTAGAGCTCTATGCTTACCGAAGCCTCTACAGAGCCAACTACAGACCTAGACATGCTCAACAGAACGAAAGCGCTCTAATATCCATTGAAAAACCCTTGGTTATCGAAATGAAAAGAATAGGCACTACAGCCATCAACTTATAGCCAACCTTTACACAAAGCCATCACGCGAATGATGCACAACGACAACTCAGCTAAACAGTGCTTCTGACCGCCTAACGAAGCGCCACCCATTCAAACAGAACGTGAAAATGATTGCCGCTTCTCGCAGACCAAGAACAACTATTTTATGCATACAAAAAAGCACTCGCCCCTTCTTTTTCAAATCTAGCTTGAGGTTTCTTGTATATAACTTCTTTGTTAATACCGTTATGCTGTATAAAATAACAGGTGTTTAACTTGACCTTAACCCAACCGATAACAGGCAAGTACGTCATGGCTAAAGAACTAACTACACGTCAAAAACAAATCATCGAGCTCATTCAACGCCATATTGATGAAACTGGCTTCCCCCCTACACGCGTTGAAATTGCTAAAGAACTCGGCTTTCGCTCTGCCAATGCCGCCGAAGAACATCTACGAGCGCTACATCGTAAAGGTGCTATCGAAATGATTCCTGGGGCCTCCCGCGGCATACGCATCGTCGAAAATAATCATCCACCCAAAGGTATTCCGATCGTGGGCCAAGTCGCAGCCGGAAACCCTATTTTGGCGGAGGAAAATATTGATGATTATTGCGAGGTCCCTGCCAATCTCTTCCACCCCGCGGCAGACTTTTTTTTACGGGTTCGCGGTACAAGTATGCAGGGTATCGGCATCTTCGATGGCGATCTACTTGCCGTACACAGCACTCCAGTCGCCGAAAACGGTCAAGTTGTTGTCGCCCGTATTGGGGACGAAGTAACGGTCAAGAGACTAAAAAAAACCCGCAGCCGCTATATTGTTTTGCTACTCGCCGAAAATACCGATTACGGGCCAATCAGCGTCGATTTACGTGAGCAAGACTTCGCCATTGAAGGAATCTACGCTGGCGTCATTCGCACACATTAGCAAGGGAGGAGTACAAAAAACAACTAGAATGGAGATTGCTGATAAGTGGCGATTATCGCTATTTCAATAAAACAATAATGTGGACGACCAAGACAGTTTTTAATGCGGGGCACATAGCTTAAAACACTCAAGCAACCCAAAATGATAATAATTTTATTTAAAAAAGCAGCCTTACTTAGCCGCCAACAACTAGACCGTGATTAATGCAAAACACGCTGTTCGGGATCATCTTCATCCACTGAACTGTCACTGCCTAGCACTTCAACAGCATCAATACCTGCATCTATCATCGCTTTCGCCACATCCATACTACCGTCACGCAGATAGCACAGCGCCTCTTCTGAAAAACTAATGCGTATCAAAGGCTCGCCTTTTTCATCCGCGCGCTGCAACACGACTTCACCGTCGGGCAACATGACGATTTCATAAAAGGAAGAAGACATTTTAGTTCCAAGCTAGCTTTCGAAATTCAATAATAACAGAAAATGACGAGCACCGTGCTTATCCGATGTAAAGCAAATAATTGCGACATGAAACAGAGAAAAAATACAAGGGAGCGCCTCAAGAAGGCAAATAGTATCTTATAAAAAATACTTCATATTGATCGAATGAGCTGAGAAAACAGCAAGAATAACATTGAAATGGCGGACCGGACGGGACTCGAACCCGCGACCTCCGGCGTGACAGGCCGGCATTCTAACCAGCTGAACTACCGGTCCGTTTAATGCTTAATGGTGGGTGGTACAGGGGTCGAACCTGTGACCTACGGCTTGTAAGGCCGTTGCTCTCCCAACTGAGCTAACCACCCCTTGAATCGAGATGCGCATTCTACGCATATCTACAGACGAGTCAAACGTTTTAGTGATTTAAGTTATAATTAATTACGTTTTTTCAATATTTCTTTCATTTCGCCACTTGAGTCCATTGAACCATGGAAATTACCAAATCTTTTTCATTTGAAGCAGCCCACCGCCTACCCAATGTGCCTGAAGGGCACAAATGCGCCCGTCTTCACGGCCACTCCTTTCATGTTGTAGTCACTGTCTCCGGGCCCGTCGACGAACATCAAGGCTGGGTGATGGATTTCAGCGAGGTGAAAGAAGCCTGCAAGCCCATTTACGAAGCCCTCGATCACCACTATCTTAACGACATTGATGGTCTTGAAAACCCGACCAGCGAAAACATTGCGCTCTGGATCTGGGCTCGGCTCAAGCCTCGATTAGCACAACTGAGTCAATTAGAAGTGCGAGAGACCTGCACCAGCGCCTGTATCTATCGAGGTGAGTAAAGAAGAGAACTTAATTGGACTAAGGCCAGACAACAAACACAACAGAGGCCTTCACCCGGCAACGAGCTCCCCATGTTTAAGCGCCGCAATCGCATCACGTACTACTGATGCCTCCTCAAACTCAAGATTGCGGGCGTGTTCGTACATTTTCTCTTCCATCATTTTCAAGCGCTTTGACAGTTGAGAAGGGCTGAGACTGCCCGGCTCACTGCCCATTTCATATTCCACTCTCTTCTCAGCAACAGACCGTTGCTGCTTGCGTTTGCCTTGGGCTGAGCTCATGGCCCCCTCAAGCACGTCGGGAATCGCCTTGACAATCCCTTGGGGCACTAAGTTGTTGGCCTCATTGTGGGCTTCTTGCTTGGCCCGGCGTCGCTCCGTTTCGTCTATCGCTCGCTGCATAGAACCGGTAATTTTATCGGCGTAAAGAATTGCCTTGCCATTGATATGGCGTGCTGCCCGGCCAATGGTTTGAATTAATGCCTGCTCCGAGCGCAGGAAACCCTCCTTATCAGCATCGAAAATCGCCACTAGAGAAACCTCAGGCATATCAAGCCCCTCCCGTAACAGGTTAATACCAACCAGCACATCAAACTCGCCGCGCCGCAAATCGCGAATAATTTCGACCCGCTCAACGGTGTCGATATCTGAATGTACATAGCGCACACGAATACCGTGTTCATCGAGAAAGTCGGTGAGGTCTTCCGCCATACGCTTAGTCAAGGTCGTAATCAAAACGCGCTCATCAAGTGCCACGCAGCGCTTGATCTCGTTCATCACATCATCGACCTGGTGACCCGCAGGGCGGATTTCAATCTCCGGATCAACCAGACCCGTAGGTCGCACCACCTGTTCGACCACTAATCCCGCCCGCTCAGCCTCGTACTTGCCGGGTGTCGCTGAGACAAATATGGTCTGTGGAATCAGCCCCTCCCACTCATCAAAACGTAGAGGCCGATTATCGAGGGCCGATGGTAGGCGAAAGCCATAGTTAACCAACGTTTCCTTGCGCGACCGATCGCCCTTGTACATACCACCAATCTGCGGCACTGAAACATGGGACTCGTCAACGACTAAGAGTGCATCATCAGGTAGATAATCAAACAGAGTTGGCGGCGCATCGCCGGGCTCTCGACCCGAGAGGTAACGGCTGTAATTTTCAACACCCGAGCAGTAACCCAACTCCTGCATCATCTCCATGTCATAGCGTGTGCGCTCGGCCAAGCGCTGAGCCTCCACCAGCTTGTCATTGTTACGCAATTGTTCCAAACGTTCATGTAGCTCTACTTTTATATGCTCCACAGCATCCATAATGGTTGAGCGGGGTGTGACATAGTGTGATTTTGGATACACCGTCACCCGAGGCAGCCGCTGTAACACCTCGCCGGTAAGAGGGTCGAAGAGACAAATATTCTCCACCTCTTCGTCAAACAACTCGATACGCACCGCATCTTTTTCAGAATCGGCAGGAAAAATATCGATCACATCGCCGCGGACTCGGTAGTTGGAACGTTCAAAAGCAATATCGTTGCGGGTATATTGCAACTCAGCCAGACGCCGTAAAATGCTGCGTTGATCAATAATGTCGCCCCGCACCACATGCAGTAACATTTTTAGATAAGAGTTCGGATCACCTAGCCCGTAAATCGCTGATACCGTCGCCACCACAATCACATCGCGGCGCTCCAATAAGGCCTTAGTGGCCGACAGACGCATTTGCTCGATATGCTGGTTTACTGAGGCGTCTTTTTCTATAAAGGTATTCGAAGCCGGCACATAGGCCTCGGGCTGATAATAATCATAATAGGAGACAAAATATTCCACCGAATTATTGGGGAAAAACTCCTTCATCTCACCATAGAGCTGCGCCGCCAGAGTTTTATTGTGTGCCATGACGATAGTCGGTCTCTGTAGCTCTTCAATGACCTTAGCCACGGTAAAGGTCTTACCCGAACCCGTCACCCCCAGTAAAGTAAGACCAGCAAGCCCTGCCTCTAGGCCCGCGACTAGCTGCTTGATAGCCTCTGGTTGATCACCAGCAGGCTGAAAGGGACTAACAACCTCAAAATGTTTTGTCTGCGAAGACATAGAACTCACTGTACCCATGGGACTGATTAATGGCCTGTCATATAATAAACACGAGAAGTCGCCAATAAAGCTCAAGGAAGGCTTGACTGACCCCAGACCCGACTATATCATGGCGCCGCTTTTGCAGTTCCGCCTTAGCTCAGTTGGTAGAGCAAATGACTGTTAATCATTGGGTCGCTGGTTCGAGCCCAGCAGGCGGAGCCAAATTTAAAAAACCTTTAAGATTATTTCTTAAAGGTTTTTTTTCATCTTCAATTTATTGGCTTTTAATCACAGCGTCTAAAAAATTAGAAACCCTCACCACTACGCCCTGTTTTCTACGCTTGAAATTACTCCTCTCATTCCCAACAAACTTGATACAAACGCGGATAGTCGTTTACCCCCCTAAAATTTGTCTTCGCCAAAACACTCAACTATGCTGGACTTGCAATAAGAACTGCTGCATCTACCCCCTAATGACATCCATATAAAAGCCGAACTCGCTATGGCCATAGACTTTTCTGTTCTCGACAAAAAACTCACTGCCCCCGGCTCGCCTTTTGAAATCGAAGAGGTTGATATTCGTGGCACGACAACTGCGGTGTGGAAGAATGCCTTTCCCCACCTGCGGGCGATTGTTGAGCACAGCCGGCAATTTGCCGAGCGCGACTATCTGGTTTATGAAGAACAACGCCTGAGCTATGAACAGCACTACCAACAGGTGGTCACCCTGGGGCACGTACTGATCGAAGAATACGGTATTAAAAAGGGGGATCGCATTGCCCTGGCAATGCGTAACTACCCCGAGTGGCCGGTGATCTTTTGGGCAACGGCCTCCATCGGGGCAGTCATTGTGCCGCTCAATGCCTGGTGGACGAAGGGTGAGCTTGAATACGCTCTCACGCACTGCGCTGCGCGAGTCGCCTTCACCGATCTACAACGGGCGCAAATGCTGACCAACACTCACATCCCAACACTCGAGCGCATCGTTAAAGTCAGAAGTGACGATACTCCCCTCCCCAGTGTAGAAGAATTCAGTACATTGATGGCGGCTCTGAATAGTGGCCAAAGCATGCCTGACATTGCGATTGACCCGGATGATAACGCCAGTATTTTTTACACCTCAGGCACCACCGGCAGGCCCAAGGGTGCGATCAACACCCATCGCAATATTTGCAGCAATCAACTCAGTGGTGTTTATTTACGGGTACGTACTGAATATCGCTACGGCCGCGAACCCGTCGCCCCCACCGAGCAAATCGGCCAGTTAATCAGTGCCCCTTTGTTTCACGTTACCGGTTCGCTGGCTATGCTGTGTGGCAGCACAATATTGGGCAGCAAAATTGTCTTTATGTACAAATGGAATGCAGACGATGCGATTCGTTTAATTGAAAAAGAAAAACTGAACGCTTTCGGCGGGGTGCCCTCAATGCCCCTGCAAGTACTGGAGTCCCCCATTCTCGCCGAACACGACACCTCCACCATTCGCACCATTTTATTTGGCGGTGCACCGCCCGCGCCAGAGCTTGCGGCACGGGTAAAAGCGGCCTTTCCCAACGCCAGCGCCAGCAATGGTTATGGCCTTACCGAAACCAGTGCCTTGAGTACAGTGAATGTGGCCGAAGATTATATCGCCCGACCCGAAAGTGTCGGCCAGGCCGCTCCCATTTGCCAAATCAAAATAATAGCGAGCGATGGTCAAGCGTGCCCCACTGGCTGCATTGGCGAAATCTGCATCAAAGGCCCGCAAGTCATCAAAGGCTACTGGGATAACCCTGAAGCCACCGCCAAAACCATTATCGATAACTGGCTACACACCGGCGACCTCGGCTATGTCGATGAAGAAGGCTTTTTGTACGTGGTCGACCGCATTAAAGATATGTTGTTGCGTGGTGGTGAAAATATTTACTGTATTGAAGTCGAGAGTGCACTATTTAACCATCCCGATGTAATTGACGCCGCTGTGGTAGGCATTCCCCACCCCGTACTGGGAGAAGAAGTTGGAGCCATGGTGCAATTGCGCCCAGGGGCCAGCTTTAAGCCAGAAGATTTACAGTCCCATGTCGCCAACCAAATCGCTGCCTTCAAAGTGCCAGTACGCATTGAACAACACCCTGAGCCCCTACCCCGCAATGCCAACGGCAAAATCATGAAGCCTGCAGTAAAAGACTTAATGGGAATTGCTAAAGCCTAAACACTGTCGCCCTTAACTACTCGTCCTTAACAACAAGGGCGAACCCTACTGCTCCGCTTGCTTGGCTTGTATGCGCCGCTGACTAAAGATGCGGCAGCGCTCGGCGGGCACAAAAAGCTCGCGCATTAAATAGGCTTTAAAATCCTCGGCATAGGGCTGCTCGACAACGGCTTTTTCCATACACAACAGCCAGGCATCCCGTTCTGCTTCGCCAATATTGAGATGTTCATGGGCACGGGGGATCATAATCGGCCCATACTTCGGGGCAAAAAGTTTTTCACCACCAAGCCAGCCACAGAGAAAGCAATATAATTTGTCTCGCGACAGAGCAAGATCTTTGGGGTGCATGGCACGAATAGCTGCCGCCTCTGGCAAAGTATCCATATAGTTGTAAAATTGCTCCACCAAGCGCTGTATTCCCGCCTGACTACCAGCTGCCTGAAATGAAGCATCGCCATCGCCGTAAACTGCTGCCATTGAATCTCGCCCTTTCCGTTATCGATAAAACCTACACCTGCAGCATGGTAGAAGAAACCACACAACCAATAAGCTGGCATTTTGCGGCACTTTACGCTACAAATGGCTCGTAAATTATAAGACTGAAAGCTCTATCTTCAACGTTACAACGTACCTATAAAAACACATTCATTGACCTGAGCCAGTTGAAATGTATCCTGACTCAAAAATATAAAGGCATACCCATGACAAGAAAGCACGTTCTCGACGGTGTCAAAGTTCTCGATTTCTCACACTTTGTTGCCGGCCCACACTGTACTCGCTTAATGGCAGAAGCCGGCGCCGAAGTGATCAAAGTAGAAGCCCAAGTCGGCGATGCCGCCCGTCATTTACCGGTGCTCAGAGACGGCCGCAGTGGCTATTTTATTCAGCATAATCGCGGCAAGAAGAATATCTGTCTCGACCTGCGCTCCAAAGAAGGACAAGAAATTTGCCACGAATTGATTAAAACCGTCGATGTGGTCATCGAGAACTTCACCCCCGGGGTGATGAAGAAATTTAATATGGACTGGGAGGCGGTCAGCAAGGTTAACCCCGATGTCATCATGTGTTCTATCTCCTGTCTGGGTCAGGAAGGTCCCTTGTCGAAGCTGCCGGGCTTTGACTATATTGGTCAAGCGTATTCCGGTGTGCTTGGCATGACCGGTGAAGCCGAAGGCTACCCGGCTCTCTCTGGTATGGCCTTTGGTGATATTTCCACCGGCGCCCATGCCTATGGCGCTATTGTGACTGCCCTGTATCACAAGGCCATGGGTGGCGGCGGACAGTTTCTCGACATTGCTCTACTCGATTGCCTGTTCAGTTATCACGAAATGAACGTCCAAGTATACGATGCCTCTGGCGGCACTCAGGTGCCTCAGCGCAGTGGCCATCAACACGCCTTTGTCGCCCCCCTTGGGCTTTTCAAATGTAAAGAAGATTATCTCATCATCGTCGCCATTGGCGCCCAATGGGATAACCTGATCAAACTGCTCGGCCGGGAAGAGTGGGCAGACGACCCCCGTTTTGCCGACCCACTGGTACGCAATGAAAACCGCGATGAAATTAGTGCCGAAATCGAGCGCTGGTTAAGCACGGTAAGCGATGTCACCGAGGCCGTGCGCATACTTGTACAGGAAAATCATGTGCCAGCAGCGCCAATATTGAGTGTGCCCGATGTCATGGCTCACCCCCATATGCAACAGCGCGGCATCGTTCAAACGGTTAAAGAT
Source organism: Porticoccaceae bacterium (assembly GCA_041622675.1). Classification (GTDB taxonomy): domain Bacteria; phylum Pseudomonadota; class Gammaproteobacteria; order Pseudomonadales; family Porticoccaceae; genus Reddybacter. Next base: position 27,235 of record JBFJYH010000006.1, read on the forward strand.
CGTGCTTTTGGCGAGGTAAAAATCCCCGGCACTCCGTTGCGCTACTCGCAGTATCCAGAGCGACTCGAGCTTCAGGCACCCTTCCTCGGTGAGCACAACGAGGAAATACTGCGCGAACAACTCGGTTATTCACCTGAGAAAATTAGTGCCTTGCAAGCATCTGGCGTGCTCAGTGAAAAAAATATCTAGCCTTAACGCTAGGTTGTGTATTGGGGCTGTCTTTCAGCCCCAATACATTTCTATTTCCAAACTCTGCCCACAAAAAACAGTCAAACAAGTGATAACAGCCATAATTCCATACTAGCAGAGATTCCCCTTTGTTACTGGGCCTACTGCACTCCGCTATTGACTGAACACTGAATCGACGTTATCAACATCGAACCTTTAGCAGACGACTCCGCTCCAGTCTGTTTCGCCAAGTACGACAACGCCGCCGTGGCGAGAGACAAACCCCAGTCTCTACCTGCGGAAAACTGTATTCAACTCCCACTGAATACCCCTTAAGCTCTACGGCACACTCTACGGCACAACAGCAGGATTTATGGACGCGAATAATGATGAAATTCTTAATGAGGTGCTAAGCTGTTGCTCTAAGAATATCGCCCATTAGATACTGAGGGTATCATCAGCTTCACACGCGTTGGAGCAGATGCGCGTTTTTCCCTTAACACCTTGTGTAAACATAAACGACTCCAGAAAAGGTAAACTTAATACATCAACCTTATAAAAGACGAGAAATCCACTGATGAGCACACAAACATCCTTAAACGAAGGCTTCGTCAATATCACCACCCCCGATGGTGAAATGGAATGCTTTGTCGCCTGGCCCGCAGACGATGACACAACTGCCTATCCCCCCGTCGTACTCTATATGGATGCCCCCGGTGTACGCGGCGAGCTCTACGATTTTGTCCGCCGCATCGCCTCTCAGGGATATATCGCCATTATTCCCAACCTCTACTACCGCTACGACCTGCATAACCCGGGCGGCCAAATGATGGAGATGCTCGAGGCCCACACCAATCCCATGATTATCAGCGACACGCGCGCCATCATTGGCTGGCTCGATGCTCACCCCAACGCCTTGCCCGGCCCCATGGGCTGCATCGGCTATTGTATGAGCGGCAAATTTGTACTGGCCGTCACTGGCACCTTCCCCGAGCGTTTTAAGGCCATGGCCTCCCTCTACGGCGTTTCCCATGTGACTGAGCAGAGTGATTCCGCGCACTTACTGATCCCCAATATCGCAAGCGACTGCACGCTTTACTTTGGCTTCGCCGCACACGACCCCTATGTACCCGATGCTGAGATCAAAGCCCTCGATGCCTGTCTGAGTGAAAACAACATCGACTACGTACTTGAAAAAGTGCCCGACACCGAACACGGCTTCGCCTTTCCCCAGCGCCTTATGTACAACCACGAGGCCGCCGAGCGCCACTGGGATATTGCCTTTGACTTGTTTGCCCGCAAGCTTAAATAACGCCGCTTTCAAGGGGCTGCGGTGTCGCCATAGCCCCTTGAAAGTGCACTAAAAATTTTCACCCTACGAGCCCTGTGCAGAGTAGAATAATGCACAGTCGATATACCCCGTTGCCCCTGGTAACAAATCTGAATTCACGCTCTATTAACACCCAGGTAAGCTATTTATGAATGCTCCGGCCCATCCCACGTTTGAATTTTTGCGCAGCCAACGTATTGAATCACTCGACCTCGATGTCAGTGAATACCGTCATATTAAAACCGGCGCCCAGCATATTCATATCGCCACCGACAACAGCGAGAATGTGTTTCTAGTGGCCCTGCGCACGGTGCCTGAAGACTCTCGTGGTGTAGCGCATATTCTTGAACATACGGCCCTGTGCGGCAGTGAAAAGTACCCGGTGCGCGATCCTTTCTTTATGATGATTCGACGCTCGCTTAACACCTTTATGAACGCCTTTACCAGCTCCGACTGGACTGCCTACCCTTTTGCCAGCCAAAACAAAAAGGACTTTAACAATCTCCTTCAGGTCTATCTTGATGCCGTATTCTTCTCGCGACTCGACCCTCTCGATTTCGCCCAGGAAGGGCATCGCCTGGAGTTTGAAGACGCCGAAAACAGCGACTCTAACTTGGTCTACAAAGGTGTAGTTTTCAATGAAATGAAGGGCGCGATGAGTTCGGTGACCTCGACCCTGTGGCACACCCTCTGCACCTATCTTTATCCGACGACCACCTACCATTACAACAGTGGTGGGGACCCCGCGGCGATTCCCGATTTGAGTTATGAGCAGTTGCAGACGTTCTATCAAACTCACTACCACCCCAGTAATGCCACTTTTATGACCTTTGGCGACATCCCCGCCACTGAGCATCAAGCCAAGTTTGAAAGCGAGGCTTTGCAGCGTTTCGAGCCCCTTGCTGAAACCATCGCCGTCGCCGACGAAAAACGCTATCTGGCACCCATCGCCGTTGAAGAAGCGTATGCTTTTGATGAGGAAGGCCCCACCGACAATAAGACCCACATTATTATTAGCTGGCTACTGGGCAAGGCCACCGACCTAAAGGCCTGTATGCAGGCCCATTTACTCAATAGCATATTGCTCGACAACAGTGCATCACCGCTGATGAAGGCCTTAGAAACTAGCGATCTCGGCAGCTCGCCATCGCCACTGTGCGGCCTGGACGACTCGCAGAAAGAAATGTGCTTTGTCTGCGGCATAGAAGGCAGCGAGCCCGAGAAAGCCGTTGAACTGGAAAATCTGGTGCTGGAGGTGCTTCGCGATGTCGCCGACAACGGTGTCCCTCAGGATCAGGTTGAGGCCTCTTTACATCAACTCGAATTGCAGCAGCGTGAAATTGGTGGCGACGGCTATCCCTACGGCCTGCAATTGATTTTAACCTCGTTGACCAGCGCCACCCACCGCGGCGACCCCATCGCCCTGCTCGATTTAGAGCCCGTGTTGGCAGAGTTACGTGAGGCCATCGCCGACCCGGATTTCATTAAATCACTGGCCCGTGAACTACTACTCGACAATCCCCACCGCGTACGCTTAACACTGCGCCCAGAACCCGCCCTGTCAGCGCGCCGCGAGAAAAGCGAAGCCGCAAAACTGGCCGCCATCAAAGCCCAGCTCAGCGATGCAGAAAAACAAGACATTATCAGCCAGACCGCCGCCTTGAACGCCCGCCAGATGCAGGTTGATGACGAAGGCGTACTACCCAAGGTCGGCCTTGAAGACATCTCCCCCGAGATGGCCTATATCGGCGCCACCCGCAAAACTGACGGTGCCCTCCCCCTCAGCCAATACGAAGTCGGCACCAATGGCCTGGTCTACCAACAACTACTGGTTTCCCTGCCTGCACTCTCTGACGAACAAATTGACCTTCTCCCCCTCTACGCCAGCTGTCTCACTGAGCTCGGTGTTGGCGACAAGGATTACCTGGACACCCAACTCTGGCAATCTCAGGTCTGTGGTTCGATTAGCACTCATGCCTCGGTGCGCTGTGCTGTCGATAATTTGCAAAGCCTCAGCGGTCACTTAGTGATCAGCGCCAAAGGTTTAGCAAACAATCACAAAGCACTCGCTGAGCTTATGAACACCACCTTTGAATCCGTTCGCTTTGATGAATTACCACGCCTACGCGAGCTTATCGCGCAAATTCGCGCACGTCGCGAAAGTAGTGTGACCGGTAACGGCCACAGCTTGGCCATGACAGCCGCCGCCAGCAACGTCAGCCCCGGTGCCTGGTTGTCCCACCGCTGGGGCGGTATGGAGGGCATTCGCCTCACCAAACAACTCGACAGCAACCTGGATGAGCCTATCGAGCTCGCTAACTTCGCCGCCAAACTGGCCGAGCTACACGCTCTGTTTTTAAAAGCTCCGCGTCAGGCATTACTGGTCGGCGAACAAGAACACATGAGCCAATTTGCCACAGACTTTCTCGGCACCCTGGCACCCGGCGACAGTTCAGCCTTCACGCCCTTTAGTCGACCCCAGCTCTGTACTCCGAGCCAGCAATTGTGGGCCACCAGCACTCAGGTTAATTTCTGCGCCCACGCCTATCCCACTGTACCCATGGGACACCCCGACGCAGCACCGCTGAGTGTACTCGGCGGTTTTCTACGCAATGGCTATTTACACCGCGCCATTCGCGAACAGGGCGGCGCCTACGGCGGCGGTGCCGGACAGGACAACAATAGCGGCGCCTTCCGCTTCTTCTCCTACCGCGACCCGCGCATTGAGGGCACCCTCGACGACTTCCAGGCTTCATTAGCCTGGTTACAGGAAGAGAAACACCAGTGGCAACAGGTTGAAGAGGCCATTCTCGGCGTCGTATCCGGTCTCGACAAACCATCTTCACCCGCCGGTGAAGCCAAGCAGAGCTTCCATGCCGAGCTTTACGGTCGTGGTCGCGCCGAGCGCGAAGCCTTCCGCAACCAAGTGCGTGAGGTGAAGCTCGACGACCTACAACGTGTCGGCAGGGACTATTTGCGTGACGAGCAGCGCAGCACTGCGGTAATCACCAATGCCGATAGCGCCGCTAAGTTAGACACCTTAAATTTAGAGTTATTTACGCTGTAAACTTTAATAACTTCACACTTATCGGGAGGGCTACTTTCTGTTGATGACCGTCGGAGGCATGGATGCCAACACCGAATGTACACGGACGTATTTCCAGCGAGTCATCAATAGGAAGTTCCCTCCCCACTATCCACTTTCCATCACGCGACCCGCAGACAAAACATCTTGAATCACGATAATTTATTCTCCCGCCCTCTAGCCGATATTGCCGGCTTCAAGTTCGACGCCGATGTCGTCGCCGTGTTTCCAGATATGATCCAGCGCTCCGTGCCCGGCTACGAAACCATTATCGCCATGACCGGGACATTGGCCGGGCGCTACGCTCAGCCCCAGTCAACATGCTATGACCTGGGCTGCTCCCTCGGGGCATCGACGCTCGCCATGGCCCAACACATTGAAGTGCCCGACTGCAACATTGTCGCCATCGACAATGCCCCCGCGATGATTGAACACTGCACCCATATCCTCGCCGCCGAACAGCCCGGTACCGCCGTCGAGCTCATCTGCGCCGATTTGCTCGACCTACCCCTTGAAAAACCCCTCGACAACGCCTCGATGGTGGTGCTCAACTTTACCTTGCAATTTCTACCACCCAGAACACGTACGGCATTGATGCAGCGCATATACGATGCGCTATTACCCGGCGGCATCATCATTTTGTCAGAGAAAATTGCCTTTGCCGATGACCACTTAAACCAACTGATGATAGAACTGCACCACAGCTTTAAGCGCGCCAATGGCTACTCCGAATTAGAGGTTGCCCAGAAGCGTTCGGCTCTGGAAAACGTCCTCATTCCCGAAACTCTCGACCAGCATCGCGAACGGCTCACCCACGTGGGTTTTAAACGTATCGATATCTGGTTTCAGTGTTTTAACTTTGCCTCGCTCCTGGCCATAAAATGAGTGATCAATCTGTCATCGACTACCGGGGTTTACTCACTGGCCTCAACGCCCTCGGCAAACAACAAGCCCAAATGTTGCGTGCCCGCAGTAAGCGCGCCGCCAATAAGCATTTCAGTAAGCCAGGCTCTCTCACTCAATGGGCCGCTCAACTACCCGCTGATATCGCCAAAGGGCTAAGCCCTCAACGCTGGGGTGACCTGCCAAAATGGCAAGAGTGTTTAGATAGCCTTCCCCCTTTAGCCGCGAGTAGCTGTGACTTCAGTAGTGGGGTACGCATTGGCGAGGCTGCCGACTGTAACGACACCCAGCGCGAGCAATTGCGCATGAGTTTGATGGCTCTTCACCCTTGGCGCAAAGGCCCCTATCAACTCTTCGGTCTCGATGTCGATACCGAGTGGCGCTCAGACTGGAAGTGGAACCGCCTGCTGCCCCATATCGCCCCGCTAAAAGACAAGCTGGTACTCGATGTCGGCTGTGGCAATGGCTACCACTGCTGGCGCATGTACGGTGAGGGCGCACAACGGGTGATTGGCATCGACCCCTCGCCCCGCTTTGTGGTGCAATTTTATGCACTAAAACACTTCACTAATCAGTTTGCAGCCCAAGGCACTGTTCCCCAACTGACATCAAAACCTGCCCTGCCCCCACAATCCACAGAGCAAACATCGACCGTGGGAGCTACCCCAGCCACAAGTCTACCTGTCGATATACTGCCCCTGGGTATTGAAGACCTGCCACCGGCATTAGAGGCCTTCGACACGGTGTTTTCTATGGGCGTTCTCTACCATCGCCGCTCAGCCATGGATCATTTACTCGAACTCAAAGCCTGCCTTAAGCCCGGTGGCCAACTGGTGCTCGAAACTCTGGTGATCGATGGGGGTAACGGTGAGGTACTGGTGCCCGAAGGCCGCTACGCAAAAATGCGTAATGTCTGGTTTATACCCAGCCCACCGACCTTGCTAGGCTGGTTACGCAAATGCGGCTTTAAAACGCCACGCCTGGTCGATATGTGCAACACCAGCACTGATGAACAGCGCAGTACCGAATGGATGCACTTTGAATCCCTGCCCGATTTCCTCGACCCCAGCGATAACAGCCGTACTTGCGAGGGCCACCCAGCGCCGCACAGGGCGATATTTATCGCCGAATGTTAATCGCGCTTGGCTAGCCACAACGCTCTTTTACTTGCCACTGAGCAGCCTCAGAGGGAGGATACTTGAAGAACGAACGTTCAAGTATTAGACTGCAGCGCCACTAGCTTAATCATACTTATTATTAACAGCTTTCAATGGGAGATTTCATGTTCTTTGCCGACCAATTTCAACAGCTTCAGCGTACCCAACCCGATCATATTGCCATCACCTTTGACGGTTATGACACCAGCTATAACGAGCTTATGGACCATAGCTGGCAAGTTGCCAATGGCTTACTCGAGCTGGGCATAGAGCGCCAGGACCGTGTCGCTCATCTGGCGAAAAACTCCACTGAGTTTTTTGAAATCTTCATTGGCGCCAGCGCATCAGCCTTCGCCACCGCAGGGGTTAATTGGCGCTTAGCAGGCCCTGAGATATTGCAAATTCTCAACGCCACCGAAAATAGCACTCTGTTTGTCGGCAAGGATTTTTATCCCACCATCGAAGCTATAGAAAGCGAATTAAAGTTCATCAAAAACATTATCGCCATCGACGGTGGCCACGATCGCTGGCTCGACTATACAAACTGGCGCGATGGGCAGTCCAAACAACGACCCGATGTCAACCTCGAAGGCGATGACGATCTTCTCCAACTGTACACCAGTGGCACCACTGGCCTACCCAAAGGAGTGCAGCTGACTAACCAGGGTTACATCAACGCTTTCAACGCCTTTGTCGACAACGATGTCCTCGCCGTTGACCCCAGCGCCCATTTTATTAACGTCATGCCACTCTTCCATGTTGGCGGAATTAACTTAACTGTTATGCCACTACTACGCGGCGCCCGGGTCAACCTGATGGCTGAGTTCGACGCCACCACCGTATTAGACAGCCTCGCCAATGACAAAATCACCCACGCCCTCTTTGTACCAGCAATGATCCAAATGTTGTTGCAAGAGCCCAACGTGCGCGAGCGCGACTACAGCGACCTCCAGTACCTCTACTATGGCGCTTCACCCATTTCTGAATCTGTATTAATTGAAGCCGGCGAAGTTTTTGGCTGTGACTTTATGCAGCTTTACGGTGCCACAGAGAACTACGGCATTATCAGTAAGCTCGCCCCTGAAGATCATGACCCTAGCCGTAATAAACTGCGCTCCTGTGGCAAGCCTGCCAAAGGCTCAGAAGTTAAAATCGTCGACAGCAATGGCAACACCCTGCCCAATGGCGAAGTCGGTGAAATTCTTCTCAAAAGTGATTGGATATTAAAAAGCTATTGGCGCAACCCAGAGGCTACTGAAGAGGTCAAGGCCGGTGGTTGGTACCACACGGGCGATGCCGCCTATCTCGACGACGAAGGCTTTTTGTTTATCAAAGACCGAGTCAAAGATATGATCATCACAGGTGGTGAAAACGTCTTCCCCGCCGAGGTTGAAAATGCTGTTCACAGCCACGACGACGTTATCGATGTTGCCGTCATCGGGATCCCCGATGAACAGTGGGGTGAAGCCATTAAGGCCTGTGTAGTACTGCGTCCCGGAGCCGAGCTCAGCGAAGAGGAAATCATCACCTACGCCCGCACCCAAATCGCCGGCTTTAAAGCACCAAAATCTATCGACTTCATCTCAGAGTTACCCCGCAACCCCAGCGGTAAAATTTTACGTCGTGAACTACGTGCACCCTATTGGGCCAACCACAGCCGAGGCGTATAACAAAAAATGGAAAATAGCCTTATAGGAAGTATTAAAAGGGCAATTAACCTTGACTCAAAGCGGTCACTTGCCTATAGTGCCGCCCTCTGCACTCGTAGCTCAGCTGGATAGAGTACCCGGCTACGAACCGGGCGGTCGAAGGTTCGAATCCTTCCGAGTGCGCCATACCTGAGTCACTGCCTTTTAGTTGTAAGTTGACCACAAAAAAGCCCGGCCCTTTGCCGGGCTTTTTTGTGGTCAACAATTATTTTAAAATTTGGCTACTTTGACGCTACAGCAGCTCCTTTTTGTAGCAAATACTACAAATATAACCAAATACAATCCCAGCCAATCAATCACTTCTAAAAAATACTTTTGATATTCTTAATCTCACTATTTGAAATAAGCATATTGAAAAGTGTTCTTTTACTTGTTTGCTCTACGGCGCTTTAATCGCCACCTCAACGACAAACATATTTACTCGACACACTATGAGCCCTGCAGCTATACAGAAACCAACCTTCGATGATGCCCCTCAAACAACGCGAAAAGCCTTGTTTGACCTCAGCACAACCAATCTCGCTATGGCCGAGGCATCACCGATGGATATTCTGCTTAAAGCGCTCAATGCTTCTAGCCAGCCCATTATCAGCACCAGCTTTTCAGCTTATTCCGCCGTCCTACTACACATGGTGCAGTCTGTGCGCCCCGGTACGCCGGTTGTCTGGTGTGACAGCGGCTTTAATACCGCCGCCACCTACCGCTTTGTCGATCGGCTGGTAAAAGACCTCAACCTCAACCTGAAGGTTTTTCATCCTGCTCTTTCAGCTGCTCACTTGGAAGCCCGCTATAAGGGCATACCTGAGATTGGCACCGCTGAACACGCGGAGTTTACAAAGGTCGTTAAACTGGAGCCTTTTTCACGGGCTTTTAGTGAATTAAAGCCCGACCTATGGATTAACGGTATTCGCCGTGAAGAAACTGAATTCAGGAAGTCGCAGGATATCTTCACCTGGGATGCAACCCGCGCAACCACCAAAGTTGCACCCTGCTTTCACTGCACCACCATGAATCTGGTGGACTATCTGCTCGAGCACAACTTGCCCAGCGAAGTGGACTATCATGATCCCACGAAAGCGGCGGAGCATTTAGAGTGTGGGTTGCATACCTAAGTCAGCTTTACTAAGCACTGAACCTGAGCCTAAGTACTAAGCTATACGACTCGAGCCTAGCTCATTAACGCCTTCAGCCCAGTTTAATACGCGGGATTTCACGCCAGCGCGTCAAATAACTGGGTGATTTCATAGCCCGCTTCATGGCAAAACCAGCCTCACCGCCCTGACGCGCCAGCTTGATAGCTCCCGAGCCAAAACGCTCATTGACGCCGTCCACCACCGCCATTAAACGAGCCGCATTCTCCGACCGAGGCGACAAGAGATCTTGCTGAGCAAACTGCTCGGGGCGAATGTCCTGTAGCATCACACCAGCCTTGGCGTACTTATAACCCGGTCGATAAAGCCGGGCCACCAGCGCCACAGCAACTCTGGACAGCTCCCGACTATCGGCTGTACCACCAGGCAAGGTCGCCGACAATTCGTCAGCACAGGGTTTAGCGTCGTGGGCACTGGTTTGTAGCCAGGCCGAGAGGCGAAAACACAGCGATGACTGCGCCCTGAGTTTACTCCCCGCTCGCACGGCATAGTGACTCACCGCCTCCTGCAGGGGCTTTAAGCACGTTTGTTTTTGGCCAAAGGAACGACTGGAAATAATGTTCTGCTTAGGCTGCGGCTGACAATCCATATCAATACAGGGCTCACCTTGCAATTCGCGCACCGTGCGCACCAACGTAATACCTTGCAAGGCTTGGGCATCAGCTTGAGTCATCTCCGATAAATCGGCCACTGTGTTTATCCCCCTAGTCCTGAGCTTTCTCGTCAGCTTGCGGCCAATACCCCAGGTCTCATTGACATTGACCCGCGCTGCCAGCCATTGCCACTGCGCTTCATGCTCAAGTACGCAGACACCATCAATCTGCGGGAAAAGCTTGGTTGCACACTGCCCGAGCTTGGCCAGGGTCTTTGTCGGCGCAATTGACACCCCCATTGTTATCCCCTGTTGCCGCCAAATGGTATCGCGCAACATGGCGGCAAACGCTTTCAATTCGTGTCGAGGCACGGCGCTCAAATCGACAAAACACTCGTCAATCGAATAGACCTCAATGCCATTGGGCGCCAACTCGGCCAAGGTCGCCATAATGCGTGCACTAACTTCACCATAAAGCTCATAGTTGCTGGAAAAAGCCAGTACACCAGCCCGCTCAATCAACCGGCGCTGTTTAAAATAGGGCTCAAATTTTTTGATACCCACCGCCTTGGCTCTGTCATCCAAAGCCACCACCACACCGTCATTATTGGAGGTCACCACCACACCGCTATCGCGAATATCGGGACGAAAAATCTTCTCACAGGCGCAGTAAAAGCTGCGCATATCACACAGGCCAATCACAAGGTCACACCTTTACCCACACCCTTAACATGATGTACTGCATGAATCACCACACCCTCAATATCAACCTGAGACTCTGGCGATATCTCGATGGGCCGATACAATTTATTGGCGGGCAATAAACGGGAATGCGCCAAATCTAGCAGTTTGATGGTGAGTTCGCCATCAATGGCAACCACCACCACATCGCCGTCGACAGCTTGCACAGCACGATCAATAATCAGCAGGTCGCCCGTGAATATACCCAGCTCAATCATTGAATCACCCTCGGCACGGGCAAAGTACGTTGCCGCCGGATGCGCAATTAAATGCTCATTGAGGTCGAGACCACCATCGAGATAATCATCCGCTGGACTGGGGAAACCCGCCGCTACACGGCTAAGATAAAGTGGCAGTAATACTGTCGTACGCGCACACGCAGGGGTAAGAGAAACCAGCTTCACCGTTAACACCTATACTGTATAGATAAACAGTATAGGTGTTAACAAGCAATATAGCCAACCACCGTGTACAAAAAATTGAATGCCAATCCGAATAGACACCCACGTATCATCACCGCATTTAAATACCACAGGCCTTTGGTGAAAACTGAGAAAATAATCCGCTAAAACGAGATGTTTGTAATCTCAAGAACATCGAGACTGTGTTCCACATGAGCCTGTACTATTGCCCCTACAATGGCCACAAAGTGACTTTAGCGATGACCCTGCAAACGCTTTTAGATATTGAGCTGCCTATCATTCAGGCACCCATGGCGGGCGTCCAAGACAGCGCGCTAACTATCGCCGTCTCCAATGCCGGTGGTCTCGGTTCACTGCCCTGCGCCATGCTCAGTAATGAGTCCCTGGCAAAAGAACTCACGACACTACGGGCACAAACGAATAAGCCCTATAACCTCAACTTTTTTTGTCACACAGCCCCATCACCACAGCCGCGGCAAGAAGCAGCTTGGCGCGCAATACTGGCCCCCTATTATGAAGAATACGGGATAAATAGTGGCACGATACCCATAGCGCCTGAGCGCAGACCCTTTAGCCATGAGACGGCAGATGTTGTGGAGGCGTTCAAGCCAGCCGTAATAAGTTTTCATTTTGGACTGCCAGAAAAAAAACTACTGGCACGAGTGAAACATTGGGGCAGTAGGATCATTGCCTCCGCCACCACGGTTGAGGAGGCTTTATTTCTAGAGGCAGTAGGTGTTGACGGGATTATCGCCCAGGGGCTGGAGGCCGGTGGTCATCGTGGTAATTTTTTGAGCAATGACCTGAGCCAACAAATGGGGACCTTTGCCCTATTGCCGCAAATTGTTAACGCGGTAAAACTGCCAGTGATCGCCGCCGGCGGGATTGCCGATGCAAAAGGCGCAGCTGCCTCGATAGCGCTAGGTGCTACAGCCGTGCAAATAGGTACGGCGTATTTACTCTGTGAGGAAAGTACGACCAGTACCCTGCACCGTGAGGCACTGGAATGTGATAGCGCCCACCATACTGCGTTAACCAATATTTTTTCAGGCAGGCCAGCGCGGGGCATTGTTAATCGCGCTATCCGCGAACTCGGGTCCCTTCATCACTCAGCACCCACCTTCCCGCTGGCAAGCACCGCCATGGCTCCCTTGCGCGGCAGTGCTGAAAAACAAGGCAAGGCAGATTTCAGTCCACTATGGTGTGGTCAAAATGTCAGCGGCTGCAAAAAAATCAGTGCCGCAACCTTGACCTCGTCTCTAGGCACAGATTGGCAAGCGTGTAGGGGCAGTGATTAAGCGAGCGCCATGGAATGCTTATTGATCAATCAAAAAACCATACACCAATGCACAGGGTGCAGGCCTTACCAGCCATCTATTAAAGACAGTAGCGACGGGCTTCGACTCTAGTCGACGGCAAGAGAAAAAGGAAAGTGTGACAACAGACTCTCCGTCGTCAAGCTTTCATAATCGAGACTTAACACCCCTCGCCCTCGTAGCAAGGTATAATAGAGTTTTCCACCAGCCTTCAATAAAGGGTGGCTACATGAGCGATATGCAGGCTTACAGTGCTATGCCCGCACATCGTCCCACGACGACCAATACCTTCCCGACAGTCAATACGTGTCCCATGTTTCAACAACAGGTTTCGACAAAATGAAAATATTAATCACTGGCACCGCCGGTTTTATTGGCTCCCATCTCGCCCTCAGATTATTGGCGCGCGGCGATGAAGTGATTGGGCTCGACAATATCAACGACTACTACGATCAGAGGGTAAAGTACGGCCGGCTAGAACGCGCCGGTATTGAGCAGAGCGACATCAGCTACAACCGCTGTGTGAGCAGTAAACGACACCCCAATTATCGGTTTATTAAGCTCAATCTTGAAGATACCGAAAACCTGAACAAGCTGTTTGCCGAGCAGCAATTCGATGCGGTCTGCAACCTCGCCGCACAGGCGGGCGTACGTTACAGCCTCACGAATCCACAGGCCTATATCAGCAGTAATATCGTGGGTTTTTGTAATATTCTTGAAGGGTGTCGCCACAATGGCGTTAAGAGTCTCAGCTACGCTAGTAGTTCTTCCGTTTATGGCCTCAACGAAGCGCAACCGTTTTCAACCTCAGCCAATGTCGATCATCCGATGAGTCTTTATGCCGCCAGTAAAAAATCCAATGAGCTGATGGCCCACACCTATTCTCATCTCTATCAGCTGCCCACCACCGGTCTGCGCTTTTTTACAGTTTACGGCCCCTGGGGCAGGCCCGACATGGCTTTATATCTGTTCACCAAGGCGATTCTTGAAGGCAAGCCGATCGATGTGTTCAACCACGGCGAGATGCAACGAGACTTCACCTACATTGATGATATTGTCGAGGGCATTACTCGCGTTATCGACAATCCGCCCAAGGGCAATACGCACTGGGAGGGCAAAACGCCAGACCCTTCCAGCTCGCCGGCACCTTATAAAATCTACAATATTGGTAACAACAACCCTGTGCGCTTAATGGATTTTATCAGTGCGCTGGAGAAGAAATTGGGCAAAACGGCCAAAAAGAACATGCTTCCCTTACAGCCCGGCGATGTTCCCAGTACCTATGCCGATGTCAGCGACCTGATTAGCGACCTCGACTATCAGCCGCAAACCTCAATACAGGAAGGTATCAATCGCTTTGTCGACTGGTATAAAGATTTCTTTAATGCCTAAAAAACCTCGTCTTACGCCTTTATGCTGTGGATTAAATCGTAGGTAGCGGCCTCTCCGCCAAAAGCCGCGCCATGACCAGGGTGAAATATTGAGAATTTACCATCAATTCTCAAGAGCAAATACTATTTTCAGATCTACGATGTACTCTTTGATAGCACCAGCCTCAACTTTGGCACGTTCGCCGACAACTTCAATAGATTCAATGCCGCGCAAGGTTTTACTTGCGCGAGCATAACCTTTATCTAAAGCATTCTGAAAACTCACTGGCGAAGCAGCACTGACACTCGATACACTCGATACGCTCATTTTAAGCTCCTATAAATGTAACAAATCTGGTGGGGTCATGATAAATTTCAAGTACGCGCGAACTTGAAATTTTCGCTCACCACTGGGTTCTATAGAAACGGATTTACTCACCACTTCAATAGTGTGAATACCTCGTATTGTCTTATTAGCCCGTTGTAAAATACGTTTAAGCGCTTCTTCAAATGACACCAAGGACGTGCCGATTAATTCATTTTCTTTACCATGGCTCATAACCACTCTTCCTTATTGAATTATTTAGTCGGTTATTGGCTTAAATACAGCGCCCGGCTCTGGGGTCGCCAATAGTTCGTAGTGCACAACTCCCGCCATTTCTTGCATCGTCACAAAGCCTTCATCCTGCAAGAGGTCGAGGTGCCCCATCACTTCGGAGATTACCGCATAAAGCTGATCTTCCCAAGCTTTTGGGAAGAGCTGCTGACCTACCTCAAGAGGTGTCAGCGCCCCTCCTTGCTCAAGTATCTTGGCAATTTTCAACAAGCGTCGTTCCGTCGCTAACTTATAACCCGTAATCAACTGTCGATGATCTTGAAAAACATCACCATGACTTGGATAAATGGAACGAGCCTCGTAAGGTAAGACTTTATCCGCAGAGCGATAATACTGAGACAGGGTATGAACCCGCTCACCCTCTGGCGTTTCAGGGAACTCCAATAAACAAACCGGTGTGACATCGGGTAATAAGTGATCACCAGAAAACATTTGTCGACTCTGTGCCTGCCAGAAAACCACTTCTTCAGGGCAATGTCCCGGCGTATGAATAACCTTTAGATCAAAACCATTTATGGGCACGGTGTCATTGTCTTGTAGCTCGCGATCAAGTTCACAGGGCTTGAAAATATCAGAAATATAGGCCCTATAATCGTAGGCCTTGTCATACATTTTGGCATTAAAACCGTAACGCTGCAGAACGGCTCGCTCAACGTCTATGCGCTCGGGTGGCGGAAGAAAACTTGCGATGGTTGAGCTGACATTTTCATGCCCCCAAATCTCGCAACCCGAAGTTTCACGAATGCGACTGGCTTGTCCCATGTGGTCGGTATGGGCATGGGTGAGCAACAACAAAGTAATGTCTTCAATGCCATAACCAGCTTCATTCAGGCCTGCCTGTAAAGCCTGCCAGGCCTCCTCCGTACCCACGCCGGTATCAATCAGCACCAACTGCTCGGAGCCTGCTTCAGGCAAAATCACATAGCTATTGATATCACCAACCTCAAAAGGAGTGGGCGTAGGAATGCGTAAAATACGCCCGAAGCGTTTAACACCAATAGGTTCGATACTCATGACTTCACCCCAAGCATCACTTTACCGAAGCTGTCGTGGAGCGCTGAGATCAACGGAGGGAGGACTAAGATGAGACAGACTAAGAATCACTTTTATCGGCCTTCATGTCTAGCACCTCAATGACTTCTGGCGCCTGGTAGTAATTGGGAAAATCCTCTTTGACGACAGGGCTTTGAGATGACCAGGTAAAACAGCCATTGAGCATAAAAGGCGCTTGATCGGATTCCATTTCACCCCGAGCTGCAGGCTCCAAACCCATCAGTTCCCGAGCATAATCAGCCGACAGTGTTTGAAAGGTTACCGTGGCCAATGGACCCAGCAACTCAGCGAGATGGGTGCAACCCAGTACACCACCTACCACTTCACGCACTCGCCTGTTCCAGCCAGCACCTATTTTCAGTCCAACGATACCCTGAAAATTACCCAGCACATCGGAGCAAATGGTATAGGGCTGTACATCCATGACCACTTCAATAGCTTGCACCACCAATTCTCGGTCAATGGTCAGACGTATCGACATATCATGCACCGGCAAGCCTGAGGCCACCGTACCTCGCCACTTGTTCTCGTAGGTGTAGGTTTTCTTGTCGACAATATGTGCTTCAATATCCCACAGGCCATCATCACGGTAGTAACCGGTTAAATCGATGTTACGAGTGTGTAGGTGCTGTCGAGGTTGTGGTGGTGATAAAGGCATCTGTTAAAGCGTTCCTGTTTTTAAAGTTAAACCCAAGGGTAGATGACAAAGCTAGCTATCAAGGTGTGAGTACCACACGACCTTTGATGTCACCCGCGTGTAGGCGCGCGACGACATCGTTAATCGCCTCTAAGGGCTGACACTCAATATGGGGGGTAATATGCCCCAGGCGCGCCAATTCGAGTACTTCTTTCAGCTCTTGCCGGTTGCCCCAAATACTGGTGGTCACCTCAACCTCAAGGGGAATTTCCCAAAACGTAAAGGGCAAGGTACCCCCCGCAATACCCACCACCACAATTTTACCCGCGACGGCGACACTGGCCGCCGCACTTTTCAAAGTCGCATCGGCCCCGACAAAATCGATAACCGCATCGGCACCAATGCCATCGGTGGCGGCCTTCACTTCAGCACCGACATCACCCCCGGCATTGATCACAACATCCGCACCCAGTTCCTTGGCCATCGCCAGTTTTTCATCGCTAAGATCAATCGCAATCAAACGAGCAGAGGGCGCTAGAGCCTGGGCAATTTGCAACGCCATATGGCCGAGGCCGCCGACACCGATAATCGCCAAAGTACGGCCCGGCGCCAACTTCGACAAGGTTTTTTTGACCGCCCGATAGGGTGTCAAAGCCGCATCGGTAAGTGGTGCAGCAACCACGGGGTCGAGGCCATTGAGCTTCACCAGATTGCGCGAATGGGGCACGTAGAGCTTCTCGGCCCAACCGCCATCGACCATAATTCCCGGATAGATCGGGTTTTGACAGAGGTTCTCTTCACCCTGCTCGCAGAAGCGACAGCCACCACAACCCCAAGCACCGAAAACCGCCACACCGTCACCCACGGCGACATCTTTCACTTCACTACCCACAGCTTCAACAATGCCGGCATTTTCATGGCCCAGCGTGATGGGCTGTTGGCGTGTACCCACCTCCCCATCAATAACATGTAGGTCGGAATGGCATACGCCGGCACCCGATATGCGTACCAGCACGCCCGTGGGCCCGACGTCGGGTTCGGGCAGTTCTTCTACAGTCAGCGGTTTACCCACGCCATTAAATCTTGTTGCTTTCATTAATATTTCCTCAACAGGCTTAAGCCTTTATTCTTACACTGTGTGCTCGTTCAGCACTTGAGTTTATAGCGCTCACCATCGGCGACAATATAACCCGCCGTGGGTGGTGAAAAATGAGTGCCGATGACCAACACGGGCTTATCGACATATTTGCCATAAAAATCCCAGCGGGTCTCGATCGCTTTCGGCGGATCGTAATCGGCAAAGCAGGACCACTCGGGGCGTGCCAGCTGACAGGGGTGGTGGGTCATATCACCGGTAATGACCGCATCTTCGCCGCCCGATGAAATACGCACGCTAATGTGCCCCGCCGTGTGGCCGTGGGTGGGCTCAAACCACACTTCGTCGTTGACACGATGATCACAAGGCACCAGATCAGCTAAACCGGCATCGATTACCGGCTGTACCGAGTCCTCTAGCACCGGGCCAAAGTGTTCAGTGTCAGGTTCCTTTTCCCACGCTTCCCACTCCTTACGACCAAAGAGGTAGCGCGCATTAGGGAAGGTTGGCACCCATTCACCATCAACCAGCATGGTATTCCAGCCGACGTGATCAACATGTAGATGGGTACAAATGACATAGTCAATACTTTCTCGGGGGTGGCCTGCTGCCGCAAGATTTTCAAGAAAGGGGCCCTTGCGCATTGCCCAGGCCTCAGTAGTACGCTCTTTATCGTTACCCAAGCAGGTATCGACCATGATTTTCACCCCCTGGGTTTCTATAATCAGGGCGTGAATGCTCATTTTCAGCCAGCCCCTGTCGGTAATAAAATTGGGGCTCAACCAATCGATTGCCAATAATTTTTCCGGTGTCGCGTCTGGCAAGACAAACTTACCGGGGACAGGGGAATCCTCTTCAACAATTTTAGTAATTTTGACATCGCCAATCTGCCAATCTGCCATTACCACTCTCCTTCAAATTTTGTAGGCACCTTGCTTACGCGTTGCGAATCCACAAACCACCATCGACCGGCATAATGACGCCGGTCATAAAGGAAGCCGAGGGCAGAGCAAAATTAAAGGTCGCATGGGCCACTTCTTCCGGGTCACCGTAGCGTCGAACCGCGACGCGACGCTTGGCAAAAGTGACTTTATGCTCGTCGGTAATGAAATCAGTAAGGGGGGTTTTAATAGGGCCCGGGCAAACACAGTTGGCGGTAATGCCTTCGCGGCCAAGGTCGACAGCGAGCGATTTGGTAAAGCCCACGACAGCGTGCTTGGCGGCGGTGTAAGGCCCGGCATTTTCGGTGGCTCCGAGACCTTCAGTGGAGGCAATATTGATAATGCGCCCATGCTCGGCTTTACGCAGCATTGGCAGTGATGCCCGCACCAAGCGCTGCACTGAGTTGATGAGAACGTCCATGCCAAACTGCCAACGCTCTTCGTACTTTTCGCTGTCGAGTTTGACAAACACGCCCAAGCCCGCGTTGTTGACGAGAATATCCAGCCCGCCAAATTCAGCGCCAATGGCGTTTGTCACTTCGATGATACGCTCGGCATCGCAGACATCCAAAGCCCAAGCTTTAGCAATACCACCGGCGTCGTTGATCTCTTTCGCTACCGCTTCAGCTTTCTCCTGATCGCGATCAGTAACGGCGACCTTGGCGCCTTCATCGGCGAAAAGTATCGCCGTTGCTCGGCCCATACCGCTGGCTGCACCCGTTACATGAACCACACTACCTTTAACTGAACGACTTAATTTACTGAGTCTTGCCACAATGTTTTACCTTTTAAGTGAATGTCACAGCCCAAC
The DNA here is from genome assembly GCA_041622675.1 of Porticoccaceae bacterium. Lineage (GTDB taxonomy): Bacteria > Pseudomonadota > Gammaproteobacteria > Pseudomonadales > Porticoccaceae > Reddybacter. The sequence continues at coordinate 46,333 of JBFJYH010000006.1, forward strand.
AGCCTATCTGCTGGGTCTGGCTGACAAAGAGAATGATGAAACCTCAACCCCGGCCCAGTAACATTGGCACCGGATTGAGGCTGTGAAATACTATAGTTGTTGAATCTAGTTGTTGAATCTAGTTGATAAGCCTGGTTTAAGCGACCTTATCGGCCGCCTGCCCGACCTCTGCCGCCTGCAGTACCGGCAGGCATTTCTCGGCAAACAGCTTCATTTGATTATGCACAATATCGTAAGGCAAGCCAGCAAAGGAAAAGGAAACATTGAAGGTCACCGGCCCGGCTAGAGCCTGAATATTGTTCATTTGGTCGATACATTCCTGGGGCGTACCAAAGATTTGATTATCGACATAGAGATTGCCCATCGACTCGGAGCTACGATCGCGCATCAAACCAGCCGATTTTGCGTAGAACTCATAACCCTTCACATCGGTAAAATGGGTGCCATCCATCTCATAGTGGGCCAAGGCCGAAATCCAGTAGTCCGTCATGTACTTTTCGGCCAGCTCACGGGCCCGTTCGCCATCTTCATCGACGATCACAAAGACATTGGCCACCACCGGTGGCGCCTCACGGCCCTGATGCTTGAGGAAGGCCTCCCGATAGACGCGACAGTCTTCGGCTCGCGATTTCCACGGAGATATGGCAAAGACCATCATACCCAAACCCAGACGAGCGATAATTTCAGCAGTTTCCGGCGACTGACAAGTCACATAGGTACGATCTAAATACGGCGGCAGTGGGGCCGGGCGAATGTCGCGAGCCACCTGCTTAAAGTATTCGCCGTCGTGATCCTTCGCTTTGCCTGTTTCAAGCATATCGAGAACCATTTGCGACGATTCTTCAAAGATGCCCCGCGAATCGTTCATATCAACGCCAAAACCATCATACTCAACCCGGCCAATGCCTCGACCTATGCCCAGCAATAAACGGCGATCACAGAGGTTGTCGAGCATGGCAATATCGGTGGCTACGCGCAAAGGATCTTTGTGCCAGGGGATAATAATCGCACCCGTACCCAGCTTGACCTTCTCCGTTTTACCGGCGAGATAAGACAGCATTTCAATGGGATTGGGGCACAGGGTATAGTCGGTAAAATGGTGCTCAACCGCCCAAATAGAATCAAAACCCAGGGGTTCTGCCATCTCACAAACAGCTAGCTCTTTTTTATACATGTCATAATCGGCCATAGGCAGATTAGGGTGGTTTTGAAATAGCATTAATACGCCAATATCCATATTATGAAGTCCTTATTTTTAGTGTTATAAGTTGTAAGGTTTAAAATTTAATTGGCCGCTATCTTTACATAAGCAATGTCTACTAAACAAATCTAAATACAGTCTATAGCTCACCCTCAGGCAGATGTACTAAATTGACAAAACGAGTGCTAGCCTGGTGCAAAAACCCTAGATTTGACGAGTTATCTCTGGATTAATAAACGCACAAACGAAAGGGGGGCTGAATGAAAGCCCCCCTTTCGCATAACAATATTTGCAGAATTTAAAGTGAGAACGTACTCAATGTTGATCACACTCGGCAAGGAAGGTGATCAAACTTTCTCGGTAATCATAGTAGTCAGGGTGTTCGAGTAAGGCTTTACGCGTGCGTGGACGAGGAAGATCGATATCGATCACTTTACCCACCGTCGCTTCCGGGCCATTGGTCATCATCACAACGCGATCGGCCAGCAGTATCGCTTCATCGACGTCATGGGTGACCATCACGGCGGTCAATTTTGTGCGATCCCACACCTCCATTAACACTTCCTGTAGCTCCCAGCGCGTCAGAGAGTCGAGCATGCCGAAGGGCTCATCCAGCAATAATAATTTAGGCGACAACGCAAAGGCACGGGCAATGCCAACACGCTGACGCATACCATTAGACATATCACCCGCCTTTTTATGTAGAGAATCGCCCAAACCGACGCGGGTTAGATAATATTCCACAATGTCATTGCGCTCACTTTGCTGAGCGTGAGGGTAGACACTTTCAACACCGAGAGAAACATTTTCTGTCGCCGTCAGCCAGGGGAATAGACTTGGTGCCTGGAAGACAACGGCACGATCGGGGCCGGCAGAAACAACTTCCTTGCCGTCGAGAATAATACCGCCCTTGCTGATTTCGTTAAGGCCAGCTGTCATCGAAAGTACTGTCGACTTGCCACAACCCGAATGACCAATCAGCGAAATAAACTCACCTTTTTTCATCTTCAGATTAAAATCTTTGACAACAGCCACGGGGCCTTTGGGCGTAGGATAGACTTTATCGAGTTGGGTATATTCAAGATAGCGTTCCTTACCCAGGTTTTCTGTGGATGGCTTGAGAGCCGTTTTGTCCGCCCGCCAATCCGTGGTGGTATTGGGTCGTACAGGTGGCAGGACAATACTACTTTCATTGCTGCTCCCCTCGATACCAATAGCCATCAGGTATTGCGTAATTTCGGCGCGCAGCGCCTTAAAAGCTGGATCGTGATTCATCGCGCTACGATCACGAGGTCGCGGTAAATCAATTTTAAATTCTGGCCCAAAGGTCGCATTGGGGCCGGGCTTTAGGGGGATGACCCGGTCGGCCATGATCAAACCTTCATCGACATCATTGGTGATGAGGATGACGGTTTTCTTTTCCTGCTCCCAAATTTGTAAAATTTCATCCTGCAAGTTGGCCCGTGTTAGCGCGTCGAGAGCACTGAGGGGCTCGTCGAGAAGTAAAATATCGGGGCTGGCAGCAAGAGCACGGGCCACATTGACCCGCTGTCGCATACCACCAGATAATTCTGCTGGGCGCTTATGTAAAGCTGGGGTTAAGCCCACCATATCGACATATTTTAAAACCCGGGCCTCCCTTTCTTTCTTTGGTTTGTGTGAAAATATTTGGTCAACGGAAAGCGCAACATTGCCCTGTACAGTGAGCCAAGGCATTAAGGCGTAGTTTTGAAAAACGACACCCCTATCGGCATCGGGGCCAGTGATCGCCTTGCCCTCTTTCGTAATTGTGCCTTCGTCAGGCTGTATTAAACCGGCAATGGCTGAAATTAAAGTCGTCTTTCCGCTGCCGGAAAAACCGACAATGGCAACAAACTCTCCTTTCGTAATTTCAAGATTAATATCGTGCAATACAGCAGATTTATCAGCACCTTCACCATAGGATTTACTGACATTATTCAGGGCTAGAAGTGTCATTTTTTCAATTTCCTATCTCTAAAATACTGATTAAATATTGGTTTCACCAAATGAAAATATTTTTTGCAGGGTCATCATTACCCGGTCTAGCGCAAAGCCAATCAGGCCAATAGTGAATACGGCAACCATGATACGACCCAACGAATGAGAACTACCGTTTTGAAATTCATCCCAAACAAACTTTCCCAAACCGGGATTTTGCGCCAGCATTTCAGCCGCGATTAATACCATCCACCCGACACCGAGAGAAAGGCGTAAACCGGTAAAAATTAAGGGCAGTGATGAAGGCAAAATAATTTTGGTAATTTGTGTCATTTTACTAAGCCGAAGTACTTTACCGACATTCACCAAATCTTTGTCGATTGATGAAACACCTACCGACGTATTAATAAGCGTTGGCCACAGGGAGCAAAGTGTGACGGTAATAGCTGACGTGAGAAACGATTTGTCGAACCAGGAATCATCACTGGTAACATAAACCGCACTGACAATCATGGTTACAATCGGCAACCAGGCCAGGGGCGAAACCGGTTTGAAGATTTGAATAACCGGATTGATTGCCGTATTAACCAAGCTACTCATTCCACAAAGGATGCCAATAGGTACGGCGACGAATGTGGCTATAACAAAGCCAGTAAACACTGTGTAAAGACTGGTAACAATTTGGTCAAGATAAGTCGCCTTACCGGTATAGGGCCGGATTTTTACGATAGCATCTGGATTTTTCGCTAATTTTTTTTCATTGCGTGCTTCTTGCCGCTCATAAAAAGCGACGGCTTTTTCTCTTTCAACCCCATGCTCTTCTAACAAACCTTGGGCTTCCTTATAAACGGCAACGGGCCCCGGTATCACGCCGAGACTGGTTTGAATTTGGGCAGCGCCCCAACTCCAAAACATTAAAAATGCTATAAAAAATAGCACTGGTGCTCCAATGGCGATCAATAATTCACGCAGTTGTGCCTTTGGGCTTTCTCCGCCACAAAGTTTAACGAGGGGCACAAACCAGGTGAAACCGATTAAATCCAGGAATTTATTAATTCGCACGTACAGAGGAGTCCTATCTCCCGACCTATTATTCTCTGTCAGTGAATCCTTATTCGCTGTCGTCTCGTTGACAGCGGCTGGCTCTTGTGCCGTGTTTTCTGCAGTATTTTTCATGGTGTTGAGTGTCGTAACTGTTAATTCGGTCATGTGAGTAGGCCTATTGATGGGGCTGACACGCCTGTGGCGCGAAAGCCCTGTTAACTAACCTATAGCAATAGAATAAATATTCTTTGCACGCTATTTCGCCTTATCCTTACCTTTTAAACCAATGGGCAAACTCTCTATGTAAGCATTGGGTTTTGTGCCGTCGTAGGCGATACCGTCGATAAAATCTTTCTGCGGAGGTCGAAAACCACTCTCACTATCGAGGTCTGGAAAGTCGGACGCTTTCAAAGTACCCTCCTCAATCAAATCCCTAGCGGCAATGGCGTAAAGGTCGGGGCGATAGACTGATTTGGCGACATCGATATACCAGCTATCAGGCTTAAACTCATCGATTTGACCCCAGCGGCGCATTTGCGTGAGATACCAAATCGCATCACTGTAGTAGGGGTATGTGGCGTTGTAGCGGAAGAAAACGTTAAAGTCAGGCACCTGACGCTTATCACCTTTTTCGTATTCAAACGTGCCCGTCATACTATTCGCAATAACGTCGTAATCAGCACCCACATAATTTGACTGTGAAAGTATTTTGACCGCCTCGGGCCGATTGGCATTGTCGTTAGCATCCAACCAAGCTGCAGCCCGAATCAAGGCTTTGACCATACGCGCTGTGGTATTGGGGTATTTTTCAGAAAAGGCTTTAGTAATACCAAACACTTTTTCCGGATTATCTTTCCAAATTTCATAGTCGGTAATGACCGGCACACCAATACCTTTAAAGACGGCCTGCTGATTCCAGGGCTCACCCACGCAATATCCAAAGATAGTGCCGGCCTCCATTGTGGCGGGCATTTGTGGCGGCGGTGTCACTGAAAGAAGTACCTCGGCATTAAGCTGCCCACTAATATCACCCGTCGATGGCGCATAATAACCGGGGTGGATACCCCCAGCAGCGAGCCAGTAGCGCAGCTCATAGTTATGGGTGGATACCGGAAACACCATACCCATATTGAAGGGCTTACCCTGCTCGCGGTAACTATCGACAACGGGTTTCAAGGAGCTGGCTTTAATCGGGTGGACAGGTTTACCATCGGGCTGGAGAGGGACATGGGGTTTCATTTGCGTCCAAATATCGTTGGATACGGTAATGGCGTTACCGTTTAGATCCATACTAAAGGGAGTGATAATGTGGGCTTTAGTACCGAAGCCAATCGTCGCCGCCAGCGGCTGCCCTGCCAGCATGTGGGCGCCATCAAGTTGTCCATCAATAACACCGTCGAGTAAGACTTTCCAGTTAGCCTGGGCTTCAAGGGTGACGTACAAGCCTTCGTCTTCGAAATAGCCCTTCTCATAGGCAACGGCCAAAGGCGCCATATCTGTCAATTTAATAAAACCAAATTTTAATTCTTCTTTTTCAGGCTCCCCTATTTCTGCCCAGCTCGCTAGTGATAGTACAGATCCAGCCAGGGCGACGCCTATCGTTTTAAACGTCACCAGCGGGATAGATGATTTTTTTCGACGTCGAATGATTGCCGATAATGTTGATAGCACAGGGTGGTTCGACATAATTAACTACTCCTTCAATAACCTTTGTACGTATTAGCACTGCAGGGTCGAGAAATAAAAAAGCCAGTTATTCACTGACACCTGGTGTCGGTAAATAACTGGCTTCGTTGCCTTAAAACATTGTTTGCGCGCAAACATATTAATACAAATTGCATGCCAATTTTTTGATTAGCAGTCATCACCCTATAAATAGAAGATGCACACTGACTTTCATTAAAAAATAATTAACTAAAAGGAAAATATGATTTTATTTGGTGCAAAGGGGGATTATTTTTATAATTAACTGTCGACACTGCACTAATTTTGAGCATCTGTAGAATCGATATGCCTATTGCTTAAGGCTGGCAGGGAGAAAACGTTCCACCGTTAAGAAACAAGTCTGGCCCTAACTCTAGAGCGTCTTCAAACAGATACGGGGTGGTATGAACACCTTCTTTTTTATAGTCAGTAGAGGGGTACTTATAGCCGAGTAATAAAGCTGCCTCACGATAAAGGTCAGCTCTATAAACCTTTTTAGTAAGCTGGCAGACCTCACTATCACTCATGCTTCCTCCCTGTAACTCCAGGATTTTTCTGAGTAAATATTCCGCTCTAGAACGCCAAGGAAAGCCTGCCTGATAGCGGTGAAAAACAATAAAATCCTTATTGTTACATGTCCCGCTATGTTTACTGTATTGAAAGTTTCCAAGCAAAGCCGGTTTTAGCACGTGCTCAGGCAAATCTAAATACTCTTGCTGGGCAAGCATGGGCACACTCGCCTGCCGGTTTTCCTGATGTGATAACCAGGTTGCCGCCTCCATTACGGCCAGACGCAAACGCAAATGTGTAGAAGGGTAATGCTTATGCCAGTTCTCAGCGACAACAAGTGCTTTTTCAGGTGCGTTATTCCATAGTTGATAACCAGAAACCACAGATGAACCAATACCGGCCTGTACTGCAGCGGTATTCCAGGGTTCGCCCACGCAAAAGCCATCGATAATGCCACGCGCGAGATTATCAACCATTTGCTCCGGCGGCAGGACGATAATTTTCACATCGCGCTCAGGGCATACGCCACCCAACCTTAGCCAGTGGCGCAATTGAAATGTGTGCATAGAGTAGGGATAAACTGTCGCCAGTGTTAACTGTCGAGGTAAAGTCTTAACAATTGCGCCTAATTTTCGTGCCGCTATTACGGCGTCGGGACAATTGCCATTCGTTTGATTTGTCTCTACATCAAGTTGTTTGCTTAAACCAGAGGACAGGGTTATCGCATTGCCATTTAAACTCAGCATCAAGCCAGTAATAAAAGGGCCTGAGGTATTTTTCAAACCGGGCGCTGCGACCAATGGCATCGGTGCCAGCATTTGCGAGGCATCTAGCGTACCGACGGCAACCTTGTCTCGCACATTAGCCCAAGACACCTCTCTGCTAAGCGTGACCTCTAACCCGTAGCGTTCAAAAAACTTCTGCTCATGGGCGATGATAAGCGGAGCGCTGTCACTCAGACGCATAAAACCTATATTAAGGTGCGTTTTTTCTGCTGGAGGCAATTTATTCAGCTTCATCGACGGGAGCCTTTTTTAAATCTTGGTCGAGAATTGCAATAATATTTTTGGCGATTTCGATCATAGTTTGGTTATTATTCATGGCGAGGTTGCGCATATTTTTATGGGCCTCAGGCTCAGTTAATTTCTGATGTTTCATCAATAATTGTTTGGCTTTATCGAGCGTATTTTTATCATCCAGTGCTTGTTGGGTACTACTAAGCTGTTGGCGTAACGTTTGAAACATTTCGAATTGAGCTAGAGCAACGTCGATAACAGGTTTAACCTTGTCAGGGTTAATATCCTCCATCAAATAAGCACTGACACCGACATTTATCGCCTGGCGGATAAACGCGGGATCCTCCTCATTCGAGAACATCACCACCGGTGTCGGATTGTGCTGGTTAACCAATGACAGACTTTCGAGAATATCTCGATCAGGTGACCCAATGTCTATCATTACCACATGTGGCTTGAGCTCCTGAATCTGAAATAACAGGCCCGACGCACTGGTCAACATTGCAACAACATGAAAGCCGCAAGCATTGAGAGCCTGCTCGACCATAGCAGCACGCTGAGGGTGGTCGTCGACCAACATTACGCGAACTTCTTTATGACTAGAGTGCTCCAATACAACCTACCCTACAGCCTTTGAGCGTTTCTTTTTTACCGTGTACACATAAAGTCCTACAAAAATAATTTCACTTGCCTGACACGGGGAAAGCACATTCCTTGTGCATTGTATGAGATAAAACTAGAAGGCTGCTGTCACCATCAACCAGGCTTTATCCGTATCGGTAGAAAAATCATCGGCTTCATAGGCCGCGTATTTAAATAATACGCTGTAATTTTTACTCAATTTAATTGTATGAGATAAAACTAAAAGGCTGCTGTCACCATCAACCAGGCTTTATCCGTATCGGTAGAAAAATCATCGGCTTCATAGGCCGCGTATTTAAATAATACGCTGTAATTTTTACTCAATTTATACGCCGCGACAAAGTCGAATTCACTGCCGTAATCCATACCCCCTGTTTCAGCTTCAAAATCATGATAAAAAGCAACGAGTTTTACCCCGGCTATTTTGGTCGCGACTTTAAGGTAGGAATCTTCGATGCCTCCTGCGGGGGTCACTAGAAATTTATCGGCGAAACCCTGAAATTTATGCAGTGTTGCCAAGGGCGTTTTAAAGCCAATGCCGTTGTCACTTTCAAGTACTTCGTAGCCAAGGGCTACGGTAACAGGCTTCGTTTTAAAGGCAAATTCTGCAAAGTAATAGCCCGCGTCATAGTCCAGAGGGCTGTCTTGGTAATCACTTTGCTCAGCATACGATAGGTTGATCCCAAGGCTCACGTCTTTGCTGATAGTCAATCCGCCTTTGTATTCCAGCCCATAAGTACTGCTCGATAGAGCCGGCGCTTCTTGTAGGTCGAGTAAATAACTGAAACCAGCGAGCGTGTGGCCATCAGCAATCTTATAGGTGGCAATCAGTGCGTGGCTATCCCCTTCAAATTCGGCATCCCCTCCTTCAGGACCAAAAATACGGTTAACACCCCAGATATAACTGTAGTCAACTGCCAAATCCTTCAGGGGTGATGCTGTAAACCTTACGGCATCAAAGGTTTGTTCATTTTGACGCCAGCCGACACCCCCCAAAAAGCGCTGCCCACTGTGGTTGATACGCTGGCGGCCCAAGGTTGCCTTGGTGTTATCATCAAAGGCATAACGAATAAAAGCCTGATTCACTTCGGTGTAATCCGGGTCTGCAACCACCGGATAGTTCGTATTGCCATTTTCAGTATTGTTAAAATTATCGCTGCCGATATAGCTAACATTATCCACCTCAACTAGGCCCATAAAACCCTCGGTCACTCCCGATTTAAGGGTAATTCGAGACCTCAGAGTCGACGCGTCAGCATCCTCTGGCTTACCGTCCTGGTCGACGTACTCATAGCGGTAACGCAAATTTAATGCCACATCACCTCCATCAATGGCTTGACTAATACTATCAGCAAGAAGCTGAGCACTCGCTGGTGCTGACAGGCCCAGAGCAACAGCACCAAGTGCAGCTGTGGTGATTTTAAATGTACGGCTCAACATTCGGACTCTCCTCAGAGTAATAACAGCAGGCATGGATAAGCTGCCAGATACTGTTAACTGAATTAGTAAAAACAAAAAAGCTCACAGGCCTCCACAAAGGTGACCTATGAGCTCCATTGCCCAGATAGCGGGGGGCATTACACCTTGATAAACCCGCTGACCAACTCTAATACAATTCTTATGCCATGTTTTTAAGTGCCTGTTTCCACAATAAAAACTCGTTCAACTTACGTATTTTTACATGTGATTATTCCCCTGAAGTAAGCGAATATGCCTTATGACTACGCATTACGCTCCAATCTAGGGCTTACACTGCTTGTCAATTGACAGGCAAGACTAATATAGCCACTTATACAATCCTCCTTCGTTCACTTTCAACCCGTTCTTCTTACTAGGACTCCTCCACTACACCCCTATAACAGCAAAGACAAGCCTCGCCTTTTTGATCGAAAGACACTATATTTGCCCGTGTTTTAAAAAATAAAACGACAGAGCTCGCCAATACGCTCTGTAACTCTAAATTAACTAATACAAGGGAAACCTAATGGGAAGTCTAGACGGAAAAGTAGCACTGATTACCGGCGCAGCGCGTGGCCAGGGCGCCGCAGAAGCTCGACTGTTTGTTGAACGTGGCGCCAAGGTGATGATGACCGACGTACTCGATGATGAAGGCGCTCAAGTCGCCGCGCAAATCGGTGATAACGCAGCCTATATGCACCTCGATGTGACCAGCGAACAAGGTTGGAAAGACGTCGTTGCTGCCACTGTCGCTAAATTTGGCAAGCTCAACGTGCTTATTAATAACGCCGGCATTATAACACCCGCCCAGGAAGTTCACGAAACCTCATTAGAAGACTACCGCAAAGTTATCGACATCAATCAAATTGGTGTTTTCCTCGGTATGCGCGAAGTTGTCGAGCCAATGAAAAAAGCCAGCGGCGGTTCCATCATCAACATTTCTTCAATTGACGGATTGACTGGCATGTACGGTGCCAGCGCATATTGCGCCAGTAAATTTGCCGTACGGGGTATGACCAAAGTTGCAGCATTAGAACTGGGTAAATATGGCATCCGAGTCAACTCTCTCCACCCAGGTGGTGTGAAAACCAAAATACTGGATGATATAAACCTGAGTGAAGAAGAAGCAGAAGAGGCCTTTAAAGCCAGTCCTTTGGGCCGTATTGGAAAATCCGAAGAAATGGCCACTCTAGCGGCTTATCTCGCCTCAGATGATGCCTCCTACTCTACCGGATCAGAGTTTGTTGCCGATGGCGGTCTAACCGCAGGTTTCTCTCTAGAAGGTTAAGCTTCCCTGAAGCCAAACCCACAAAAGGCTTGTTAATGGACAAGCCTTTTTGTCATTTAAAAACGCAATAAGTAAGGGTAAAACAATGAGTAATTTACAAGGTAAAGTCGCACTCATCACTGGCGCTGCACGGGGACAGGGGGCGGCGGAAGCTCGTCTCTTCGCTGAGCGCGGCGCCAAGGTCGTCATCACCGATGTTCTCGATCAAGAGGGCAAGCAAGTCGCCGCCGATATTGGCGACGCGGCTCTCTACATTCATCTGGATGTTACCGATGAAAACTCCTGGGCAGCGGCAGTCAAAGAAACCGTTGCACATTTTGGCAAACTCAACGTGCTGGTCAACAATGCTGGTATTGTTCAGGTCAAGGCTCTGGTGGACACGAGTGTTGCCGACTATATGAAAGTCATTGAAATCAACCAACTGGGTGTTTTTCTCGGCATGCGTTCCGTTGCTGGCGCAATGAAAGAAGCAGGCAGCGGCTCGATCATTAACATTTCTTCCATCGACGGACTTATCGGCATGTCCGGCGGTTCAGCCTACTGTGCCAGTAAATTTGCTGTGCGCGGGATGACCAAAGTCGCCGCCATGGAACTGGGGCCCGACAACATTCGCGTCAACTCCATTCACCCCGGAGGCATTCACACGCCGATGATTACCCAAGCGGGCATGGACGAGTCAGTGATGACAGATATTTTCAGTAAAGTGCCACTAGGACGTGTTGGTCAGCCTGAAGAAATGGCGACTCTGGCCGCTTATTTGGCCTCTGATGACAGCTCTTACTCCACCGGTTCAGAGTTCATCGCCGATGGTGGTTTGACGTCGGGCTTTTCCCTAGAACACTAACAACCGTCGTCAATGCCGAGAGGCACAGGGATTACATCAGCCCAATAAAAAAGCGCCTCCTATAAATAGGTAGGCGCTTTTTTATTTCAATCTGCCGCTAAAAATCAGGGCAAATTCAGCTTGGCCAAGGCCTCGCGATCAACCACAGGCGCACGCTTCGTACCCGGCGCTAACTTGACACTTCCCGGCGTTCGGTCAAACGGCCCAAATAAACCAATTTCATCGGCATGTCTACGCACCTCAGGTAATACTTCCTTACCCAACAGCTCAACGCTGCGCAAACGATCCTTATCACTGACATTGCCCTGTACGGCAAAACAGGTAAACACACCGGGGCGAATAACAGAGAGGATGTCCTTGATTTTCTGAGCGCAAGTCTCAGGGCTACCAACAACAATTTGCATGTTATCCTGGGTTTTCTCATAACCGGCAATCAGCTTGGCCTTCAGGGCATCATAAGCCGATGCGTCCCAACTGTCATCGGAACTGGCCATCAATTTTTCTTTACTGACGCCCAACCAGCTACCACCCGGCTGTTGCCCCAACATGCGAATTGCACTCTTTGAGTTATAGCCAGGAGGCAGAGTGTGCTCAGGGCGTGAGAAGGCATTTTGGCCACCACCGAAAACAAATCCTTTGCCAATTTCCTGCGCTTTTTCATCCGTATCGGCACAGAAGATAGGCAGTAAGTAACCAAAGTTCTCAGGACCAGCCTGATAACCCAGCTCAGCGGATTTATCCGCGTACATATCCCATAAATCACAGGTTGGGCCAAGCGCCGTACCTAAGCCGAGATAAGGATATTGTTTCTCAGCACACCACATGACCGTTTCAGCACTCAAGACTCCAGGAATCCACTGCTGGGGCATCTCCTGATAGGGTTTGACCCACGGGTTCACATGACGATAGTGAAAGTGCTTACCCTCGTAACGCCAGGGACCCTCTTTGGTCCAACAGTCCATGATGAAAGAGTGAGCCTCGTTAAACATTTCACGATTATAGGCAGGATTGGCATTATTAAAGAACTGCTCGCTACCTGCACCACGGACCCAGCCAGAAACCAGACGACCTCGGGAAATGGTATCAATGGTCGCCAGCTCTTCTGCAATGCGCAAAGGGTGTTTAACGCCCGGTAGCATATTGCCAATAATCACAATTTTGGCCTTAGAGGTGATACGGGCCAAAATAGCTGCTTCAATATTGACCACGCTACCCGAACAGAAAGGATTACCGTGGTGCTCGTTAATGGCAACCGCATCAAAACCCACTTCCTCACAGAAGCAGGCTTCGTCAAGGTAAAAATTGTAATCGTGGGCTGACTTTTCGCGGTCAATGTGCCTATTTGAAACCCCAAAAAAGGCTCGGTTTTTAAGAACAGGGGCTTCGTCGATATAACGCACGGGGCGCTCAGTAAAATGTGCAATTTGCATGACTATTTAGTCTCCAATTCTTTTATTACGCAAGGAAGTGTTTAACAGCGGCAACAAACTCTGCGCTATCTTCAATTTCTGGGCGGTGGCCAGCACCCTTGATGGTTACGATATCGGCCTGGGGCAGGGCATCGTGATATTTCCTGATACAGTCCTGAGGCACCACAGCGTCTTCACTACCACGAATCAGCAGGGTTGGCAGTTTGGCATTTTTTGCACTGCGCAACAGATCTGGTAGGCTAGGATTGAACATATAAGGTTCCCAGCCAATACGTGCACTTTCAGCTCGGGCATCTTCAAACAACTCGAACTGCTCAGGCGTCATATCACCGCCGTAGATTTTGCTGAACTCTTCCGCTTCATGATTAAACACTGTCTGACGTAAACAGGTTTTAATGGTGCAAGCAAAAATATCAAAAATCTCGCCCTCATCCGGCTTAATACCCATAGGTCCAACCAAGGTGATGGAACCGAGCAGTTCAGGGTTTGCAGCGGCCATTTCAGCAGCGGTATAAGCACCGGCAGAAAAGCCTAATACATCCGGTTTTTCCAAACCCAGTTCACGAATCACATTCAAGTAATAGTTGGCCAGATCACGGTGACGCCACATCCAGTCTTGACGCGGCGACTTACCAAACCCCGGCTGCAAAGGGATAATCAACTCCCTGTCTTGCGCGAGTTCTTCATTCCAGTTCATCCAACCCGTGTAACCGAGCTCGTCATGTAGTACCAGCAGTGGTTTGCCGGTACCCCCTCGAATCAGAACGAGGTCTGAGCCGGCTAGGTTTTGCGTTTCTTCTTTCCAAGTAGCCAATGGTTTCTCCTTAAAATAACAGTTGGTTAATAAAAGTGCTTATTTGATTCAACCCCTGACATAGCGATCAGTAAGGCCAATACTTGTCGTCAAAACACCTCGCAAACACCAGTTACTTCGGCCTCGAGCGAGATAATTATTAAAATGATAAAGAAGCTAAACTAGCTCTAAATTCAAACATGAGAAAAAAGCCTTAGCAACCAAAAATTTAACGGGGGGAATGTTCTAGGTCAACCACATCGGCATGGTTGAACCTTGACTTTAATCCAACAAAAAAAACCAACACTTGTTAAAGCGTCTTATACTCGCGGGTACGCTATGGTACCATCCTCTTCAGGCGAGCTCGTTCAAAGAGGGCAAAGTAAAGCAATTCACCGCTAGTGCCATAGAACGAGAAGAAAAAAGACACCTCAGAATATCGCGACGACACGATCACACAGTTACGTGTCTTTAAAAAACAAAAAATTACTTTGACAATACTTTACCGAACCAGTGTCGTTCGGAATATAGCGTCTCTAATTCATAATAAGGATTGATATGACCCCGAATTTTCGTCTTTGGCTACCCGTTCTCGCCATCACCGTGTTTTTGGCTGCGTGTGGTGACAGCCAGGAGATTCAACCTACGCCAGCAGAAAAGACCAAACCCGCCCCGCGGGCAACATTGATCAGTACCGTCAAAACTAAAACACAAACCGTTGAGGTGGTCGAACACTCCGTTGGCTCATTAGAGAGTATCATCAGGCCCGAAGTCGCGGCGGAAGTTGAGGGCCGTTATCTCGGCGCCTTCGTACTCACCGGCCAGCGCGTCAAGCCTGGGCAACTGCTCGCCGAACTCGACACCGAAGATTACACCATCGCCGCCCAAGCCGCGAATGCCGAGGTAGCCCAACTTGAGGCACTGACAAGCAATCAGCGTCGCACGGTAAAACGTTTTACTAAACTCATTAATGACAAGCTGATCTCCATCGACCGTTACGAAGAAGCACGAGCGCAGTTAGACTCCCTTGAGGAGCAACTAAAAGCCGCACAGGCGCGAAGCAACCAAAAACAGCGTGGCTTGACAAAAACTCGTGTGTTATCCGCCTATGACGGCATCGTCGATGAAGAATTATCAAGCCCTGGTGACTTTTTAGAAGTCGGCGACCCCCTGTTTCGCATCATTAAAGTTGACAAACTCAGGGCACGCTTACCGCTACCAGAAACCCTAGCCAGTCAACTATCACTGGGGCTCAAACTCAGATTGGTATCGCCCATGGCCCCCGATATCAGGGTAGAAAGTACAATACAAGAAATCAGACCCACCGTCGGCTCTCGCAATCGAGCCATTGACATCCTCACTATTATCGATAACCCAGGCCCCTGGCAACCCGGCGCCAGTGTGACCGGTGAGATCATTCTCACCACCCGTGACAATGCCATACTCGTGCCCAAGGCATCCTTGGTACTGCGCCCTGCGGGTAAAGTGGTGTATGTCATCCAAGACGGCATTGCCCATCAACGGGTAGTAGAGGTCGGCGAATACATCGGCGCCAATATCGAAATCACTACTGGACTACAGGGCGGCGAAACCATCGCGGTCAACGGCGCGGGCTTTCTTACCGACGGTTCACCGGTCACGATTAGCGGAGAAAATAAGCCGTGAATCTTCCCTCGCTGTCCATCCACCGCCATGTGCTGACAACCATGCTCTCGGCGGCACTCATTCTCTTTGGTGTTATCGGCTACTCGCGGGTCGGCGTCGACCGCTACCCGTCTACAGAATTCCCCCTAGTAGCAGTGCAGACCAATTTAACCGGGGCCAACCCGAGCGTGATTGATGCCTCGATTACCAACATCATCGAAACTGCGGTCAACGCGGTACCCGGTATCGAACACATCGCCTCGACCTCCTCGCCCGGCAATTCCCGCGTTGTAATCACCTTTGATATGGACAAAGATATCAACGTCGCCTTTGACGAAGTCCAATCTAAGGTGAACCAGGTCATCAACCAGCTACCTACCGATGCCGACCCGCCCATTGTTGCCAAACTGGAATTCGGTGCCTCACCCATCATGTGGCTAGCTCTGGAAGGCGACCGCACGATGCAGCAGCTCAACAGCTACGCCATTAACACCATCAAGAAAAACCTCGAGACGATTAATGGTGTCGGCGAAGTGGTCATCGGCGGCAGGCGCGAGCGTACAATCCGTATCAATCTCGACCTCGATAGCATGGCGGCCTTTAATGTCACCACAGGCGAAGTTCTCGCCGCTGTGAGAAATGAGCATTTTATGATGCCCGGTGGCTTTTTAGTTAGCGGTGAAACCGAGCACATGGTGAAACTCGATATGGAGTATCACGACCCTCGTGAACTGGCAAACCTGGTGGTTGCCTATCGCGACGGTGCACCACTCAAGCTCGACGATATAGGCGACATTGAAGACGGTATGGCCGATCCTCGCAGTTTGGCCCGCATCGATGGAAAACCCACTGTCGGTCTCGGCATTTCAAAAATTGCCGAAGCAAACACCGTTGCAATTATCGACGAAGCCCTGCGTCGTATTAACGAAGAAATACGCCCACAGTTACCCCCTGGTATGGAACTTATCGTCGCCTCCGATGAATCACTCTTTGTTCGCGACATGGTCAGCTCACTGGAAGAACATTTAGTCCTCGGCACCTTGTTAACCGCCTTTGTGGTGTGGATCTTTCTGAAAAGCATTCGCTCCACCATTATCATCTCCATTGCCATCCCCATTTCATTATTCGGTTCCATTGCCGCCATTTACTTCTTTGGCTATACCCTCAACTCCATGACCCTATTAGCACTGCTCTTGTTAATCGGTATTGTTGTTGACGACGCCATCGTGGTACTGGAAAACATTTATCGCCACCGAGAATCCCTCGATCCCGACCCCCATTCGGCAGCCATTCACGGCACGGCAGAAGTGGTGTTTCCAGTACTGGCAGCGACCCTGTCCTTGGTTTCTATTTTTGTACCAGTGATTTTCCTCGGTGGCGTTATCGGTCAGTTTTTTTCCTCCTTTGCGGTAGTGGTCACCGTGGGTGTGCTGATTTCCTGGTTTGTCTCCATGACCTTAACCCCCATGCTTTGCTCTCGTTTTCTACAAGTTGAGGAACACAGTGGAGGGCTCTATCACTGGTTGGAGCGCAGCTTTCGTGGTATGGAAAGTGCCTACACCAAATTGCTGGCCCTAGCGCTACGTTTTCGCTGGACAGTAATGCTCATTACCTGGCTACTGGTTTTAGGGTGTAGCTTCTTTCTAAAAGACATTGGCAAGGAATACTCTCCTGACCAAGACGAGTCCAGCTTTATGGTCGTTGTACGCACCCCTCTCGGTTCCGGCCTGAGCTATTCCAGCGGTCGTCTCGCCGAAGTTGAGGCCATTTTGGCCGAGCACGACGACGTCATATTAAGCGCCTTCTTCGGGCTCGGCACCAGCGGTCGCCAGGTGACCACCGCCCTTGGTTTTGTACGTATGACTCCAGCCCACGAGCGCGAGCAAAGTCAGCAAGAACTGATTGCCGTTCTCGCCAAAAAATTTGCCACCATCCCCGGTGCTAAAGTCTTTGCCGCTCCGATCCCGCAAATGGGAGGCCAGCGCGGTGAACCCCTGCAATTTGCCATTAATGGCCCCAATTTAAATGAAGTCGCCCGCCTAGCCTATCAACTCGAAGAAAAACTCGCGGTGGTGGATGGCATTGGTTATATCGATCTCGATCTCAACTTAGCCCTGCCCCAATATCAGTTGCGAGTTGATAGCACCCGCGCCGCCGATCTTGGGTTTTCCAGTCGCGATATTGCCGAGGCCGTCAATGTCATGATCGGTGGTATCGATGTCGCCAAATATAACGACGATCCGGGCGATGGTGAACGCTACGATGTGCGCCTCAAAGCCGATGACCGCTATTTCCAATCGGCAGATGACATCGACCGCATTTACCTACGCTCACGCACTGGCACAATGATCCGGATCGACACAGTCGCCCACTTGGAAGAAACCCTCGGGCCGGCATCGATCTCACGCCTCGACCTACGTTATTCAGCCCCTTTTTACGGAAAACCCCAAATGCCTTTAGCTGAGGCGATTGCCACCGTAAAAGAACTGTCGGATGAGATTTTACCGGTAGGCTACACCCTGGCTTTTAAAGGTCAAGCCGAGGAGTTCGGTAAAACAGCCAGCAATATGATCTTCGCTTTCACCTTGGCCACAATTTTGCTGTACATGGTGCTGGCCAGTCAGTTCAACTCGTTTTTGCAGCCACTGATTATTATGACCGCCCAGCCCTTGGCAATGATCGGCGGTATCGCCTTACTCTGGCTAACCGACAACACATTGAATACTTACTCAATGATTGGCCTAGTGTTACTCGTCGGTCTAGTGGCTAAAAATGCAATCCTATTGGTCGACCTCACCAACCAACAACGCAGCGATGGGAAAGCCATCGACGAAGCCTTGATCGAAGCTTGCCCGATCCGCCTACGCCCGGTATTAATGACCTCTCTCACGGTTATTCTCGCGATGTTGCCAGCGGCAATGGGTTTTGGTGCTGGACACGAAACAAATGGGCCACTATCAATTGCCGTTATTGGCGGCATGTTGTCATCTACCTTGCTAACACTCATCGTCGTGCCTGCCGTTTACTCGATTTTGGAGGGCTTTCTGGAAAAAATGAAAGGTTGGTTGGCTTCTCGCGCCCTAGCCAAATAATCATGCCGTCGAAAGCTTGAGAGTTTGCCCTGTTAATTCTCTACGTGCCTGGCGCTTGTCAGTCACGTAGAGAATATTGCACTATCCCCCTAGTACAATCCCCTTCTCATAAATCTCGAGGGAGTTGCACCCACCCCCAATTTTCAAACCGATAGAGGCCCGTTCAATGCGATTTGACAGCGTTAATTATGAAACACACGGCACTACCGCTATTATCACTTTTGATGAGCCGGACAAACTCAATGCCCTGAGTACGGGGATTCTCTCAGGCTATTGCAAAGCCCTAGATGAAGCCCGGTATGACGACAATATTCGTGTCATCGTACTGACTGGTGCTGGCAACAAATCCTTCTGCGCCGGTGCCGATATCAGCGGTTTCGAATTCACCCCCAGCTATGCCAAAAACTTTATTGACGACGTGCTCGACATCCTCGCGCTGGCCGAGCAAATCAACAAGCCTGTCATCGCCGCAGTAAACGGCTACGCTTTTGGCGGCGGCTTTGAAATAGCCATCGCCTGCGACTTTATCATCGCCTCCGAGCAGGCCCAATTTTCTGTCCCCGAAATTCAACTTGGCCTGCTGCCCGGCTTTGCCATCGCTCGTCTTAATAAACTAGTCGGCCGCCAACAAGCAAAATACCTGAGCATGACCGGCGTCAAACTCCGTGCCGAAGAAGCGAAAGACTTAGGCTTAGCCCTAAAAATTGTGCCACACAAAGAGCTATTAACCGAAGCCTTGGCCCTGGCAGATGAACTGGCCAGTAAGCCGCAAATGGCTATCCGCTACGCCAAGTCAATTTATAACCGCGAGCTCGGTGGTGACGATTTAACCTACGCCAAAGACGTCATGCCCTTTCTATTTCTCGATGACGATACCAAAGAAGGTGTCAGGGCGTTTCGAGAAAAACGCAAACCCGTTTTTAAATAAACCGCCCCTAGCGCTTACATAGGCTTAGTCCATGGCAGTCAAAGACCCAGCAAGTGTGCGCGGGCAATTTTCCTCGCGCTTTGGTTTTATCACCGCTGCGACCGGCTCGGCTGTGGGGCTAGGTAATATCTGGGGCTTTCCTACCCAAACAGCTAACCATGGCGGCGGTGCTTTTGTACTGGCCTATCTCGTTCTCGCCTTCTTGCTCGCCTATCCAGCATTGATGGCTGAACTGATTATCGGTCGCCACACCCGGCGTAACATGGTCGGCGCCCTACCCCAATTGACGAAAAATCCCACGTTGAAAGTCCTCGGGCGCACAACTGGCTTGTTTGGGGTAGTGATCGCCAGTTTAATTCTCAGCTTTTATGCCATCGTCGCCAGTTGGCTAATGGCGCAAGTGCCCGCCGCACTGGCAAACATCAGCGATCAGGGTCCAATAGAAAATTGGCTCAGTCAGTCAAGCTTACTACGCGATAGTTTTTTCTGTGGTCTGTTTTCACTACTCACCGCAAGTATTGTCGCCCGCGGTGTGACAGCGGGAATCGAGCGCTGGTCAACCCGGCTCATGCCAGCGCTGGTCGTCCTGATACTTGGCCTGGTGGCCACTGTCCTGACCCTGCCAGGGGCGATGGAAGGCCTGCGTCTTTATCTCGTGCCCAATTTCAATCTTCTTACCAATCCAGGCTTGCTAACTGGCGCCATGGGGCAAGCTTTTTTTTCGCTCTCTCTGGGTGTAGGCACCATGTTGGTTTACGGCTCCTACGTCAGCAAAACCGACAACCTGCCACTCACTGGAGCCTACGTTGCCCTCATTGATACCGGCATCGCCTTTCTCGCCGGCCTACTGATTATTCCCGCAATGTTCGTCGCCCAGCACAAGGGCATTCAAATTTACAATAGTGAAAACATACTCATCGCCGGGCCCGATTTAATTCTTCAAACTCTTCCCAGCCTGTTTAGTTCACTTGGTTTAGCTGGTAGCTTTATTGGCCTAATTTTCTTTCTACTACTCACAATTGCCGCGTTAACCTCTTCTATATCGATGCTTGAAGTACCCGTAACCTTTGCACTCGAACAGTTCAAACTCAATCGCCGCCGCGCTACCTGGCTTGTTGCCAGTATCATTTTTGCGCTTAGCTTGCTGATTCTCAATAATTTTGACCCACTATTCGGCGTCGTGATTAGTCTCACCACAACATACAGCCAACCCCTGCTCGGCGTTATACTTTGCTTGTTTGCTGGCTGGGTACTACATCGCCATAAATTGTTAAGCGAGATCAGTGAGGGCTTTAACGCAGCCGAGAACAGCTTGTTCTGGAAAATTTGGCCAAGCTACATCCGTTTTGTCTGCCCACTACTGATTATTCTTATGTTTATACAGAACCTACAAAGCTAACCCATTAATAAAAGTAAACACGTCTTATTTTTATGGCAATTGACCCAATAAATTCCGTGCAACTTCTTCAACCACCCGTTGAAAAGTAACGGGGCTCTCAGAGAAAGAATCATTCGAGTACATTAGCTCCTCGGTCCCTTCCCAAACAATAGTGCCGTTTTCGCTGTCCCACACTTGTAGGAACAAACGAATATTGGCCTGTTTAGTCTGAATCATACGCCAGCCCAGTATACTAAAGCGGCCTTTCGAGCTCTGCTCGAAACCAGAGAGTTTTAATTGGGCAAGGTAGCGAACACCAGCGACAGTCCCCACCTTTTTGAGTGAAAACTGCTTAAAAATCCCGGTATCGCTGTAATCGATATACATCTGCTTGTACTCGTCAGCCAGGTCGGCATGATTGATCGCATTGAGTGTTTCGGGCAAACCGACTACGTGTATATTGGGACGATCTTTTGCCAGTACACGGGCGAAAATAAAAGCCAGGCTCTGTATATCCTGTTCTCGCCCAGTCACAGTCGAGGGAGTAATAAAACCCAAACCACCGGTTTCTAACATATCGACGGTTAAAGCAATATTTTCAAATTTCACCGAAGCATCAATCTGGTGTTTGGCACAGCCAGTATGTAGAGTAAGGATCACCGCCAACACGCTCAGAATTAGCCCGTTTGAAGGCTTTAAATTTACAGACAACAGCGCAGTTGAACTCGACGTCCATTTTTGAACTAGCAAACCAGTTTCCTGTTTTAAGGTTGTTTCTCTATATGTAGTCGCAATTAGACAAACTTGCCCAGCTGATTGGCTCATGCAACACCCATGATTTTTCTGTTACTTACTAACCACCTAGCTAAACCTTTTAATTCACAGCGCAGTATGCAGGTGCCAACAAAAATAATAATGGTGATACAGAGGGCTATAATCATGACCCAGAAAAAAACACAGAGCTTAAGCGCTACCCGTATCCTCGACCTCACCCGCGCTCACAAGCTAAGCTGCGATTATATTACCCGAGCCTACAATAGACTGGCATCGTTGAAACCAACGAAGCGCCACACACGCCGCTAGGCGGCATGTGTGGCGACATTCAAGCCATGCGCCCCGGCCGCCAACTCAACGGCTGAAACAGGGCTCAGTTGGCACCGTTGACGACCCTTTTGCTAGGCAAACACAAACGGGAAATATTGGCGACTTTCATAAACGTAGTGATATAGACATCGATGCGCTGTTGCAGGTAGAAATGATGGCTAGCGGGGAGTATTAGCTCAACAACAGTAACCTATTCGACATAACCTTCAGGGTTCTGACACTGCCAGTGCCAGCTATCTTGCATCATTTGCGGCAAGCTTTGTTTTGCACGCCAATTAATTTCCCGCTGGGCTTTACTAGGCTCAGCCCAACAGGCGGGGATATCACCGGGGCGGCGGGCAGCTATTTTATAGGGTATTTTGATATTGGTTGCTGCTTCAAACGCTGCGATCATCTCGAGCACAGAATAACCCTGCCCGGTACCGAGATTCCAGGTGTGGCAACCGCTAGCATTATTTTCATTTAACAAAAATTGCAAGGCGTTTACGTGGCCCGCAACTAGGTCGACCACGTGAATATAGTCACGCACGCCGGTGCCATCGGGGGTCGAATAGTCGTCGCCATAGACCGTGAGCTCAGGCTGTTTACCCAGTGCCACCTGCAACATATAGGGCAGTAAATTGTTGGGCACGCCAGTAGGCGCTTCACCAATCATGCCGCTGGAATGGGCGCCAACCGGGTTGAAATAGCGCAGCAACCCCACCCGCCAAAACTCAAGCCCAGCCAAGCGATCAGCTGCTGCTAAATCGCGGAAGACATCTTCAACCATTTTTTTTGAACCGCCATAGGGATTGCTCGTTTGCAGGGGAAAAGACTCATCAATAGGCACCGCTTTGGGTTCACCATAAACAGTCGCCGATGAGCTAAAAATAATGTGGCCCACACTATGACGCCGCATCGTTTCGCAAAGAGTGAATGTTCCAGCGACATTGTTTTGGTAGTACAGCAGAGGGTTGGCGCAAGATTCGCCCACCGCTTTTAAACCGGCAAAGTGCATTACGGCATCGATTGGATACTGATTAAAGAGCGTATCGAGGGCTAGGCCGTCACAGAGGTCGCCCTGAATAAAATCGAAGTCTTTACCAGTGATAGTTTTGACACGAGCTAAAGACAACGGCGAACTGTTGATGAGATTATCAACCACGACAATCTCATAGCCCGCATCGAGCAGAGCAACACAGGCGTGACTACCGATATAACCCGCCCCGCCCGTAACTAATATTGTTGTTTTAGCACCCATCAATTCAACTTTCCTTTAACTGAGTAATACTACCCGCAAGCCGGCGCTTCGCCCTTTGGCTATTTATGGCTCTCTAAAACGCATATTACCATCTCCCCTGCTCAACCGTCGGCCAATACAGTGATACACGCCGACAAACTGCAGCTAACTTTCCAGTTACAATGACATCGCTGGCACGTCTACGACAGGAATCAGGATATGCCGTTAATCGATTAGTCGCATACTGTAAACAAAGAGCAAATAAACAACGAATGTCGACAACTTCAAACAAGGCACTGCCTAACTATGTCCAGTAACCGCAGCCCCTATCATCTAAGACCGCCAACTCTCACCCAGGGCCTCGCCGGATGGTTCTTACCCAATGCTGCGCCACACAATGCCTATGCTGAACTCGATGCCATGCTGGCGGGCTTAAATACCTCATTAAATATCGATACCCACGCCAGTAATATGTACTCCTGCGCCGTGACAAGCTGCCTCTACCCACTGAACAACAGAAATACAGACGAGGGCATGGTCGCCATTATTGGCCACCCGCGGTGGAAAAGTGCTCACCTGCTAAATATTGCGGCGAGTGCCAGCCATAGCGCTGCTCTCGCAGTGGCATATCAAGAAAACACCACCAATTTTCTCAGCCAGCTCGGCGGCAATTTCGCCTTTATCATTATTGATACCGTTAGGAATACAGTATTAGCTGGGGTTGATCACCTCTGCCATTTTCCACTGTACTATGCCCAACCTAAAGCTAGCCGAACCCAAAATGGCGTGGTCTTTGGTTCGTCCGCCAACACCGTGTTGGCACACAGCGGTGTCGAGCGAAAAATTCAACCCCAGAGCATTTACGATTTTATCTATTTCCACATGCTGCCCAGCCCCGTTTCTATCTATCAGGGACTTTACAAACTACCCGCCGGGCATTTCCTAAAATACAGCGGCGGCCACCTAGAAATACACAACTACTGGCAGCCCCGTTTCTCAGAAAGCTCAGATAAAAGCTTTCATGCCATGAGCAAAGAACTGCGCCCCCAGCTTAAATCTGCTGTCAGCCGCGCTGTTACTGACTACAGCACCACCGGTAGCTTTCTCAGTGCTGGTCTCGACAGCTCCAGCGTCACCGGTATGCTCTCTGAATTGAGTGAAGGCCAGGCCCGTGCGTATTCCATTGGCTTTGCCGCCAAGGGTTTTGACGACATAGCCTATGCTCGCATTAGTGCAAAGAAATTTGGTGTTAAACTCAGCGAGTACGTCGTCACTCCCGATGACGTCGTCAATGCCCTACCCGACATCGCCACCAGCTTCGACGAACCCTTTGGTAACTCATCGGCACTACCCACCTATTTCTGCGCCAAGCTCGCAGTCGAAGACGGTATCAAATGCCTGTTGGCCGGTAACGGTGGTAATGAAATATTTGCCGGTAACGACCACTACGCCAAGCAGGGCATATTTGAGGCTTACCACAAACTACCCGCCACACTGCGCAACCATTTGTTAGAGCCTTTAACGCAGGCTCTGCCAAAAGAAATAACGCTAGCGGCCAGAGCCAAGCGCTATATTGACCAAGCCAACGTACCCCTGCCCGGTCGCTTACAAAGCTATAACTTCCTCAACCAGCATCGTCTTGAAGAAATATTCTCCAGTGACTTCCTCGCCCAAATAAACACCGCCTCGCCAGCCGCTCTGCTGCAACAGATTTACCAACGGCCACCCAATGCCTCAACCTTAAACCGTATGCTCTACCTCGACTGGCAATACACCCTGGCCGACAACGAGCTACGAAAGGTTAACCACATGTGCGCAATAGCTGGCGTGGAAGTCACCTACCCCATGCTCGACGACGAGCTGCTTGCCTTTACCTGCCAGATACCAAGCCAATGGAAGATGAAAGGGAAAAAACTACGCCACTTCTATAAAAAAGCCCTACACAACTGGCTGCCCGATGAAACCCTCAGAAAGAAACAACACGACATTAGCCTGCCCTTCAGCTTGTGGATGAAAACCCACCAAGCCCTGCAAACCCTCTCCTATGACAATTTACTGGCACTAAAAAGCCGACGATGGTTCAACCCCGCCTTTATTGACCAACTAATCGACCTACACCGCAGTGGTGATGCAGACTATTACGGCGAGTTGGTGTGGGTGTTAACCGTACTGGAGCTGTGGCTGGATACACACGTTGATGGTTCCTAAACTCACACTTTAAAAAGGCAGAACTCAGTGAGCCCCCCGGTTACACTTCTCGGATATTTAAATTCACAGCTATTTTCAAGTTGACCCTATCAATACTGATCAGACTATAGTTCCTCCCCCACAACATAACCGGTTGTTGAGTAGCGACTTTAACAATCTTGTGAAGGAGAGGAAGCAAGCGGCGCGGCTTTATTCAGTACTACTGTATGCGTGGTCATGGGAAGCTACAGACATGAAACGACTTAAGGATCGAGAAGCAGTGAGTACGCTGCCCCTAGAGAAAGGGTGGAGCCTGAAGAATAATTGATAAGTAATCTTGGCTAAAAATCTTGAAGAAGAGCTCTAAAGCCACTCTAGTATTGAAAGATAGAAATGGCTATAGATTTTAAAAATGGTGGGCCGTCCGGGATTCGAACCCAGGACCAATTGGTTAAAAGCCAACTGCTCTACCAACTGAGCTAACGGCCCTCAGAGGAGGCGCACATCTTACTTGTCAGAAAAAAAAGGTCAAGGGTAATTTGTCATTTTAAGCATATTTTGTTGGATCAATGACGCCCGCGGCCAAAAAACCTTCTGACCTCAAACGACAACTGTCACACACACCGCAAGCCTGACCGCTGTCGGTAGCCTGATAGCAGGAAACCGTCAGTCCATAATCGACACCCAAGGCGATGCCACGGCGAATAATATCTCCCTTACTGAGAGACATCAACGGCGTATGTATTTGCATTTTCCGCCCCTCCACAGCTGCCTGAGTCGCGAGATTAGCAACTGTCTCAAAAGCGCTGATAAACTCGGGGCGGCAGTCAGGATAGCCCGAGTAATCAACAGCGTTAACGCCGATGTGAATCGAGTCGGCGCCAAGCACTTCGGCCCAGCCCAGTGCCAGTGACAAAAAAACCGTGTTGCGCGCTGGGACATAAGTAACAGGGATGCCCTGTGCCTCTTCCTCGGGCACGTCGATATCATCATCGGTCAGCGCAGAGCCACCGATGGCTCGCAAATCGAGTGCGACAACTTTGTGGGCTTTACAGCCCAAAGCGGCACTGATTTTTTGCGAGGCATCAAGTTCTGCCCGGTGGCGCTGGCCGTAGTCGAAGGCGAGCGCGTAACATTCATAACCCTCGGCAACGGCCATTGCCAGCACGGTCGCGGAATCGAGGCCACCAGAGACCAATACGACCGCTTTGTTGTTTGTCGTCATAGAAATATCACCTTCTCAATCACTGCGTTGGCCCTGCTGATGACTGCTCCTGTATTCCCAATCATCAGGTACCCGGCTTATCGCCCCAGAGCTGCTTGTGAAGCTGTATTTGCAGACGCACTGATAAATTGTCCGCCATAATCCATTGCGCCAGCTGTGCCGGCTCTAGCTCCCCCTGACTGGGGGAAAAAAGTAGCTCAAAGCGGCCATCATTCAAATCGTATTGATCGAGCTTGAGACGCGCCCATTCGTAATCACCTCGATCACAGATGACAAATTTAATTTCATCACCACGCTTGAGATGGGGCAAGTTTTCCCATAAATTGCGCCCCGCTTCACCGGAAGCCGGGGTTTTTAAATCGAGAATGACCACCACTCGTCTATCGACGTCAGCAATCGGCAAGGCGCCACTAGTTTCTAGAGATACCCTGTACCCGGCATCACATAACTCACTGAGCAAGGGTAAGCAGTTAGGTTGGGCCAATGGTTCGCCGCCCGTTACTGTCACATAGCGGGCCCGATAACCCTCCACCTGCTCGAGTATTTGTTCAAGGGCATACTTTTCACCGCCAAAAAAAGCGTATTCGGTATCACAGTAGGTGCAGCGCAGCGGGCAGCCAGTGAGTCGAATAAAAGCTGTCGGTAAACCGCTAGTCGTGGTTTCCCCCTGCAGGGAATAGAAAATTTCGCTAATACGAAGTGTGACGTCTGACATCGTTTATCCTGACACTAGCATTAGGCCTAACTACTAAAAACTGGGCTAACACTGAATTGGGTCGAGACGGCTCAGCCAGTAACGGCGAGCAGTATAAGAAGAGTTAGCGCAATGAGTCTACCGCGATCGAGTCAATTGTACCCAAGGCCAAAATCAAGGCCTAGAAATTAGCGTCGAGGTAATTGGCGGCCAATTTACCGGCACTGCCTTTAGTGAGCGCAACCTTGTTTAGCAGAGTTTTAGCTTTTTCGTTCTGACCCTGCAGGTGATAAACCTTACCCAGTTTAAAACTGGCATCAAGCACTTTTCGGTGCCCGGGGTATTGCTCAACAACAACGACAAAGGCTTCACCCGCCTCTTTCAACTGGTTATCGAGCATATAGATTTCACCCAGCCAATAGTACGCATTGGCGGAGTAGCGACCTTTAGGGTACTTAGCAAGATAGTCAGTAAAGGCCTTCTTCGCGGTCGCGACTTGCCCTGACTTTAAAGCACTATAGGCCTTTTCATAAATGCCTTTTTCAGCGGCATCAACACCACTCGACGACACGGCCAAGACAGGGGAAGACGTACGTGCCCGATCAGTTTGCAATCCACCCGATGAGCTCCCTTGGTCCGCCGTCAGTTTTGGCGCTTTTCTCTGAGTAGTCCCAGCCCCTGCTGACAGTCCACTAAGGCGGCGATCAAGGTCGAGATAATCATCGACCTGACGTTGCTTGAGCAAACGTATAGTGTTGCCCTGCTCCTCCACCATGCCGCGTAATGCGCGTAACTCATCACGTAGACTTTGCAGTAAATAGTAGGTATCCGCTGACGGGTTGGCAGCCACTGCACGCTGATTAACCGCAGCTTGGTTGTTCGTGGATACAGCAGCAATATCAGCCACCGGAGCAGCACCCCAAGCGCCTATAGCGAACATACTCGCCGCTACAATCAGGCCTGTCTTCCTTATATCCACGCAGCAACCTCTGACATTTAATATTAAGCTGAACAAGCTCAATCAACGGATATCAACTAACGACGCGCCTACTTATTTAATTTCAACACGACGATTGACAGCCCAGCTACTTTCGGTGCTGTCTAATACAGCGGGGCGCTCTTCACCGTAACTGATCACTTCCAGCAAACTGGCGTCGACACCCTGCAAGACAAGAAATTCACGCACTGCACTGCCACGACGCTCACCCAGTGCCATATTGTATTCCCGGGTACCGCGTTCATCAGCATGTCCTTCTAAGCGGACACGAACTGGATTTGTAATCAAACGCTGAGCGTGAATACGCAGAGCTGCGAGAGATTCGGGCTTGAGGGTCGATTGGTCAAAATCAAAATAAAAGACCGTTTCGAGACCGCCACTGGTATCGAGGTCACTACCGCTGAGAGATCCATCGTTAACACTGCCAGTAGACACATTACTACCCGAAAGTGTCGATGAGCCGGTGCTAGCACCGGCTAACGTTGTTGAAGCCGGGGGCGTGCTAGAGCAAGCAACTAGAAAGCTCGATAACAAAGCGCAGGCCAAAATGGGTTTCAATGTTTCAAACTTCATAATATTTTCCTTGAGAATGAGATCAATAACAAACGGGCGTACTGTAAACCATTCTGTTTAAAAGGGCGACCATGCCGGCTCGCGAACATCACCACGGCGCGAGGGCAGAAAAAATTGACTACCGGCATCAATGGATACCGCGGTCAACACCCCTTTATTACCCCGTTTAGTGGCGTACATAAACATCGCCCCGTTAGGCGCCACAGTGGGCGATTCATCGAGATGCGTTTGGGTCAAAACTCTCAAGTCGCCCGTCACTAAATCCTGAGAGGCAATATGAAAAGAGTCTTGCGAACGATGCACCATGACTAAAGTGCGGTCATCAGCTGCCAATCGAGGGCGAGCATTATATGAGCCATTGTAAGTCAGGCGCTCGACTTTTCGACTGGCAATATTCAATTTATAGATTTGCGGTGCTCCCCCCCTATCAGAGGTAAAAAGAAGTGATTTACCGTCACTCATCCATGTTGGCTCGGTATCAATTGAAAAGTGGCGCGTCAGGCGAGTAAATGTTTTAGTGGCAAGATGATAGAGATAAATTTCTGGATTGCCATCTTTAGAAAGTACCAGCGCCATACTTTTTCCATCGGGGGACCAGGCAGGAGCACCATTTAGGCCTTTAAAATTCGTTAACTGCTCACGCTGTGCGTTATCTAGACGCTGACGAAAAATAGCGGGGCGACCGGTTTCAAAAGACACATAAGCCAACTCCTTAGCATCCGGTGACCAAGAGGGTGACATAATTGGTTCTTGTGATTTCAGCATCAAACGCTCGCGGGCGCCATCGGCGTCTGAAACCATGAGCCGAAAAATCTGGCGCCCCCCCTCGCGAATCGCCGTCACATAAGCCAATCGCGTTGAAAATGCGCCTTTGATCCCAGTAATCGCATGAAATACCTTGTCACTAATATAGTGAGCGATATCACGTAGCTCGCTATCGCGGCCCTTTACCACATGGGTAAACAAAACTCGTTCCCCCGAAACTTCGACTAAACTAAAGGTGGCACTTAGACGCCCCTGCCCCTGACGCACCAAATTGCCCACTACTAGGTACTGCATGCCAACAATCCGCCAATCGCGGTAATATACTTCGGCCAAGGCACTGGGGTTTGACAGCATATTAGCTCGAGGCATCGCTCTAAACAGACCACTTCGCTCTAGATCCGCAGCAACAATCGCACTAACATCTTCAGCTAATCGCTCACCCTTCATCATAATCGGAGAAATAGCGATATCCGTTGGATTATCGACACCACTCGTAATTTCTATGCTGAGCTCAGCCAGTGCTGAAACAGGCATAAGTACTACCAGAAAAACTATCCGACAAATTTTTTTCAACACGACCTACCTCTAAAATGCCAATAACTGATGAATTCAAATATCGCCAAGAAAAAGCTACAGCCTTAGATCTTCTGGCCTAAACACTAAACGAAACTGACGAAAATTTTGATCAAAAATTACGGGGTATTGTCGCGACAACTCCTGCAATTTTTCAAAACGCCCAACTTTTTTTACCGCTTGCTGCGCAGACAAATCAAAAGCACTATCGCCACTCGACTTAATGACCGATACGCCAACCACCTGACCGGTCGGGACTAGCTGTATCGACAAAATCGCCTCCATACCGCGTCGAGCACTGAGCGGACGATTCCAGTTAGCAATAATTCGCTCCTGAATATAGCTTTGATAACCCTGTGACACCTGCGCACTTTGTTCATCGGCGAGAAATTCATCCTCACTATCGAGAGCACTTGCCAAAGCCTTAGCCCGCGCCTGACGTTCTAATTCCTCTTTTCGCCTGGCCTCTTTCGCCCGCCTTTCCCGTTCTTCTTTTTTCTTCTGTGCAGCAATTTTACGGGCTTTTTCCTCGGCTTGTTTTTTCTTTAGAGCCTTATCCCGGCGCGCTTTTTCATCACGCGCTTTTTTTTGTTCAGCTTTTTTTTGTTCAGCTTTTTTCTGTTCAGCATTCTTGCGTTCTATTTCCTTACGCTCGGCAGCCTTCTGTTGACGGGCTTTCTCTTTGCGTTGCGCCTCAACCTTCCTTTGTGCTGCAACCTGCGCTTTTTTCTTAGCCGCTTGCTTGTCCTGTGTGCTCGCTTTGGGTGTCATTTGCACCAATGTCGCCTGCACGAATTTTGGGCGCTGCGGTTTATGTTCCGCTTTTTTTTCCGACCAACCTACTAATAATAAAAAGAGGACAAAAGCATGCAAAGCGAAACTGAACAGACCCGCCAGGCTATAAATACCGATAGTTTGCAGTTTTTGACGAATGTGCATCAATGAGCCGATGTAGGCGGTTCCGTGACCAAACCGACGCTGGGGGCACCAGCGGATTGCAGCTGGGTCATTAAACTGACCACTACACCGTAGTCGACACCAGCATCACCCCAAACGAGAACGGGCGTATCCGGATTCTGTCGCAGAACCTTGGCGACTTTGTCTACAATTGCCAACAATGGCTCCTCATTATTTTTACCACTACCCAGGTCCAAATAATAACTACCATCAACTTTAACTGAAACGATTAACGGCTCCTTATCGTTATCATCGAGGGGGCTTGAAGGCGCCTGAGGCAAGTCCACTTTTACGCCCTGCATTAGCAGGGGAGCTGCCACCATAAACACGATCAATAACACCAGCATGACATCGATATAGGGCACGACATTAATTTCTGCGACAAAGCGTCGCTTGGTAATCTTTCGCGTCATCGGACTACCCGCTATGAACGCGGTGATGAAGAATGCTAGTGAACTCGTCGGAAAAAGTATCGTAGCGACTGTAGAGCGCATCGGCATCGGCCGAAAAGCGATTGTAGGCTAATACTGCTGGTATTGCCGCAAACAGGCCCATGGCTGTGGCAATCAAAGCTTCTGAAATACCGGGTGCCACCACGGCGAGTGTCGCTTGCTGCATGGTCGCCAAACCGCGAAACGATTCCATGATCCCCCACACCGTGCCAAATAAACCGATATAGGGACTGACCGAGGCGACGCTGGCGAGAAAGGGCAAGTGGGTATTTAATTTTTCTTCCTCACGCGATAGAGCCACTCGCATCGCCCGCTCGGTGCCTTCCATCACCGCATCAGGATCAGTGTCAGAATTTTTTGTCAGCCGATTAAACTCTCTAAAACCTGAGCGAAAGACGTTTTCCACGCCATCCACTACTTTGTTATCACTGAGACGTAAACTGCCATCACGAAACAGCTCATTGAGGTCCACACCCGACCAAAAATTGGCTTCAAACACCTTGAATCCACCATTCATTTTTCGTAAATACCACCAGCGCTGGCCAATCATCAACCAGGAAACCATGGAGGCCATTAAAAGAATCAACATCACCAGCTGTACGGGGACACTGGCCCCTATCACTAGAGAAAGTATAGAAAGTTGTTGTTCGGGCACGCAGCACTCCACTTTTACTTGGGCTTATTAATTAACACAAATGACAAAATATTTTGTCTATCATCTCTTTCGGCATCGCCGTTGGACGCCCGCTCGCTTGGTTAACGCAAGCCACTTTGACGCTTCCCTCGCAAAGTAGTTCATCATCACGCAACACTCTTTGCTCCACCACAAAATAAGCTTTACCGTAAGCCGTCGCTCTAGCAGTCGCAATGATTTCATCATCAAGCTTTGCCGGCTTACGATAATTAGTCGTCAACGAGTGAACCACGTAAATTTGCCCTGCATCACCAAAGGCTGGTCGCTCAAAGCCGTGGCTACGTAACCATTCTGAGCGGGCACGCTCCATGAATTTAAGATAATTCACATAGTAAACTATACCCTGAGCATCGGTATCTTCAATATAAACACGCAACGGTAGACGAAATTCAGTCATGAGTTACTATCCTCCTGTTGCTCGAGCAGCGACTTAGGCATTTTAAGTCCAAAATGCTCGTAACATTGGCGAGTAACAACACGCCCACGCGTAGTCCGCATTAAATAGCCCTGCTGAATCAGGTAGGGCTCCACCACGTCCTCAATAGTACCCCGCTCTTCACTGATTGTCGCCGCGAGACTATCGACGCCGACCGGGCCACCATCAAATTTTTCCATCACACTGAGCAACAGCCGTCTATCCATATGGTCGAGGCCGAGCGGGTCAATATTGAGCATGGACAGTGCTGCATCGGCGACAGAGGCGCTGATACATCCATCAGATTTCACCTCTGCATAATCACGCACTCGGCGTAGCAATCGATTCGCAATGCGCGGCGTCCCCCGTGAACGGCGGGCCACTTCCAGAGCACCACCAGGCTCGAGTGTGACAGCCAGTATACTCGCCGCACGACTAACAATCGTAGCGAGGTCATCGACCGAATAAAATTCAAGGCGCTGCACAATACCGAAACGATCGCGCAAAGGCGAGGTCAACAAGCCCGCCCTAGTCGTTGCACCAACGAGTGTAAAAGGAGGCAAATCGAGTTTAATAGAACGCGCAGCTGGGCCTTCGCCGATCATAATATCAAGCTGAAAGTCTTCCATCGCCGGGTAGAGAATTTCTTCTATCACCGGGCTTAAGCGGTGAATTTCGTCGATAAACAACACATCACCCGGCTCTAGACTGGTCATAATTGCCGCCAGATCACCCGCCTTTTCCAGTACCGGACCAGAGGTTGATTTCAGGCTGGTCGACATTTCATTGGCAATAATATTAGCCAACGTGGTTTTCCCCAAACCCGGTGGGCCAAAGACTAGGGTATGGTCAAGTGTCTCGCCCCGCCCCTGAGCGGCGCGGATAAAGATATCCATTTGCTCACGCACTACTTGTTGACCCGTGTAATCAGAGAGCTTTTCAGGGCGAATTGCCCTATCCATACGCTCTTCGACCAATGTCGGTTCTGCCGCAATCAGACGGTCTGTCTCTATCATTTCAGCTTTGTATTTCCTGTGTCCACTAGTGACGGCTTATCTATCGGTTGCAATAAATCGCTTACTTTGCCACTTTATTTTTCAGCGCAGCGCGAATCAGCTCAGCACTGTTGGCCTCTATATTGTCGCGGCTAACAGAGGCAATCATCTTAACAACTTCAGATTCTTTGTAGCCGAGAGAAACCAATGCGCTCTCCGCCTCTTGCACGGCCCCGTTACCCTGCTGATTATCAGCCGCCGCAGCGCTGTCTCCACCGACAGCCCATTTCTCGACACGATCATGCATTTCAACCACTAGGCGTTCAGCCGTTTTCTTTCCGACCCCAGGTAGTCGAACCAGAGTGGCGATGTCTTTACTCTTCACGCAATGAACAAATTCAGCCGAATTCATACCCGACAAAATAGCCAGCGCCATCTTCGGGCCAACACCATTGACCTTAATCAGCTCACGAAATAACTGCCGTTCAGCGAGGCTGCTAAAACCATAAAGAAGCTGAGCATCTTCACGCACCACAAAATGCGTGTGTAACGTTGCCGGTTGACCAATATCAGGTAAGGCAAAAAAAGTCGTTAAAGAGGCCTGTATTTCGTAGCCCACGCCCTGAACATCGAGCAGTAAATACGGCGCCTGCTTTTCGAGCAGAATACCGTGTATTCGTCCTATCATGATTGTATCCGCTAGTAACGACTTACCTATGATTAATAAAAAATTCGTGAATTTGCGCTATTCATCAACGCTCGTTAAGTTTATTGACTGCTATTTTAAGCGACCACGGGCATAACCACTAACCCCTTTTATCGCTAGCTGATGGGTCATACTGTGAGCATGGCAAATAGCAACGGCCAGTGCATCGGCAGCATCTTCCTGAGGAGGCGCTGGCAATTTCAAGAGGCGCGTTATCATTTGCTGTACCTGATCTTTCTTCGCCCCACCATTACCGACCACCGCCTGTTTGACGGTTTTCGCGCTGTATTCCGCCACGGGTAGCCCTGCTGTCACTCCGGCAACGATGGCAGCACCTCGGGCCTGTCCCAGCTTTAAAGCAGCTCGGGGGTCACGGGCGAAAAACACATCTTCAATAGCCACTTCCACCGGCTGGTATTCGCCGATCAACTCGCTAATATTTTCAAAAATGACTTTCAGGCGCGCCGGCAGCTCACCGGTCGGCAAGCGGATAACACCGCTGGCCACGTACTGGGTTTTGCTGCCAACAGAATCGACAATACCGAAACCGGTGCGTCGGGAACCAGGGTCAATACCAAGTATTCGCGTCATCTATCCACTCACATTTTTCCCTGAGTATTAATAGGGCCGCCAGTGTTGCAACGAAGGCCATGCCCGTCAAGACAAACACGATTTTTAGCATGCCTTTTGTAAATCAATATATGCGATCAAACTGTCAGCACCATAAAAAAGGGCAGCTTACGCCGCCCTTTTTTCAACTACCTTTTAAGCTCAGCGCTTATTCGGCAGCGGCTTCTTCGGTAGGTGCTTCTTCAGCTTCAGGCTCTGCTGCCTTTGGCTCAGTCAACTTAATCAGCTCTTCGGCCAATAAAATTTTGGTTTTTTCTTCGGCGTTAATAGCGCTGCCATCGGCGGCGGTAACGGCGTAACGGCCTGAACGCTTTTGGCTAACCGTATATTCTGCGGTTTTCTTAATGACTTTCATCTTCATGTTCCTTGCATTAAATTAAGTATGACTACTCGTTAAAAAAATAAAGAACTTAAGCTTTACTCGCTGAGCTGCTCAAGCACTTCGGTGGAAATATTGGCATTGGTATACACATTTTGCACGTCGTCGAGATCCTCTAAACTATCGACCAGCGCAATAACTTTTTCAGCAGCGTCTTTATCCAGGTCAACCATCAGTGAAGCAACCATTGTCACTTCGGCTTCTTCAGGCTCCAGCCCAGCTGCTATAAGGCCTGCTTTGACGGCGAGAAAGTCTTCCCAAGCCGTCATAACGTCGATAGAACCGTCGTCGTGAGTGACGATATCATCAGCACCCAATTCAAGCGCCACTTCCATAATTTGTTCTTCATCACCACCCGGGGCATAACTTATCTGCCCGGTACGGGTGAATAAATAAGCCACCGAGCCATCGGTACCCAGGTTGCCACTGCGCTTAGTAAAGGCGTGACGCACATCGCCCACAGTACGATTGCGATTGTCAGTCAGGCATTCAACCAGCACGGCAATACCGCCATGGCCATAGCCTTCATAGGTGACCTCTTCGTAGTTTTCACCTTCTCCTGTACCCGCACCGCGGGCAATCGCCTTATCGACGGTGTCCTTTTTCATATTGGCGCCGAGGGCTTTATCGACAGCGGCACGCAGGCGTGGGTTGTCATCGGGATTGGGACCACCGGCTTTCGCCGCCACCACCAACTCACGAATTAACTTGGTAAAGACCTTGCCTCGTTTGGCGTCCTGTGCCGCTTTGCGATGCTTGATATTTGCCCACTTACTGTGGCCTGCCATAACTTAACTCCTACTCGCTTTTTTCGCCTTTGGCTTTTTCTCGCAAGCGGATATTCAGCTCACGCAACTGTTTGCTATCAACGAGACCCGGTGCATCTGTCATCAAACACTGCGCCGATTGGGTTTTTGGAAAGGCGATGACATCGCGTATCGAGGCCGCACCCACCATCAACATAATCAGACGGTCGAGACCAAAGGCGAGGCCGGCATGGGGGGGGCAACCGTATTTCAGGGCTTCAATCAAAAAGCCGAACTTCTCTTGCTGCTCTTCTTCATTAATTTCCAGCACGTCAAATACGGCTTGCTGCATAGCGCCATCGTGGATACGTAGCGAACCACCGCCCAGCTCCGTACCATTGAGCACCATGTCGTAGGCCTTAGATAGAGCAGCACCAGGATTGGCACGCAACTCCTCTACCGAGCAGGAAGGCTGAGTAAACGGGTGGTGTAGAGGCGTCCAGCTACCACTGTCGGTTTTTTCAAACATTGGGAAGTCGACCACCCACAGCGGTGCCCACTCACAGGTGTACAGATCGAGATCAGCACCAAGCTTACAACGCAGTGCACCCAAGGCTTCAGAAACAATTTTACCCTTATCAGCACCAAAGAAAATCAGATCGCCGTCTTCCGCCCGCAAGGTATCGAGTAATTGCTGACGCACGTCGTTGGGAAGAAACTTAACGATGGGCGATTGCAGACCCTCTTCAACATCTGTTTTGTCGTTGACCTTGATATACGCCAAACCGCGCGCACCGTAAATACTGACAAACTTGGTATAGGCGTCAATTTTTTTGCGACTCAGTGAATTCCCGCCCGGTACTTTTAGCGCGGTAACTCTTCCATCGGGGTCGTTAGCCGGCGCAGAGAACACTTTGAAGTCGACGTCCTTCATCAGATCTTTAATTTCAACCAGCTCTAAAGGAATACGCAAGTCGGGCTTATCACTACCAAAGCGATGCATGGCTTCGGCGTGGGTCATGACCGGGAATGCACCCAGTTCAACCTTATGCAGCGATGAAAAGAGCTGGCTGATCATATCTTCAGCGATGGTCATAATTTCAGCATCGCTAACAAAGGAAGCTTCGATATCGATCTGAGTAAATTCAGGCTGGCGGTCGGCACGAAGATCTTCATCGCGGAAACACTTAGCCACCTGGTAGTAGCGATCAAAACCCGAGACCATCAACAATTGTTTAAAGAGCTGAGGAGACTGAGGCAGTGCAAAAAACTTACCCTCGTGGGTGCGGCTGGGCACCAAATAGTCGCGCGCACCCTCCGGCGTTGCGCGGGTCAAAATGGGCGTTTCGATATCGAGAAAACCCGAATCATCGAGAAAGTTGCGAATCGCTGAAGTTACTTTAGAACGGAAATACAAGTGCGATTGCATTTCCGGGCGTCGTAAATCGAGAAAGCGATGCAATAGACGCACCTCTTCACCTACCTTAGTGTGCTCGTCGAGCTGGAACGGGGGGGTGTCAGAAGCATTGAGTATTTCAACCTCAGTGGCATAAACCTCAACTTCACCGGTCTTCATCTGCGGATTAATGGTTTCACTGCTTCGCGCGCGCACTCGCCCACTGACTTTCAGCACATATTCACCGCGCACACCATCAGCAGTCGTGAAGTGCTCGCCGCTGTCCGGGTCACAGACAATCTGCACAATGCCCTCGCGGTCACGTAGATCGATAAAAATCACACCACCATGGTCGCGACGACGATCAACCCAGCCACATAGAGTGACGTCCTGATCTAAAAAGGTAGTATCGAGTAAACCGCAATAGCTCGAACGCATAATGTCTTTTTTCCTAAATATCGATCTATAAATTAATTAAATGAGGGTGCAGGCAAAATCTTGGAAGTCTCACCCAAAGGCTGATTACCGAGTGCTCAGCTGTTACTTGACCCTGTTTTTTTACCACTCTCTGAGCTAGCTGCTTTTTTAGAACTGCCGCTATCACTAGATTTCGAGCTACTTTGATTCGAACCACTCTTGGAGGAACCGCCACCCGCTAGATTTTTCTTTTTATCGCCGGTTTTAAAATCGGTTTCATACCAACCACTACCGCTCAGCCGAAAAGCACCGGCGGTCACCTGTTTTTTCAAAGCTTGTTCACCACAATTGGGACATTCTGTTAACAGGGCATCACTCAGCTTTTGGAGAGCCTCGTGGGTCTGTTTGCAGGACTCACATTGGTATTCATAAATTGGCATTGTCTATTTACTCCACTTCACAAGACTGACATGGCAAGTACAGTTACTGACTACATTAAAAAACAACAGATAACCGACGTTGGGAAAGCAATAACCCAAAGAGACGCCGATGCAAAAATGGCGCGCATTATACCCCAGCTAGGTAAGGCGCTTAAAGTCACGGCAACAGCTCTATAGCCACCTGACAAAAGGGAAAGTTATGGACGTCATGTTTTTTGCCAAAAAACTCTTTTTTATAGGGTTTTCTATTGCCTGACACCAACAGATGCTATATATACTGCTAGCCAAGGGCCAAAGGTTTTTACTTGATGCAGTCGGGCCCTCTACGCTGAAACCCATCAAACAATAACCGCAAGGGAACCAACATGGCCGCCAAGAAAGCTCCTGCAAAGAAAACTCCCGCTAAAAAAACAGCACCTACGCGCAAAGTTGTAGCAATTTCTGATCGCTACACCAAGACCCAACTACTCAATGAACTCGCCGAGAAAACAGACTTATCGCGCAAGCAAGTCGCCTCCGTGCTCGACGAATTAGGCATTGTGATTGAGCGCCATATTAAAAAGCGCGCCGTTGGTGAGTTCACCCTGCCCGGTCTATTGAAGATCAAAACGGTGAAAAAGCCGGCCCGTCGCGCTCGAAAGGGCATCAACCCTTTCACGGGCGAAGAGACAACTTTCGCCGCTAAGCCAGCTAGTACAGCTGTTAAAGTGACGCCATTGAAAGGCCTAAAAGACATGGCGAACTAAATAATACACTGCTAAGCCAAAGCCTAATTAACATCCAATGAGGTGTTGATTAGGGCGTGCTCAACAAGAGGCTGCTTCATCTATCGCCAGCTTCCCCGCCAAAGCTTGTCGCATAGTCGCTACTCGGTTTTGCAAAACATCTGGCCCATACTGACCCGCCGGCGCTGCTCCCCAAATGGGCCCTGGCCAGCTAATATCATTTTTGAAACGGGCAACATGATGTATATGCAATTGAGCGACAATATTGCCGAGCATAGCGATATTCAGCTTGTCCGGTGCAAACGATGAAGTCAACGCCTTTGCCACCAAGGTCGATTCAGCCAACAGCAATTGTTGCTCAGTCGATGTTAGGTCATGGATTTCTGTCACCCCCACGCGTTGTGGCACCAAAATAAACCAAGGGTAGTTACTATCTCGGTGTAGCAGTAACAAGCACAGCTCAAAGCGCCCTACTAATGTTGTATCTTTCTGCAAACGATCATCAAGTGTAAACACCACTAGTCCTTCCTTTATAAATCCATTCCCGTGCTGTACCCAGCCTCGACAGCACCGTAAAATAGGAGCCGAAATACAGCAACCCCTATTGATCGGAAAAATACCTATGCGCGCCAGCCGTTTTCTTATTGCCACCCAGAAAGAAACCCCAGCCGATGCCGAAGTTATTAGCCATCAGCTCATGCTTCGCGCCGGACTTATTCGCAAACTGGCCTCTGGCCTTTATACCTGGCTGCCGCTGGGTTTACGTGTACTACGCAAGGTCGAAGCTATTGTGCGGGAGGAAATGGACAAGGCTGAAGCCCAAGAGGTATTAATGCCTGTAGTGCAACCCTCGGAGTTGTGGCAAGAATCTGGCCGCTGGGAAGAATATGGCGGTGAATTACTGCGCGTTGCCGATCGCCATGGCAGGGACTTTTGCCTGGGACCTACCCACGAAGAGATTATCACTGATTTGATCCGTGGTGAAATTCGCAGCTACAAACAACTGCCCGCGAGTTTCTATCAGATTCAAACCAAGTTTCGCGATGAAACCCGCCCCCGTTTCGGAGTAATGCGCGCCCGCGAATTCATTATGAAAGACGCCTATTCTTTCCATGCAAGCGCAGAAAGCCTGCAAGCAACCTACGATGTAATGCACGGAGCTTACTGTCAAATATTCCAGCGTCTCGGTCTGAATTTCCGCCCCGTACTCGCCGACACTGGCAGCATTGGCGGCAGTGTTTCTCACGAGTTTCATGTACTGGCCGACTCTGGTGAAGACGACATCGCCTTTTCCTCCGCTAGCGATTATGCCGCTAATATTGAAATGGCCGAGGCCATCGCCCCCAGTGGTAGCCGTGCGCAGGCAACACAAGAGCTAGCTGAAATCGCCACCCCCGGCCAACACAGTATCAACGAAGTTTGTAGCTTTCTCGACTGCACCGCTAACAACATCGTTAAGACACTCATCGTCGAAGGTGAGGAAGAAGGTAGTCTAATGGCACTGGTACTGCGCGGCGACCATGAACTGAACGATATTAAAGCTGAAAAACTCGACGGTGTTGCCAATCCACTCACTTTCGCCAGTGAGCAAGCCGTACTTGCTGCCACCGCTTGTCATGTTGGCTCTCTCGGCCCTGTGGGCTTAAATATTCCGATGATCGTTGACCGCAGCGCCGCCCACCTCAGCGACTTTGTCTGCGGTGCCAATAAAGACGGTGTGCATTTAACCGGCGTCAACTGGCAGCGGGACTGTGCCGTCGATCGGGTAGAAGACATTCGCAACGTCGTCGCAGGCGACCCCAGCCCCGATGGTCAGGGCACACTCGAAATCAAACGGGGTATCGAAGTGGGCCATATTTTCCAGCTCGGCACTAAGTACAGCGACGCTATGAACGCGAAAATTCTCGACGAAAATGGCAAAGAACAAGCGATGTTAATGGGTTGCTACGGCATCGGGGTAAGCCGCGTCGTCGCCTCAGCCATTGAACAAAATCACGATGACAAAGGCATCATCTGGCCCGAGTCGCTGGCACCTTTCCAGCTCGCCATCATCCCCATAAACCCTCATAAGTCAGAGGCAGTACACGAGGCCAGCGAGAGCCTCTACACAAAACTGCGAGAAGCCGGTCACGACGTGCTACTGATGGATGAAAAGAAAGCCAGGCTCGGTGTTATGCTCGCCGATGTTGAATTAATGGGTATTCCCCATCGCCTGGTTATCGGCGATCGAGGTCTGGAAAATGGAACCATTGAATACAAATATCGTCGCGATACAGAAAGCTCAGATATCAAATTGTCCGAACTCGATGCTTTTTTGGCCAAAGTACTTACTGCCGATTAAGTATCACCTCAGGGCAACGCAGAACTGTGGATGGCATGACCTCACCTAAACGAACGACGCCTTGCTACCGCCTCAGCCTGTTATCACTCCTGTTAACAGCGCTGCTGGTAGCGCCGTCGGCGCTTAGCGCGCAAGCGAGTGATCCCGAATTATTGCGCATCTTGCGTGACACCGTGAATCAGGCGGACAGTTTTGAGGATCGCTACGATGCCGAAGTCTGGCTCCTGACAAAATCCAACAGCCTGGCGCGTTTTCTACCCGATAAGAACCGTCGCTTTGAATTC
Source organism: Porticoccaceae bacterium (assembly GCA_041622675.1). GTDB lineage: Bacteria > Pseudomonadota > Gammaproteobacteria > Pseudomonadales > Porticoccaceae > Reddybacter. The sequence goes on from JBFJYH010000006.1 coordinate 88,178, forward strand.
CTGCGCAAGGTGCACCGCGCGGCCTCCCGCGCGGGTCTCGAGCCCGAAATTGTTCTCGCGTTAATCGAAGTTGAAAGCCATTTCGACCCCTACGCCGTATCCCGTGTCGGCGCTCAAGGCCTCATGCAAGTGATGCCTTTCTGGAAAAAAGAAATCGGCCGACCCGACGACAACCTCATCGATACCGACACCAACCTACGCTACGGCTGTACCATTCTCAAACACTATTTAAAGCGAGAAAAAGGCAGACTGGCTGACGCCCTAGCTCGCTACAACGGCAGTTACGGCCAATACTGGTATTCTGAACGGGTACTGCTGGCGTGGGAGAAACGCTGGCGTTAAGCACATTGCCAGTTAGGTCCACTCTTCCCACAGATGCTCATCATTATTCGATGCACGTCACTGTCTGTACCCGCATTTTCACGCTAGCCACAAAGTTTAAGTGCCCACAATCGCAGTAATTTTCGAGCAAGCCTCCGCCTCGCTCGGATAAGCCGTTTGCCAAACAGTACGCACATGATTCAGGCTTAAGCTCATATCGCCGTAATACAGCCCCGCCTCATCTAGGGCCTTAAACTCGGCATCAAATTCACCCTGTACACCCCACATCCCTGAACTTGCGTCGGTGCTTCTGCCATAACGTAAATCAACCATTCGGGCGACAAAACCACGCTCAGTGGGTCTGACCTGCTCCACGACTAAACCACTAGCAAACCAATGAAAAACATTTCCCGCACGGGTATTGCGCAATGCCTCGATAGCCGGGTGTTCAATTTTTTCTTGCACCTCCCAGGCAATATCACAGACTTGGTCGAGTGTGATGAAGCCGACATAAACCTTCTGCTCATTAATCGCCACGACACGGCGTAGTGGCATCTGGAAAAAAGTCGGAAAAGCGTAAACTTTAGCATCGCCAGCACCATCGCCTGCCAATTGTCGCCCTGCCAACTCAATGGCCTGCTGGTTTAAGACCCAGCCCCACCACAAATAAGCACTCGACAATAAGAGTGTTAGCAATGACACCAGGCTGGCAAATCGACCCGCATAACGCAGCAACAAAATACCAAGTAATAAGATGGCCGTGTAAATCGGTTCAATAATCGGCACCGCATGCCAGGCAAAGCGTGCATCTGAAAAAGGGGCCAGCAACTGCGTGCCGTACGGGGTGCAGGCATCGAGCAGCGGGTGCGATAACAACGCGAATACAAACACAGCCAACCAGCTCGACAGTGAACCGGGTTCAACTTTGAGCCGAGCCTTACTCAATTTATCCCTGCGCCAAAACAACCACCCCACGACACTGCCCACAAACGGGCCAAAAAATAGTGAGTGCGTGATACCCCGGTGCAACTGCAGGTGAGCAATATCATCGGCAAATAAACCAAAGGCGACATCAATATCGGGAAAGGCTCCCGCCAAAGCTCCCCATCCCGCTGCGCGTAGTCCCAATTTTCGACCCGCCGCTGCATGAGCGACAACACCACCGAGTAAGGCCTGACTAATGGGATCCACACTTTCTCCTTTTAATTAATGCGCTGAGTACTGTTGCCGATACGCTGGGTCCTCCATCTATATAGCGCTAGACAGCCTAACTTTGCCTTGACCCCCTTCCTCCGAGAATATATTGGAGTAAGATACCTACAAAGGTTGCAGATTAAACCAGAGGACGCTCGCAGCCAATGCCAAAGCCCGCTAGAGGTTGAACCAATGCCATGATAAACAGCAAACTGAGCCATATAATATTAGCAATGCATTGGCTGCACCAAAAACACCGACCCCTTACTTGGGCATTCGCACTGAGTTTATCGATATTTGGGCTCGTCTTCTCTGCTATGGCTGATTCCTTACTAATTACCGGGCCTAACGGCGCAGGCATTCAAGCATCGGCGCGAGAACCCGCACATGCTTCAACCAATCTTTCCTCCTACTATGCCGCCTTACAAAGCTACACCGTTGAAGGCCCATACCATCAAAACTCCTCTGAGGTGCTGTACAACCTAGGACTCGAATTACAAAAAGCCGGACAACACACCAAGGCGTTAAAGGCATTGCGCCGGGCCATGCACATTAATCGCGTCAACCACGGTCTCGACAGCTTGTCGCAGGCACCCATGATCGGTAGTATTATTAATAGCCAAAAACACTTAATGAATTTTGGCTCTGTCACCAACCGCTACCACCAACTCTTGCGCATGTACGTAGCCAACTACGGCAAGCAAGACCCTCGTTTAATACCACTTTTAAACAGGCTAGCACTCTGGCATATAGATGCCTATCAATTTGCCGCTAGCAAAGAGCGAATTGATCACCTAACACTGGCCAATAGCCTAATTACCAGCGCACTACAATTACATGAGACTCAAACAAACCCTGGCCCCCGCGAAGAAATCAAACTACTGCGCAGTGCCGCTTTAATCAACTTTCACCTCTCCCGTCATCAGGGCGACGAGTGGTCAACCTCCATAAACTCCCATTACAGCCGTAGTGCTGATGATTTTGCCATCGCAAATCCCCAACGTGTTGGCATTCTTAACATCGCCAGCTTCCACCGAGGCAGAGTTTGTCACGAGCGTATAGTTGAACTAAGTTCGTCCATTTCAACCCTCTCTTTAAAGGAAAACCTGAGGGCACAAACAGAACTTGCCGACTGGTATTTACTCTTCAACCGGCGACAAGAGGCCCTGCTTCATTATCAGCAGGTCCTTGAAAAAATTTCCGCATCCGATCAAGCCGAGAGCTTACACAAAGCACTTTTTTCCACCCCTCACCTACTGCCTGCTGTGCGCATGGAAAACCGTGACGACAAGAAAGCTGTACTGTTAATGACAGCCGATGTCGATATTTCTGAAGAAGGCTGGGCCAGGGATATTAAAAATATCGAGGAGGTATTTATCGCCGCGCAAGGCCCGAGAAGTGAAACCAAATTGCGCTATATGTTGATAGGTGCCATTAAGGACTCGCGTTTTCGGCCTCAGTTTGTCAATAATCAGCCTACCGACGTCAGTGATACCAAAGTCGAAATACCATTAATACACTAGGGCTTTTGCCTCATAATTTACCCTGTAACTTTAGGATAGCGATGCCCCTCAGCTATACTTTTATATCACCTCTCACCCAGCAAGGTTCTCAGCAATCGTTGAAGGCCCTATTATTCACGGGACTTTTACTGGCACTTTTACTGGGTGGCTGTAAAAGCGCCAGCACCCCCACCCAAGCACAAATGCCAGCCCAGCCCCAAAGCCAGACAAGTGAGGTACAAACACAGGAAAAATCGCAGTCGCAGTCGCAGTCGCAGTCGCAGTCGCAGTCGCAGTCGCAGTCGCAGTCGCAGTCGCAGCAGGGTGTTGATCCTGCGTCTCCTAGCACGAGCTCCGCGCGCAGTGATGAAGAAATCATTGCCGATTTTGACGACGAACTCGATGCCTCAATCGCTGTTTTTGACGGCATGATTCTCGATGAGCGCGCCAAAGCCGAGGCCATTGAAGCCAGTCTTGGCGGTGAAGGCAGTAGTGAGGGTGGCGGCGAACTCGGGGGTACCTCTGGCGGTGATGGATCTCTATTCGAAGACGCTGATATTTACGAAGGCCTACCGGGTTACGGCGATTTCCCTGACAATTCAGATCAGGGTGACGACAACGATGAGCAGCAAGCGAGTCATGCAGATGGCGGTTCCATTCCCGGTAATGACACCAGTGGCAGCGAATCGGCAGCCTCTCAAACGACAAGCACTACGAGTAACGCTGAAAGTCCCGGCGGGCCACAAACCACGCGACGCGGCGAGATACCCGAAGATATTAAAGGCGGCGGTGACGACGATATCGTTGCTCGTCAAATTCGCGAAGCCGCACTAAAAGAGAAAGACCCCGCACTGCGGGAAAAACTCTGGGATGAGTACCGCAAGTACAAAAATCAGCAATAACTTACACGGTAAAAAGGAGATGGCACGTTAATACA
>JBFJYH010000007.1:0-80589 GCA_041622675.1 Porticoccaceae bacterium
GCTTCACGGAGTAAGTCGGCGAATTCTTTTTTCACTTCACCGAGAATACGCACGCCCAGGCCGGGGCCAGGAAAAGGGTGACGATAGACCATATCGTAGGGCAGGCCCAGTTCGAGACCAATTTTTCTCACTTCGTCTTTAAACAGTTCTCGCAAGGGTTCGACCAGTTTCAGGTTCATGTCATCGGGTAAACCACCAACATTATGGTGGGACTTAATGACGTGTGATTTACCTGTTTTTGAGGCGGCCGATTCGATGACATCGGGATAGATAGTACCCTGGGCTAGCCAGTGCACGTCTTTTAAGCGCGTTGCTTCGCGATCAAATACATCGATAAAAGTATTACCAATAATTTTGCGTTTTTTCTCCGGATCACTTTCCCCCGCCAGAGCATTGAGGAACTCGTCCTCGGCATCGACGCGAATCACCTTCACCCCCATGTTGCGGGCGAACATGTCCATTACCTGCTCGCCTTCGTTTTTGCGCAGCAGGCCGTTGTCGACGAAGACACAGGTCAGTTGCTCGCCAATGGCACGGTGTAACAAGGCGGCTACCACGGAGGAGTCGACACCACCCGACAAACCGAGTAGTACTTTTTCACTACCCACAGTTTCTCTCACCCGTACAATGGCGTCGTCAATAATATTGGCTGGCGTCCACAGGGTTTCGCAGCCACAGATATCGATAATAAAGTGGGCAAAAATTCGCTGCCCTTGCAGGGTATGAGTCACTTCAGGGTGAAACTGCAGGCCGTACCAACGTTTCTCGGGGTGGTACATACCAGCAATCGGGCATGACTCTGTCGAAGCTAACAGCTCAAAGCCCTCGGGCATGGTAGTGACTTTATCGCCGTGGCTCATCCACACATCGAGCTGTGCCCTGCCATCATTGGGGTTAACGTGGTCGCTAATATCACGTAACAGGGTGCTGTCGCCGCTGACATCGACCTTCGCATAACCAAATTCGTGAACATCGGAAGACAATACTTCGCCGCCCAATTGGCTTGCCATTGTCTGCATGCCGTAGCAAATACCTAATACGGGCACACCAAATTCAAACACCTGTTCATCGGCCCGTGGCGCGGCGCCCTCGGTGACCGACTCAGGGCCACCAGAGAGGATAATGCCTGCAGGGCCAAGCTCACTCAGCTCATCAGCGCTCATATCATAGGCGCGCACCTCGCAGTAAACCCCAGCTTCCCTCACCTGACGGGCAATTAACTGGGTGTACTGTGAGCCGAAGTCGAGAATCAAAATTTTTGCGGTGTGGAGGTTTGCACTCATGGCTTTTCCTTCAAGACGTTCAATTCTAAAGCGGGTTCTTCAGGGCCCCGAATGGGCAATGCCCGCTTGGGGCCAATAAAAAACGGAGCCAATTGGCCCCGTATTTTTCAATTTTTTACGCTACGGTTAGAGCGCCGAATAAACTCAACCACCACCCACCGGGTAGTTTGGAGCCTCTTTAGTAATACTCACATCGTGTACATGGCTCTCGCCCATACCCGCGCTGGTGACACGAACAAACTCGGGACGAGTACGCATAGTTTCAATATCGGGACTACCGGTATAACCCATTGATGAACGCAGCCCGCCCATCATTTGGTGAATAATCACCGACACGGGCCCTTTATAGGGCACGCGACCTTCAATGCCTTCGGGTACAAGTTTTTCTGCACCCGCTGAGGCATCCTGAAAATAGCGGTCACTGGAGCCCTGTACCTGGGCCATTGCACCCAGCGAACCCATGCCGCGATACGCTTTATAGGTCCTGCCTTGATAGAGCTCAATCTCGCCTGGTGCCTCTTCGGTGCCGGCAAACATAGAACCGACCATAATCACATTGGCGCCGGCAACGACTGCCTTGCAAATGTCACCTGAGTAGCGAATACCGCCATCGGCAATAACCGGTATATCACGCCCTTTGAGCGCTTCAACGACATTGGCGATAGCCGATACCTGGGGCACGCCAACACCGGTGACGATACGGGTGGTACAGATAGAGCCCGGGCCAATGCCCACTTTGACACCATCGGCACCGGCCTCCGCCAGCGCAATAGCCGCCTCGGCCGAGGCAATATTGCCACCAATCACCTGTACATTGGGGTACTTAGTTTTAATGGCTCGCACACGGTCGATGACATTTTTAGAGTGGCCGTGGGCGGTATCGACAACCAGTACGTCGACTCCGGCATTGACCAGCGCCTCAACACGCGAGTCGGTATCGGCACCAGTGCCCACTGAAGCACCAACCCGCAAACGGCCTTGATCATCTTTGCAGGCATTAGGATAGCGCGCCGCTTTATCGATGTCTTTAACGGTAATCAGCCCCTTGAGGTCGAAATTTTCGTTGACCACCAAAATTCTTTCAATGCGGTATTTGTGCAGTAACCGCTTCACCTCATCAGGGTGTTCGCCTTCCAGCACCGTGACCAAGCGTTTTTTTGGCGTCATTACAGATGCAACCTTAGCGTCCAGGTCATTTTCAAAACGCACATCACGGCGGGTGACAATCCCCAGTAATTCACCGTTCTCAACCACTGGCACACCCGAAATATTATTCTCTTGTGTCAGGGCAGCCAGTTCGCGAACAGTGGCATCACCGGTAATGGTAATGGGGTCTTTCACCACACCACTTTCAAATTTTTTCACAGCCCTTACTTCCAAGGCCTGCTCGGCAATGGTTAGGTTTTTATGGATGATACCGATACCACCCTCTTGCGCTAGCGCAATGGCTAAGCGAGATTCGGTGACAGTGTCCATAGCCGCTGACACCAGGGGAATATTGAGAGAAATACCCCGCGTCAAACGGGTTTTCAGGCTGACATCAGTAGCCACCACCTCGGAATATCCGGGGATAAGTAAAACATCGTCGAAGGTCAGTGCTTCCTGAGAAATTCGCAGCATATAGCATGATTCCAAGGTGAGTGGAAGTGAGGAAGCAACGCATTATATCTTGCGCGCACCGCTGGGTAAACTTAATCACCAAGGCTTTTTAGACCTTATTAAAGCTCTTTCATCATTTTATTTTAACGACTAAATCTACTATTTGCCTTTCAACCTTGATGCCCATCATTGTCTACATTAGTCCTCTTAAGGAGGAGATTATTGACACCTTACAACCATTAAATGATAATGATAATCGATTGCATTACGATTATCGATTGACGTATATCCAAGTATCAAAATAAATCAGGGAGAAAAGAAATGAAGAAAAAAACATTGGCCGACAACCATAGCTTCACCGGAACCCCACCTATAGGCGAAATCCCTCTAAAAGGCAGATCAAAAAACGCTCAGTTATCCGCTCAACATAACAGCGCCAAGGCACAACCCTCTCTGGAAACCCTGCAAAGCTCGCTGATGTATTTGATGAGTAAATTTGCACTCACCCAGGAGAAACCGTACGCCGAAGCGGTGTACCAACATTTGCATATGCTCGCTGTACGTTGTGACACCAATTCGAAGCCTCGTTTTCTATACCGCTCACTGGCAATGGACTGGGCGCAGTTGTGTCGGGGGCAAATGGCTGAGAACGGCGCATCGGGAACATATCCCCACTAAAGCACACTAAAAACAGCTGGCATTGTGCTACTAAATCAGACACCAGACGATGCGAACCACGTGCTCAATGGCGGCAGAACAATAACGACTAAGACCGACAAGAGATGCCTTAGACTTGACCAAATTTACACATATTTAATAAGGGTAGAAAAAAATTCTATGGCGTTACAATACAAATTAATGACTCCCCCAGCTCCAGTGTTGGCGTCTTCTATCAATTTGAAAAAGCCTATCGAGCTATATCAGCTTTGCAGGTACGATGCCATGGTTAGCCATGAAACTAACCATGGCGATTTTTCCGTCAACAGACACAAGCTCACCGATAAAGAGCACACGGTCATTGTATGTATGCACTTTAAGTTTCGATGTTCATCAATACATTGCTAATCTGGTTGCCACTACTGTTAGCGGGTGGTGCCAGCATTGTCCTGCGAACAGGCTGGAGAAAATCTGGCTTGAGGCATAGGATTACGATGCCTTTAGCCAGCTTGCTAATCGTCGTCGCCATTAAACTTTGGGCTCAGCGAGTCGATATAGAGTTTGCTGTCATTTACACCCTTGTGACGTTGACACTTACTGGCTGGGCCACGACTGCCAGCGGCGTGGAATTTAGAGCTGTAAAGCCAACATCAGCGCCCTTATTAAAGCAGAGTTTTGGCACTTCAGCCGCCCACAAATTGGGCACCTTTATCGTGGCTGGCCCACTCACATTGGTGACAGCCTGCCTAGTGACAATAGCCCTCACCAGCCTGTTACCTATTGCCCGTAACGGGCAACTCGCCATGGGCGCCTGTGTTTACCCCCTACTCATTGCTGTAACTATCTACGGGATCTGCAGCAGTAAGAGACTGGTTCGTAACGGTCTACTTCTTTTTGCAACCAGCGGGGTGGTTAGCGCCTTCTTATTTCTGTGAAAAATATTGTCTCGCCCACTCAGGTGAAAGCATCATTTGACGCCCACTCAGTCATCGGCCTCTGTACTGGTGTTCTGCTCTATCTTATTTGTTTAACCGGCACTCTGGCTGTTTTCACGGATTATTTTGAACGTTGGGAACAACCCCTAGTAGCAGAATTTTCTGGCTACGATTCCCAAACTATCACCACTGCAATGCAAGGCCATCGCCAACATATCGGCGGATTTGCCAACAGTCTGTTCGTTGTTCTGCCCAGTGACAGCAAGCCACGCATGCATGTCTCGGGCGACAGTAAAGAATGGTATGTACGGTCCGATGGCTCTATGGATGAGCCCATCGTTGAAGGGTGGACTCATATGTTGCGTGCACTGCATTATTATTTGCACCTGCCCGCAACCCTCGGCTTGTTGATCACTGGCGTCCTTGGTGCCGTCTTACTGGCACTGATCATTAGCGGGCTTATTGCCCACCCCCGTATTTTTAAGGATGCATTTACGTTGCGCCTGGGTGGCACACGCCGTCTTGAGCAGGCCGACATCCACAATCGACTCTCCGTCTGGGGCCTGCCCTTCTATTTAATGGTGGGTATCACTGGCGCTTTCTTTGGTCTCTTTGGTTCACTCCTGTACGTTAGTGCAACAGCATTTTATGGCGGTGATCGGCAGGCTCTTATTGAGGATATTTACGGTGCTGACCCTTCACTCGATGCACCCGTAGTAGCATTAGATATAGCGCGTGCACTAGAAACTCAGAAGCAGCGCCACCCCCAAACCAACCCCATTTTTATCGTTGCCCACAAACTGGGCACACGCGAGCAATTTCTGGAGATAGGAGCCACCCTGCCCAAGCGTCTGCTTTATGCAGAGATGTACCGCTACACCGTCGACGGGCACTACCTTGGCCAGCAAGGTTTTGAAGATGGTCCGCTGGGACTGCAAATCCTCTATTCCACTTATCGCTTACACTTTGGTTACTATGGCAGCATTTGGGTTCGGGTTGTCTATAGCGTGATGGGGCTTGCCTTAACCGTCATAGTAGCCAGTGGTATCAACATTTGGCTGGCCCGCCAGAGCGGACGCAGCTGGGCCAACGACATTTGGACTGCGACGGTTTGGGGTATTCCTCTAGGACTCTCTTGTGCCGCTATCGCTAGCGTTATACTCAATCTCTCAGCGCTAATGAGTTTCATGGCTATCAGTTTGTTAGCAATGATATTTTGCTTACATCAAAAAAATGCACACCGCAGTGCGACCACGTTACAAGGCTTACTTAGCTTGTCTTTGCTAACCCTCAGTGCAGGGTTTTTTATCCGCTTTCCCGACGCTGTTGCACGTCCACTGGGAGTGTCTATGGCAATCGTATTTATTGGCCTGGCTATCGGAATATTGCTTATCATGAAAGCGTGCAAGCACACACTTTCTCGCCCGTAAATAACCTGAAATGTAAAACTCGGTGAGTAAAAGACAAGAAAAAAATACATTACCACCTCCCTCTACAAAGTCTTGTCTTTTATCTACAATCTGACAATGAACAATAGCCTAACCAACGACACCTTAACGACCACTAGCCGCAGCGCTGAGAAACAGATCTTTAGCGTCAGTCAGCTCAATCGCCGCGCCCGGCAATTGCTCGAAACCCACCTTTCTCTACTGTGGGTCGATGGCGAGGTCAGCAATCTATCGCGTCCTACTTCCGGGCATTGGTACTTCACCCTTAAAGACGACCAGGCTCAGATCCGTTGTGCCATGTTTCGCAATCGCAACCAAAGCGTCAAATTCAAACTGGAAAGTGGTCAGCAAATTCTGATTCGAGGCCGAGTCGGGCTCTACGAAAACCGGGGTGATTACCAGCTCATCGCCGAACATATCGAACCCGCCGGCCTTGGCGAACTACAACGCCGCTTCGAACAATTAAAAGAAAAACTCGCCGCTCAAGGCCTGTTCGATGTCACTCGAAAAAAAGAACTACCACCTTTCCCCAAACATCTCGGCATCATTACCTCCCCGACTGGTGCGGCATTGCGAGATATTCTCCATGTTCTAAAACGTCGCTTTCCTCTACTCCCCGTGACTATCTATCCCTGTGCTGTACAAGGCGATACCAGCGCGACTGAAATTGTTGCAGCCGTCGAAAAAGCCAATCAACACAGTGAATGTGATCTATTAATTGTCAGCCGCGGCGGCGGCTCCATAGAAGACTTGTGGTCCTTTAATGAAGAGGCTGTCGCCCTAACTATCGCCGCAAGTCGAATCCCTGTTATTTGTGGTGTCGGTCACGAAACCGACACCACCATCGCCGACTTTGTCGCCGACGCTCGCGCTCCAACGCCTTCTGCGGCGGCAGAACTCGCCAGCCCTGATGGCGATAATCTATTACAGGACCTACAGTCCTATGAAAACTGGTTTAACCAGCGAGCAAAACTCGCGCTAGCCAATGCAAATCAACAACTCAGCGGGCTGCGCAAACGCTTGCGCCAGCCCAGTGATATTATTAACACACACAGTCAACATCTCGATCACCTGCAAATCCGCTTACACAAAGCCATGGAGCATTGTCTTCGTAACCTAGAAACCCGTTTACAACGGATATGGGCACAGCATCAGGCACAAAACCCTCAGTTGCGACTAACAAAATTGGCTCTACAACTAGACTATCTCAAGGAAAGGCTTGCTGGCGCTATGGAAAACAGGCTAGCAGTCAAACATCAGGAAATGTCCGCCACCATCGCTCTGCTACAGGCTGTCAGCCCCCTTAACACCCTCGAAAGAGGTTATGCCATCGTGCAAAATCAACAGGGGCAAGTAATCAGCCATATTGCCGACAGCAGTACCAATGACAGCGTGGCAGTCACCCTAAGCGATGGCGTGTTACATTGCCTAGTTGAAAGGATCGTTGAAACCACCAAGCCAACACCATCCAATAAGCATTAACGAAAATAATAATGGCACTACAAACGAGGAATTAACCCCATGCGTATTACTGCTCATTCACCATTGCGCTTTAAAATACTCACAATTTTGATAATTCCACTGTTCTTTGCGCCACTCAGCGTCAGCGCCATTGGACGAATATCAGCACCAGAAACGCCTGTGCTGATAGAAAGAAATGGCATATGGGATTTAACTGAGCTCTATGTTGATGATGCAAGCTGGGAGGCTGACAAGTCTGCAATTACAGAACAGCTCGCCACTCTTGAAGCTTGCCAGGGAAAATTAGGCAATAGTGCTAAACAGCTTGCAAGCTGTTTAGCACTAAAATCATCTATCTACCGCAATTTGGCACGAGTTTATACCTATAGCTTTCTCAATAAAGACACTGACCTTGGTAATTCACAACGCCGCGAGCAGCATGCCCTAGTCGAAAATTTAATGACACGCTACCAAGCAAGTAGTAGTTTTTTTGCCCCAGAACTACTGAGTGTTGGAGAAAAAAGACTAAACAAATTTTTAAACCCAAAAGGCTTTTTTAGTAAAAAAGAGTTATTAAAAGACCACGACTTTTTTATTCGAAATATTCTCCGCCAGTCACCCCACGTACTGTCAGAAAAGGAAGAGAAGCTATTGGCTGCCGCAGGTAGCCCCCTCGCCACTGCTGCAGAAACTTACACCATACTTACCAACGCAGAAATCCCGTGGCCTCAACTACCGCTGCCCAATGATGAAACCATTACACTAAACCCTGCGGCCTATACCCTTTATCGTGCGAATGCTTCGCGCGAACTGCGCAAACAAGTCTTCGATCAGTTTTTTGGTAGCTACCAAAGTTATGCGCAAACTCTCGCCGTGACATTAGAGGGACAGGTAAAGGCTCATCTATTTGAAGCCAAGGCACGGAACTATTCATCAGCCCTTGAACAGGCATTAGCAACGGATAATATACCCGAGCAGGTTTATCGGTCACTGGTCTCAACTGTAAATGAAAACCTCAGTTCATTGCATCGTTACCTAACCTTACGCGCTAAACTAATGGGCGTTGAAGATCTCGCGTATTACGATGTTTATCCTTCCGTTACAAACATCGAAAAAACCTACACTCTTTCGACATCTCAGCAAACACTCTCCCTAGCCTTGGCACCATTGGGGCAGGATTACCAAAACATACAACAACAAGCCGCAATGCAAAGCTGGGTTCATGCCTACCCAGCAGCAGGCAAGCGTAGTGGCGCCTACATGATGGGGGCTGCCTACGACGTACACCCCTTTTTACTTCTCAACCACAACGACGATTTTGAATCCCTATCTACCTACGCCCACGAGTGGGGACATGCAATGCACTCATTACTCGCCAATGAAAGCCAACCCTTTGCCAAGGCAGAATACGCCACCTTTATTGCAGAGATAGCATCTATAAGCCATGAAGTGCTGTTGATGGATTACCTTCAGCATAATGCCAATAACAAAGAGGAAAAATTATTTTATTTACTACAAGAATTACAGACATTGCGAGGCACTTTTTTTCGCCAGACCCAATTTGCAGAATTTGAACTGGCGATTCATCAACGAGTAGAAAATGGCGAAGCCTTATCTGGGGACACACTCAATACGCTCTACGGCGACCTGCTAAAACGCTATTACGGCCACGTCGAAGGGGTTATGAATATCGACGAACAATATACTGTCGAGTGGGCCTATATTCCCCACTTCTACCGCAATTTTTACGTTTATCAATACGCCACCTCTATTTCAGCGGCCTATTATTTAATGGAGAAAGTTCAGAGCGGCAACGAAATAGAAAGGGATAACTATCTGGCAATACTACGCGCCGGTGGCTCTGATTACCCCTACGACATTCTTAAAAACGCCGGCGTCGATATGGCATCACCCGAGGTTTATGCGGCAGTGATTCGACGCTTTGAACAAGTGATGGATGAGATCGAAGCACTTATTAAGTAACAAAAAATTACAACGTCACCATTATCGCATTCAACACCCATAGTATTTTACAAGACCCTTAATCAATACGAACTTTGTCAATTGAGACATCACTATAAAGACGGATGCTTGTCGTTTACTTATTATTGATTAAATAAGCTATTTATTTTTATGTTCTATATTTCTTTTGCTTTCATCATAATATCTGAAAATCAACACTTGAAGTAGCAAAACCCAATCCCTGTGCATTACTAATTTAGGATAAAGCGATCCTCCTTTGTCCTAAAATATACAGGCGAAAACATCATTGCGTATTAGCCGATAAGGTCTAAGCCTACCGCGATGGGCTATCGTTCTTGCCGCGCATCAAATGGCGCTTTTTACCCGTCTGCTTGGCAGCTAATTTTTTACGCCCGGCATAGGGGTTATCGCCGGAGCGCAGTTCTATACGTATCGGCGTGCCGTGAAGGTCAAGGGCGCGACGGAAGGTTTTTTCGAGAAAGCGCTTGTAGTGAGCAGGTACGGATTCGGTCTGGGTACCGTGAATAACGATGACAGGTGGATTCCGGCCGCCGGCGTGGGCATAGCGCAGTTTAATGCGCCGGCCATTGACCATGGGCGGGGCGTGGTCGCTAACGGCATCTTCAAGTACCTGCGTTAAACGGTTAGTACTTAAGCTGTCAGTCGCCGAGTGATAGGCCTTTGCGACGGATTTATAAAGGTGGCCAACCCCAGTGCCGTGGAGAGCAGAGATAAAGTGGATGTCGGCAAATTCTGCAAACCGTAGACGGCGTTTGAGTTCTTTTTTCAACCATTCCCGTTCGCCGTCTTCAAGGCCGTCCCATTTGTTCACGGCGACGACTAGAGCGCGACCTGCATTGATGGCGGCACCCATTAAATGCATGTCTTGCTCAACTAGGCCCTCGTGGGCATCAATCAATAGAATGACCACATTGGCGTCGTCGATGGCCTGTAAAGTTTTGACGATGGAAAACTTTTCAACGCTTAATGAGACGTTTTTGCGGCGTCGTACTCCCGCAGTATCAATCAATGTGTACTGTTTACCATTGCGTTCGTATTCAATATAAATACTGTCACGGGTAGTGCCCGGTTCGTCGTAAACCACCACGCGTTGCTCACCGAGTAAACGATTAACCAGTGTCGACTTACCGACATTAGGCCGACCGACCACGGCCATTTTAATACCCGTGGCGAGTTTATTCGCGCCCTCGGCATTTTTCGGAAAGCGATCTAAGGCTGTCGCCATTAAAGTTTTTACCCCTCGCCCATGGGTAGCTGTCGTTGGGTGAACATCACCAATGCCTAAACGGTAAAAGTCTGCCAAGGCAACATCGGGGTCAACACCGTCAATTTTGTTCACAACCAACATGACCGGCAGGGCTTTTTGACGTAGCCGTCGAGCTATGGCCTCATCGACGGGGGTCAAGCCGGCGCGAGCGTCAACAATGAAGAAAATCAAATCAGCTTCTTCCATTGCCTGCTCGGACTGTCGGGCCATGGCCGAGTCAATACCTTCTTCTTCACCGGTGATACCACCCGTATCAACCACCATGTAGCGCTGCTCGTCTATCTCTCCTTCACCAAATTTTCGGTCGCGGGTGAGGCCAGAGTAGTTAGCGACCAGTGCATCGCGACTGCGGGTTAGCCGATTGAAGAGGGTGGACTTACCGACGTTGGGTCGTCCGACAAGTGCGATAACAGGTAACATAAGCTGTGACTTTCAGAAAATAAAAGGATTCAGACTCAAAAGAAGAAGCCTAGGTTCTATTAACCCAGGCTCTGATTCTGACTAAAGGACAGCTATTTTACACGAATTGTTCGTGTTGTAGGGCCAATGATTATTGTCGTGTATTGACCTTTAGGCCCTAGAGGAAATATTACTTTTCCAGTATTTGATAAGCCGTGAGATCGTTGCTCTTATCTTGGACAAAAATAGTCTCACCATCGCTAACCATCGCCACACCGACACCATCGCCGTCGACTTTAATACGGCCGACAATAGAACCGTCAGCCTGCGACAAGGCATGGAGATAGCCTTCACCATCTGCCACCAATACATAGTCTGAAATTGCTAAAGGTGATGTCAATCTACGGCGTAGTAAATCTGTATTAGTCCACTCAGCGCGGCCACCAGAAGATCTCAACCGCAGCACCTGATCCAAAGTGTCGACAACGAAGAGGCGACCTGAACCAAAACTTGGGGGATGAAAGCTAGAATTTTTTTGCGCCCAAAGTTCACGTCCCGTGCCACGACTGAAAGCCCCAGCGCGCCCCTGATAACTGGTGGCATAAACCACTTCATCACCCAATATGGGACTGTTTACGTCAACCATTCTATCGAGCTCACTTTTACCCTCACCTGTCGCCAGCTTCGCCTCCCAGATAAGAGTACCCGTCGCTGTATTCAAGGCCACCAATTTGCCGTTGGCAAAACCAGTAATCACCATACGCGGTGTCACTACCGGTCCGGCCGTGCCACGTAGTGATAGCACAGGCACTTCAACACTATAGCGCCAAATCTCTTCGCCAGTGCTTACAGATAGGCCGTATATTTTGCCGTCCTGTGTTTGTGCCACCAATAGGTCGCCTTGTGCTGCGGGAGCGGAAAGAATTTCACTACTCAACGTCAGACGCCATCGCTCCTCACCCGTCTCGACATCAAGTGCAACAAGCTCACCCTTAGTGCTACCCACCGCCACGAGACCTGCTCCAAGGCCGACACCACCACTGAGAGGAATGCCTAGGTCAGTACGCCACAAGCGATCACCTTTCTCCACCGGCCATGCGCTAACCCTACCTTTATTACTCGCCGCATAAACCACACCCTCGCCGATAGCTGGCTGCAGGGTCGGTTGATAAGCATCGTCGCTACTGCCTATGGATACTCGCCATATTTTTTTAAAGCGGAGGGTAGGCTCAATAGATTCGAGTTCCTTCGGCTCATTCTTAATTTTTCTTTCGCGGCTGTCATCGAGAGCAGTGCCCTCAGCAGCTAGTATTCCACTTTCACTATCAGACCCTGTCGTCGCAGTATTTTCCTCTACTTCACTAACTTTCGCATCTTGCTCTGGCTCAGTAATAGCCTGCTCGGCCTCCGTCACATTGGCGCCGCTCTCTTCATCATGCCGGAGCGAACTACAGCCACTTAACAATAGAACGCAAAGTAAAATTCCACAGAAACGATTCATGATTCATCACCTACAGTGAGGACACTTTCACCATCGGAAGACGACATCACCTGGTTGAGCTTTAGCGCCAATAGAGCACTCAGGCGCTGATCGTCAGCACCCAGGGTGTCGAGCGCACGTTGATAAGCGGCCCGGGCCGCCGATTGATCGCCTGCTAACAAGTTTATATCACCCCGTAATTCGGCGACACTGGGTAATATTGCAGAGGGCATATCACCCTCTAACAGCTGCAAGGCATTTGAATAATTTTCCCTGCCCATTTCCACACGTGCCAAGCGCATTTTAGCGATGTAAAACAGCTCTTCGCCCTCGGTATTGTCAACCACCACCTGTAATTCTTCTGCGGCGTCATTAAGGCGCTTTTCTGTCACTGCAAGCTTTGCCAACAACAAGCCTGCGTAGTGGGCATATTGGCTACCTGAATAATCGTTTTTCAGAATTTGTGCCTTTTCAAGGATCATTTCTCTCTGCTCATCCGCCAGGCTGTTGAGGGAGGCTTGAGAGGCGATATCCATCAATTCAATATAAATTAACGAACCCATCTCTGCCTTGGCTTTTTTATTACCTTGCCACTGCTGCCAGGCATACCAACCACCCACGCTGAGAGCGACAACCAGCACAAGCTGCATGCCATTTTCCTTCCACCAATGCTTCAGTGATTCTAGTTGTTGTTCGTCAGTAACATGTTCAGCCACGGTTTAATTCCATTATATTTGTGTGAGCACTCGCCGCCTTTAAAGTAGGGCCGCCAGTCTGGTTTTTCAAGTAAAAGTGTTTGCGTCACTCCAATAGCAGCGCTGTTTCAAACTTGATTTAAGAGAACGACGACTTCATTGAGAGAAAGCGTCATCTGGTCTTTATTTTCGCGCAAGTACTTTATGGTCAGTCTGTCGTTCTGCGCCTCATCCTCTCCCAAAATAAGAGCGATGTCAGCCCCACTACGGTCGGCCTTTTTCAACTGGCTTTTAAAACTGCCACCGCCGCAATGGTTCTGCAAACGCAATTGCGGGCATTGGCTACGCAGTTCCTCACTGATCGATAGTGCTGTCATTGACACATCACCGACGGCAACCATGTAAGCATCTAAGTACCGGCCGACACTATCAGGCACTGCCCCTACTGCGTCAAGTAACAAGGCCAAACGCTCCTCGCCGAGCCCAAAACCCACCGCTGGTGTGGCCTTGCCGCCGAGCTGCTCGACCAAACCATCGTAACGACCTCCAGCACAAACGGTACCCTGGGCTCCCAGTGCTTCGGTCACCCATTCAAAAACAGTTTTACCGTAGTAATCGAGTCCCCGTACTAACTTATGATTGATCTCATAGGCTACTCCTGCCGCATCGAGCAGACGGCACAGTTGAGAAAAATGGGTCTGGGATTGCTCGTCGAGAAACTCATCAAGCTTCGGAGCGCCAACGAGGATTTCCTGAGTTTGCGGGCTTTTACTGTCGAGAATGCGTAATGGGTTACTGTCGAGCCGACGCTGACTATCTTCATCCAGTTGCTCTTTATAGCCACTTAAATAAACCACCAAAGCATCGCGGTAATTCGCACGACAGGCAACACTACCCAAGGAATTCAATTGTAAGGTCAGGTGCTCACTAATACCTAGTTCACGCCATAGGCGTGCTGTCATGGTAATTAGTTCGGCGTCAATATCCGGACCCTGCAAACCAAAAACCTCAGCACCAAACTGGTGAAATTGTCGCAAGCGGCCCTTTTGGGGTCGCTCGTAGCGAAACATTGGACCGCGATACCACAAGCGTTGTGTTTGATTGTAGAGCAGACCGTTTTGCTCACTCGCGCGTACGCAACCGGCCGTGCCCTCGGGGCGCAGTGTGACACTTTCATTATTGCGATCGTCAAAGGTGTACATTTCTTTTTCAACGATGTCGGTGACCTCGCCAATAGAGCGCTTAAATAACTCGGTATTTTCAAGAATCGGAAAGCGGATTTCCCGATAGCCGTAGCTCTGTAACACTGCGAGGATTTTTTCTTCAAGATATTGCCAAATCGCCGATTGCTCAGGAAGCAAGTCACTCATACCCCGCAAAGACTGTATTTTACTCAAGATGAAGGCTCTCTTTATCGTCGCTATCAGTTAATCGTGCGTTTACTTGTTCGCTTGCCTAGTCTTTTAATCGGTAGCGGCGTTATCACTGACAATCAAGTGTTCCCGCGCCTGAGACTTTTCTTCCGCCTTTGCACGTATTGCCCGCTCAAGGTCATCGATCAAGTTATCCGGTTTAATTTTGGTAAACGGTTTGCCGTCAATATAGAGCAAATTTTTAGGCGAACCGCCTGTCAAACCCATATCCGCTACTTTGGCCTCACCTGGGCCATTGACGATGCAACCAATGACCGCTACATCCATGGGCACACGCACATCATCAAGTCGACTTTCGAGGGCCTCCATAGTTTTAATGACATCAAAGTTTTGCCGTGAGCAACTAGGGCAGGCAATAAAATTGATGCCTTTACTACGCAATCGCAGGCTTTTTAACAAATCCCAGCCAACCTTAATTTCTTCAGCTGGGTCGGCTGCCAGCGAAACGCGCAGGGTATCACCGATACCATCAAGTAATAGCGCCCCGATCCCAACCGCAGACTTTACAGTACCCGCGCGTAAGCCCCCTGCTTCGGTAATACCTAAATGAAGTGGGCAGTCGGTTTGATCGGCAATCAAACGATAGGCCGCCAGGGTCATAAAAATATCAGACGCTTTAAGGCTTAATTTAAAGTTATCGAAATTCATCCTGTCGAGAATATCGATATGGCGCAAGGCGGATTCCACCATGGCCTCGGGCGTGGGCTCGCCGTATTTACGTTCTAAGTCTTTGCCAAGCGAACCCGCATTAACACCGATACGAATGGGAATATTTAAATCACGAGCTTTCTCAACCACTGCCCGGACTCTATCATCTCGACCGATATTGCCGGGATTAATACGTAGACAGTCAACGCCGAGGTCAGCAACTCGAAGCGCAATTTTGTGGTCGAAATGAATATCGGCCACCAATGGAACGGCGACTTGTTGGCGAATTAAACCGAAGGCATCAGCTGCATCCATTGTGGGTACAGAGACGCGGACAATATCGGCCCCAGCGTCGGTCATCGTCTGTATTTGTGCAACCGTCGCAGCCACATCACAGGTCTCTGTATTAGTCATGCTCTGAATAGCGATCGGCGCATCACCACCAATAGCTACATTGCCAACCATTACCTGGCGGCTTTTACGACGT
This sequence comes from Porticoccaceae bacterium, assembly GCA_041622675.1. Classification (GTDB taxonomy): domain Bacteria; phylum Pseudomonadota; class Gammaproteobacteria; order Pseudomonadales; family Porticoccaceae; genus Reddybacter. The sequence continues at coordinate 15,797 of JBFJYH010000007.1, forward strand.
TTAATGGGGTTTTCTGCAAACATCTTATGCCTATTGATTTGTACTGCATACGCTACTGATTGAGTTTTCTACAAATGCTTTTACAACAGCATCTTTAGCGCCAGAGAAAATTACTCCAGTTCTTTTTCCTGAGACTTTACCCAAGCCTTGTACGCTAGGGTTTCTTCAGCGTAGGGGAACAGGTTTTTTAAAGCCATCGCCTTACTCGCCTCACCGTCTTTATTACCAAAGGCCCGTTCAAGACGTACAGCCAGCCAGAGGGCTTTGGGGGTGGGTTGAGTTAAGCTCTCATAGTGATCAAGGTAGCGCTTGGTCTTGGGATAGTTAGCCATTTGAAAATATATTTGAGCGAGATCCAAAAAGGGCTCAGGGTATTTGGGGTTTAACTTAACGGCTTTTTCCCAGGCTTGTTGTGCTTTTTCATCGTCGTTAAATTGCTTGGCGATGAGACCCAGATTATAAAAAACCTGCCCCCTACGTGCATAGTTAATATCATCTGCTGCAATTAAAAATTGCGTTTGCGCATCGGAAAAACGTTGCTGGCGCAACAGAAAAGTCCCATAGTTATATCGCACATTTGTCAGACTAGGTTCGTACTTAACAGCCTTTTCAAAATGATTCTCAGCCAGTTCACTCTCACCCTCAAGCTGCAGGAGTAGAGCGAGAGCGTTATGGGCATTCGCTGAACGCCGATCCTTTTCGAGTGCCTTCAATAGATTCTTGCGCGCCCGCTGTCGTTCACCCTTACGCAGGTAACCCAAACCCAGTTGAACATAGGTTTCAGCCGCCTCTTTATTTTTATCCCGAGCCGTATCATGTCGGCTCGCCGCCATTTCACTCCCAGAGCTGGAACCAATAGATTTACTGTAATCCATCTCTGTGACAGTGCAAGCACTGCTCAGCGCCATAATAATAACGACTACACTAATCGTCCTCAGGAGTTGCCCTGTCATCTCATCTCCGCATTTCATTTGTCGGCAACCCATTTGATAGGCTCAACCGGTAACAATGCGCACTTTTTGAAGATCTTGTTCTTCCCGGTAGCGTTGGCTGCGCTTTGTTCTATCATTAACCTGCCCTGCCAGTTGACCGCAAGCGGCATCAATATCATCGCCACGGGTGGTTCTCAGTGTCACAGTGTAACCCGCTTCGATAAGGATATCGCGAAAACGATAGAGGGCATTATTCGACACACGCTGATAATCCGATTGGTCAAAGGGATTAAAAGGAATAAGATTGATTTTACAGGGGGTATCAATCAGCAGTTCAGCCAATTCATGCGCGTGTTCGGGACGATCGTTAACTTCGCGAATCAACGTATATTCAAGCGTGATTTTACGACGTTTATCAGGCAGTTTCGCCAGATACCCCTGGGCTGAGCGCAGCAGTTCTGCAATCGGATATTTGCGGTTGAGGGGTACTAATTGATTGCGTAACTCGTCATTAGGCGCGTGCAATGAAATCGCCAGCGACACGTCAGTGACATCACCTAGCTTATCGAGGGCAGGAACAACACCAGCGGTGCTAAGTGTCACCCGCCGTTTTGACAAGCCATAAGCACAATCGTGCATCATCAGGTTCATCGCATCGACCACGTTGTCAAAGTTGAGCAGTGGCTCGCCCATACCCATCAGTACCACATTGCTAATAACGCGATCTTTTGTTGGGTCGAGAGAATCCATGGATTTTGCTGCAACCCACAGCTGACCGATAATTTCGGCTGCACTTAGATCGCGATTAAAGCCCTGCTTACCTGTGGCACAAAAACTACAGTCTAAAGAGCAACCAATTTGTGAAGACACACACAAGGTACCGCGATTACCTTCGGGGATAAATACCGTTTCGATACAACTACCACCCGTAACACGCACTAGCCATTTGCGAGTACCGTCTGTAGATGTTTGCTCGCTCACCAATTCGGGGAATCTGATCTCTGCCACATTGGAGAGCTTGGCGCGTAGGGCTTTCGACAGATCGGACATAGCGTCAAAATCGATCACCCCCCGCTGGTGCATCCACTGCATCACTTGTTTAACGCGAAAGCGTTTCTCACCCAGAGATTCAAAAAACGCGGTGAGCTTGTGCTCACTCATGCCGAGCAGGTTAACTTTCTCCACATTCGCACTGACATTGGCCCCATCTCTGGGCACCGTCTTATCAAGCATCGCGTTTTTTGTCATCGTCATTTTTCACCGCTTCCGTTAATGTCGTTGCGCAAGGCCAGCACCATTAACAGGAGCTAACGAGGGCAGATTTCTCCGGCTTCAAAGAAGTAGGCGATTTCTCTTTCAGCCGAGGCTGAGGAGTCAGAACCATGTACCGCGTTGGCGTCGATTGTCTCGGCAAAATCTGCACGAATAGTACCGGCCTCAGCATCTGCGGGATTCGTTGCCCCCATCAGATCTCGGTTCAGGGCAATAGCGTTTTCACCTTCGAGCACTTGCACGACAACGGGGCCAGACGTCATAAATCCCACTAAATCACTGAAAAAAGGACGCTCTTTATGCTCGGCATAAAAACCTCCAGCTTTTTCTTCAGACAGCTGCATCAGCTTGGCACCAACGATGTTGAGTCCGGCTTTCTCAAAGCGAGCGATGATTTCGCCAATAACGTTTTTTGCAACAGCATCAGGTTTGATAATAGATAGCGTGCGCTCAATTGCCATGAATTTTTAACTCCAAGAAGTAATTCCCGCCATCGGCGGCAGAAATAAAAGGGGTCGCATTTTACTCTTACCGACAAGGGCTTACAAGAAAGCGATTGAGCCTAAGCGACCAATAGGGATCCTAGCTGGACGTAAAGCCGTACAGCAACATCCAGCACTGCATTAGCAAACCCGTCAAGTCTTAAAACCTAAGGTGCCCACATCTCGGTTCCAGCATAGCTCTGGATTATTTCTACTGCAGTGTAGTGACGGCAATTTCCTTAGATACATTGTCGATAACTCTCAAGCCCGATACGACTTACCGTATGTCGCAAACCCAAAAACCCTTTAAAATCTGCCCTACTGGGTTCCCATCTATCATCTATATTGTTCTCAATGATAGCGGTAGATTTGCGCTAACAAAAATCGCAAAAACCTGTTGTTTAGAGGTAGGACGTTTTTATTTCAGGGCTAACATTCAAAACAAATCCCGTAATAAAAAGTAAAGGTGTCAATAAAAAGAGGGGGGGGGGAAGAACAACAAGCCGTTGATAGTGCTCCAACCTACCGCATTTAACTGGAGGTAGACACAAAGTTCATCGCTACTGTTGAGAAAGGCATTACTTACACAACAATTTATTGCAGCCCTGATTTACTCCAGTTCGTCAATCCATGCCATTTGTATCGCTTCCAATATTTTTTCTCCACAGCGATCCGGATCATCATCGAAGTTGGGCAAAGCCAAAACTTTAGCGCGTAAATCTACAAAATTGATAGTCGTCGGGTCAGTATCAGGCCAAGCCTCACTCAGATCAATGGCGATATCCAACACATCCACCCATTTTAATTGCATGTCATCCCCTTCTATAGTCCTTGATACTCTAAAGTCTCTACTACTAAAAAAAATTTAGTGGCGCTCTGACACCATATTAAGTGTGTATTTGGGAATTTCCACGACCAAATCTTCTTCCGCCACAACCACCTGGCAACTCAAGCGGGAATCGGGATCAACACCCCAAGCCTTATCCAGCAAATCTTCTTCCAGGTCATCAGCGGGTTCGAGATGTTCAAACCCTTCCCGCACGTAAACGTGACAGGTAGTACAGGCCGCCGCCATTTCACAGGCATGCTCAATTTCGACGCCTTGACGCAAAGCTGCCGAGCAAATTGTTTCACCACGATCAGCCTCAATCACCACACCTTCTGGACAAACGTCGTTATGCGGTAGAAATACAATTTTTGCCATTTATCTATTTACCTACTGGGTCTGTTTTTCAAACTCTTCTAAACGATGCCCTGACAGCGCACCTTTAATGGCCAAATCCATGCGCCGAGCGGCAAAGTCTTCACTGAGTTTCGCAAGGCTTTCTATTTGACGCTGTAGTTCGCGATGATCGCGGCTCACTTTTCGCACCTGCTCGAGTTCTGCAACCGCCTGATTCAGACAACGCAAGGCGCTTTCATCCAATAATCGCTCACCATCCTGCGACAATGCGGCACTAATATCTTCGATTAAGCGATCCGCCTCCACCTGTTGTTCACGCAAAGCACGAACCCCCATATCCTCTTTAGCATGGGCAAAGGAGTCGAGTAACATTTGACTCACCTCATCATCTGCCAGACCATAAGAGGGCTTGACTTCTATTCGTGCCCGTACACCACTATTAACTTCCTCGGCAGTGACATTGAGCAAGCCGTCGGCATCAACCTGGAACGTAATACGTATTTTCGCCGCTCCAGCGGCCATCGGAGGGATATCGTGCAGCTCGAAACGAGCCAACGAGCGACAATCGCTCACCAGCTCCCGCTCACCCTGAATGATGTGCACGGCAAGTGCTGTTTGACCATCTTTAAATGTGGTGAATTCCTGAGCTTTGGCAACTGGAATGGTGGTATTGCGATGAATGACTTTCTCCACCAACCCTCCCATAGTTTCAAGCCCCAGTGAAAGAGGTATGACGTCGAGCAACAACATTTCATCGCCAGGTTTATTGCCTACTAATACGTCGGCCTGTAAAGCAGCACCCACCGCAACCACTGTATCGGGATCAATGCTCACCAACGGTGGACGGGCGAAGAGTTGCTCAACCTTTTCTCGTACGCGTGGCATCCGTGTCGAGCCCCCCACCATCACAACATCGACAATTTCAGTAGCACTGACACCGGCATCGCGCAGGGTTCGCTTGCAAGCGCGAAGTGTTTTGTCGATTAAAGCATCAATCGCACCATGTAGCTGAGCTGTATTCAACTCACCCTGCCAGTCGCCAAAAGTCACTGTCACGGCATCGTTTTGCGACAAGCACTCTTTGGCATCACGGGCAATATCGAGCAAATTGCGCTGCTCAGAAGCACTGAGAGTATCTAACAAGCCGGCTTGCTGGTGAATCCAGGCAACTATAGCCGCATCGAAGTCATCACCTCCCAGCGCCGAATCACCACCCGTAGCCAAGACCTCAAAGACTCCCCGTGAGAGGCGCAAAATAGAGATATCGAAAGTACCACCACCCAGGTCGTAAACGGCAATTAAACCAGAGTCATTTTTATCCAAGCCATAGGCAATGGCCGCCGCTGTCGGCTCGCTAAGCAGGCGTAGTACTTTAATACCCGCCAGCGTCGCGGCATCTTTTGTCGCCTGTCGTTGGGCGTCATCAAAATAGGCAGGGACAGTTAATACTGCCCCATCGAGGGGGCCAGCAAGGGCTTGCTCGGCACGACGATTAACAACTTTTAAAATTTCAGCTGAAGCTTCTACTGGGCTGATATTGCCGGCACGTGTAGCAAAGCGCACCATCCCCTCGCCTTCAGCAAAATCATAAACGCCGTGGTCAATACTGTCGCGACCTCTGCCCATAAAGCGCTTGGCGGAAACGATAGTGTTTTTAGGATCGCTACTGGCCAGCGCTTTTGCAGCACCACCCACTATAACGCCCTCCTCTGTATAACAGACGACGGACGGCAGTAAGACAGCGCCCATGGCGTCGGGTAAAACTTCAGCGCTGCCGCTACGCACTGTAGCGACCAGAGTGTTAGTCGTGCCCAAATCGATACCAACACCGCGACGCTGCTGATGGGGTTCGGGTGACTGACCGGGTTCAGAAATTTGCAAGAGTGCCAATGGGGTTACCTATCGAAGAATGAGCAACTTTTCAGCCGATGACGCGAGAATCAAGCATCTTCTAAAGATTCTTCTAGGGCATCAACTTCTAGTTGTAGCTTGTCGTAAAATTGCATTTTAACCAGTATTTGAGCAGCCGCGTCAAAATCTTGCTGGCCGTAAAGCTCGCCAAACTGCGCCTGTAGACGACCCAATTCTTGTGCCACTTCAGTGGCGACAAGCTCCAGCGCGACAAAGGGCTCTTCTGCTGTGGTAACGGCACCGAGTTGTTCGCGTAGTTGCATTTGCGACATCAAAAAAGCCATATCACTAACAGTGGTATTTTCGCCGGAACTATCCAGGCCATGGAGTTTGAGCAAATAAGCCGCGCGTAACAACGGCGAACGCAGCGTATCGTAAGCTTGATTCACTGCCGAAGCCGTTTGCACAGCCAAACGCTGTTCCTGATCTGATTTACCAGCAAAACGATCCGGGTGAAACTGGCTTTGCAGTTGGAGATAGCTCTCATTCAAGGCCGCATCATCGATATCATAGTTTTGTGGCACCTGCATGATTTGAAAATAGTCGTCACTTAGCTTCACGTGTTTATTACCTGCAACGACATCGTTTGAAAAACATTAAATATTAAAGCTCTCTCCACAACCACATTCATCTTTAACATTGGGATTATTGAACTGAAAACCTTCGTTGAGACCTTCTTTGACAAAATCTAGCTCCGTGCCCTCCAGATAAAGAAGGCTTTTTGGATCAACAAAAAGCTTGACCTCACCAGCGGGAAAAACGGCATCTCCTGGATCTGCCTCATCGACAAATTCCAGAACGTAGGACATCCCTGAGCAACCGTTGGTCCGTACGCCAAGGCGGATACCCTGTCCCTTACCTCTGTTTTTCAAGTGGTTGGCAACGTGCTGCTGAGCCGCTTCTGTCATTGATATGGCCATCTATTACCTCCTCTACTATCCCACGAGTCGCCTCAGTCTTCGCCGCGTTTTTTGCGGATATCCTGAATAGCCGCTTGAATGGCATCTTCCGCAAGCACTGAACAGTGGATTTTGACGGGAGGCAAAGCCAATTCTTCAGCAATTTCAGAGTTTTTGATTTTTGCTGCATCTTCCAAAGTCTTACCCTTAACCCACTCGGTAAGCAAGGAACTAGAGGCTATTGCCGATCCACAGCCATAGGTCTTGAACTTGGCATCTTCAATCACGCCATCATCGCTAATCTGAATTTGCAGCCGCATAACATCACCACAGGCCGGCGCACCCACCATGCCAGTACCAACATTCAATGCATTGTCGTCCAAAACACCGACATTGCGAGGGTTGTCATAATGATCGAGAACTTTATCACTGTAAGCCATAACTTACTTCCTCCAAATAGAGCCTGAACCTATCAAGCTCATAAAACGATTAGTTTAAATCAGGCCTAATGGGCAGCCCATTGCACCGTACTTAAATCGACACCGGCCTTGTACATATCCCATAGCGGTGACAGCTCTCTTAGCTTAGTGACAGCCGAGAGTACTTTTTCAATGGTGTAATCCACTTCTTCTTCCGTCGTAAAGCGGCCGATGCTAAAGCGAATAGAGCTATGGGCCAACTCATCTTCAAGGCCCAGTGCACGCAATACATATGAGGGCTCAAGACTCGCCGAAGTACAGGCGGAACCCGATGAAACAGCCAGATCTTTTAGCGCCATAATCAGCGACTCACCCTCAACAAAGGCAAAGCTGACATTAAGATTGCCCGCCACATGTTGCTCGAGTGTCCCGTTGAGATGCACCTCTTCCATATCGCTGAAACCTGCCCACAAACGATTGCGAAGAGCTAGAATGCGGGTGTTTTCCTCATCCATCTCCTCATGGGCAATACGGAAAGCTTCGCCCATGCCGACGATTTGGTGGGTCGGCAAAGTGCCCGAACGCATACCTCTCTCATGACCACCACCGTGCACTTGCGCTTCGATACGCACCCGGGGTTTACGACGCACGTAGAGCGCACCCATGCCTTTGGGACCATAAATCTTATGGGCGGAGAATGACATTAAGTCAACCTTCATTTCAGCCACATCAATTTTAACTTTGCCGGCACTTTGTGCAGCATCGACATGAAAAAGGACGCCACGCTGGCGGCAGATTTCTCCGATCGCAGCGATGTCAGTAATGGTGCCAATTTCATTGTTGACATGCATAAGCGATACCAGAGTGGTGTCGTCGCGAAGCGCATCGGCAACAGTCTGGGGCTCAATCAAACCATTGGAACCCGGATCGAGGTAGGTGATTTCGTACCCCTCTCGCTCCAGCTGCCGACAACTGTCAAGAACCGCTTTATGCTCAATTTTAGAGGTGACAATATGCTTGCCCTTGCGCTCGTTAAAATGAGCGCAGCCCTTGATAGCCAAATTGTCAGATTCAGTCGCACCCGATGTCCAGACAATCTCCCGAGGGTCAGCATTAATTAGCGTAGCCACCTGCTGGCGAGAATCCTCAATCGCGGCCTCAGCTTGCCAACCAAAAGAATGGGAACGCGAGGCTGCATTGCCAAACACGCCGCCCATAGTTAGACATTCGGTCATGCGCGCCGCGACACGGGGGTCGACCGGGGTTGTAGCAGAATAATCAAGATAAATAGGCAACTTCATTACTAACACTCCATAGACCCTCTGTCTCGATTTCGACTTCAATCTTTCCAGAAGGTAATACCATTAACGTCTCTTTACAGATGAAGCGCTTTAGCGTTAACCAGCGCCTCAATATTAGCGCCGCCATCTGCAGCGGATAGCTTAATCTGACGCTCACTCACCGCTTTCACGGCACGCTGCTCAGTCAAAGCTGCTAGTGAAATACCACTCAAAAAAGTATGTATTTGCTCGCTCAAATCATCCCAAAGTTGATGTGTCAGGCAAGGCTCACCTTTCTGACAATCCCCTTTGCCCTGACAGCTGGTGGAGTCCGTCGATTCATTAACCGCGCTAATAATGTCAGCGACATTAATTTGCTCGCAAGCTCGGCTGAGACGATAGCCCCCACCGGGACCTCGCACGCTAGCCACCAAGTTATTTTTGCGCAGCTTGGCAAACAACTGCTCAAGGTATGACAGGGAAATATCTTGACGATGGGAAATGGCAGCCAAGCTAACCGGCCCTTGATTTCCATTTAACGCCAAATCAAGCATCGCCGTGACAGCGTAACGCCCTCGGGTTGTCAGCTTCATTTACCCGCCTCCGCGCAATGCGCGCTTCAATTTGCAATAGAACAATTATCGAATAACCTAGCTTTTTAGTCAAGTAAATAACCAACTAATTTAGTCGGATACAACCCTCCAAAACAGTGACACCAAGGCGACAGCGGCGGGTTCAAATCATTCTTTTTGAGTGAGCTCACTCAAACGGTGAGCGGCATTTTGAATACCCGTAAGAACTCCGCGCATAATCGATAGCTCCATGGCATCCAACCGAATACGACCAAACAAGCGGCGTAAGCGCTGCATGGTTTGACGTGGATTTTCGCGATCATGAAATCCCAAGTCGACCAAGGTTTGCTCAAGGTGGGCATAGTAAAGCTCTAGCTCTTCTACCCGCGCAGGCGGCACATCCCAATCGCCCCCAAGGAGCTGATCACGAGGATTCTCACTATCAGACAAGGCCGCCATCCTCACCTCGTAGGTCAAAACTTGAACCGCAGCAGCCAAATTGAGGGAGCTGTAGTCGGGGTTGGCGGGAATATGCACATGATAGGTGCACTTGTGTAGCTCTTCATTTTTAAGCCCCCGGTCTTCACGACCAAAGACGATCGCAACATCGTGCACTTGTGTTTCTTGCCATAACTTTTCACCACATTCACGTGGATTGAGCAAGGGCCAAGGGATACGACGATCACGAGCACTGGTACCAACTACCAGCCCACAACCGCTAATTGCCTCATCTAGGGTTTCAACCACCACGGCATTATCGAGCACATCAACAGCGCTGGCCGCACGCCAAACAGCACGATCTGCCGGAAAATCCTTAGGTGCAACCAAATAAAGTCGACTCAAACCCATATTTTTCAGCGCGCGAGCAGCGGCCCCAATATTCCCTGGGTGGCTGGTATTGACTAAAACGACACGAACCTTGTTAAAACGCTGCTTCATCATATTAAAGAGAGCTCACGGTGGGCCTAATTTTCGGCGCGAAGTATAACAGAGCACATTAGTTAACACAGTCATATATATACGCAGCACGCACTGTCACGATGCCTAGGTTTTGCTACAATGCGCGCCTTTCAAAATCCAGGCGTGGAACACCCTATGGAACCAATGGTTAACATCGCACTACGTGCGGCACGTAGCGCTGGAGATTTGATCTTCAAGGCATCTCAACGAATCGATCGCCTGCAAATTGACGAAAAGGGCCAAAATGATTTCGTCACCGATGTTGATCACATGGCTGAAAAAAACATCATAGATCAACTGCGTAGCGCCTATCCCGATCACTGCTTTATTGGCGAGGAATCGGGCACCATCAAGGGTAGCGACAGCGACTCCCAATGGATAATCGACCCTCTTGATGGCACCACTAATTTTATTCGCGGTATTCCTCACTACGCCGTTTCGATTGCCTTTCGTCACAAGGGGCGCATCGAACACGCCGTGATTTACGACCCGATTAAACAAGAGGAATTTACTGCGAGTCGTGGCCGTGGAGCCCAGCTTAACGGTTCTCGAATTCGCGTCTCTGGCCTCGACCAGTCCCGCAGTGCCCTCTATGCCACCGGCATCCCATTCAGTGGCCAGCCGTTCGAAAACATGCAACCCTACCTCAATTGCATGAACGACCTCGCCGACCAATCGTCCGGCATTCGGCGCATGGGCGCCGCCTCTCTTGACTTAGCTTATGTCGCTGCAGGTCGCGTCGATGCCTTTTGGGAAATGTACTTACAGCCTTGGGATATCGCCGCTGGCGTTTTACTTGTCAAAGAAGCCGGCGGTAGAGTTGCTGACTTTCAGGGTGGCGATGACTATTTAAATAACGGACACATTGTTGCCTGTACACCTCGCCTGCTAAAACCAACCTTAAAAACAGTCGGCAAGCACCTGGGACATTTACGCTAAGCTTTAGCTCACCCAACAACTACGCGCTGATAAAAACAGTAAAACCACCGAGCCTGCCCAGCGTTCAAGAGAGCGCCTAAGCCGTGTACAATATCGACTGTTATTGAGGGGACACTATGAGCTCAGAACAGGATACAGAAAAAACCACCCACTTCGGCTTTAGCGAAGTAGCCGTGGAGAAGAAAGCTGAGCGCGTCGCCGATGTTTTCCATTCGGTGGCGGCTAAATACGACATAATGAACGATCTCATGTCCGGCGGTATTCATCGGCTCTGGAAACGCACTACCATTGAACTATCCGGTGTACGCCCGGGACATACCGTGCTCGACATCGCTGGCGGCACCGGCGACCTCAGTCTCAAATTCTCACGTCTTGTTGGCGAACAGGGACGAGTTATTCTCGCTGATATCAACGGCTCCATGCTCAAGGTCGGGCGTGACCGCTTAATCGACAGTGGTGTTTTGAGTAACATCAGTTTCGCCCAAGCTGACGCACAATATCTACCTTTTGCAGACAACAGTATCGACTGCATTAGCATCGCCTTTGGCCTGCGCAATGTCACCGATAAAGACTTAGCACTTCGCAGCATGCTGCGCGTACTCAAACCTGGCGGGCGCTTACTCGTCCTCGAATTTTCGAAGCCAAAAAACCCATTACTGACAAAGATTTACGACACCTACTCTTTTCAAGTTTTGCCTAGGGTCGGAAAGCTTGTTGCCAACGATGCCGACAGTTATCGCTATTTGGCGGAATCCATTCGCATGCACCCCGACCAGAAAACACTCAAAAACATGATGAACGACGCTGGTTTCAAGCACTGCCAGTACTACAATATGACAGGTGGTATTGTCGCTCTGCACCGAGGTATCAAAGGGTGAACGACGCGACCATCGCACTGGCATGCGAAACGATTGGCAAAGCAGTCACCCGACTACTTGAGAGCGACCTTCAAGCACCACAGAAATTTAGCGCCTTAGCGGGCAAACACTTATTGATCAACTCTACAGCACCACGTTTTACTGTGGCCCTATTATTCACCGACCATCAGCTAATCATTTTACCGAGCGCTGAACATTCAGCACCCGCGATGCTTACCGGTACAGCGCCAGCCCTCATCCGCTTATTACTGGCCGGCAATATACAAGCGGCCGAGAAGTGTCAGGTCGATGTCAGCGATGAAGACCAACTTATCGCCACTCTCCTAAACCTGAGCCGTAATATTAACATCGACTGGGAAGCCCTACTCGCCGAGCATACAGGGGACATAGCAGCCCACTTTGTCGGAAAGTCTCTTCGCAAGGCTCTACAATTGCAGCAAGATATTGTCACGCGCAGCAGAGGTGGCTGGGCCACCTATAAAGCGGACGCGAACACCACTGGCAGCGCCAACCAGCAAAAGGAGAATGGCAAGACGCAATCCCCCCTCGATTTAATTGGCGCACAATTGAAAGCTCTACTGCCGTGAACCAACTGTAATGCTGCGCCTAGCCCGAGCCTTAAGAATTGCGCGTATCAGTCTGCGCTACCGCCTCGATACTTTTGTCAGTAACTCGGCGACCGGCGTTGCCGGGGGCCAATTTTCACCTTTACTGATCCGTTTTATGCTTTGGGGATTTGCTTTTTTACCTAACCCTCAAGCGCCGCGGGGAGAACGTTTGCGCCGTGCACTAGAAGAACTCGGCCCGGTTTTCGTCAAATTCGGCCAGCTTCTTTCGACCCGCCCCGATCTTGTTCCAGCCGATATTTGTCGCGAACTCGATCAACTACAAGACAACGTGCCGCCTTTTGAATCGACTCGGTTCATTGCCATTATTGAACAGGCATTAGGTCAATCCGTCGACCAACTTTTTACAAGTTTTGACCCCTCCCCGCTGGCATCGGCATCCATTGCCCAGGTTCACGCCGCTGTACTGGAAGATGGTCGAGAAGTCATCGTCAAGGCCGTACGTCCCGATATTAAGATCACCATCGAGCAAGATTGCTCTTTGATGCTCAGCCTCGCTCGTCTAGTGGAAAAACACCTCGTCGACGGCAAGCGATTACGCCCGGTTGAAGTCGCCAACGACTACCGCACGACCATTATCGATGAATTAAACCTACAACGCGAAGCCGGTAATACAGCGATGCTACGCCGCAATTTCGAAGATTCGGCCTTGCTCTACATTCCTGAAATCTATTGGCCTTACACCAATAAAGATGTGCTTGTGATGGAACGTATTTACGCTACTCCTGTCACCGATATTAAAAGCTTACAGTCAGCTGGCACGGACTTTAAAGTACTCGCTGAGCGAGGCGTTGAAATTTTCTTCACTCAGGTGTTTGATCACAATTTTTTTCATGCTGACATGCACCCTGGCAATATTTTTGTCGACGCCACAACGCCACGCCTGCCAAAATATATTGCTATTGACTGCGCCATTGTTGGCAGTCTATCCGTAGAGGATCAGTACTACCTAGCCCGCAACCTACTCGCCATTTTTCGTCGTGATTACCGCCAGGTTGCCGAATTACACATCCTCGCCGGCTGGGTGAAGCCCGATGCCTCTCTCAACGAGGTAGAGTCTGCTGTACGCACTGTCTGCGAGCCAATTTTTCAACGCCCCTTAAGAGACATTTCCTGTGGCCAGCTACTCGTCAGTCTGTTTCAAATAGCCCGTCGCTTTGATGCAGAAGTTCAACCTTCACTCATTTTATTACAAAAAACCTTGCTCAACATTGAAGGGCTCGGTCGCCAGCTCTACCCCGATCTCGACCTTTGGGCGACAGCCCACCCTTTTCTCGAACGCTGGATAGTACAACGTTTCGAGCCCGGCCAGGTCTTTAAGCAGGTCAAACGACACGCCCCCGATTGGCTTGAACAATTGCCCCACCTGCCACAGCTTCTTGTCGATTCTATGGAGCAGGTTAAGCGCATCGACAAAACGCTCAACACTCGACAACATACAAGTCAACTCCAGCCACTTCGCCAACGTAACAAAGCCATAGCCGGCACCTTTTTAGTAGGCGTTGGCCTTGGTAACACCTATACGACCCTGGATAATGTGGCACAACAATCAAGCTCGCCCAGCTTATTATTAATTGCTGCTGGCGCGCTGCTATTACTGCTGTCTTAAGACTGGCATAATTCGGCGCTCCCGAATCTAGCAACCCTACTCTTGAGGATGTATTCACAGTCATGAGCGAATCTGCAGACAATCACTGGCTCGACCAAATCACTTGGAATGACCAGGGCCTGGTACCCGCCATCGCTCAAGATCAAAGCAGCCATGAAATTTTGATGGTTGCCTGGATGAATCGTGAAGCACTCAGTTTAACGGCTATCGAAGGCCGTGCCGTCTACTGGTCGCGTTCACGTAGCAAACTGTGGCGCAAAGGTGAAGAATCTGGGCATATACAAGATGTGAGCGAAATACGCCTCGATTGTGATAACGATGTCATCATCCTAAAAGTAGAGCAGCGCGGTGGTATTGCCTGCCATACGGGGCGGCGTAGCTGTTTTTTCAAAATACTCAAAGACTCGACATGGCAAGCCGTTGAACCCGTGATCAAAGATCCCAAAGCCATCTACAGCTAGTAGACACAAAAGCACTACTAAGAGAACGCCATGACCAGTATTTTACATCAACTTGACACTATCCTTGCTGCACGTAAAAGTGCTGACGCCGACAACTCCTATGTCGCTAGCCTGCATCGTGAAGGGCTAAATAAAATTCTCGAGAAAGTGGGTGAAGAGTGCACCGAAACCTTGATTGCCGCCAAAGATGCCGAACACAGCAGCGATAATAAAGATTTGATAGCAGAAACTGCCGATCTATGGTTTCACTCGCTGGTAATGCTCTCTCACTTGGGCGAAAATGCCGACTCAGTTTTGGCAGAGCTTGCACGCCGTTTCGAGATTTCTGGACTCGACGAAAAAGCTAGCCGCAAAAATTCTTAGCCCGTACTTCATAATAAGAAGTACGGCAATTTGAAAAATAACGAATGAGGTAGGTATGGGACTCGGTGGAATTAGTATTTGGCAATTGTTAATTATACTGGCAATCGTTGTATTGATTTTTGGCACAAAGCGCCTCAAAGGCATGGGCACGGACCTCGGTGGCGCCCTCAAAGGTTTCAAAGATGCTGTCGCCACAGATGACGATGCTGAAAAAGAGAAAAATCTAGAAGCTGATACAACCGCAGATGCCAGTAATAACACAGTGAATAAAGAAAAAGCTGAAGCGACAAGCGACAACTCTGACAAAAGCGCCTGATACACCACGGCACACTGAACAACACTGTTTAAATCTGGATCCGACCACATGTTCGATATTGGTTTTACTGAAATAATACTTATTGCCGTGGTCGGTCTGATTGTTATTGGGCCAAAAAGGCTACCTGAAACTGTTCGCTTTCTCGGCTACTGGCTCGGCAAACTACGTCGCTCAGTACAAGGAGCCCGAGAGGACATGGAACGCGAATTCGGGCTCGATGAAATACGCCGAGAGCTTTACAACGAAGAGTTATTAGGCCGTATGGAGAAGGAGCGCAAGCAAGTAGAACGAAGTTTAGGCTCTCCTTCCATCACGGATGAGGCTACACCAGCCAGCCTAAAGATCCCTAACGAAGAAGATTTTATTGACGAAGGGCCTGACGAAACCCTGCCCTCTGACGCTCAACCTTCTGATACACCATCATCCGACGCACACCCAGTTAGCGAGCCCTCCAAAGGGCAGCAAGGCACCCGCACACCAATTTCCGACTCCAATGACAATACGACGACCGCTTCAAGCCCGTCTTCAAGTAGTGTCACAATTCCAAAAACACCCGCCGACAAAGCCCTGTAGACGGCGCCAACAAGACAGCTTATGCCAAACGAGTCAACGCAAGACCCAGAGAAGAACGAGGAAAACACATCCAGTAACGCCCAGCCCATGGTCACTCACCTTATCGAGCTGCGCGATCGCTTACTTCGCACTATCGTTATCGTGCTTCTACTATTTGTCGCGATGTTTCCCTTTGCCAATGAAATTTATGGTTTTGTTTCAGAGCCCTTGCGTGCATATTTACCCGAAAACTCGACCATGATTGCCACCCAGGTCGCCTCTCCATTTCTGACCCCGTTTAAGCTAACCATGGTACTGTCAGTTTTTGCGGCAATGCCTTTTATCCTTTATCAAACGTGGGCCTTTATCGCCCCGGGGCTGTATAAAAAAGAACGTTTTATCGTCCTGCCTTTATTTAGCTCTAGTGTACTGCTTTTTTACGCGGGAATGGCTTTTGCCTATTTTGTTGTATTTCCGCTTATCTTTGGGTTTTTCACCAGCGTTGGCCCAGAAAATGTCACTGTGATGACTGATATATCAAGCTATCTGGATTTTGTTCTCAAGCTATTCTTTGCATTTGGCATCGCCTTTGAAATCCCCATCGCTACCTTTATTTTAATCTGGACAGGAATGATCACCCCGTCCAAACTTGCTGGCAAACGCCCCTACGTACTTGTTGGTTGCTTTATTCTAGGCATGTTATTGACTCCCCCCGACGTCATCTCCCAATCCTTGCTTGCCGTACCGATGTGGTTACTGTTTGAGATTGGCATACTCTTTGGCCGGCTCGTTCATCGCCCATCACCGGAAGAGGATCCTCATGAAGAATCCTCATCATAATGTCTCGGACATCAAATAGCCGGGCAACGAGTCAAAAAGGCTCAGAGAAGAGCCCACACACCCCAATGATGCAGCAGTTCATGCGCATCAAAGCCCAGTACCCCGATACTTTATTGTTTTACAGGATGGGCGATTTTTACGAGCTCTTTTTTGATGACGCTAAAAAAGTAGCGCAATTGCTTGATATCACCCTAACTTCTCGAGGAAAGTCAGCCGGGCAACCCATTCCCATGGCAGGTCTACCTTACCACGCCGCCGATAATTACCTCGCTCGTCTTGTCAAACTCGGAGAGTCTGTCGCCATTTGTGAACAGGTCGGCGACCCCGCTACGAGCAAGGGACCCGTTGAAAGGCAAGTTGTGCGTATCGTGACACCAGGCACCATTACCGACGAAGCCTTGTTACAAGACAACCGTGAGAACTTACTCGTTGCCGTCAGTTCAAGCGATAGTCGCTTTGGAATAGCCAGTCTCGATATCGGCAGCGGGCGTTTCCAGGTACTGGAAGTCGCAGGGCAAGACGCATTGCTCGGTGAGCTGCAACGCTTAAACCCGGCCGAGTTACTGGTTAGCGAAGAGCTCGCGGAAAGCGGATTGGTTAATAATTTCCAAGGACTACGCCGCCAACCCCCCTGGGAGTTCGACCTCGAAACGGCTCACACAAACCTCTGTGAGCAATTTTCAACTCGGGACTTATCGGGCTTTGGCTGCGAGCAACTCGATCTTGCATTAAGAGCTGCAGGCTGCCTCTTTAATTACGCCAAAGAAACCCAGCGCACAGCCATGCCCCATGTGCGCAGCATTCAACATGAAAACCGCGATGAAAGCGTTATCCTAGATGCCGCGACACGACGCAACCTTGAAATAGACACCAACCCCAGCGGTGGTCGAGAGAATACTTTGCTGGCAGTAATGGATAACACCGCCACTGCAATGGGTAGCAGACTGTTACAACGCTGGCTCAATAGGCCCTTGCGCGAGCTCAAAAGTTTACAAGCGCGGCAACAGGCAATACTTGAGTTACAGACCGACTACCACTATGAAGCTAGCGCTGACACTTTAAAGAATATTGGTGATATCGAACGCATTCTCGCCCGTATCGCACTCCGCTCGGCGCGGCCCCGGGATCTTGCTCGGTTGCGAGACTCCCTATCAGTGCTTCCCGAGCTGCACAAATCTCTCGGCACTTGTTCCGCCCCGCTGTTAACACTGCTCGGCACTCAAATAGCCACCTTCCCCGACCTCGTGTCGTTGCTCAATAAAGCCATCATCGAAAATCCCCCAGTCGTGATTCGGGAAGGTGGTGTAATTGCCGAAGGCTTTGACGATGAACTAGATGAACTGCGCGCCATTAGTACTAACGCAGGAGATTACCTGATAGCGTTAGAAAAAAGAGAACGCGAAGCCAGCGGTATCGCCACCTTAAAAGTGGGCTACAACCGCGTACACGGCTACTTTATTGAAATTAGTAAAGGTCAAGCTGCGCAGGTGCCTACCCACTATATTCGTCGCCAAACGCTGAAAAATGCGGAGCGTTACATAACCCCCGAACTTAAAGGCTACGAAGACAAAGCCCTCAGTGCAAAAAGCCGCGCACTGGCACGAGAAAAAATCCTCTACGAGAGTTTGATCGACAGACTCAATATCGAACTGGCACCACTGCAGCAAAGTGCGGGCGCTATCGCAGAACTAGATGTACTGGTTAACCTTGCTGAACGCGCCGAAACCCTCGATTTATCCCCCGCTCAACTTTGCGAAGAGCCCGGGATTAAGTTCTCCAACGGCCGCCATCTCGTTATCGAACAAGTGCTCGACAAGCCCTTCGTCGCAAACGACTTAAACTTCAATCCGCAGCGTCAAATGCTCATTATTACAGGTCCGAATATGGGGGGCAAATCAACCTATATGCGCCAAGCTGCCTTGATAGTGTTACTCGCCCATATCGGCAGTCATGTACCTGCTACAGCTGCACGCATTGGCATGGTTGATAGAATTTTCACCCGTATAGGCTCGTCTGATGATCTCGCCGGCGGACGCTCAACCTTTATGGTGGAAATGACGGAAACCGCTAACATTCTCCACAATGCCACGGAGAAAAGTCTGGTGTTGGTGGATGAGATTGGCCGCGGCACCAGCACTTTTGACGGTTTATCACTAGCGTGGGCTTGCGCCGTTCACTTGGCCGAAACGGTGCGCGCTTTTTGCTTGTTCGCCACCCACTATTTCGAACTCACTACACTGGCAGACACTGCCGACAATGTAGAAAACGTGCATCTCGATGCCTCTGAGTACAATGATGATATCGTTTTCCTGCACCGTGTTCAAAACGGCCCAGCAAGCCAAAGCTACGGGATACAGGTCGCTCGCCTAGCGGGTTTACCAGTTGAGGTAATCAACAGCGCTCGCTTGGAGCTTCATCGTTTGGAAAACCCGTCCAAACCCACCAACAAAAATGATACCTCACTAGCACCGTTACAAAGTGATTTATTCAGTCCAGCAACGGACACCCGGCTCTTCGATGCACTCAGTGAACTCCAGCCCGACGACCTGTCACCCCGGGCGGCCCTTGATGCGCTTTATAACTTAAAGCTATTAATTAAGGAGAAATAGGCTTGGCTCAAACTGCAATCAGGCTCTTCTTTCAGCTATAATCCGCCGCCTTTCATACTTAAGCTCGATCGGGAGACTGCAAAATGACATTCATCGTCGGTGAAAACTGCATTAAATGTAAATACACAGATTGCGTGGAAGTCTGTCCTGTCGATTGCTTTTATGAGGGACCTAACTTTCTAGTGATTCACCCAGACGAATGTATTGACTGTGCACTGTGTGAACCCGAGTGCCCCGCCGAAGCTATTTTTGCTGAAGACGAAATTCCCGAAGGCCAAGAGGTTTTTTTAGAGCTCAATACTGAACTCGCCGACGTCTGGCCCAACATCACTATTAAGAAAGACCCTCCTGCCGATGCAGAAGAATGGGATGGCAAAAATGGCAAGTTAGAACTACTTGAACGATAATCTACTTTGACGTGCCAGTTGGTTCTAGAGACATACTGGCCACTCAATCCCCAGCAAATAGCATATCGCTTTCAATGCCAAGCTTTTTCATGGTCGACTTGAGCTGGGCCAATATTTCAATCTGAATTTGCCTGACACGCTCACGAGTCAGGCCTACCGCTTTACCGACTTCCTCCAGGGTTGAAACATCGTAGTTTCGCAATCCAAAACGGCGACAAATAATTTCTTGCTGTTTTGGTGTCAGCTCGTCGACCAGCATATCGAGAGTGGCGGCGATATCATCGTCCCCACTCAGCTCTTCAGGGTTCAACACATGCTCATCCGCGATCGTCTCCACCAGAGACTTAGCATCATCGCCAATAAGCACGTCAACCGATCCCACCCGCTCGTTGAAACGTAAAAGTTTTAACACCTGGTCAGGTGTTTTATCCAGCTTATCGGCAATATCCAGTGCCGTTGGTTCATGATCTAAAGTCTGACACAGCTCCCGCGTCGCTCGCACGCACTGATTAAGCTCTTTCACCACATGCACTGGCAGGCGTATGGTGCGGGTCTGGTTCATCAATGCCCGTTCAACATTTTGTCTGATCCACCAGGTGGCATATGTTGAAAAGCGGAAACCGAGTTCCGGGTCAAATTTTTCTACAGCATGAATAAGACCTAGATTTCCCTCCTCAACTAGATCTAGGAGATTGAGACCACGATTAACGTAGCGCCGTGCGATCTTCACCACCAAACGGAGATTACTTTCTATCATCCGCTGGCGTGACGCTTCATCACCATCACGAGCTAAGCGAGAAAAATACACTTCCTCCTCTGCAGACAGAAGGGGGACATAACCAATTTCACGAAGATAAATACTGGCAGAATCAGTCGAGCCACCATTAACTTTAGTGGTATCAGATTGCTTTACAGTGGCTTTTACAATTTTTTGTTGCTGACCTTTTTTAACTTGTTCAGATGCTCTTTGCGAAGACATGCTCTGCGACATAGTGGACACCTTATGTAGTTATTAATAAGAGCCTACCCCTGTCAACAGCTATAGGGTCTTTCACCCTGCCACCATATGAGCAATGCTGCAAGCCCATCTTGGTGCAAATGCCCGAAGCCGCAAGTTCATCTTGGCGCAAAAAAAGCAGCCTATATTCACCAATAGAATATAGGGCCATTAACTATCAGTCTTAGCACGTCCTGCAAGCCACCAATCAACGGTGAGAGCGCCTATTCTTGAGCATATTTACGCAAGCCTTTATATTGAGTGATCAATAAATTCAAACTTATCAATACAAGCGATAGGCTGATATTCCAAAAGGCGCTCCCGGGAGTGTGCACCATAACTCACCGCTAAGCGCGGCACCTGTGCTGCTCGAGCCATCTCCATGTCATAGCTGGTATCTCCAACCATCAGTGCGGCTTCCGATGGTAGATCAAATTCTGCTAGCAAAGAAAACAACATTGCTGGATGGGGTTTCGATGCGGTTTCATCGGCGCAGCGCGTGCTATGGAAAAACCCAGTCATTCCAACCGCATCAAGCACACGGTCCAGTCCCTTGCGACTCTTCCCCGTTGCCACCGCTAGGGTGAAACCCTGTTCACGCAGCTTTTCCAAATGCTCTCTAACTCCCGGGAAAAACGCCGAAGGGGTTCTATCTTCACGGATAAAATGACCAGAGTAAGCGGTACGCAATCTGGCTGTCATAACGCTATCGACACCGGGAAACAACTCCTTCATCACCTCATCGAGACCGAGACCTACTATATTCTTGGCCGCCGCCACACTAGGTGTGGGCAAACCCACATCGGCAGCGGATAACTGTAAACAAAGGACGATACGCGACAGAGAGTCGCACAAGGTACCGTCCCAGTCGAAAATTAATAAGTCACGCATAGCGCTTCCTCCAAACCTTAATGGGATAAACAGTGCTCAATTCAGTCAGAACTAGTGTAAAGGGCACGCGTCGTTATCAAAGTTTCTTAAGCACCTTTTCTAAGCCATCAGGCAGAGGCGCCTGAACTCTGACCCGTTCCCCCGAAGCGGGCGAAGAAAAGGTCAATTCAGCCGCATGCAAAAAGAGGCGCTTCAGTCCGATATCGCGCAGAGTTTCATTATAACTTTCATCCCCGTATTTGGGGTCACCTGCCAGAGGATGGCCGACCAATTGACAATGCACTCGAATTTGATGTGTGCGACCAGTCTCAAGCTTCACCTCCAATAAACTGGCATTAGTGTAGTGCTTGAGCAGTTTAAAACGCGTCAAGGAGGGCTTACCCTCGCTATTAGCCCGCACAATACGCTCACCTGATGCCACCGTCTTCTTTAGAAGTGGCGCATTGACCTCCCGCCTCTCCTTGGCCCACCGACCTGAAACAAGTGTGATATAACGTTTATCCATTGAACGTTGGCGCATCTGATTCTGTAAATGCTTTAACACCTGTCGACTTTTAGCGATCAGCAAACAACCCGACGTATCACGATCGAGACGGTGGACCAACTCCAAGTAGGCATGGGGGGCGCGCATCGCGCGTAGCGACTCTATTACACCGAGATTTATCCCGCTACCACCGTGCACCGCAAGACCGAAGGGCTTGTTAACCACGAGAAACTCATCAGTTTCCAGCAATATACTGTCTAGCAGAACACCGCGCAAAGAACGCCCTGGCAAGACTGGTGCTTGTTTAGAGACCCGAATCGGCGGAATCCTCACCACATCATCTTTGATCAAACGGTATTCTGCGCGAATACGGCCCTTATTGACCCGCACCTCACCTTTACGTAACAGCCTGTAAACGCGGGACTTAGGCACACCTTTTAGACGACTTAATAGAAAATTATCGACACGTTGGCCGGCCTGGTCAGCATTAATTTCAAGATACTGCACCTGGTCAAACACTGACTTTTGTTCGCTCATTTCATTCAACCCATTAACGAATGGCGCATTCTAGCAATATGCCACAACTAATTCTTTTAATTGAACAACTTGCTAAAAATTGTTATATTGACGAGTGGGCGGGTATTTTACCTCCCATGTATGTGATTGATACTTTGCCATAGTCTAGTCAAAACCGCCCTGTTGCGGCCTTCTAAAACGGCACTGAAACTAAAGGATTTTAAGGTACGACAATCATTTATTGCGAGAGCCCTACCAAGCCACCGCAAAGTAACTGAATTTTATCGAGTGCCTGCCTCACAATGAAAAGCAGGCACTTTTCGCCAATCGTGTTGAATGCACACGATATGCCCAGAGACAAGGTAGAAATAAGCAATACTGTTAATTAGCTATTAGCACAAGAGGCAAGCAGAAACCGAAGCCACGATGCGCATTCGGCCCGCAATGAAGCGGCCGAACAAGACAAAAGCGTATTTTAAGACGACTATAGAGACATCAGCTGATATCTCTGATTTCGACATAATTTTTATTGCCAACCAACGCAAACTGCTACTAAACAGTTTAGGTCATCTAAAGCAGCGCAAAATTAGTATTAACCCAGCCACAAAGCTGTAACCACCTTTGTGGTGATTAGCTAAAGTGACCTATAACGTCGTAACGAAGGTTTTTATGCTCCCCAACATGGGGGGTACTGTCTATTTACAAGATAAGTTACGGCTACAACGCTTTTTTTATGCCGGCTTCCGGGCATTTTCACTGCACTGATGCACAGCAGGAAAATGTAGGAATACCATGAAAAGAATGCTGATAAACGCCACCCAGTCTGAAGAGCTTCGCGTGGCTCTGGTCGATGGCCAACGCCTCTACGATCTCGACATCGAAAACCGTGCCCACACCCAAAAAAAAGCCAATATATATAAAGGCAAGATCACTCGTGTAGAGCCCAGCTTAGAAGCGGCATTTGTTGAATACGGTGCCACACGACATGGCTTTCTACCTCTCAAAGAGATTTCCCGCCAATATTTTAAGAAAGGCTCTGGCGGTGAGGGGCGGCAGAAAATTAAAGATTTGGTCAAAGAGGGCCAAGAAGTTGTTGTTCAGGTTGAAAAAGAGGAGCGCGGTAATAAAGGTGCGGCGCTAACCACTTTTATCAGCCTTGCCGGCCGCTACATGGTCCTCATGCCCAACAACCCACGAGCTGGCGGCATTTCACGCCGCATTGAGGGAAGTGAGCGCAGTGAATTGCGCGAGGCAATGCGCGACCTGAATATACCCGAAGGCTGCGGCATTATTGTTCGCACTGCGGGTATTGGTCGCTCCGCTGAAGAACTGCAATGGGATCTAGACTATCTCCTTCACCTCTGGGAGACCATCGACAACGAAGCCCAACAATCTTCAGCCCCTCATTTTTTATTCCAAGAAAGCAATGTTGTTATACGTGCCATTCGCGATTACCTACGCCCCGATATCGGTGAAGTGATTGTCGACAGTCCCGAAGTGTTTCAGCTGGCCTCCGCCTTTATTCAGCAAGTAATGCCCAATGATCACAGCAAGGTGAAGTATTACGACGATAATATCCCGCTCTTTAATCGCTATCAGGTTGAAAATCAGATCGAAACTGCCTTTGAGCGGGAAGTAAAACTACCCTCAGGAGGCTCCATTGTTATTGATATCACCGAAGCGATGGTATCTATTGACATTAACTCTTCACGGGCAACTAAAGGCGCTGGAATCGAAGAAACTGCGTACCAAACCAACCTTGAGGCAGCCGATGAAATCGGCCGCCAATTACGCCTGCGTGATGTCGGCGGCCTCATCGTTATCGACTTTATCGATATGCAGTCCAATAAAAACCAACGCGATGTTGAAAGTCGCATTCGCAAAGCCCTAGAAATTGACCGCGCCCGTGTACAAGTTGGCCGCATCTCACGCTTCGGCCTACTCGAAATGTCACGCCAACGACTCAAGCCTTCGCTCGAAGAAATGACCTTTAAAGTCTGCCCTCGCTGTAGTGGACAAGGCACTATTCGCGGCACTCGTTCTATTGCCCTTTCCATTCTCCGCTTGATGGAAGAAGAGGCTCAAAAAGAAAGCAGCAAAGAAATTCGCGCCACTACACCTGTCCCCGTCGCCACTTTTCTTCTCAACGAAAAGCGTAATGAAATTAGCGAGATAGAGCAGCGTAACAATATCCGCCTAACAATCCTCCCCAACCCCTCCATGGACACACCTCACTTCGAGGTCGAGCGCCTACGAGCACAGGATGAATCGGAGCAAAGTAAAGGGTACAGCTACCAAATTGCCGCTGAGGCCTCAAAAGACGACCCAGTGGCATTGATGGAGCCATCGAAATTACCACCCGTGGCGAAGCCAGCAGTGGAAAATCTACCACCCCAGATTCAGGCCCCGGCATCCTCTAAGAAAGAAATCCTATCAACACAAGAAGCCAATAGTACTGAGACTACACCTAAGGCCAAACCAGAAGGCATGCTAAAGCGATTATGGCGTACACTTTTCGCTATCAGTGAAGCCCCTACGACAGAAGCCGCGGCAGACTCCATCAACGAAGAGCCTACTTCTCGAAAAACACGCGACGGTGAAAAAAATACAGATAGCCGCAATCGAAATTCTCGTAACCGCAACCGCTCGCCTAACAACCGCAATCGCGATAGCTCACGCACTAGAGAAAAGACGCAAAATCGTGATAAAAAAGACTCCAAAAATCGTGACGAAGCGGCGAAGAACACCTCCCATCAAAAAAACAATCGCAATAAAACCCAGCGCCTTGATAGTAATGACAAAACAGATTCATCTAATAACAAGCGCAGCCAAATAGAACGCACTGACAATGAAACGACGACAACCAACACGACTCAAAGTAAGGTTGAGAAACCAGGGGACAGCACAGCTCAAAAGCTTGCCCGACGCCCCAGCGGCCATCAACAAGCGCCAAAACGTCGCCGTGAACGTAAGGAGATCCCGCAGCATATTCTCAATGAGCTTCAGCCACCAGAGGCAAAGAAGGCAGCGCCAGTCGACGAAGAACACTCCTCTACGGTTGAAAGCGCAAGTCAACTTAAGACCAGTGAGGCTCACCCAGTAATATCATCAACCAATCAAGAAGAAACAGCTGCGTTAAAAACGCAGACCACGGCCGCTCCTACCGAAGAGCCTGAGGTCGAAGCCAGCCCCGCTTCTACTGCTACTTCTACTATCACCTCAGTAGAAGATGGCACAGACACGGCAACTTGCGAGCAGAGGGCACCTGAATCCGCACCTATTATCACCACGAGTGAAGCTGATACAGTGCAGACCACTTCTCAAGAAACACCTCATCAAACACGAACAAGCAATACCTCCATAGCGAAAAACCTAGAACCTGATCAGGTTACTACTGAGACAACTAATATAGTTCAAAACAGCACCATAGAAAGCCCTGAGTCCGCGCCTAATGAAGCGTCTAGCGAGCAGCCCCCGATCAAGCCCAATAGTATTTCTGAGAATGGGCAGATTGGCCTACCTTTTACCGATCAGCCGAGCACAGAGCTAATCGACAGTGGTTTTACAAAAGAATCCGAAAAAGAAAAGCAACAGCAAACAGCTTCTACTGAAGAAGGGACTAGGGCTAGCAATGATCCACGCATGAAAAGCAATAAGGTCGAGACAATAATCAGTTCTAACACCGTTGAACTAGGATTGTCTATACCACTTGATACCACAAAGAGTGCCCCTATAGCGCAAGCAGTGACCCCAAAGAAGCGAGCAAAGAATGACCCTCGCTACAAAGCCGAGCTAACTAATGGAGCTGAAACAATAGAACGCGAAATGGATTAAAGTTTTTCTTGTTAACTGCTTTTCAGGCGGTATAATTCCGCCTCGAAAGGAGGGGTGGCTGAGTGGCCGAAAGCACCGGTCTTGAAAACCGGCGACGGGAGACCGTCCCAGGGTTCGAATCCCTGCCCCTCCGCCACTTTCCTGCACCACAAAATTTTTTCCAACCCACACCATATGCTAGCGGAAATTCTTCACCTTAACATTCCAAACCTTATCACCCTCTATTTTTCTGCGAAGACCAATAATATACATCCATACTACACAGCACGGTCTATATCGCCTTAGGTTCTAGGTGTCTTAAACCTCATCAACAATAGCCAGAAATTAAAGATTAGTTTAAAACTAAAAAAACAAAGCTATATAATGGCCCTTTTCTATACAGCTTTCAGCCGAACTGGCCAATCTGTACAAGGATAGTTTCTTCGCAAGTAGCTTTGTGATAGCTTACGCGCAACTAAAATTTAAAAACATACGGAGCATACAATGTCTCGGGTTCATCAATTACTCCCAAAGGCCAGCCTCATGGCCGCGTTGGCCTTATCTATCAGCGCTTGCTCAGAAGTAAAACAAGATGCTGAAACGGAATCAGCTGCAAGTAATAAAGAAACAGGCTATGTGGCGCCCCGAAACTCTCAGGGACAACCGAATCTACAGGGAATTTGGGATTTTCGCACACTTACACCCCTCGAACGCCCAAAAGCGTTTGGCGACAAAGCAGTGTTCACAGCAGAAGAGCAAGCTGCATTCCGTGAACAAGCAGTCGACGCCACAGATGTTGATAAATTGAGGGAAAAAACAGCCGAAACAGATGCCGCAACAGATATTGAAGGTGCCTACAACAATTTCTGGATGGATTACGGCACAACAATGAATGAGGACAGAAGAACATCTCTGATCATTGATCCCCCCAACGGACGATTACCCAAACTCACGGACGAAGCCATTGCTCGTATGAAGGAAGATCGCAAGCTAATCCCTCCCGTTCGAAACATTGTATCGATCGGCTTCGTTAATTTCCTACCCAAGGGCCCTGAAGTCCTAGGCCTTTCTGAACGCTGCCTTTTAAGCTTTAATGCAGGCCCGCCACTTATTCCCAGTGCTTACAACAACAACTTGCGAATAATACAAACACCTAAACATGTAGTTATCTACACAGAGATGATTCATGATGCGCGCATAGTACCGATTGATGGCAGCCCACACCTGCCAAAAGAAATGACCAAATGGACTGGCGACTCACGAGGTCACTGGGAAGGCAACACGCTGGTTGTTGAAACAACAAATTTCACTGGTAAAACACCAACTTTCCAGCTCCCCTTGAACCTGAATGAACCCGAATTGAATGGTGTTGTCGGCACTGGCGAGAACTTTACCTTGA
Organism: Porticoccaceae bacterium; assembly: GCA_041622675.1. Taxonomy (GTDB): domain Bacteria; phylum Pseudomonadota; class Gammaproteobacteria; order Pseudomonadales; family Porticoccaceae; genus Reddybacter. The sequence continues at coordinate 43,407 of JBFJYH010000007.1, forward strand.
TCGAACGCTTTACTCGCACCAGTGATTCACGCATTAATTACGAATACACGGTCAATGACCCCAGCACCTTCACTAAGCCCTTCACCGCCTCGATCCCTCTGAAAGCAACAGATGGACAGATGTTTGAGTATGCTTGCCACGAAGGAAACCACGGTGCAGCCGGCATGTTATCTGGTGCGCGCCAGTCCGAGAAAGAAGCAGCTGCAACACCTCTCTAGAAGGCATTGCGAATAATTCTAGTGGGATGGTGAAACTGGGCAAAAATTACTATCGAAAATGACTTGTCATTTTTTGTGCAGTTTTCACCATCGACTTTTAGCCAAGAAAAGTAACATGAACACAGTCTAATAGCAGCCCAACACGTCACCCCGCAACTGATCCTTCAAATCCGCAAATAGACATCCTAGAATCGGCTCAACAGCATTCGGTGTATCCTTAAAACCAATGATTAACGAATATTTATAACTCTGCCCACAAGATATTTCCCCCAACAATAAGTTCACCACACCGCGAAATGCGCAACAGCTATACAGAGATGAACCACCTCAGTTTTGACCACACCAAAGCACCTTATTATCCAAGAGCTTTAGTCCAGCTCTCGCAGCCTAGAGAAATAGCATTTGCGGGGCCTAAAATCAGAGAATTGCTGGAGATTACGCAAGTTGAACGGGGGCGCACAGTAGTTTCAATGAGGTTCGAGAGCTGTAGTGATTCGAACAAGAGAGGACATACGCTGGACGGAAGTAAATGCAGAAAACACTATCGCCTAAAAGCAAAAAATATTCAGACAGTCTTTACAAATGAGCCCGCAGCTATTTTCAAGCTAACAAAGAGAAGTTATGGATAGCTTTTCCTAGCCATGCTTATTTACACTTGGTATATGGAAAAGAGAACCAATGGGCCTTTAAAAGACATAAAAGCCCTCAGTATAGTTATTGCGACAGGAGTCGTGAGTGCTCCAAATCTACAAAGCGTTTTACTAGCAATATAAGATAGTCAAAACGGACAAAAAACCGTAAACAGATCATATACTCGGCATCTAATACAAACAATGAGTCCGAGCTTAATCAATTACCGACAACCATTAATACATATTCTCTAGGCACTCGGGCACTTCTTCTGACGTTGCAGCCTCAAGCATACACATCGTGTCCTTTACCTGAACACCCCAATAAACGCCCCAGCCGACAATGATAACTATCGAAAATATCGCTGCAAGTTTTCCTAATATTTTTGTTTTCATGAACCACCCTCAAAATGAAGACCGATTAAATTTTTATGAAAATCCAATCCAGCGACCATTTGCTGCCACACTAAACCAAATTAACAGACTAGCCAAAGCCACTAACTTAACTACCCACGGCTCTACTGCGTCAGATTTTGGACCAGTAGAAGCAATTGACTCTGGAGCACGGTTATAAACAGCGCTGCGAAAGCTCAACATAAAGACAACACCCATTGCCAAGCCCGCCATCTTCGCCCAGAAAAAAGAATTGTAAGCTAGCTTCATTGCTATCGCAGAAGATTCATAAATACCGGACAACACAATCCCAACAAGACCGATATAGATCCATTTTTTTGTGTTTTGGATAATAACATCTGAGGGTACGCCTTTAAGAACAATATTGAGCATACGCAAGTCACCAAGGATAATCATACCAACGAGCATAATCATACTAAGGATATGGACAGCCTGAACCAGCGAAAATAAGCCAGCATAGGTCTTAGCAAAACTGGCTAACGAAGAGGCGTCTAGCCATTCAAAAAAAGGAACTACATTCATTTCTACTTCCCCCACAGGGCCTTAACTTAAAATACTTTATAAACTTTATATTAATGGATGAGCTGCTTAGAATTACTCAAATGCCGCCAATTCATTAACGCAGCCCGCCGCCCAGTACATGAAGTAAGGCATCTCTTTGTGACAATCCCACCAGTCATACGCCATGTTACGGCCGCACACGACGACTAAAGCCCAAAGAGACAGAGAGAGGCCAGCACCAACACGTATACGTTTCGGGGGCACAGGATCCTTATCCCACGCCAAATCTGCCGATCTAGTCATATTGCGAATCAATAATGCATTGATACCTGCCGCAATTAGTAGTACAACTTTAATCCGAAACCATATACTTTGTGTCGAGCGAACAGGAATTGCAAAATACAGAAGAACACCACTGATAATCATCACAGCAAAGCCTATCATCATAGGCTTATCGAGCCGCTCCATAAGTGTAGAAGCTGGCAATTCTTTAAACGCCACGCCTAACAAACGCAAGTCGATCACGAGTAGCATGCCGAGAAAGAGTGTGAGCGTGAGCACATGCGTGCCCTCGACCCAACCATAGGCATATATAGCCTCATGCAAATTTGTGCTCGCCTGAAAACCATCAAGCCATGTTGCAAATTCAAAAAGCAGCTCGTTGAGCATTGTTTCATTCCCCAAAATTTAGATGCTTATTATTACCTAAAACCTACTTACCACACAATTGATGTAACACAACGATCTTACTAGAAAACGAACAGTCGATCGAGTCCTGAAGCGCCATATTACTCGACACACTGCCTAGTAAAATTCCAGCATGGACACCAAAACACTAAAATGGGTTTTATTTACTCTTAAATAACAGACTTCATTTGCCCATGGCTTCCCATGTGCGCATTAGGTGGGTTATCCTTACGTATTCGATAAAAAAACTATGGGAAGCTTAACTTGTGAATTTACATTCTATGCGGAAAATAACTCTGCTATCCGTACTGTCAATTATGTCCACGGGCGCCCTTGCCACGGACAACAACTACAAAGCACCGCGAGCCAGTGATGGTGTTCATCCAGATCTCAACGGTATCTGGCAAGTCATGAATGAAGCCAATTATGATATAGAAATGCATATGGCCCGCCCCGCGATGGCACTGCGCGATGGCCCTGCAGGTCCTATCCCCGCAAAAGACGTTCTCAAGCTGGGCGCAGTTGGCGCCGTCCCCCCTAGCTTGGGTGTTGTTGAAGGTGGAAAAATCCCCTACACACCTGAGGCACTTGCCATAAAGAAAGAGAACCAACTGCACTGGCTTGAGCGAGATCCGGAGATAAAATGCTATCTTCCCGGAGTCCCCCGAGCCACTTATATCCCACAACCTTTCCAGATCTTTCAAGGTGATGACTCCATATTCATGACCTACCAATATGCTGGCGCCGATCGGGATATTTTCATGAAAGATCCAGGCCCCGCTCCCGTTGATAGCTGGATGGGGCAATCTGTTGCCAGATGGGAAGGCGAGACGCTCGTTATTGATGTCACAGGTCAAAATGCATCAACTTGGTTCGACCGCTCTGGCAATCACCACAGCGAACAACTGCATGTAGAAGAGCGCTATACGATGACTGGACCCAACCATATGCAGTATGAAGCCACAATCACTGACCCTCAGACATTTACTAGGCCTTGGAAAATCAGCATGCCCCTTTACCGTCGAATGGAGCCCAACATACAAATACTGGATTTCAAATGTGTCGAATTCGTTGAAGAACTAATCTACGGCGACCTACGCGCAAAACCTCTTGACTAACTAATCAAGAAATTTGTAGTGCTACCATTTAGTTTTTATATACTTTTGTAACCAGAGGTCACTCTTATGTCTTTCAAGAAAATAGCTACAGCCGCCGGATTAACGCTGGGCGCGCTAGTCTCCGCGCAATCAAATGCTCACCATGCATTTGGCGCAGAATTTGACGCCGATTCCCCACTTACGTTACGCGGTTCAGTGGTCCGAATCGAGTGGGTAAACCCTCACGCTTGGTTCCATATAGAAGTCACTACCGCTGAAGGTGAAAAAGAAGCCTGGAGAATCGAAGGCGGCACCCCCAATACATTATTGCGCAGAGGCATTAACAAGCGATCCATTGCTATCGGCACTGAAATTGTCGTAGAAGGCTACCAAGCCAAGGATCGTAGTAACAGCGCCAATGGCCGCAATATTACCCTCGCCAACGGCAAGAAGATGTTCATGGGCTCATCCGGTACTGGCGCACCTGACGACGGCGCTGATCCAGGCCGATAAACTAAACAGGACGCACTGTAAGTGAAGCTCTACAAACTCGCATCTTTTGTACTTTTGTTTGGTTCTCTTTTCGGCTGTAGCCCAGACGAGCGGATAGCTTTACCAGAAGCACAGAAAGGTACTAGTGTTTACAAACTGAGTGGTGACGTCAAACACATCATGCAATGGGTCCTCGATCCCGCGGTTGATGGCATTTGGGGCTCGGCGGGCACTATTATTACCGCCGACGGCTCCAAAGAACTCGCCCCAACGACGGATGAAGGCTGGCTAGCCGTAGAGCATAGCGCTGCGGTCGTAGCTGCCAGTGGAAATTTGCTATTAATGCCTGGGCGGGCTGTCGACGATGAGGGCTGGAGAAATATTTCTCAAGGCCTCGTTGAAGCCGGCCTAGTGGCGCAGGCGGCAGCAAAAAACCAAGATTCTGATGCCCTGTTTGACGCCGGCGGACAAATCTACCGCATCTGTAAAGCGTGTCACTCAGTTTACATTCAAGGTGAAGAGGCGCCGGACATCCTCTAACAGCCTGAGCCACTCAAGATGAACAACTCTGATTAAGTTACAAAGGTATCATCGTGTAACTTAATCAGTTTTACTAATTCCAAGCCCCTAATCTCCCCCGCCCAAAGACCTACCGGCCTTTGTTAACAACACCTTTCTATTACTTCATTATCTGTTTTTTCACAAAGCCATCTCGAAATTCAAGACTTTTGGTATAAAAGCCGGCCGTCTGCAAGGTAACTGTCACAGACTTAGACCCATGATTGGCCCAAAACCAGCCGTGAATCCCTTCAAAAGGAGCGATAAAAGTACCTGATTCCCTACCCCCCTCGCCTTCACTATAGCTCTCCACATAGGCCTCACTATCTTGAGCCTCAGTATCTTGAGATTCGCCATGAAAATCGAACGATACACTACGCGCCTCACCATTACTGGTCTCGGTAACAGCCCAGTGATAAACCATACTGCTTCCTTCTCTCAGTGCATATTTGTATTCAACGAATTCAAAGGGGAGTAATTCAAAGGACACACTATTTTGGTGAAAAGCAGTATCTTCCTTATTGACTGTCTCGACACTAATAGTGGCCATTTGCGATAAGCCTGAAATGCCTAGAATGCCTCCTACTCCGAGAGGATCACGATTAAACTCAGCTGGTAAAATAAAGGCGACTAAAATCGCTGCGGCCAAAACCAGGGCTAGTAAAGACCCAAATAAAATTCTGCTTCTACTAGCTTCGAAAACTTCTATTTGCGATGTCTTTGTACTCATATTTTTACCTCTGTAGATTCGCTTATTTATGCCCACCAATAAGCAGACAGCTGGTAACCCGCCAATAGAAAACCGAGGCTCATCAAGACCGTGTTAGCCACAAACGCCTGTTTTTGGAAACTATTACATTGACGCCAGCGTCCCAAAATCATCACGATACATGCCAGCCCAAGGGCCTGACCGATTTCCACACCGACATTAAAGCTCAGCATGTTAATGACCAAACTATCAGCAGATAACGATAGGTCCTGCAACTTAGTTGCTAGACCCAAGCCATGAAAAAAACCAAAAAGTAGTACGGCCACTTTCGGGTTTATCACACACCCAAAGACTTGCTTAAAGCCGTTCATGTTCTCAAACGCTTTATAGGCCACAGAAAGACCAATAATCGCGTCAATCAAGGAGGCGTTAACATGCCACTCCAATAGGACTCCACCCATCAGAGTAATACTATGACCGAGTGTAAAAAGGCTCACATACAGGACAACATCTTTCAGGCGGCGCAAAAAAAACACCACGCCCACCAGATACAATAAATGGTCATAACCAGTCATCATATGCTTGGCGCCAAGATACATGTAAGGAATTACCGCTAGACCATCTAGACCCTCGACAAATCGCGCATTAGCGCTAGATAAATCATGGGCATCAGCCCAGGAAGAAACAAACACCAACAAAACAGCTAGATATAAATTCGCTAACTTAGCGTTTAATAAGTGCTTGATTGAGCCACTACTATAGGAACATGGTTTTCTCATAGCTATTGTACTGCTACCCTCGGTCATTCAATACTCGTCGTTGGAAGACAATTTTGTATTCTAACAGTAGATAAGCCTCAGAAATAACAGCACGTACAGACGAGATACAGCGACCTGGCTCTGTCGCGCTGAGCTCAATCTATTCCCTACCTTCCATATGCTAAGCTCTACATAAAAACCACTACAGTACTTAAGCACACTACAAACAGCTAGCCATCAGAGAGTAGCGAGGTATTCGACATGAATGAGACGGTGAACTCCATTGTTATGACACCACATGGCTACAGTCAACCGGGGTCAAATTTTAAATCCGTTGCCGGAGAACGCTTACACCGCAAACAAAGGCTCACCGCTGCCTTCCGCTTGTTTGGCAAATTTGGTTTTGACGAGGGAGCGGCCGGTCATATCACCGTGCGTGATCCGGAGCATCCCGACCACTTTTGGGTCAACCCCTTTGGTGTCTCCTTTAAAAAAATTAAACTGTCACAGCTATTACTGGTCAATGAACGCGGTGAAATCATCGAAGGAGAAGGACTACTAAACGGGGCCGCCTTTACAATCCATGGCAATATTCACGCCACCCGCCCCGATGTCATTGCCGCCGCTCATGCCCACTCAATTTACGGTAAAAGCTGGTCGAGTCTTGGCAAAAAACTCGATCCCATCACTCAAGACGCCTGTGCTTTTTATAAAGACCATGCACTTTTCGATGATTTTACTGGCGTAGTGCTCGACATGAACGAAGGTCAACGCATCGCCACAGCTCTTGGCGAGAACAAGGCCTGCATTTTACAAAACCACGGCCTGCTCACCGTCGGAGCCAGTGTCGATGCTGCCGCCTGGTGGTTTATCACAATGGAACGTAGTTGCCAAGCTCAACTACTGGCCGAAGCCGCAGGGACACCCAAATTGATACGCCCCGATATTGCCCGGCTCACCTATAAAACAGTAGGCAGTGAAGCATCGGCACAGTTCGCCTTTCAATCCCTGTACGACGTAATAACGCACGAGCAAGCTGATATGTTTGACTGAGTTTACCCCACCATTGTTTTGTTAAATCTTGCAAAATACTCAGTCTATTCTCTTTAGGTGGGCAACCCCTCGTCACCATAAAATTTATGACGCGGCGAATACTGGCCAAGAATGCACTAAGCGCTGGCAACATTTTATCTTTAGAGATAAAAATATGAATTTTGAACAAGTCACCGTCACACTCTGCCTGACAGGTATTATTATCGGCCTGGGCGCGACACGTATTCGCCCCGCATTTCTCTTTAGCAGCGCTATTACCCTTCTCTATTTATTGGACATGATCAGTCTCAATGACGCTTTAAAGCACTACACTAACGAAGCCCTCGCGACATTAGTCCTCCTTATCATACTGGTTCTCGCCATTGAAAAAACCCAACTCTTTACCCGCCTTGGGCAGCGGGTACTTAATGGTAGTTATCGACTTGCCTTACTCAAACTCGGGTTCACAGCCGGGCTCGTTTCATCGATTAGCAACAACACCGCAGTTGTTGCCTCCCTCATGAGCAGCATCAAAAACCAGAGCAAACTGCCCCCCTCACGGCTGCTTATCCCACTCTCCTATGCTTCAATTTGGGGAGGCACACTTACCCTAGTCGGCACTTCAACCAATTTGGTACTTAACGGTTTAGTCCTCGAAAATGGCTTACCTGGTCTCTCTATGTTCGATTTTACTGCGATTGGTCTACCCGTTTTTTTGGGGTGCATGGCATTGCTATTAATCATTGCCCCTTGGGTGTTACCCAGCCGGACTGTAGATAACAGCGAAAGCAAAACCTATTTCCTCGAGGCTAGAGTACACGCCCTCTCCCCGCTTATCGGCAAATCGCTACTGGATAATGGGTTTCGTAACCTGCTCGACTTGTTTTTGGTCGAAATCATCCGTGGACAGCACATCATTACCCCGGTCTCGCCGGAGGAAATTATCGAAGCAGGGGACCTACTAGTTTTCGCAGGGGATATTGAAAACATTCAAACCCTCAATCAGTTTAAAGGCTTAAGTATTTTTGACAATGACACCGAAGGCCTGACAAATAACCTCAGCGAAGTCGTGGTTAGTCACAATGCCACCATTACTGGACGCCCCCTGCGCGAAGTCAATTTCCGCGCCATGTTTGACGCCGCCGTAGTCGCCGTACGGCGCGGCGATCAACGTCTTGCCGGTGGTCTAGGGAAAATCACATTGCAGCCCGGTGATAGCTTGGTGCTGGCAACGGGGCACGATTTCCACTCTCGCCACAACCTGGCACGTAACTTTATCGTTCTCGGCGGTGTCAACACCAAAGAACACCTACCTGCGAGCACTGAATACGCTATCACTGGCTGCTTTACTGCAGTCATTTTCCTCTCAGCACTGAACGTACTCCCCCTATTTAAAGGCTTGGTCATCATGCTCGGCGGCCTGATCGTGAGCAAACTCATCAACGTCAATGAAATTCGCCGCCACTTCCCTTTCGAATTAATTATCGTTATTGGCGCCGCTTTGGGGTTTGCCCAAGTCATGCAAGATTCGGGAGTGGCCATGCTACTCGCCGACCTCATTCTCACCACTCCGGGGGCGCAAGGTACCTACCCAGCACTCGTTGCTTGCTTCTTACTCACTCTGCTACTCACCGAATTAGTCACCAACAACGCTGCAGCCGTACTTGTCTTTCCGGTCGCCCTGAGCATGGCCGGCCAATACAACAGTGACCCCATGCCCTTTATTATGGCTGTGGCCTTTGGCGCCAGTGCGAGTTTTATAACGCCCCATGGTTATCAAACCAACCTTATGGTCTACAGCGCAGGAAATTATCAGTTGCTAGATTACTTAAAAACCGGTCTGCCGATTTCCGTTCTCTATTCAGTCATTGCCCTTATCACCATTCCCATCGTCTATCCCTTTTACCCTTAATCAGGCTCTTGAGCTCAGCCATTCAAACAAGAATTAACGCCCTCCAAGCATCCCACTATTGAGTAGCGCTCCCCCTACCGTTAAGATGAGCACCGCATAAACGATACCTGCATCAATTGCCCCGGTGGCACAGCTGGATAGCGCGGCCCCCTCCTAAGGGGCAGGTCAGAGGTTCGAATCCTCTCCGGGGCACCATATACCTTTTTTACACAGCGTCCTAAATAGCACTAAATCCAATAAAACCAGGGGGTTAACTGGTTTTATTGGGTGTCTTGCGATCCTGAATATTATCGTTTTATATTGTTTATCTGCTACTCTGTGCGCCGTGAGCGCGCCATGGGGTGCGCCATAAGTGCGCCACGGCGCAGGGCGGGCAATATGGCTACTATTAGAAAGCGGGATGGGCGCTGGCGGGCGGAGGTGCGCCGGGGTACTTTTCGTAAATCGAAAACATTTGCGACGAAAACGGCGGCGCAGCGTTGGGCAACGGGGCTTGAGGTTGATATCGATAACCATAAGCTGGGCGAGGTGGCTAATAAGTCGCTGGGGGATTTACTGGCGCGCTATAGCGATGAGGTGGCGGTGCATAAAAAGGGTTGGCGCCAGGAGGTGATTCGGCTGGCGAGGATTGGTCGGGACCCGCTAGCGGGTACACCGTTGCGGGAGTTGAGCGCGGCTGATATGGCGGGTTGGCGCGATAGGCGTTTGCGGGAGGTGTCGGCGGCGTCGGTGCGGCGCGATTGGAATGTGATTAGCCACGCAATTAACGTGGCAATTAACGAGTGGGGCTGGCTGCACACTAACCCATTAAAAGCGGTGAAAAAGCCTGCGCCGCCGGCGGCGCGTGACCGGCGGGTGAGTGAGGATGAGATAGCGTTGCTGCGGCATTGCTCGGGTTATGAGCACACGCCAGAGACCAAAACAGCCCGAACGTTTTTAGCGTTTTTGTTGGCCATTGAAACGGGTATGCGCGCAGGCGAGCTGGCAGGGCTGACACGCTCTAGCATTACCGGCCGCGTTGCCCACTTGCCGATGACGAAAAACGGCACCCGGCGCGACGTGCCGTTGTCGCCCAGGGCGGTTGAATTGCTCGAACCCCTGGGCGACAAGCTGCTAGATTTAACTAGCGAGCAAATTAGTAGTTTGTTTCGCAAGATTCGCGACCGCGCAGGCATTAAAGACCTGCACTTTCACGACTCGCGGCACGAAGCCATCACACGGCTGGCCGAAAAACTCGACGTGCTGGAACTGGCGCGCATGGTCGGCATTAAAGATTTAAAAATTTTAATGGTGTACTACAACAAAACAGCCGAACAGTTGGCCGATAAATTATAAGCTTGTTAACCAAGCCATGCGGTTGTCGTATCATTCGTCGCAACGATTTCCATAGCGTCGCCAATTGACACTGTGTAGACCCGCCCCTCGCGCGCGGGGATGGAGTCGTAAACGACGCCGTCGAATTTAACGTCGACACTCCCCGAGGCGCAGCGAACAATTGCACTCGAGCTAGTCATTGTTTGCGCACCGCTGGACGTACCGTTTGCAACCGAGTCTAATACTTTTGTTGATGACATAAAGTGGGTCCTATTAGTTTAACTTGATGGGATCTACGCCGGCATACATAGGCAAATAAATAGTATCGGCTAGTGTTGGGGCACGAGTTGTAGTGTTTTGATTCTCATCTATTTCTACTATGTCATTGAGATAGGGGAGAATAGTTGCTTTATTAATTGGCTCTATTACTGAAAAGTAAGCCGCTTGAGTCTCGTTGCCTTCATTGTCATAGACTGCGGGAATTTTCACAGCCTCGCGAATACCGATAACCTCCCAGTCTAAGCTAAAGGCAGAGATTAAGGCCTCTAACGTAGCTTTGGTTAAGTCAGGGTGCTGCAGTCTTGCATGAATAAGCTTCTTGCTCTGGTATGACTTAGTGCCAATCCCAGGGAAAGAGGGCCAGCGGGTATCTAATGCATTTAACTGAGCTTGTAGCGGTTTACTCATGTTATCAAACTCAGTAGCGTCAGGTAGTATTAGATGAATATCGTAGATCATTAGGCATTCTCCTCTGCCCAGGTTTTGGCCTCAGCGAAAGTTGTAGTGCCGGGCGGTTTGCCTTTGTAGATTCTGAGTTTGCTGGTGCTGAACGCTTCGTCAGCTAGGTACGCTATAGATAATTTGTAAGAGGGGCCTAGTGTCCAACCTGCAAAAGGTTGAGTTACGCCCCAAACAAAGGCGTCTGTTGTGGGGTCGTAATAACCTACAGAAAAGCTGTCGTGCAAGGTTGACCACACGACAGAAACTCTCAACTCTTCCCCTGCCAGACCCCCAGAAAAACTCGTGGCCCACGTAACCCCATCAAAAGATGCGAAACCTGGCGTACTTGCTGCGCCTATCCCAGTAAGCACCCTATTACTGTCAAGAGTTCCTTTGACAAAGCCTCCTGACCAATCAGCTAAATCTACTTCTGATTTCATCCTGAGAAGCAGTATACCTTCCTCAGCATCCACTATGCTATCCCAATCGTCTACCTCAATTAGATCATTGTCTCTAGTTGCTGCGGCGGTGGTTGTACGAACATACTCAGGAAGACCTTCACCTGTCGACAACATGTAGCCAGAGACAGTAAAAGCCTTCCCGGATTGGCTAGCGTATCTTATCACCCCGTGATTATTCGATGCACCTCCCGGGTCATTTATGTACCCAGAAACTCTGTATAAGTTTTCAGTGCTATTAATAAGCTCTACAAATGCAGCAGAAACAATAGCTCCTTGTAGTATCAAGCTAAAATCGCCCTCTGCACTAGTTAGCCCTAGTACTGGGGCTGTTTCATCTGCCATTTTTACAAAAACAGAGATCCAGTATTTTCCTGAGGTTGCTGAGGCATCGTAAGCATGGTAGGCATACATCGTGTCTCCAGAATTATCAAAGTCCACACCATTAAAGAGGCCCTGCAGAGGAACGGCGGCATCAGTGACGCCCCCTCCCTGAACAGGAAGATCCGCCAATTCTGGCTCTGAAGGGTAGAGGTAGTTTGTCTTAGAAGGCTGCAATAAAATCTGAGGTACAGGACTTAACGCAGTGCCCGCAGCTCTTGTAATTATGTCACCAGACTGAGTAGCACCGTTTTCATTTGCGTACCATTTAACGCCGTTAACGCCAAAGCCGTAATCTGTGTCAGTGTCAATGTATTCGGGGGGCAGGGTATTAGTGCGACCAGCTACATTATGGATAGCAGCGCGGTCTAAGTAGACACCTTTCCCTTCTGTCCAGTTAGTTGCTGATGTGTTTACATCCCCGTTCGCCAGAAATATTCCTAATACTGTGGTGCTAGGCGTGTCTTGGTATGTATAGCAGCGTAGATAGCCATTGCCAAGCATCTCTATGCCAGCATCCGTAGTGCCCTGCGCTCCTATCGCCACGTTATTTAGATCAAAATACGTATAGCTTCCCAGTGTGTTAAAGGCAATCCAGTTGGGTTCACTGGCGTCCTCTACTTTCACATCAACCGCTAACACTGTCCCGCCTAGCCCGGCTATTACTTTGTACCTATAAGCCGATGACTCACTGTTTTTTGATAGCAAGTCAGCTAGTTGTTCGCCATCCGAGGAGGTTGTAACGTTTACAGTAACATCCCCCCGGCCTACATCGGTAGACCAAGAGCTAAAATCCCTAGGATCTGGGCATAGATTCTCTTCTCTACGCCCCCCCTCTAACACAATCTCGCCAGCCTTAGCCTCAACTAGTACACCTTCCCAGTCCCAAACCAGTGCTGTTGACGTGCGAGTATTAGTTAGGGTTTTGTTACTCTGCCCTGTGCCGTCGAGCATAAACGAGGCGGGGTATTGCGGCACTGGGTTTTGTGCTGAGCTAACAGGGCGCACCATGGGTTGCGAAAAGTTGCGGCTGACAGGGGTGTGCAGTGTCATTTTTGCCCCGCAATTTTTATTTTTAGGGCCTCAACGTTGGCTTGCGCGGCGGTTTTTTGTGGGCCGGCGGGCAGTGCGTCGGCTTTTAGCTGGGCGGCATTAATTGTCTTTATTGCTGCGCGTTTTTTAGTTACGAGTCGTCGCATTTTTTTAGCTCCATTGGGTTGAAAGAGCGTGTATTTTCATGATGTTGGTGCTGTCCATTAGCAGCACAGTGTGTATGTCTGTGCCGCTGGCCTGGGTGGTTAAATCGGCGGTGCCGGTTAAAATTCGGCCTGTTGCCAGGGCGGCCTCTTCACTTAAAACTGCCTGGCAGTAGTCGGTGACGTTTTGTGTGCCGCCGTTGTCGGCGGTAATGGCCACGGCCGCGCCACCGCTGGTGAGGCTAACTTCAAAGTCGTCGGCGGCGGCATTAATCACGTAGTAAGCGGTGGTGCCGTCTAACCCTGTGGGGAAGTTGTCGCCGGTGGGGGTCGACAAAATAACGCGGTCGTCGTTGCTAAAGCCGTGGCCTGTTATGTGTAATTTGTTGTCTGTCGCGGCGTTGGTGGTGTAGGTTGCGACCGCTGTGCGCGACACCCACGCGGTGAGGTCGGTATTGATGGTTGCGGGGTCAATGTCTTGCTGGTGAATAACAATATAGGCCTCGTCTGGCTCAGCCAGCGCGGTAACGTCAACAGTGTGCAGCGCTGTGTTGACCAGGGTGTCTGCTAGCAGCTCAACGTGGCGCAAACCCATATAGTCGGCGTCGCCCCAGTTTGTTGCTATTTTAAAGGCGTAATAGCGGTAAGCCGCTGTGCTATCAACGTCAAACGTTTGGTCGTCGTCTATGTCGCTGTCGGCATGGCGGGCAAACTCTGTTATTGATGTTGTTAGCTGGGTCCAGTTGGTGTCGGTACCGTAGGTTAATTCAGCAAACGCAGCGGCGTCGTTTGAGCCCCATAGGGTAAATGCCCGCGCGCCCTCATCCGTCAACGCCCCACTGTCATGCGAGTTATTGTAGTTGACCCCCAGCACCCGGCTGGCCGCCCCCAAGTCTATATGAAAACGCTGGTTTGCTGTGGTGCTATTGGTTGTGCGCCACTCGGTTGCTGATCGTGCACCTGTTTTACTACTGGCGGGGTTGGTCGCTTCGCTGGCGGGTTTATTTTCGGTTGTGGCTTTAACATACGATGTTGAGTGGGCGGGCGGGTACGCTGCTGCAACATCGGTGTTTTTATACGCCTGGCTTCTGTAGTACGCAGCAACACTGCGAGCGGTGTCAATGCCACTTTGGTCGGTAAAAATGTCGCTCACGCCGTCGACCATGGCTTGCACTGTTAGGCCGCCGTTTACAGCGATATTAAACGAGTTGAGAATTATATTGGCAGCCTCGGCGCCGGTTGCCCCTTTTGCGTCGGCAATTTTTTGTTCTATTTTTGTCGAGCTATAAGTGGTGGTTAAACTGGTTGTGCCGTCGTCAATGCCGTTCTCCAACCCGGCTTTTGCAGCCCAGTGCATGGCCGAAAAATCGGTCGTGCCGTTGCCGCCGGCAGCAACGGGCACGGGCGTGTCTTCTGGCGTTGTTGCCCATGCAGCGGCGTTGGTGACTTCATCTTGCGCTAGCACCACTTGCGCAGCGGCATTACTAACCTCGTTTTGGGCCAGCACCACTTGCGCAGCGGCGTTGCTAACCTCGTCTTGGGCAAGCACCACTTGCCCAGCGGCGGCGTTTTTTTCGGCCACGGTTTTTGCAAACCAGTGCACAAAACTGTAGTCGTCAACCTGGTTGCCGCCCGACACGGCAGGTATTAGTGTGTCTTCTGGGGTGTTGGCCCAGTCAACCATCGCTTGCAGCAGCACGTCTTGCTCGCCGTTGGTGAGGTTACGGGCGGCGAGGTAGGCCTCGAATTTAGTAATAAATGCAGTAGTGTCGCCCAGGCTAATAATAAACTGGTCCCAGTCGATTGTGCTTACGGTGGGTAGCGCCATTTAAACCTCTTCAAAAGCGAAATTTGATGCCCAGTTATTGGCAAAAGGGTGGGTGAATGTTAGGTCGGTCATGCGGCGGGCGACAAACGCGTGTTCAATTTCTAGCATGCCGGTGGCCTCGGGGTAGGCCGATATAAACACGTCGCTGCGTTTGCCTGCGTCGAAAAAATCAACCAGCATGGCGGTGCGGTCGGTGTCACCTAAATAATTAAGTCCAAAGGTCATGCGCCGGTGCTTGGCGTGGGTACCCTCGCTGCGCAACGAGCCGCCATCGGTACGCTGGTGCTCGGTTTGCTCAATCCATTGCATTTGCACGCCGTAGCTCATGCCGTATGCGGGTTCGAACGCTAGACCCAGAAATATTTGCCCCAGCTCTAAAAACCCGGCGGCGTTGTCGGCGTCGGTTATGATGATTTGGTATTCATCAAAAAAAACAGGCGCAAACCAAATGTTAAAAATTTGCGGGTCAAGGCGTTCGTTATACGTTGCGCCGTAGGCGTCGACGCCAGCGCGCCACACGCCGGCGGGTATAGGCTCGCTAACAGTGAGGGCGCCCGAGTCGTAAACCGTGGCGGCATCTTTTTTTAGTATGAGTTGCACTGTGGCCAGGGCGCTAAAATTGTGACGCACTACTGCAAACCCGCTGGCCGCCGTTGGGGTGGGTGTACCGGTTATGGTTTGCTGCGTTGTGTCTGTTGACCGCCACACATAGGCGCGGCGGCTGTTTTGGCTATTTTCAATAGCCAGCGCTTCGCTGGTGGCGCTTAGTGCTGCGCCGGTATGCGCGTTGTCGATAATAAAACGCACTGTCATAGCCAGACCTCAAGCTCAACATTGTTGCGGGTGTAGCTGCGTGATATAGCAATGACCCGCGCATTTCTGCCGGCGCTAAAACCAAAACGGGGGTTAATAATTTGCACTGTTTGCCCAACCGCAATTTGTGAGGGTGCCAAAAAGCAGGCTACCGCCCACACCTCGCGGCGCACGCTGCGCAATGCGGAAATACGGTCGCACTCGGTTTGCGCGTCGGCACTATCGACCAAATAGCTGTCGATAATTTGATCCTCTGCTAGAGGATAGTCGGTAACGGTGTTGGTGGCGGTGACTTGCTGCCAATCTGTAGTGAGTTTTTCTGCCAGCGCTGGGTCGCTGTCGATCATGCCGGCCAGGCTATTGCGAGCCACGGGTGCAAAGTTGCGGGCGTAGTTGAGCGTGAGCGTTTTTATGGGTTGCTCGATGTCAACGAGTTTAAGGCCGTTGGCCTCGACGTCGTCAATAGTGAGTATTAGATCCGCAGAAACAGCCGGCTCAACCAGCTGGTTGACAACAATTTCGCCGCCGGCGTTAACGCGCCAATAGGCGCCGATTGACTGGCATACATCGTCGAGCACTTGGTCTACAGTGGTGTGCGCGTCGTAGTAAATGCCCAGCGCGTAGGTTGGTAGCGCGTCAAGTGTTGCTTGCACGGCGGTTTTACCCACGCGGGCACAGGCCCAGTTAATAATAGCTTTGGCTGTGCTGTTTGCCTCGGTAACGTCAACACCTAGGTTGCCCTGGGGGCGAGCCGACAGTGTGTATTTGCCGTTGCTGTAATCTGCTGTATGGCTAACCACTGCGCCGTTATTGCGCACAACGGCACCCGTTACTGAATTTTCGTTAATTTGGTATTCGTGAGTGGGGTCGTCAGTTAGCGCAGGGCGCACGTTAAAGGGTTGGCCAAGGGCAATGGGTAGGGGTTGGCCGTCGGCCAGCAGCGCGGCTTGTAGGGGCTGGTCAAACAATGCCTTGGCGTCGCGTATGTTAAAACGTATTTTGCCGGCACTTACGTCGCTAATGCCCGCGTTTACAGCGCGCGCGACGATTCTAAAGTCGTCCAGGGGCCAGCTTTTGGCCCCCAGCAACAGTCGCATTGAATGCCCTGCCCATTTGTTTTGCAGCCATGGGTTTAGGCTGCTGTCGTTAATTACGGTAATTTCACCCAGGGAAAATTCGCCGTCGAGGCGGCTTTCAATGTCTATTGCTTCGCTTAACACGTCGTCATAAATGCGGTTAGCGTTAGTGTCTGTGGGCAGGCTGACATAGGGCACGTTGGCTATGTACTCTGTGCCTGTCGCGTGGTCTAGCTCAATGAGCAGGGTGCGTTGCTGGCCGATATCGACCAACCAATTTTGGTATTGCTGGTCGGTGAGCGCCATATTAGCTTAAAACCTTCACTTTACTGCGCGCGGCCTGCCGACCGCTGCGCTCGATACTTTCTCGTTGCTGGGTGCGCTGTGTTCTGGCGTGGTCGGCGTCGCGGGCGCGTTCGCTGCGCAGGCTGGCAACGTCGGTGCGC
Organism: Porticoccaceae bacterium; assembly: GCA_041622675.1. Lineage (GTDB taxonomy): Bacteria > Pseudomonadota > Gammaproteobacteria > Pseudomonadales > Porticoccaceae > Reddybacter. The sequence continues at coordinate 60,646 of JBFJYH010000007.1, forward strand.
AGGCTGGCAACGTCGGTGCGCAGGGTTACCACTTCGCCACGCAGGGCTTTAAGCTCGGCAAGCAGGGCGTTGTTGTTGCTGGTACCGACGTTAATGCCGTATTTGCGCAGCGCGTCGGACGACTGCCGGTCGATGATCATTTCGCCCTGGTGTATGCCCGCAATTTGGTCGTGACTAACAAACGGGGTGCCGGTGGCAAATTGGTTTATCGTTTCTTCGCCATTGATTTGCGCAGCGTTAAAAAAGGCCGCTTTAATTTGACTTAACGAGGTGCCACTGTCTAGCTGGTTTTGCCAGTACGCGTAGCCGTCGGCGTCGGGGCGACGGTCCAGCCCGCGTGTGTAGAGCTCGTAAATGGGGTCGGTGCTGAGGTTTGCAGCGGTGACCCCCGTGGCTGTGCTGAGCTTGGTTGACAGTTGCGACGGCAGCACGGCTAGTAGCTCGGCAACGCTGTCGATGCCGTTGGTCATGCCCACCATTTGCTGCAGTTGTTTTAATGCAGTCGCGCCCAAGCCCAGTGTGGCGCTTAGGGTTTTTGTTTGAATTTGTGCCAGCTCGGCACTGATATCGGCGTCGTTCGCGAACTCGGTGCCCATTGCGCCCAGCGCACCGGTAACGTCGTTAAAAATGTCGGTGTAATTACTTGAGCTGGCATAAAATTGAGCGGCTTCTGATAAATAATTTTCGCCAATGGCGCCCAGGTTGCTGGCCGCAGTAAGGTCGCCCCCCTGCGCGGCTGCCAGCGCTTGTTGGTACTGGTTTTGTGCAAAATCGAGGCGGGCTTGGTTGCTGAGCGGCGATAGGCTGGACAATTTGAGCTTGTCTACTGTGCCAAGCAGCGATTGCGCTATTCGCTCAATTTCTTGCGTTTCAGCCCGCAGGGCGCTCATGCGTGCGTCGGCCGCTTCTTGTATAGCTGCCTGCTCGGCGTCGTAGCGGCCTAATATGTCGGTGCTTAAATCAGCTAGGGACTGGCCCACATTGGCTGTGGTGGCCTGTGCCTGCCCGGCGATGTATTGGTCTAGCGCAGGGGCGAGATTGATCAAGTCGGCGAATAACCGCTGTGACGCTGCGCTGGCGAGGTCTAGGCCGTCGACAATGTCGCGAAAGCCGTCGCGGGTTTTTGGCATGGCCACACCCAGCGCACTAAATTGCTGGGTAAGTGAGGCCCCGAGTTTTTCCAGCTTTTCGCCGTCGGTGTAAAAGGCGTCGTAATACGCAGTGATACCCGTGCTGAGCTGGTCTAGGCCGCCGAAGGCTTGCACTAATCCGTCGGCAGCGGCGAGGCCACCCACAGAGAGGTCGATAAGCTCAAAACCGAGGGCGTCGAGCGCGCCGGTAACGGCAACAAACTCAATTTGTACGCGGCTAATAGTGCTGGCCAGCGCTTCACCTTCGCCCTGCAGGTCTTTCAGTAGGTCGAGGTCAATAACCGAGTCAACCTGGTCGGCTATTGCGCTGTTCCACGCGGTTAAAAAGCTGTCGGCGGTGGTTTCAAGCTGGGCGGGGTCTATGCTGTTAAACGCGGCGCTGCCAAAAAAGTCGCCGCCGGTTTTGCCGGCTTGGTGGGCTTTGCCCGTTAACGACTGGCCCGCGAGGTTAATATCGTTACCGAAGAGCCCGTATAAATTGGTGAGGCTGGTGTCGAGGGCTGCAAATTCTTGTACTAAGGCAGTGGTGGCGTCTGCGCCGGCCTGCCCTGCCCTTTTTTGATAGCCGGTGTAAATTAGGCCCGAGGCGCCCTGTAGTTGCCCGGTGCCGCTAACGGGTATATTGGGGTCGGTACGCACGCCCAGGGCAACGCGCTTTTTACCGTCGCCGCCGAAGGCGGCATCGAGTAGGCCGCCGATGGCACCACCAGCCGCCGCGCCAAAGGCAGTGCCAAAGCCGGGTAAAATTGACCCCGCTATGGCGCCAACACCGGCACCGGCTGTTGCACCAAGGTTTGAATTAGCGTCTTTGCCAAACAACCCGCTGCCAAACTGGGTGCCAAGGTAACCACCGGCAATACCTGCCCCGGCGGTATAAAGGCCGCCCAGGGCTAAGTTGCCACCGCCTTGGGCAGCAAACCCGGCGCTGCTTTCTAACAGGCCCGAGGCGGCATTACCAAAGCCGTTTTCATAAAGTAAGTTGGCAATGTAGTCAACGCCACCGGCTGCGCCGAGGTGCGCGCCGGTCAAACCACCACTGAGCAGTGATTTGCCCGCACTGAGCAATTCAGTAACCGAAAAGCCCCCACCGCTGCCAGAACCAAGCAAGCCCGCCCCACCACTGGCCGATGCCACGCCACTGCCCCCCATGCCCAGACCGATAATAATGGGCTTGGTAATGGCGAGGTGGGCCATTTCGGCCAGCAACCTTTTGAAACTGTCGAGTATGCTGTCGCTGAAGCTTTTAAAGCCGTCGAAAGCGCCGGCCCATGCGTCGGCGAAGGTTTCGTCGACGCGCTCAATAGCCCTTTGCCACGCGGTGACGTAGACGTTGGTGGCTTTGGTAGTTGCGCTTTCTACTGCGGCAATTGTTTTGATTTGAGCAAGCCCTGCCGTTTCGGTTGCAGCCTGGTAATCATCCAATGCCTTAGCAGCGTCGTAACGAGCGGCTATCTCGGCGCGCAACCGGGCAACTTCAGCAGGTGCCAACTGTTCAGCATTAAGCCGTCGCAAATCGAGCTCAATAGTTTTTGTTCGATTAAAAGATTGCAGTGCTTGTTCGCCAGCGGTCGTTGCTGCCAACTCTTTTTTCAGCCACTGCGTTTCGATCTGCAAGTTAGAAAGGATAGATTCCATGGGGTTATTAAGGTCATGGAGCTGTTTTTCTAGCGCTGATTTAGCTTGGGTGTATTTTTCAGTACCGAGAGTAGTTTCTTGATACGCAGTTTTAATCTCAGCGAGCTGGGTTTTTATTTTCTGCTGCTTTGCTTGAACGGGCAGCAAGGCATCAACAAGCTGCAGCTCGGCTTTTGTTAATGCTCTGAGCTTCTCAGTTTGAGCCTCTGTCACGCTATTGGCTGCAACCGCTTCTTCGGCTGTTTCTTTCAGGGCTGACTGATAATGCTCGTGTAACTGGATAACGCCACTAAGACGAGAGGCGTAGCCCGCCTTGTTTCGCCCGCGCCCCGACCCTTGCCCTTCGAGGTCGTCAATGACCGTACCCAGCTCGCTAATAACTTGTGTAATAGCCTGTACGTCACCACTGTCTGCCTTTAAGTAAAGCAGCTCTTTGCGTGTTGCGGCCAGCTTTTCAGGCAAGCCGCCATCGCCATGACGAGCACTTCGCCGCCCGCCGGCGCTACCCGCAATGCGCGACTCCAGGCTTGCGATTTCAGCTTCTAGCTGGCTAATAGATGGGCCGTTAACAACCTCGGATATACTGCCAACAAAGTCCCGCAAGTCGTCAGCGGCGTCAGAAAGAGCTTTGGATAAACTGATTGTAAGGGTGTTAACGAGGCCATCAATAGCTTTGTTTGCATCACCCCATTTGTCGTTCACCGCCTCTATTTTCGCAGCGTCGAGCCGGCTAATAGCTACACCATATTTTGCGACAAAGTCTTGCGCATCTTTTGCAGCTGCAGCGCCACCATTAAGGGTGTTAATAAGCGAAACGCCTTCAGAGTCAAATAACTTAAATGCCAGGCGCACTTTGTCGCCCTGGTTATTAACATCTTTCATTTTCTCGGCAATGGCCGCGAATTGCTTATCTGGCGACAGCTTTGCCAGCTCTACCGCGCCGAGATTTAATTCTTTTAGCGCGCCTTGTGCTTCCCCTGTGCCTTGCGCCGCTTCTGACAAGCGGCGCACCATGCGCTGCAAGGCCATGTTCATTGTGTTAGTAGCAACACCACTGCGCTCTGCCTGCAAGTGCATGGCCGCCAGGGCCTCGGTGCTAATACCTAACTTGTCACTAACTTTAGCGGTGCTGTCTATAACCGCTAGCTGCTGATTGACCATTACCCCAACACCCACTGCAGCGGCTACTGCCGAAGCTGTGCCGTAGGAGGCAACTTTTTTAGACAGGTCGTCAAAACTAGCGCTACTGGCTTTGTTTTGTTGTACAGCTTTTTTCTGGGTGGCGTTAAGGCCCTTTAGCTGGTCGTCAGTCAGCTTTAATGCCGAGACGCCACCTTTTGCATCACCGGTAATTATTAAGCCGGTTTTTATGGTTTTTGCCATAGTTTAAAAAGCCAATTTACGCGGTGAATTAAGGGGTTTTTAGTTTTTCAAGTGCGGCTTGTTCCGCCATTTGTTCAAGGGCGCCTTGCTCAATAAACCGCACTTTTTCAAAGGTTTCGCGGGTATTTTCAATGCCCTGCAGGGCGATAACGCTTTGCAGGGCGGTGTAGTCAATGCCTTGCACGCCGCCCATGGGCAGCAAGCGCCACTGGGTGGCGCAGGCGGTAAAAACCTGCCAGGCGGCGAGGTTTGCGTGGTCTAGGTAAAAGGTTTGTGGCTGGTCGGGGGCAGGTTCAGGGGGCAGGTTTATGTATTTTCTGTCCTCTGCTGTGCCGTCGGCGCCGGGTTTAACATAGGCCCAGGCGCGACCAGCCTGTGTTAGTTTTTTTCGGTAAGCACCTTTCTCATGTTTTCGTCTTGCACCATGACGCACTCACGCGCGAGGGGTGTAGCTATGTAGTCAATGTCGCTGATTTGCTCTAATAATTCAGGGGTTAAGGGCAGTTTTTCACCGGCTGGGTCGAACATATTGGGCAAATCAATAATTAACTGTTTTAGTATTTCGGCGTCTTTTTTATCGCCAAGATTATCGAGAAATTCTTTTTTTTCGTCGCCGTACAGTTTTTTAATAACGGCTGTGAAAGGCTGGTTGGTGTAGCCTTTTTCGCCCGGCACTTTTGCTGTAATAGTTAAGCGTACTTGGCCTGCTGGGTCGATAATGAGTTTCATGTGGTTGTCCGCCTTTTATTAAAAAAATAATTCGTAAAAAAATAGAAAATGTCCGCTGGTTGAATCTAGCCACCGCGCGGGGGCGGACTCCCTGCGCGGTGTTTGCACTGCGAGTGCAGCGCGCTAGAACTGGTTAGGTGAAAACAAGGCTTACCTCGTCGTCGCCTGCGTCGGTGGGTGTCCAGAGGGTGTTCATGTTCATAACACTGAGGCCGTCGGAGTCGCTTAAGCTGGGCTGCGACAATTGCACGTTGCTGCCGGTAATTTGCACAATGTTGCCTGCAGTGGTGCCGTGGACGATGTTGACGGCAATCAGGCTGCCTGCCTTGGCAATACCCCAAAAGTCTTTTGTGCCGATGGCTTCTTGTTCAAAAGACAAGCTGCCAGCGGGTGCGCGGTCGGTAATAATGACGCTTTCGGAGTTAACAACATTGCGGTAAACCACGTTGTTGGCCATATCGAGGCTGAAACTTTCGGCTTTGGCGTTGTAACCGTCGACGGTGTAGGTGGGTGTATTGGCCTCGGTAACCGGTAACGGTGTTTGAAACGCCGTGGTGTCGGGTGTGATCAATGCGGGCGCGGTGGGGTCGTTGTGCAGGCCGGTAAAGGTGAATTGCATTTCGGGGATGGCATCTTTACTGAGGTTAAACGATACGCTGCCCCGCGCGCCGGTGAGTTTGTGCAACTCGCCGTCGTGGTAGTAGTAAATAGTGACACTTTCAAAACTGGACGACACGGGCGCGTAAGTGGCGCTAGTTGAGGCGACCAGCGTTTCAGCAAAGGCGCAGGCGCGTAGTAGCGGGCCAAAACCGGGGGCGTCACCTGCCGCACCGGCACCGGCTACCTCAACGCCAAAACTAATTGTTGTGTAGCGGCTGGTTGCAATTTCTGGCTCGTTGCCTATGGAGGGGCGGTCAAGATCGCGGCCCACACGGTTGCCCTGCTGCGGGTTTATTTGCAGGTTTTTGGTGAGTATGGCATTGGCCCCCGCCGGGGTGGGGTCGGTGCCGTAGGTGCTTTCAATTTTGGCGAGAATGTACTTTTTACGATAGAGCATTAGTCGATGGCCTTTTGTTTGTTAGCGGGTGCGGCCTGCGCTTTGTTGGCAGGGGGCTGGGTGGGTAAACGCTTGCCGTTTTTGTCGCGCGCGGGTTCTTGCGTGCAATGAACTAATTCGGGTTTGTCGCCTTTTTTGTCAGCCGTGTAGCTGCCGCCTGCGTTGGCCATGATGGTGCCTCTTTGTTTGGTGGGTTGGTGCGGTTATAGGGTCGAGCGGATGTGAATCGATGACCGGTAGGTGTCTAGCCACCACAGGTATTCGCCTTTAATGTCGACAGCTTCGCCACTGACAAACGTCATGGGGAAGTGCTGGTCTGTTGCCTGCCAGCCAAGCAATTTGTCACGTATTTGGCCGCGCAGGGTTTCTAAAACCGCGAACTCGCAAACAATCATTAGCGACCATTCTGTGGCGACCTGCTGCACAACGGTGTTATCGAGCAATTCGCCACCGGCATTTTCTTTTGACGGGAAAACAAAACAGGCTGGCGCATCTTCGCTGAGTTCGTCGACGGGTTGCATGGACCAGGCTTTTTGCGCATTGCCGTTGAGCAGTGGCGCGGTGGCTATTTGTGCGACAAGGGCGTCGAGCATGGCGGGCCTATTTGGTGATTTCTATAATGCGCAGTACGCCATCGTCTTTGACGACGTTTTGCAGTTTGTAGGTGGTGGCATTGTCGATATCGAGCAGCTCGTCGCCGTGCTTGTGCCGGGGCATGTCGATACGGGCAACGGTAACAGTGCTGCCCTGGTAGCTCGCGCTTTGAAAGTCGCCATAAAATTGCACGTCGTGGTTGATAATACCGTTGAGAAAGTGCTCGACGGTGTTTTCGTCTATCCAGCGCATAGCTACGGCAAAGTCGGTTTGGTCGATGAAGTCGGCAGGGTCTTCGGTAAAAGCCATGGCTTAGTCGTCTGACCTGAGTGTTTCATCACCGGTTGGCGTCTCAGCAGCGGGTGGTTGAGCTTTACCCTTGCTGGGTAGGCTAATGGCGCCTGCTGCGAGCAGTGGCTCGGCCTCTTTGGCCGTAAGGTTGACACCTTCGGTGTAGGTTTCGCGATTGTGCTGCAGGGGCCAGTTACAGGTGTATTTTTTCTTGCTCATGATTTGCCTTTTAAATAAATCGTAAAAACAAAAAGGCCGCAGGGGTTACCGTGCGGCCTTTTTGGTGGGGCTTGTTGCTTTGTGCTTTTTGGTTAATCAGGCAACTGCATTGACAAACATGTAGCCCAGGTCGTTGGCGGTAATGAGCTCTTTGACTGATTCGCCTGCGCGCACGCGAATGCCACCGCGCATGCCTATGCTGGAGTCGTCTTCCTGCCCGGCAATGCGGCCACCAAACTCGGCGGTATAGCCAAAGGTTGTACCACGCTGGGTGTCGGCCATTGGGTCTTTGTGGTAGAACGAGGCGTGCTTGCCCCAGGCTGATGCGAGCACAGGGCTTTGCCCTTTTTTAGCGGTATTAATAAAGGCTTCACCCACGTGCAGGGCGTCTAGCTCAAGCAGGTCGGCCAAAAAGCCCATAGGCACCACGCCACTGTCGCCCGCGTTGCCGTGGTAGGCCTTGACGATTTTGGGGTGTGTAGCCAGTTTGGTGGCTACGGCACGGCCAATAACGCCCTCGGTGGGGCGCATTACCATCGTGTCAAATGACTCTAAAATAGCGACAGCGGGGTCGGAATTGTCAAAATCACTCCACTGGCTGGTGCCTGATAGTGTGGTTTTGTTAGCCGTGGCGTAATTCGCAGCGTCAAACACCATGCTGGCCACACGCACTTCGCGCCCCAGGGCTAACAGGTTGGCGATGCCTTCGACCGCCCTGCTGACGGGGTCGTAATTGTCAGGGGCGTTCAGAATGTCGCTCATTGGGATGGGGTCGTCGAGCGCGTAGTCTTCTGTCGCGCTGGTTTGCTCGGTGGCACTGAATTCGACTTCGTTGGGCTGAGATTTGCGGCCCACTTTGGTGTCGGGCACGGTAAAGCCTTCGCTGAGGTCTTGTAACCAGTATTTAAACTCTTGCTTGCCAACTGCGACCCGTGGCATGACCAGGTCGGCAATCATGCGGCGGTTTTCGTAGGCAATGGCAATTGCCGTTAATTCGGGTGTAATAGGAAATGGTGCGCCCATGGGGATATCCTCTTAAATGGGGTTATTCTGGGGAGTTTGGTTTAGCCCTGCATGACGCTGGGGCTGATGAAGACGGAGCCAATGTCGCCGTCGACACCACTCACCTCTGCTGTACCAATAACGTGCGCGTTAACACCGCTGGCAGGGGCTGCGGCAACAGCTTTGCCGTCGGCGTCTGAGGTCAGTTTGGCGCCACGTGTGACGGCCCCGCCGTATTCAACTTCGGCAATACCGGCGCGAATAACGTCGGCACGGCCACCACTGGCAACGTCGAGCGCTTCGTTAACGCCAATAAGCAGGTCGGTGGACGCTGCGCCTGTTAGCACGGCCCCGTCGGCTGCGCCGAATTTAACCAAGCGGTATTTAGTGATGGCCGCGCCGGCGGTGTAGTTTTTTGTTTGTGTGGGGTTGCCCATGATTATTTGGCCTCTTTTTGTGCGAGTTTGACGGCTTGGCTGGCGCTAATGGTGTGCCCTAGCTTGGCCTGTTCTGCGACGATTTGTTTGGCGCGGGCACCGATTGCGGCGGGGTCCATAGGCGCTGGGGCTTCTGGTTCGTCTTCATCGCTGCCGGTGGCGGCAACAGGCACCACGGGGGCGTCTGCTGTAATGTCGGCAACGGCTTGCTGACGGGCTGTTTTTTCAGCGGCTAACACTAAAACGGCGGCTTCAGCACCGGTGGTTTTGCCGTCGTATTTGACGCTTTCGATAAGGGCCTCGTGGCCGGGTAGTGCTTGTGCGGCTACCGCTTGAATGCGCTGGCTTTCCGCCGTTGCACCCTCTGCGCGGAAAGCAGCAGCAAGGTCGGGGTGATCGGTTTCGATCGACTCTTTGCTAATGTCCATAGTTGGGGTCTCTTTTGGTGAGTGCGCAGCGGATGCGCGGGGGGTTATAGCCACACGGGTGCTGCCCGTGGTGACCAGATCTTCGATAACTTGTTCTAAAGGCGCTATACGCGTGGCCAAACCGGCCTCGATGCCCTGCTCGCCAATGAATATGCGGCCATCGGCCATTTGTGTGTGCACTTGTTCGGCATTGATGCCGTGGTGTTTGGCGACTGTCGACAAAAACACGGCGTAAAGGTAGTCAACCTGGGCTTGAATGTAGCCTTTGCCTTCGGCGCTGAGGGCTTTTGCACCACTCACCAAGCGTTTGAATTCACCGGCATAAATGTCGGTGCGGGTGACGCCGTTGGCTTGGTCTCGTTTTGAGTATTCGACGTGCTGGGTAACGACGCCGATACTGCCAATTTCTGTTGTTCGTGATGTCATGACGACTTCGTCGGCGGCTGAGCCCAGCCAGTAGCCAGCAGAGGCCATTAAGCCGTTAGCCACGGCGGTAATAGGTTTTTCACCACGGGCTTGGTAAATGATGTCGGCAAGTTCTGCTGTGCCGTGGACGGTGCCGCCGGGTGAGTCGACATCAAGAACAATGGCTTTTACTTTGCTGTTTGCCATGGCGTCGCGAAAGTCGGCTGCCACTATTTCGTGCGAAACACCGCCAGAAATGGCTTGAAACATGTTCATGCGCTTGGCCATTACGCCGTGTACGGGCAGCACGGCGACGCCGTTTATAACCTGGTAATTTTCTTGCTTGTTGTCGAAGGTTTTGCCGTAGCTGGCCTCAAGCGCTGCAATGTCGGAACGCTCGCCACGCAGGTGGCTCATGTAAATGTCGGTAATGGTGCCGAGCATGGTTTGGGTGATAGCCCAGGGGGCGTTCACTACGTCGATAACTTTTGACATTGGAAACCTTTTTTATTAACAGAAGAAACCAGGATGATTTAAGTGTCTGCTATAAGCGACATAGACCCTGACGAATAGATGAGATAGGGAATTCCCTGTTCCAATTATTCGTGACTTTGAAGATTGAAAAGGGGATGCTCTTCGCTCTTCCCTTAATTACCCAAGAGCAGAAACATATGAGCAAAAGTAATCAACACGAACGTATATCACCCGAAGGGGAACCTATTTTGGCCCGCCTTCTTAATAAGAGTGACGCTGCCCGAATTTTAGACGTATCAGAAAAAACCCTAGATAACTGGGTATCAAACAGGGCGGTCGACCTCCCTTACGTCAAGGTGGGAAAATGCCGTAAATATAGAGAAAGTGATATAGAACAATTCATTAATAAAAACCTTCATAGACCAAAGTCAATCACGGCAAATCGCCAGAGTGAAAACCCGGCGGATTGATGGGTTCGCCACCGTGGTTGGTGTCGAGCCCTTCTTCGCGCCGGGCGCGGGTAACGCGGGTTTGCACGCTGTGTTTGGCGTCCCAGTCGCCGCCGTCGTAGGCGGCGATTTCTTCTGGCAAGGTGGTTATGCCAATGTTCATGCGTTTTTCAGCGGCGGTTGCTTCGCGGCCGGGGTCGAGTACGCCCATGCCGTCGCCGTGCCAGGTGGCCATGCAGTAGGCTTTGCGAATGCGGGGGTCTGTTAAAAAGCCGGGGGCGTTAATGCGCCCGGTGCTAACGGCTTCGTGTAGCCAGGTTTCGTACACGGGTTGGCAAAAGTTGCTGGCGAGCCAAACGCGGCGCTTGCGGTAGAACTTCCACGCTTCTAGTAGGGCGGCGCGGGCGGCGGTGTAGCTGCTGGTGTAGTGTTTAATAAGCACTTCAAATGGCAGCTCGAGGGCGACACCCACTTGGCGCAATATAGCTTGCACAAAGGGGTCAAAGGCTTGGTTGGGCCTGCCGGGGTCGATGGTTTGAACTTCGTCACCAGGGAGGCCTTCGAGCACTGCGCCGCTGCCGAGTTCGTAGTCTCGGTCGGCGTCGGTGCTGCCTTCGACTTCGTTGGCACCCATCATGCTGCCACGGCCTTCGGGTGTTTTTATAAAGACAGTGAACATGCCAGAGACAACGGCGGCTGTTAGCTCTGCCTCGGTATAGCGGCCGAGTTGTTTTAGGGGCTCTATAACCGGCGCCAAATAGGGCATGCCACGGGTTTGGTCGGGCCGGCGCACTTCGTAAAGGTGAATGATGTTTAGGCGCTGGCTGCGTGCGCCGCGCGCTTGAACAGTTACCCAGTCGGTAGCTTTTTTGTTTAGTGCCCCTGGGTGGGCTTTTAATATGTCGTAAGCGGTTGCTGCGCCGTGGGTGTTTAAGTGCACACCGGCAATTAAGCTGGCGCTGTCTTGTTTGCTGGCTTTGTTGCAAACCCGGTCGCCTTCAATAAGCTGCACACGGGTTGTATAGGGTTGGCCGGGTGTGGCGACCATAGGCAGCGCGGCAAAGCCGTCGCCGTTTTCTAATGTATTGCGAAAGGCGAGCTCTTGCAGGCCAGCGAAATTAAGACGGCGGCGCAGGTCAATGTCTTTTGACTCGGCCAGCAGGCGCCATTCAAATTCGGTTTGGTTTTGCCAGGCGGTGGCCTGGTCTTCGGTCATGCCTAAAATGTCGCGGGCGATTGACGATTGCACGCGCAGGCCGGTGCCAACCACATTGGTGGTGACGGTGTTTATAGCGCCTGCAGCCAGCGGGTTGTTGCGCACCATGTCGCGACTGCGCGCGCGCAGGGTGGGCAGCTCGGGCAGTAGGTCGGCGTCTGCTGATTTGCCGGACACGAACCAGTTGCGAAAGGGGCGACGGGTGCGCGATGCGCCGATGTAACTATCACTGATGGCCATTTGCACGCGGGCGTTGCGATGTTGCAGCCCTTTTACGGGGTCTCGCCAGCTTACATAGCGGTCGGCCAGCGTGCCGCGCGCGGCTTTTTGCACGGCTTTTTTCATTGCCGGTGGCATGTTGGCAGCCATTAAAGAGGTGTCACGCGGGCAACACCTCGGCGGCGGGTGCCGCTGAGTGTGTCTACTTTTGCGGCCCAGTATTCTATTTTTTGGGTGATTTCAGCAGCGTCGGCACGGGTGACGCTGCGGCCGTTGACGGTGTAGCTTTGGCGACTGGCCACGGCTGTGTCGGCAGCCAGCCAGGCGTCAAGCTGAGTTTGGGCCTGGGTGAGTGTAATTGCCATTGTTAGTCGATTCCTCGGCTGAGTACGCGGCCTTTTTTACGCGGCGGGCTGGCTGCGGGTGCAGCAGGCGCTTGCGCTGGCGCGACGGGCCGCTGTGGCGGCTGGGTAAATAGGTCGGCTTGTAGTACGGTTTTTTCTATTGCGTCCCAGGCATCGGCTTTCATGAGATGCGTTTTTAAGTAGCGAGCGGCGTGCAGTGCGTAGACTTCGCAGTCGGTCGCTTCGTTAGCGACGCCGGCTTTTTTCTGGTACACAAAGGTGTTCTTTTGGGTGCGGTGTGGGACCTTGACCTCGGCAGTGATTTGGTCGTAGTAGTCTTGGCGCACGTCTTGGTAGTAGTGGATTCGGCCAGGGCCGTCACCTTCTAGTTTTAGTCGCCCAAAAAACAGGTCTTTTGCTTTAATGGTGCCGACGATGTTGACTTGCAGGCCCATTTTTTGGGCCTTGGTTTTTTGGTCGTCGTCGGGTTCAAAAACCACTTTAGGCTTGGTGTAAATTTCAACGTTACGCGTGGTGGTTGATGAGCCTTTGATGGCCATTAACCCGACTTTGTCTCGCGAGCGAACGTAGTGGTAAACCGCGTCGCTGGTTTGCCCGTCGGATGAGTCGAGGCTAGCCGCTGTGACTCGCAGTTGGGCGCCAGAGGCGTGGCGGTAGCTGTGGAATAAAATACTGTCGAGTTCGTCCCAAACGGGGTCGTTTATCAGCATTGTGTTGCCGTATATTTCACCCCACCACACGAGCCATGATTCTTCACCTCGACCCCATGCCCGCAGCACGATGGCAATGCGGTCGTGCTGGAAGTCGACCCCGGCGGTAAGTAGCAGGCCGCCGTGGGGGATGGTTTTTTCTTCGTAGTCGAGCGCCCGCGCTTTTAGGATATCAACTTCAGGGGCGTCGCTTTCGAGTTTGTAACCAAGGCCAAGGCAGGTGTTGGTAAAGACGATCATTGAGCTGTCGTCACCTGCTTTTAATTTGTGCTGGGCTTTTAAATAGCGTTCAACCAGCCGAGGCAGTGTTGAACCAGGGAACGGGCTGTACAGCTCGTTAATGTAAAACCCGGCATGGCCGTGAAATGGTGCGTCGGCCCGCCATTCGCCTTTTTTTACGGCCCTGTTTTTTTCAAAATCTGTCCACAAAACGCCGCAATGTGGGCAGACGTAACGGGCCGAGTCGAGCACGGCATTGGCTAGAACGGGGTCTGCCAGGCTTTCATCGGTTTGCCAGGTGACGTTGTCCCACGCGAGTACGTGGCTTTCGCCGCAATCATGGCAGGGGATGTAAAACTTTCGTTGGTCACTGGCTGCGTAGTCAGCTTCAACCGTCGACACGCTTGATATTGTGGGTGTGCCACCGGATATGATTTTGCTGTTGGGGAACGTTTTAACCCGCTCTTCTGCCAGCAATATTGAGTCGCCCTGCCCGGCGACGTTTTGCGAGCAGTCGTCGGGCTCTTCAATGATTAGCACCGGGGCCGACTGGCTTTTTACATTGTCGGGCGCGTTCGATGCCACTAGCGAGATAAACCCGCCGGGGAATTCTTTGTAGTCTTGACGGTTACCCGTGGCACGACTGGTCGACACGTCAACCAGTGGTTTAAGTGCTGGTGACGATTTGATCATCGGCACAAACTTTTGATCGAGAAACCGGCGGATGGTTTTTTCTTTGGGGAATAAAATTACTATCCCACAAGGGTCAATATGTATTCGCCGCCCGATGTAGTTGTTGTTAACGCCGTCTGTCCAGGCCACTTGCGCCGATTTCATGCAGGTGACCTTGCGAACGGTTTTTTCGTCTAGCGCATCGAGCATGCCGGGAATCCAGGGCGTAATGCTCGTGCTATATTTGCCGGGTATTGCTGATTGCTGCGAGGGCAGCCAGCGGTGGGCGTTGGCCCACTCGGTAGTGCTCAGCCGTGGCGGTGGCGCAAAATTACTGAATACTCGCTGTAATAAATCATCTAATGTGCCCAGCATCTTCTGATAGCTGGGTGAGGATGTTACGAGTATTGTCATTCAGTAATTCGATATCGATCTCAATGTTGTATAGAGCGTCTAGCTCGGTTTTTAATTTTGCATCGCCCTGCAGTAGTAGATTTTTAACCGCAATAACTTTCGAGGTAAAAGCATCTTCCAGCTCGGCGGCGGGGATCAGCTCGCCAAGGTCTTTGGCCAGGCCAATTTCTTCGCGGTCGGCGCGAACTCGGTCAAGCCGGTCGCGTGACGTTTCGCGCTTGCCGTTTATTGCTCGCTCTATCAACCAGGTGATCACGTCAGCCGTGTTGTACTGATTTTCACTACCGCGAACACCGTCGACCAGAATTGGCAGGCCAGCTTTTTGATGCTCAGTTAACGTGCGTTCAGAAATACCAAGGATTTCTGACAACTCTTTTTTGTTAACAATTCGAGCCAAAATAAAACCTTTTTCAGCAACAACACCAAAGGAAGGAAGCCCATAGCAACTCCCCCTCTGCAAAAAAAACGAGCTTCGAATTACCCGTGTCGGAAGCCTTCACAGAAGAACCTATAGGGGGGGTCACCGGGCTGTGTCGATGGCTTGCTGGACTGCTTTTTGCGCTTCGCCAGGCAGATGTGCTTGCGCTCTACGTGCAGCAAACCCATGAAAATCAAAGCGTTTTTTGTATCTTAAATTCCTCGCTACCACCAGGAACGCTTTTAGCTGCTTGCCTTTGCGAAAGAATATCCCGTGGCCCGGCAGCCAAAAATACTTGCCTGCTGTTTTAGAATCTTGCCGTGAGTCGAAGTGCCCACGCACGTTTGACATAGCTTTAACAACTTGGCCTTTGGGGATGTTTCCGTATTTGTTTAGCTTGGCACCGCGACCCGGCACCATAAATTCACTGCCTGCCAAATGCCCCCGGCTGCGCAATGATTTCTCCGACCGCTTCGCCGTCCGCTTGCCCCCGTAAATATGGGGTTGGAGATAATCTCTTGCGTTGCCGCCTTTTGCTGTGTGATCTTTGAGCCCCACCTCAGCAAACAGCTTGCTTTTTTTTGCTGGCTTTGTGTACGTGCCCTTGATTGTGAACGGCGTTGGATTGTCGAAGACTCTAGGCATCTCTGCCCTAACATCTTGCTCGACCGCCTTGGCTGTACGGGTTAACGCAAGCGCTGTTGCGAATGGGATTTGTTTTTGCTGAGAATTAAGCGCCTTCAGCGCTTGCTCTAAGCCATCGATATTAACATCTATCACCACACCACCTGCGCGCCTTGCCTGCCACCCATCACCACGCCAGCAGCCAGTAGCGGCCCGTAGAATGGCAGCAACTCGTCGCTAAATAAATCGGAGTGCCCGGTGCTTGGCGGCTCCATCAACTCCTTGTTGTAATTCGTCACCCGTGTGTCGTCGCCAGTGTAGCCAACAGCGCCCATCTCACCCCACGGGCGAGCGTCCGACGTCGGTAGCCACTTGCTCCATCGCACCGGCTTATCGCTCGGGCTATGCCACACTGCCAACTGTGATACCGCCGGTGCCAGCTCTGCATCAGACGTCAGCGCAGGATTGATATAAATAACACTGGCTGAACACTCGCTCCAAACCTGCTGCATAGCCAAATGCGCAATCGCACACCCGTTTGAATGCCCGATAACCACAGGCCGAAACCCGCCATCGACAGCCACCCGTGTTGCTCGCGCCACCCTCTCAGCTATTTTACCGTTGCGCAGGCGCGTACCAATCAGCCCAACATAACCGTAATTGATTGACAGAGACGGGATGCCGTTCGCCGACAAAAACGGGCGCAACCTGCCCACCGTCGCCCGGCCACCATCCCAAACATTAAACCCATGGATCAGAATGGCCAGCGCCTTGTTACTCACCCGCCAAAATCCGCTTTATTTTCGCAATGTGCTCCGCCTGCTCCCGCTTATCACGTCGACGCTGCAATACCAGCCCGTACAGGCCCACCGCAATACCTACCAAAATACCAAAGCTCGACAACAACAAATGATTATCCGCCAACCAGCCCAGCGCACCGCTACTTACCGCCACACCACCACCCGTTGCCGTTATTTTATGCCCAGCTTGCGCAAGACCCGGGCCCCCAATATGATCACCCAGGCCCATCACTTGCTAGAATCCATCACGCCAAACCGCAAATTATCCGCTATGCGACGCATCCAGCCCTTGCCGGCATCATTCCAATTGCGCAAATACGTCAAAAACTCAATGCGCTCAGCCAGCAGCAACATAATCACATCGCTCTCGCCAAACGCCTCAAGGGCCGCCAACGTTAGCGGCCCAACAACACCATCCATGCCAACGCCAACCGCTCGCTGCAAACGACGAATAGCCCGGTCAGGCCCCGCGTTCACCGCAAAATCCAACAACTGAAACGCCACACCATCACGATACCGGCCCAGCTTCATCGGCCTTACAAAATCGCGCTGGTAAAGCGCCACCGCATCAGACAGCGTCAAACTGGCAATATCTAAACCAGGGTAACTTTTCGCGCTTATGCCAAACTTCGTACCCTTCAGCAGTCCCTGACCAATAACGCCGCCCGTCCAATTACCGGGGTCTAATTTATTCTCAGAAAATTCGCCCTCATGCCCAACAATCCTCAACAACCAGCTTTCAACTACTGCATCGCTGTGACCTCTCATATAAACTCCGGGCATAAAAAAACCCGCAAGAAGCGGGCTTTTGATATAAAAATGACGCAAATCACATGTTTAATGGATTTAGCGCCAGCATGGGGAATACTAAGACAAAGTGTCGTATTTCGTCAAGTGCTTTTTTTCAACTTCTCGTGAGTTTCTCTTTTGATCATGGCCACCTCATACCTACGACCCGCGCATCGGTCACAAATAGGCGGGCCTTTGTAATGCTCACAGATCGTGAAAAAGTTTTATATCCGCGTTTGGGGCGACGTAATCAGCATCACCAGGCCCCCGGTCAAAACGGTGATACATTAAATGCCGATTATTCAGCGACAAAACTGCCGCTACCGGCTGCCCGTCGAGCTCGGTACGCACCAATAAATCACGAAACGCAGCTTCTGCTGCCGCCGGGCTTGGCGTAGTAGTGCGCGAGGCTGTATCGACCTCGCTGCCACGCGCTGTTCTTTTTTTTAAATAGATTTTATACATCATTACTCCAATATAAATCGCGAAATGTTCGCCATCTCGTGCTCAAACCACGTGCCACGCTGATTCGCCCTCGCGCACAATGCCCAAATTCTGCTGTTAATTTCTGTATTAATTGAGCAGCGCATTGTTTGTGCGGATTCTGGATAATTAGGTGACAGCCACTCCCCGCTGTCCGTTGCTACCTGCAACTCAATCATTATATGTCGCCAGCGCGGGGACGTTCCCCATAATTTAAATATCCCAGCTCGTATCCCTCTAGCAAGCTCAAGCTGGGTGGCAGCGTTAAACTCGGTGGTTCTTCCTGCGTCTACTAAACGAAATTTCATTACCTTTACCCCTACAGTGGATACACATAACAAATTTGCTGACCTTCCCATGAGGGGTCAAGACTGTTTTTGTCAACTGTATAACCGTCGCACACCCATGATTTACCGCTATTCAAATTATTATTAATTGCGGTGCTGAGGAGCTCGATGTAGCGGCCTGTGGTGCCTGATTTTTTTACATCACTAGATTTTACTAACGACTCAACCAAGTCGCGTATCGACGAGATGTCGCGCTTACTGCCCTTGCCTGTGATTTCAGAACCCGATACTCGCGTGGGATAGGTTGTAATATTCTTTATTTTGTCTGAAAAAGCGGCTAGTTCGTCACTTGAACCCGAAACACTATACGTGGTTAACGCGCCGATTTTACCTGTTATATTAAATATTGCCATTTTAGCTCTCCTAATCCTGGAACCCGCCAGGTCGGTGTGTTTCTGTGTGTGTAGGTCTATTATACCGCACTTTGAATTAAAAGCAATAGCTTTTTTCAATTATTTAATGTTTTTTGTTTCGCCTTCTACCACCTTATTCAACCACCGCTGCAATGTCAGCCCATGCTTTTTGGTGATTAGTTCTACTTGTGAGGGGTACAAGCCAACCGTGTAGTTTTTTTTAGTCTCGCGCCCGTGCGGGCCTTTGGGGCCGGTGCCTTTGCGCGCGCCTCCGCGCTTTTTGGGTTCGGCTGTTTGCTGTTTTTGCTCAGTCATTTACTGCACCTGCTTGATTATCTTAAAACACTATGCTTAACTTCAATCACTGCCGAACAGGCAGCTTAGAAATATAAATTATGCCTCTGCGCATAATTGTTTACTGCCGAACAGGCAGCAAAGGCCCCTACTCAGGGGCCTTTTTTTATACCTATAAATAATTGGCGTATTCTTGATAATCCAAGCCCGCTGCCTCTGCTAGCGCACGATACGTGCTGCATGACGTGTTGTTATACAGCGCAACCCCGTCCCCATAGCTGTCCTCAAAAACACAGCCATCAATGTCATTTAACAGCGCTTTTTTATTTATCACATAATAACCAGCTAGGTCATCGTCCCACTCTATAGAGCCGTCATCAATGCTCTCAAATGCGTTGTATTCGTCAGCTAGGCGCACAATATATGAGCCATCACTAAACAAATACGTCTCAAGCTCTTCATCACCTAGCACTGAATCAGTGACCGCAGCAGCCGCATCTTGCAACATGCTTATGTAATCATTGTTATCAAAATCAGCGGGCTTGTTTTCTGTTAAAAAGTGTTGTGCTTTCATTTTAATTCTCCGTGCTTGTTTGTTTGTATGGGTTTATTATACCGCACTTTGAAATATAGACAATAGTTTTTTTCAATTATTTTGCTATTATTCGCAAATTTCTAGCTCTTTTAGCCCAGCTAAAAATGATTTTATTTCGTCCATCCATTGCGCTGTAAACGCATACATGTCGGGGTCGTTGTCAATCACGTATTGTTCGACTCGGCTGTTGTAGGCCATGTTGCCTGAGCCCTCGAGCGTGTAAAAATTACCCGCGTGGGTTTCACAGCTGAAAACCTTGGCATGTGACGAGCAGAAAAATAGAGATATGCGCGGGTGGTCGGTAAACATTTTTTTGACGAGCTCTTCTTTTTCTCTGTGGGCCTTGTTGCGCAGATTCGACATTAAAATATCGATATTTTCTATTTTGCGCGACTCTACTAGCGCTAGCAAAATTTTTGCAGCGTTGAAATTAATGGAGTAAATGGCGATTTTCATGGTTTTTATGGGCTCGCGGTCGGCGATGTACTCGATAAACTGAATTGCGTTAAACGTGCGGCGGGTAACAAGCCGAATTTGCTCGCCGGGGGCGGGCAAGCCGACGTCGGCTAATTTGTCGATAAGCGCGTAATGTTTTTTGCAAAACCGGGTGTAGGCGTTGTCCTCCATTTTTTCCAGCCCCGATTGCATGGGGTCTTTTTCAACGCTGAATAAATGGGTGTCTCCAAACAGGTCAACCTGGTCGTCAGTCATGGTTAGGCCGCTCGCGAGTTAATTGTGTTAATCGCCTGCGCCACTGGCCCCAGCGCACCGGCAATCAAATCATCCAGCGCACGGCGGGCCACCACACAGCGCTGGCCCCATTTGTAGCGGGCATCCAGGCAACGGCGGTCTACACCCAGCCTGCGCGCCATCTCTGCCTTGCTGTACAGCTCCCGGCCATTGCGCTCGCGCTGGCGGGTGTCGTGCAGCAGCATGAGTAGCAAGCGCTCCTCTGCCTCGCCCTCAGCGTCGCTGCGCACATCGGGCACACCGGCGGCATCCAACGCCTTAACCAACCACTCGAGCAAAAACATCTCCCGGTCAGCTTGTTTTTTTACGTCGCCCTCGCGTGGCTCGGTATACGCCCACATGCCCCAGTTGTAGCACTGCTCGGGCAGGTTATCGATAATCACCATCACCTGCCCCGCAACCAAGCCATCAACGATGCGATA
>JBFJYH010000008.1:0-65815 GCA_041622675.1 Porticoccaceae bacterium
TCCTACGGCGGGATGATGAGTGAGCATTCAACATTAATTCTGGGTCGCAGTGCTTAAATAGCTAAGTGTGTGTCGGAAAATAACAGGTAAAAAAAGTATGAGTGATGTAACGTCGGCAGCGGCAACGCCTCCTGCCAAACCGCTACCGCGAATCACTGACTGTGCAGCGCCTTATTGGCAGCACGCCAAAGACGATAAACTGGTGCTGCCCTATTGTGGTGAGTGTGAGGCCAGTTTTTATTATCCGCGCCTTTGGTGCCCCACTTGTTTTAATCAGGATATCAGCTGGAAGCAACTCAGTGGCAAAGGCACGGTTTATAGCTACTCAGTTATTTACCAATCGCCATTGCCTTCTTATCAGGCGGACCTACCCTATGTACTCGCTATTATTGAATTGGACGAAGGTCCGCGCATGATGGCCAATGTACTTAATTGTGATGTCAACAAGGTAAGTGTCGATATGGCAGTTGAAGTGGTGTTTGAAGCGCGGGGCGATATAAAAATTCCGCAATTTCAGCCTGCATAGAGAGAAATAACGAATGAGGATGTGCCCATGAGTGAAACATTTAACGAACCCTTTCCGTTGGCTTACGGCACCTATGAAGATGCTGTCAAATTGCTAAATAAGCCGGGTAAAAAGGTGGTTGCTGAATTTTCCGTGAATTGGGAAATGATCAAGGTCTATTGCTCTATGGTGGAAGATGGCAACGCCAGTTATTGGAACGAAGACTATGCCAATCAGCAATGGGGCGGGATTGTAGCCCCACCGGGACTATTGCTGACCTGGGCCATGGCCTTACAATGGCACCCCGAAAAAGAGCGGGAACACTATTTTATTGCCATGAAGATACCGCTACCGGGTGATACATTAATTAATGTCGCGACGGATACTGAATTTCATCGCCACCTGTATTTGGGTGATCGTATTTCTGTTGTCGACGAGCTGATTGATGTCTCGGAAGAAAAGAAAACCCGCTTAGGGGTCGGCCATTTTCTTACCACTAAAGCGCAATTTTTTAATCAGCGCGAACAGCTTATTGCCGAGCAGACCAATAGCTTATTTCGATATTATGTGCCGGAGGGCGAAGCATGAGCCGCGACATGACGTTTAAATACTGGAGTGAAATTAGCGAGGGCGACATGGTTACACCCGTCACTGTGGACGTCCCCTTTGAGCGGGTTATTCTCGATGCCGCGGCGACACAGGATTACTTCCCCGGGCACCACAATCCCGCCTATGCTCGTCATCAGGGGCAGAAAGAAATCTATTTAAATACGATGGCGATTGAAGGTTTTATCGATAGAGTTGTCACCGACTGGGCAGGCCCCCACGTTTTTATTCGCAAGCGCCAAATGCAAATGCGCAGCTCCATTTATGCGGGTGACACTTTGCAAGGCGAGGGCACAGTTGAAAAGTGTTACAGGGATAATGATCGGCATTTTCTGGATGTGAGAATTAATATCTCTACAGATAATGGGCTTTGTGTGCCGGCTGTACTGACGCTTGAATTGCCAGCGCTACGTCCTGCTTGAGTTTTTCACCACTAATAATAAATAACAATTAGAGATTATTATGGCTTTAGGCACCTTTACTTCGTGGTTCGATCAACCCCTTTCCGGGCAATATTATAATGAGGATCACGAAGCATGGCGTCGTACTCTTCGCAGCTTTGTCGATAAAGAAATCTCACCCTACGTAGAACAATGGGAAGAGGCGGAAACCTTTCCGCGTGCGCTATATAAGAAGGCTGCCGATATTGGGTTACTGCAATTGGGATACCCGGAGGCGTATGGTGGTGTCGAAAAGCCTGACCCCTTCTTTGATATTGTCACTTGTATGGAATTGGCGCGCGCTGGTGGTGGCGGTGTACATCCGAGTTTAAATAGCCACAGTATAGGGATGCCACCGATACTGGCCATGGGCACAGAAGCAATGAAAACTCGTGTTGTACCGGAAGTGATTAGTGGCGAAAAAATATCGGCTCTTGCAGTCACCGAACCAACGGGTGGTTCGGATGTTGCCAACCTGAAAACCACAGCCCGTAGAGACGGCGACCATTACATCGTTAACGGTTCTAAAACTTATATTACCAGTGGAATGCGTGCCGATTACTACACCGTCGCTGTGCGCACTGGTGAAGAGGGCCGCAAAGGAATTTCTTTGTTGCTAATTGAAAAAGAGACACCGGGTTTCACCCAAACCGAATTGAAGAAAATGGGTTGGTGGTGTTCTGACACCGCCACCTTATTTTTTGATGACTGCCGTGTGCCCGTTGAAAATTTGATTGGCCTTGAAAATAAAGGGTTCCCCGGCATTATGCTCAATTTTAATGCCGAGCGTTTAGGCATTATTGCCTTTGCTACGGGACTGGCGATGGTTTGTATGGATGAGGCTGTTGCCTGGGCTCGCGAGCGAGTTACCTTTGGTCATCGTTTAATGGAGCACCAGGTGATTCGCCATAAAATTGCCGAGATGGCAAAGCGAATTCTTACCTCTCAAGCAATGATGGAACGCACAGCCCTGCAAATGCAGCAGGGTGAAGTACCGGTCACCGAGCTAAGTCTGCTTAAAGTCCACGCCACTGAAACAATGGAATATTGTGCCCGAGAAGCGCTACAAATACTGGGTGGCACGGGTTATATGCGCGGTAATAAGGTGGAACGCATTTATCGCGAAGTGCGAGTCTATGCCATTGGTGGCGGCTCGGAAGAAATTATGCGTGACCTGGCTGCTCGTCAACTAGGCTTGTAATCGGCAAATCGTAATTTGTCTAGCCTTTTAATTAAGGCCCCTCGCTATTGAGTTTGAAACTCATCAGCTGATGACAATCAGCAACGCTTTAATCCATTCAACTCCAATTATCGTGCTCAGAGGCTAGGTAAAGGACGGGCGTTTTTTTATTCTTCGAATTAACCAGCAATAGTTGAACGCTGGGTCAGACATTATTAAGTCGTTAGAATGATTCTCTTGAATAAGCTAACAAGAAGAGACGAGTTCTACGATCGCTCTTGTGGGTTCTTGCAGAATTAAATACATCGTCTGATGATTGCTTTCTCAAAAATGATGCTTGAAATAGTGTTGTTTAAATCTGGGAACGCGCAGTGATCGAGGAATTAATATGGCCTTAAGTAATTTTACCTCATGGTTTGATCAGCCACTGAACAATCTGTATTACAACGAGGATCACGACGCCTGGCGGCATATGTATCGTCGCTTTGTCGATAAAGAAATAGCACCAAATCTCATTGACTGGGAAGAGGCGGGTATTTTCCCTCGTGATCTTTACTCAAAGGCGGCACAGCTGGGTGTGTTGCAAATGGGCTATCCCGAGGAGTATGGGGGTGTGCCTGAGACCGACCATTTTTTTAGTATTATCTCAGCTCAGGAACAAGCGCGGTCTGGGGGCGGGGGTGTTAATTCTAGTTTAATCACGCACACAATAGGTATGCCACCCATTGTCAATCAAGGCACCGAGGCAATGAAAGCGAAGATAATCCCCGGCATTGTTTCTGGCGAAAAAATATCGGCTCTGGCTATTACAGAGCCATCGGGTGGCTCTGACGTGGCCAACCTGAAAACCACAGCAAAGCGTGAAGGTGAGCATTATATTGTTAATGGTTCTAAAATGTTTATTACCAGTGGTACGAGGGCAGATTTTTTTACTGTTGCTGTACGTACCGGTGGTCCTGGTCGTACTGGGATTTCTTTGTTATTAATCGAAAAAGACACGCCGGGATTTAGTGCGAGCTCATTGAAAAAAATGGGTTGGCATTCATCTGACACCGCGGCACTGTATTTTAATGACTGCAAAGTCCCAGTGGAAAATCTTATTGGTGAAGAAAATAAAGGCTTCGGTATTATTGTTGGTAATTTCAATGCCGAACGTTTGGGGCTGGCTGCAATGGCGAATGCTCTGGCTATGGTCTGTATGGATGAGGCTGTCGCCTGGGCGAGAGAGCGTAAAACCTTTGGGCAACGTTTAATTGATCATCAGGTAATTCGCCATAAATTTGTTGAAATGGGTAAACGCATTGCTGCTACACAGGCATTTATCGAAAAAACGGCTTGGCAAATGGAAAATGAAAGTATGCCCATTTCGGAATTGAGCATGGTTAAATTGATGGCTGCGGAGACTATGGAGTTTTGCGCTCGTGAAGCGGTACAGGTTTTTGGGGGTAGTGGTTTTATGCACGGTAATAAGGTTGAACGCATTTACCGAGAAGTACGTGCCTACGCGATTGGCGGGGGGGCAGAGGACATTATGCGCGAATTGGCTGCCAAGCAAATGGCTTTTTAATAGTTGTCGGGTTTGTTTGATTTCAAGTAATAAGTCCCTGATTTGAGATGATTGCTGAAATGTGTGAAACGAAAAAACGATGAGTTGTGGTTAGCAATGGCCACTTCAAGTCGTATATTTTTGTGGGTGAAAAGTTACCGATACTTAAGCGCGCCTATTTGTTATTCTGAGGGAGTACTTTGAACGACGTATTTTCGTGAGAGGAGTTGATGAAATTACTACATACAATGCTACGCGTTGGTGATCTCGATAAATCGATTAAGTTTTATACAGAGTTACTGGGTATGGAGCTTTTGCGTAGAAAAAATTTCCCAGATGGCCGTTTTACGCTGGCTTTTTTGGGTTACGGTTCAGAAAAGGAAAACACCGTGCTTGAGCTTACCCATAATTGGGATACAACAAGCTACGCTCATGGTGATGCCTATGGTCATATCGCCATTGGGGTCGAGGATGTCTATGCGACGTGTGAGCAAATTAAAAGACAGGGTGGCGCAGTAGTAAGGGAGGCTGGGCCAATGATGCACGGTAGTACTATATTGGCCTTTGTTGAAGATCCCGATGGCTATAAAATAGAGCTTTTGTCGCTTAACGAATCCTGAGCTTTTTCGTTAGAATAAAGTCGATAACCCTTAATTTTCTTCATCGAGCTCTAGAGGTCGCGTCTTAACTTTTGCGCGCAGCCAATTGAGACCGTTGAAAATTTTTGGATTGCCGGCTATCTTGCGCTCAAGAGTGAATTTCCCTGGGTAGTCCATCAGTAATAAGCCCATTGCTATGGTCAATAGTCCCTGTCCGGGAATAAAAAGCATGATAACTCCACCCAAAAGAAGGACCCAGCCAAGGCAGTTTTTGCCGATTAAAACCATAATTCTGAGAATGGGATGGCTTTCGTTTAAAGGTGTCGGATGCCGCCTTTGGTGGCAGAAATAATCACTGGGAATGCGGGCAACTAGCCAAGGTAGGGTCAGCAAGCTAATAATAAATGTAAAGGCTGAAATAATCGCCATCCCTGTAAAAAGAGACTCGTACTCTATAAGCCTTTCCATTACGTCTTAGTCAAGGAGTAAGGCAATTCAGCGATGCACGCCGCAACCGTTTCGCCATTAATGATAAAAGAAGACGCTGACGCTTGCTCTTCGTGTAATACCGCGAGTATTTCAGTGCTATTTCCATCAGCTGAGGCGGCCGCTAAAACACTGCCGACCAGTTTATTAGTAACACTGTCGTAAATTTCTGTTGCCACTTTTGGTGGTGAGGCTTTGATGATCACGCGGTAAGTACGGCGCTTGAGTTTTCCTAGGTATTGCATGCGAGCGACTATTTCCTGGCCCGTATAGCACCCCTTTTTAAAGTTCACGGCCCCAGTTGCCTGTAGATTGAGCATTTGGGGCACGAACTGTTCGCTTGTCTGAGTTTGTACGCGGGCTAGGCCGGCACGGATCGATTGTAGCTGCCAGTAGGCTATGCCAGTGGGCGTAAAATTTAGGGCTAGTTTTTGCCAGAGTTGTTCCGCTGTGGTTGCTTTAACGAGCACTAAAAATTGTTGTGCCGACTTGCGCAGTAGTAAACACTCTTCAGCGAGGCATAGTTGATTGATCGCTGTGGGTATAGTGCAAAATTGCTTCTCGAGCAGAGCTTCACAATCGGCACCACTAATGCCTAGGAGGCGGTAGTTGTCACTGGCATTACTTAATGTGGTTTTGAAAAAGGCGGCGTATTTACCTAGATTGTCGATAGCGGTGTCGACGAGGGGCCGATGCATGATTAGCAATAGCTTGTCTGCTTCTAGCTCGACTGCGTGATAGGAGGTCAGCATTCGCCCCTTAGCATTGCAGATGGCACCCGGTAACACAGTATCTGCCCTTAGTTGCTCAGTATCGCTGGTACTTTGACCCTGTAAAAAACGCTTGCTGTCTATACCCTCCAGCAATAAAACGCCTAGGTCGCCGAGGTCAGATAATGTCGCGTTCAATCTTGGATAATTAGCGGCTGACTCGCCAAAAGAGGTGACCAAGCCCTCATTTATGGCGCCGCCTTGTTGGCTGAGAAAATTCTGCCAGCCCTTTAAGGTGTCGTTGTCGATGGTATCAGTCATTTCTATTCGCTATTTAGATGGGTAGTTGTTCAAGCTTGCATTATAATGCCTGTCGGCGATTTAAGTGTGAATTGCTTTGTTGGGATCAATCAGTGGCTAAATGTACTATGGATAAAAATCGTCTTTTTTGGGCTAGTCGTCGCGGTATGTTGGAGCTCGATATTATATTGCAGACTTTTCTTGAAAATACTTATGACCAATTAAAACCTGCCGAACAATCTCTCTATCAGCACCTACTTGGTTGTGAAGACCAAGATTTGTTTGCTTGGTTGATGGGACGTAAAGAGCCTGAAGATAAAGACACGGCGGCGATTGTTGGCATCATTCGCGATAGTCAGCGTGTACCAGCAAGCTGAGTTTAATTTTAAAGAATCTCGTGCTACTCAGCGTTGGCAAATACAGCGGCTGCAATATTTATTTGTAGTGCCGATTGCATTGCTTATTTATTGCCTCGTTAGTGATGTGATGTATGCCAGTCTCCTAGAGTTGATTTTGTTATTGGTTCTTTTCCGGGCACGGATGGCTCTAAGGTTGTCAGCTGTTGTCGAATCTTTTGCCCTAACGCAAGGAGGTGCTACGGCCACCATTAATGGCCAGCGCCAAGCTCTATTGGCTTACGGCCTGGATTATTCTAATCGTTATCTGGCCCTTGTCAGCCTGACAAGCGCGGCGGGACAGACCTATCGTTGCCTTATCTCTCCAGCCTTATTAGGTCCCATTAAGTACCGCCAATTTCTCGCCTTGTTGAAAGCCTCTGCTGTGAAGATCTCGGCGCAGAGACTTTCTTAGCTCGGTCATGTCTTGCTGACAATAATATCCTGTCCGGCAAAATTCATCGGTACTAGAATAGTGTCTTTGGCTACGGCAGATAATTGTGGGTGATCGAGGGTATAGTGAAGACCGCGACTCTCTTTGCGCAGCATGGCAGAGCGAATGATTAATTCGGCAACTTTGGCGAGATTTCGCAGTTCGAGTAAATCGCGACTTACCTTATAGTTACTATAGTATTCTTGAATTTCCCGCTGCAATAAGCGCACACGGTTTTCCGCTCTCTCTAGGCGTTTACGTGTGCGCACAATGCCGACGTAGTCCCACATAAAACGACGCAACTCATCCCAGTTGTGGGAAATCACTACATCTTCATCGGAATAGGTGACCCGTGAGGAATCCCACTCCTTTGTGTAGCTAGGTTCTGGGATTGAGTCGATGTTTTCGCGAATGCTGATGGCAGCTTCACGGGCAAATACTAGACATTCTAGTAGGGAGTTGCTGGCCATGCGATTGGCCCCGTGCAGACCTGTAAATGCGCACTCACCAATGGCGTAGAGATTTTTGAGATCGGTATGGCCCTGTTTGTCGGTGACAATGCCGCCACAGGTGTAATGCGCGGCGGGCACAATTGGGATGCGTTCGCGAGTAATGTCGATGCCAAATTCAAGGCATTGGGCTTTTACGGTTGGAAAGTGGTTGTTGATAAACTCGGAAGGTTTATGGCTGATGTCTAAATAGAGGCAGTCACAACCGAGGCGTTTCATTTCATGATCAATGGCGCGAGCGACAATGTCCCTAGGGGCTAGTTCCCCTTTTGGGTGAAAATCGAACATAAAGCGTTTACCGTCGGGCAATAACAAGTAAGCGCCTTCACCACGTAGTGCTTCAGATACTAAGAAGGCTTTGGCTTTAGGGTGGAAGAGGCAGGTGGGATGGAACTGGTTAAACTCCATGTTGGCGACGCGACAACCCCGCCGCCAGGCTGCGGCGATGCCATCACCACTAGCGCCATCAGCATTACTGGTATAGAGGTAGACTTTGCTTGCTCCACCTGTCGCGAGGATGACGACCTTTGCTTGAAACAGGCAGACGCGATCTCGCTGGGTGTCCAGAGCATAGGCCCCGTTACAGCGAAAGCTTCTCGAGTCGGCATCTGCCTGGGTGGTGAGGTCAACCACGACATGCTGCTCAAATACGTCGAGGTGGGGAGTGTTTAATACCTTTTCGGCGAGGGTGCTCGACAAGGCTTGTCCGGTGGCATCGGTGCTGTGGAGAATACGTCGGTGACTGTGTCCGCCTTCCTGGGTTAAGTGGTAGTCATCATCTTGCTCATTGCGACTGAACTGCATGCCGCTGTTGATGAGCCATTCTATGGCGTCTCGACCTTGTTCGGCCGTCTGGCGTACTACATCTTCGTGGCATAGCCCGGCACCGGCGGCGAGGGTATCGGCAACGTGAGCATCGACACTGTCCTCTTCGCTAAACACTGCGGCGATACCACCTTGGGCAAGCCAGGTCGAGCCCGTTTGTAGTTGATCTTTACTTAACAGAGCAACTCGGTGATTGGGAGCGAGGTGCAACGCAAGCGTCATGCCTGCGGCACCACTGCCGATAATAAGAACTTCGTATTGGTAGGTTTCTTTCACGTTAAGGTTTTCACTGAAGGCATTTTGTCTTAGGGCGATTAATTTAGTGGCGGTGCGCGGTGCGCTACGGCGTCTACAAGGCCGACATGATAGTATAGCGCCCGAAAAAAACCCACTAGTTGGATTGCGGACTGGCTAAATGTGCCGCGAACTAAGTGAATGACTGGAGGTCTTCAAGAGGGGTGAAAATGTGTAACCATTTGGAGAGGCAATGACCATCAAGAGTGAGACAAATACCGACAAGCAGCTCGTCGCCCGTGTGCAAAAGGGTGATAAGCGCGCTTTCGATTTGTTGGTCATTAAATATCAGCACAAGGTGGCAGTTATCGTTAGTCGTTATGTCTATGATCGAGAAGAGGTCAAAGATATTGTGCAAGAAGCTTTTATCAAGGCCTATCGTGCCATTGGTTCTTTCCGTGGTGATAGTCAGTTCTATACTTGGCTCTATCGAATCGCTGTTAATACAGCAAAAAATTTTTTGGTGTCCCGTAGCCGCCGCCCCCCCGCGAGTGATCTTGATGTCGAGGATGCAGAGTATTTTGGTAGTGCGGATAAATTGCATGATGTGGCTTCACCAGAGAATCTGGTATTTCGTGATGAGCTGCAAGCGGTCGTCGATAATGCCATTCACGCCCTACCAGAGGATTTGCGCACAGCTGTTAGTTTGAGAGAGCTTGATGGGCTGAGCTATGAAGATATTGCCAGTGTTATGGACTGCCCTGTCGGAACCGTGCGTTCACGCATTTTTAGAGCGCGAGAGGCTATAGACAAGCAAGTGAAAGCGTTGATTGATGGTCGACTTTAATTTATATGCAAAGCGTGTAAAGAGAGTGGGTAGCATAGGGGAGGGGCTGGTTATTATGCTGGAACCTTTTTAACCAACGCTAGTCTGATCTCCAGAGGTTAATTACTCTCTGGGCGAATGGCAATTTCAAAGGTAGTGGTTTTTTGATATTAATCGCTTATAGAGTTTTTATAGTGGGTGAGTCACTGGAAAATATGATCCTATGAATGAAGAAGTAGGTAGTAAAATGCGTGAGACGCTATCGGCCCTGGTGGATGGCGAGGCGTCTCAGCTCGAATTTCATCGGGCGATGCGTGAGGCCGGGGAAAATGAAGCTTTCAACGAAACTTGGGCTCGCTATCACCTTGCCGCGAGCGTCATGCGCAAAGAGCTGTCGCCCGATTTTATCGATTCGGCGGCAGAATTGCGGGAATCGATCAGTCGGGCGCTTATCGACGAGTCTGTGCCACAACGTGCATCTCGATGGGTTCAGCCCTTGGGGCGGATTGCTATAGCAGCTAGTGTGGCGGTCGTGGCTATTTGGGGTGCCCAGCACTATGTCCCCTCATCCCCTGTGCCCCTTGTTGCCGAGGATAAAACACAAGGACAGTTTCAAGAAGAGGCGGGTGAAATTGAGCCAGCAGGCCCTCAGTTTCAATTGCCATCGGGCTTTGAAGTGCCCCAAGCTACAGCCCGTACTGTTAGTGCCGGTTCTTACAAGAATGATAGTGTTTACGCGAGGTCCGCTCGCGTTGAAACGCCATCAAGAGCGAGACAAATTGAAATGGATAGGCAAATACAGGCTTATATGCAAAGCCTAGTATCACAGCGAGAAAAGCATAATTACCCCCAGTCCAATCCCATCTTCCTACCCGTCGAGCATAGGCCCCTGCACACCCTTGAGCCTTAGTCTTGGCAAGACTTTCAGTGAACAGCCTTGTAGAAGGGTGCTGGCTCCCAGTGTTGCTCGACTGCTACTGTGTTGGGGGGCTACCTTTTGATTGAAGAAAGTGTAAAAGTTCTCGCCATTGAAAAAAGGCACCTGTGGGTTGAAGGCATTCAGCGCTCGTCTTGCCACAGTTGTTCTGCTCAGCAGGGCTGTGGTCAAAACCTCTTGGCTAAGTGGGCAGCGAGGCCTGTACGTTTGCGAATTCCTCTAGAGGGACACGATGCCACTTCTTTTAAAGTGGGACAAAGTGTCAGTATTGGCATTGCTGAGCACGTGATAGTGCGGGGCTCTTTGTTGATGTACCTGTTGCCCTTAGTGCTTCTGCTATTGGGACTGTGGTCGGGAGACAGTATTTTTAAAACCGAGCTGGGGGCAATGGTTTGTGGTTTTCTGGGCTTAATTAGTGGTGGCTTTCTGGCTGGAAAGCTCGCTAATGGCGCCGGTCACGGGTCAAGAATACAGGCTCATTTGCTGGATTGATGATCGTTTCACCAGCACTCTTATTATTTCTGCAAATAATTAAATTTTCTAAAGAGGGATTGTTCATGATGAGGCGAGCGAGTTTCGCATTTATTTGTTTGTTCGTTGGGACCTTTAGCGCCCATGCCCAACTCCCTGAATTTACACAGTTGATTGAAAAAAACTCTAGCGCGGTGGTGAAAATTACGGCTGTTGAAAGCAGCTCTAGTCGGCGTCGTTCGGCTGTTCCCCAAAGCCAAATCCCCGATGTTCTGAGGGATCTTTTTAATCAACGACGCAGTCCAGAGCGAAAGGCTCGCTCAGTGGGGTCGGGCTTTGTTATTTCTACTGACGGTTACGTCCTCACCAATAATCACGTAGTCGGTAGCGCGAAACAGATTACCGTCCGTCTTAACGATAGACGAGAATACGACGCTGAAATTATTGGCTTAGATCCTCGATCAGATTTGGCTTTGTTGAAGATTGATGAGAAAGATTTGCCGGTGGTGCATTTTGGCCGCCCCGACGAGCTCAAGGTCGGCGAGTGGGTGGTGGCTATTGGCTCACCTTTTGGCCTCGACTATTCTGCGAGTACAGGTATTGTCAGTGCGATTGGGCGCAGTATCCCTACAGCCAGGGGAGAGGATTACGTGCCTTTTATTCAAACCGATGTGGCAATTAATCCCGGAAACTCTGGTGGCCCTCTATTTAATCTCGCGGGTGAAGTGGTGGGTATCAACTCGCAAATCTATACCCGTTCGGGAGGGTCAATTGGCCTATCCTTCGCGATACCAGTGAGTGTTGCGCTTGAGGTGGTTTCGCAATTAAAAGAAAAGGGACGTGTCGATAGAGGTTGGCTGGGGGTCTATATTCAAGACGTAGACAAAAATTTAGCGCAGTCTCTCGGTCTGGAAAAACCACAGGGAGCTCTACTCGCTCAGCTTGAACCGGGTGGTCCGGCGGAAAACGCCGGTCTCAGGGCCGGCGATGTTGTAATTCGCTTTCATGATCAGGTTGTGGTCGATGCTAGTGATTTACCACATATTGTTGGTCTTTTATCAGCCGGTCAAAAAGTGGATGCCCAGATTATCCGGCGGGGCAAACAACGAAGGGTTAGCGTTGAAATTGGTGCTCGCCCTGGCGATAGCGCTGTCGCTGCGAGTGGGGGTGATATTCTCGGCTTAGAAGTTTCAGGCGTTGATGACGAGACCGAGCAAGGTCGGCGTTTGCCAGGGGGAGTGTCGGTGGTTAAGGTCTACCCCAACTCAGCCGCAGGTGATGCGGGTTTACAGGTAGGCGATATCTTGGCGCAATTAGGTTACCAAACACTTGACGGTGTGGATGATTACGAGGAGGTACTGGCACAATTGCCAAAGGGCACGCCGGTGGCGCTACGATTCTTCCGTCACGGTCGTTCAATTTTTCGGACTATTGAGATTAAATAATAGTCTGTCAATTTTTGAATGCATCGGCTATCGCTTACTGCAGGGGATCCATAGCTTACGAGGGCTAAATACGCTAGAATCCGCGTCGTTGAAATCCCTCCTAAGCTATGGATCCTACAAACCCTGTGTCAGACCTCAGCCATATTCGCAATTTCTCCATTATCGCCCATATTGATCATGGTAAATCCACCATCGCAGACCGCTTTATTCAGCATTGCGGGGGACTGACTGCGCGAGAAATGGACAGCCAGGTGCTCGATTCGATGGACATCGAGCGCGAGCGCGGTATTACCATCAAAGCGCAAAGTGTGACACTTGCCTATACGGCGGGTGATGGGCAAACCTATCAACTAAATTTTATTGATACGCCGGGTCATGTTGACTTCAGCTATGAAGTGTCGCGCTCTCTTGCCGCTTGTGAGGGGGCATTATTGGTCGTCGATGCAGCTCAGGGTGTTGAGGCGCAATCAGTAGCCAATTGTTATACCGCGATTGCCCAAGGCCTAGAAGTTATTCCGGTGCTGAATAAAATGGATTTGCCTCAGGCTGAGCCTGAGCGGGTTTGTCAGGAAATTGAAGATATTATAGGCATTGATGCCGCAAATGCTGTGTTGTGTAGTGCCAAAAGCGGACTTGGTATCGAGGACGTGCTGGAGCAGTTGGTGGCTGAAATCCCCCCACCTAGCGGCGATATTGATGCTCCTTTACAAGCATTGATTATTGATTCTTGGTTTGATACCTACTTGGGTGTTGTGTCCCTTGTCCGTGTGATGCAAGGCACGTTGACGCGTCGTGACAAAATTATTACTAAAAGTATCGGCAAAGCACATATTGCCGATAGTATTGGCGTTTTTACACCCAAGCGGACTGAGACGGATGTGCTACGTGCGGGTGAGGTGGGTTTTGTCGTGGCAGGTATTAAAGACATCCACGGCGCACCAGTGGGTGACACTATCACCCACTCTAGTACCCCGGAGGTTGAGTCACTGCCGGGCTTTCAGAAGGTGAATCCCCAAGTTTATGCGGGTATGTTCCCGATTAATTCTGAAGACTTTGAAGATTTCCGCGAAGCACTAGCAAAACTCACCCTTAATGATGCCTCGCTTTTTTACGAACCTGAAAGTTCTGATGCCCTTGGCTTCGGGTTTCGCTGTGGCTTCCTCGGCATGCTGCACATGGAAATTATTCAAGAGCGGCTAGAGCGCGAGTACAACCTCGACTTAATTAGTACCGCGCCAACCGTGGTTTACGAAGTGCTGCATGCTAATGGCGAGTTGCTTTATATCTCTAACCCCTCAGATCTTCCCGACCCGGGGCAAATTGACGAAATGCGCGAACCCCTGTGTGAAGCCAATATTCTCGTGCCTAAGGATTATGTTGGTAATGTGATATCTCTGTGTGTTGAAAAACGCGGTGTACAAAAAGATATGCAATTTACCGGAGACCAAGTTTCGCTGACTTACGAAATGCCGATGGCAGATGTGGTGATGGACTTTTTCGATCGCTTGAAATCGGTGAGTCGCGGTTTTGCCTCCCTAGATTACAACTTTAAACGCTTTCAGGTTGCGCCCTTGGTACGCCTCGATATTTTAATTAACGGCGATAAAGTAGACGCCTTGGCATTGATTGTTCACCGCGATAATGCTCAGCAAAAAGGTCGTTTAATTACAGACAAGATGAAAGACTTAGTGCCTCGACAGATGTTTGATGTCGCGATTCAAGCTGCCCTCGGCGGGCATATTATTGCGCGTAGCTCGGTCAAAGCACTGCGAAAAAATGTTACGGCGAAGTGTTATGGCGGTGATGTTTCGCGTAAGAAGAAATTACTGGCTAAGCAGAAAGCTGGTAAAAAACGCATGAAGCAGGTGGGGTCTGTAGAAATCCCCCAAGAAGCTTTTCTCGCGGTACTTAAAACGGATAATTAATCATGGATTTCGACTTTCCTCTGATTTTAGTTACATTGACGGCATTTGCGGGCTTTATGTGGCTGGCAGATAGGCTCTTTTTCTCGAAATTTCGTGACAAAGATGACGCTCCTCCTTGGTATGTCGAATCGACTGCTCCTTTTTTTCCAGTATTGTTTGTCGTCCTAGTGCTGCGCTCTTTTATTGTTGAGCCCTTCCAAATTCCATCCGGCTCGATGATTCCCACCCTGAAAATTGGCGATTTTATTTTAGTGAATAAATTTGCCTATGGTCTGCGTTTGCCGGTGGTTGGCACAAAAGTTGTCTCTCTGGGTGAGCCCAAACGTGGTGACGTGATGGTCTTTTTTCCTCCCAATGATAAGCGTTATTTCATCAAGCGGGTGGTAGGTTTGGCCGGCGATGAAATTCGTATTGTCAATAATGTGCTATTTGTAAACGGCAAAAAGATGGCCCAGTCGACACTTGAGACAGCTGCCCCTTATTTCGTTGAAAAAAGCCATATAGAGTTTAATTCAGCTAGCAATGCACAGGTGATGATGGAAAATCTAGACGGTGTAGACCATCTGATTCGTAAACATCAAACCTCAGGGCGACTAGGGAGAAATTTTAGTACGGTAGTACCGGAAGGTCATTACTTTATGATCGGGGATAATCGCGATAATAGTAGTGACAGCCGCGTTTGGGGGGCCGTGCCCGAAGAGAATATTGTCGGTAAGGCGTTTGCTGTGTGGATGCATTGGGAGGAAGTGCTAAGCATACCCAGTTTTGATACAGTGGGAACAATACGTTAAGTTGAGTGGGCAGGAATAATGAAACAGCATAAACAGAAAGGCTTGTCGGCACTGGGTGTTTTACTGATTTTGGTCATTGGTGGCTTTTTCTTGGCTGTTGCAACGGCTGTTGGGCCCCTTTACTTAGATAACTCTTTTGTTAACGCGGCACTTCAATCGTTGTCTAATGAACCCATTCACAAGCTCAGTGACGATAAAATACGTCGGCGTTTACAGGATTCTTTTACCATTAATAATGTGCGCGATGTGAATGCCAAAGATACAGTGATCGAGCGAAAGAAAACGGCTACCCTTGTGCGTCTCGATTATGAACGCCGAGTCCATCTTTTTGCCAATGTCGATATTGTTGTCGTTTTTGAAAATACTTATGACACCTCCAAACTCTAGTTTATGATCGGCGTTAAATATTGGTGAATATCTCTCTTCAGCGCTTTATTAACCGCCTAGGTCATAGTTTTACTGACCCTCGCTTACTGGAGCAAGCATTAACTCACCGCAGTTTTTCTTCAAATAATAATGAACGTTTGGAGTTTCTCGGCGATGCGGTTTTAGATATGGTCGTTAGTGAGATGCTTTATTGTCAATTTCCGACTGCCAGTGAAGGGGATTTAAGTCGCTTGCGAGCCGCTCTTGTAAAGGGCGAGGCACTGGCTGAAATGGCACGGGCAATTGATCTCGGAGATCAACTGCGACTCGGTTCAGGTGAATTAAAAAGTGGCGGTTTCCGGCGTGACTCTATATTGGCGGGTGCTTACGAAGCGGTAATCGGCGCTATTTATCTCGACGCTGGTTTTGCCATTTGTCAGGCCTGCCTTATCACCTGGTTTGGACCTTTATTGGAAAGCTTATCGCTGGCTGATGAACACAAAGATGCGAAGTCTCGCCTCCAAGAATATCTGCAGGGTAGGGGGGAATCTCTACCGGTGTATAGGCTTTTGACAGTGAGTGGTGAGGGGCATGCCCAGCACTTTGAAGTGCAATGTTATCTTGAAAGCCAGCCCGGTGACTATAGAGGTGAGGCCAGTAGCCGCCGCAAAGCCGAACAGGCCGCGGCGCAGATAGCTCTGTATGATCTACAGAAAAAGAAATGAAAGGCTTGGAAAAGGATGATGCCCGAATGGTAGATAGAGACAGTCAAGAGCGTTGCGGCTATGTCGCTATCGTCGGTCGCCCAAATGTTGGTAAATCGACCTTGCTCAACCACCTGCTTGGTTTAAAGCTGAGTATTACATCGCGAAAGCCACAAACCACGCGTCACAATGTGCTAGGCATTAAAACGAACGATGACTGCCAGCTTATCTTTGTTGATACGCCAGGTATTCATAGCGGCCAGGATAAAGCAATTAATCGTTATATGAATAAAGCGGCAGAAACGGCGATTCGTGACGTTGATGTGATAATTTTTGTTGTCGATCGCCTATTATGGAGTGAAGCTGATCAAGCTGTTGCTGAGAAACTAAGCACTTCGAGCGTGCCGCTGATTATTGCCATTAATAAAGTTGACAGACTGGAAAATAATGCGGAACTCTTACCTCACATAGAGTATTTACAAGGCGTTATGCCCGATGCCGAGATTATTCCAGTTTCTGCATTACAGAAAAAAAAACCTAGATGTGTTGGAAAATCAAATCATCCAGCATATTCCCCAAAGCGGTTTTCTCTTTCCAGAAGAGCAAATTACCGACCGCTCTGAACGCTTTCTGGCCGCCGAACTGGTGCGCGAAAAAATTACCCGGCAACTAGGGGCTGAGTTGCCTTACCAGATTACGGTCGAGATTGAAGCCTTTGAAATGAAAGGGCATATTCGACATATCAATGCTTTAATATTGGTCGAACGTGAGGGGCAAAAGAAAATAATAATTGGTGAAAAAGGCCAGCGTCTAAAGAGCATCGGTCAGGCTGCGCGCATCGATATGGAGCGGTTGTTTGATAGTAAGGTCATGTTGACGCTGTGGGTAAAAGTCCGCAGCGGCTGGTCTGATGATGAACGGGCTCTACGCAGCTTGGGTTATCAAGATTAAACAATCTGTTCTACCGGCTTTCAGGAGTAAATTGAGGGGTTTCTCCTAGTAGGATTTGCTCGTTATGATTGTCTTAAAATTAACATGAACACAGAAAACCAGAAAGCCTACGTACTGCACACGCGGGACTATCGTGAAAGTAGTCAACTGGTAGATTTATTTTCTCGCGATTTTGGTCGCTTGCGGGCTGTGGCAAAAGGTAATCGGGGTAAGCGTAAATCTGGCGGCTATCAACTACAAGCTTTTATACCCCTCTCTCTATCTTGGAGAGGTAAGGGTGATCTCAAAAACTTGACTGTAGTGGAAGCCCTAGGTAATCGTGCAGCCTTACAAGGAGAGATGTTGTATGTTGGTTTATACCTGAATGAATTGCTAGTGCGCTTATTGCCCGAGTACGTACCTCACGAGAATTTATTTCAGTACTATGGTGAACTTATGGCACAGCTCGGCATGAGCCATGATCCGGAGCCCCTACTGCGACGTTTTGAGCTCTTATTATTAGAGGAGATGGGTTATGGCTTTGACCTGACTCACGAGATCATTGAAAGTCGCCCCATTATTCCAGCTGAATATTATCACTTTCGCCCTGATCAAGGCTTTGTCCGTATCGATAATGTTTCAAAAGGTAGCAAAGAAAATAGTTTTCGGGGCGAACATTTACTGGCCATAGCAGAAGACAACTATCAATTGACAGAAGTCAGGCGTTGTGCAAAACGCTTAATGCGTGCTGCTTTACATGCTCAGCTTGGTGAACGCCCGCTCTTAAGTCGGCAATTATTTCGCCCAACCTCTTGTCAAGCCAGCCGAGTGGAGTTTAAGGGAGAAGAGTAGTCATGGTGAGATGGAAGGAAGGAATATGGTAATAAGTATTGGCAGTGATCTGGTTCATATCAGCAGAATAGAGGCTGTATTAGCGCGCCAAGGGGAAGCTTTTGCCAAACGCATTTTACGCCATGAGGAGTTTGAAACTTTTTGCCAGAAAAAGAAACCAAGACAGCAAGCTTCCTTTCTCGCCAAGCGTTTTGCCGCCAAGGAGGCCTTGAGTAAAGCATTAAAAACCGGTATTGGTGAGGTTTCATGGCAGCATATCTTGGTTGCCAATACTTTTAGTGGTGCACCTGAGATAACGCTATCGAGGAAGGCGCTAGAAGTGTCTAAAGCTATGGGGGTAGAAACTGTTCATCTTAGTCTGTCAGATGAGCAGGATATGGCATTGGCCTTTGTGGTACTCAGTGGTTGACGAGTGGTTTTTAGGGGTCGCGTTGTTAGCCAGCTGGAAAAGTCAGTTAATATGCCCAAACTGTCTTAGAGGTGATGCGATTAAATCGAAAGTAATGGCCAGTCGGCCTAAAATAGTTATTTTGTGAGCGAGAAAAACACAAAGATGGAATATCCCACTATAGACGCCTGCATTGGCAATACACCCCTAGTACGATTACAGCGCCTTAGTGCCGGGCATAACAATATTATACTAGTGAAGCTCGAAGGTAATAACCCTGCCGGTTCGGTAAAAGATCGTGCTGCTTTGAGCATGATTGCGCATGCCGAAGCCCGAGGCACGATTGTAGCTGGTGATACTCTTATCGAGGCAACTAGTGGTAACACGGGTATCGCACTAGCAATGGTGGCTGCGATAAAGGGCTATCGAATGATTTTAATCATGCCCGACCATATGACCAAAGAGCGTAAAGAGGCTATGTTAGCCTATGGTGCAGAGCTGATCTTAGTGACTCAGGAAGCGGGCATGGAAGGCGCTCGTGACCTGGCCTTGCAAATGCAGGCAGAGGGTAAGGGCGTGGTGCTCGACCAATTTAATAATGCTGATAACCCTCTTGCCCATATCGAAGGCACTGGACCGGAAATCTGGCAACAAACCGGAGGCACAGTTACCCACTTTGTTGCTGCGATGGGTACTACGGGGACTATTATGGGGGTTTCTCAGGCCCTCAAAACGTTTAATAAAGATATTCAGATTGTCGGTTTACAACCGGCGGAAGGGGCGAGTATCCCCGGTATTCGCCGTTGGCCAACGGCGTATCTACCGGGCATCTTTGACGCTGCGAGTGTTGATCAAACGCTCGATATTGGCCAACAGGAAGCCGAGGACACAATGCGTGATCTGGCCCGAAAAGAAGGTATTTTCTGCGGGGTCTCATCTGGTGGTGCAGTGGCAGGGGCATTGCGGTTAGCTAGTGAGGTAGAAAATGCAACGATAGTGGTATCCATTTCTGACCGCGGGGATCGCTACCTCTCTTCAGGATTGTTTGCCATCTGACATCAACCCCATTTGGTTTTATTGGCTTAGGAGCTATCCTTGGTACAAGTTAGAGAAATACATGCTACTCCCTTGCAAGACACCGCTGATGTTGATTTCTGGCTGGATAAAATCGCTACTAAAAGCAATCTCGATCAACCTGCTCGAGAGAAGTTAAGTCAGGCTGCAGAATTGGCGAGGCAAGCGGAGGAGAGTGCACAGCGCGCGGGTAATTCACAGTTCCGTGGCAGTATTTTGCAGATGGGTCTGGAAATTGCCGATATTCTTTCCGACCTGCGTATGGATAGCGAAGGTCTACAAGCGGGAGTTTTGTATCGCTCAGTCCGAGAGAATAAGCTCAGTCTTAATACTGTGCACGAAGTTTTTGGCGAAAAAGTCTCGACATTAATTAACGATGTATTGCGCATGGCCGTGATCAGTGGTCTACGTAGTGACTCTGAGCAAAATGTCCTCGGCCAAGATGCCACTCAGCAG
The DNA here is from genome assembly GCA_041622675.1 of Porticoccaceae bacterium. GTDB lineage: Bacteria > Pseudomonadota > Gammaproteobacteria > Pseudomonadales > Porticoccaceae > Reddybacter. Next base: position 19,934 of record JBFJYH010000008.1, read on the forward strand.
GCCAGTAAAGTTAGAGAAATGCTGGTTTCAGTGATTGATGATGTGCGGGTTGCCCTGATTAAGCTCGCAGAGCGCACCTGCGCCATTCGCATGGTCAAAACCGCCCCAGAAGAAAAGCGTAGGCAAGTTGCTCGGGAAATTTTCGATGTTTACGCCCCTCTTGCCGACCGTCTTGGCATTGGGCAATTAAAATGGGAGCTGGAAGATCTGGCTTTTCGTTATCTCGAGCCCGGTGAGTATCAACAAATTGCTCGCTTACTAGATGAAAAACGAATTAATCGCCAGCAGTATATAGAAGCGGCAATTGCAACTATCAAAGAAGAATTAGACAAAATTGGTAAGCGCAATGAGATCACAGGCCGAGCCAAGCATATTTACAGTATTTGGCGGAAAATGCACCGCAAAGATATCGGTTTCTCCCAAGTTTACGACATTCGCGCCATTAGGGTATTGGTGCCAACGGTGAGTGATTGCTATGCCGTATTGGGTATCGTCCATAGTAAGTGGCGCAATATTCCCAATGAATTTGATGACTATATCGCTTCACCGAAAGAAAACGGTTACCAATCACTGCACACAGCTGTTATTGGCCCGGGGCGAAAAGTTGTTGAAATACAGATTCGTACCTATGAAATGCACGAAGAGTCCGAGCTGGGTATTTGTGCGCATTGGCAATATAAAGCAGGAGACAGCAATAGCGCCGGCGAAAATTATGAAGACAAAATAGCCTGGCTCAGACAGGTACTCGAGTGGCATGAAAATTTGGGCGATTTTATCGAGTTGGAAAGTGGCAGCGAACAAGTTTACGTGTTTACGCCGGATGGCCACATTATTGATCTGCCTGTTGGAGCTACGCCGATTGATTTTGCCTATCGAGTTCACACTCAAATTGGTCACCGCTGTCGTGGGGCTAAGGTCAATGGCGATATTGCCAGCTTAAGCTCGACATTAAAAACGGGTGACCAGGTTGAAATTATTACCGGTAATACGGATGCGCCTCGTCGTGATTGGCTCGTCAAATCCTTAGGTTATTTACAGACGACTCGTGCAAGAGCAAAAGTTCAACAATGGTTTCGAGCACAAAATCGTGAACAAAACATTGAAGCTGGACAGCGTATACTCGAACGAGAGTTTCGCCACCTGGGCATTGATCTGGCAAAGATCGATAGTATAGATAGTATTGCAAGTAAGTTTAATAAACACGGTGCTGAGGGTTTATACGCTGCAATTGGTGCCGGAGATCTAAGTGCGACTCAGGTCATTAATGCGACCCAAAGTGGTTTACAGGTAGCAGGGCGCCCAGCACCAAAACGTCAATCAAATGCCAGCCGTTATGCAGACTCAGGATTTTATATTTACGGTGTTGGGAACTTATTAACCCGCGTTGCGCGTTGTTGCTCCCCTCAGCCAGGTGATGATATCAGTGGCTATCTTACGGCCAATCGCGGCGTGAGTGTTCACCGCTCTGACTGCGGTGCTCTTTTACGTTTACAGGCGGAAGAATCACACCGTGTGCTACAAGTCACTTGGGGCGGGGCACCACAACAGCGTTATCCGGTTAAAATAAAGGTAAGTTCTTTTGATCGGGCTGGTTTGCTCCGCGACATCACTAGCCTGATTGACGGTGAGGGCTTGTTTATTGGCACCTTAAAAAGTGTGGAAACGGAAGACGGCTTGGTTGAAACTGAGTTTTCCACAGAAGTTGCTAGCATGGAAGAATTAAGCCAGTTACTCGCGAAGTTATCTCAAATTGACAATATTATTGACGCCCGACGTTTGGTGGAGGAGTAGTCGGACAATGAGCACTAAAACATACAATATCGAAGAACTGGTTCATTTAATGGAGCGCTTGCGTAAGCCTGAGACAGGTTGCCCCTGGGATCTTAAACAAGATTTTGAAAGTATTGTGCCCCACATGCTTGAGGAAGCCTATGAAGTCGCTGATACTATAGAGCGGGGTGATATTGCCCATTTACGTGAAGAGTTAGGGGATCTGCTCTTTCAAATAGTTTTTTATAGTCAGATAGCGAAAGAGCAGGCGCTTTTTGATTTTGATGAAATTATTGATGTTCTCATCGCCAAGCTAATAAAGCGACACCCCCACGTATTTCCTGATGGCAGCTTGCAGAGCGAGCGAAATATAGGTCTGCCTCCAGATCAATCTCAAGTTCGCGAGAAATGGGAGCAAACAAAGCAAAAAGACCGCCTGACAAAAGGGGTCTTGGGGCGTCTGGCTGATATTCCCCTAGCGTTCCCCGCATTGACCCGGGCAGAAAAATTACAAAAGCGAGCCGCCAACCACGGGTTTGACTGGCCTGATTATCGGCCTGTTTTAGATAAAATAGATGAAGAAATGGCTGAGTTACGTGAAGCGATTGAGAATAATGACGCGTGTCACGTTGAAGAAGAGTTGGGTGATTTGATTTTTGCCTGCGTTAACCTCGGTCGCCACCGGGAGATAAACCTTGAAGTCTGTCTGCGGCGTGCCAATCACAAATTTGAAACTCGTTTTAGAGAAATGGAGCTGATAGCAGAGAACAGCCATCTCGATTTTGAAGGTTTGAGTCACGAAGAAAAAAATCGTTTATGGCTGCAAGTAAAAAGTCGGGAAAAAACACTCAGCAGCGAAGTATGAGCTATCATTTTTTGAGCTTGTGAAAAAGCCCTTTTCAGTGTAAGGTTCGGCCTTTTTTTTGGTGCCATAAATCGAATCGTTGCAGGTTCATCACGCTAGAGTGACAGAAATAAGGTCACGACTGATCCTTTTGAAAAGTCACATATTTACACTTACCCTGCAATCGGCACCTGCTCGCCAATCGGAGAATATTAATGCGATTAATACTGCTAGGCCCCCCTGGAGCTGGAAAAGGAACGCAAGCACAGTTTATTTCGGAAAAATACGGCATTCCACAAATTTCTACGGGTGACATGTTGCGTGCGGCGGTAAAAGCTGGCACTGAGCTTGGCCTTAAAGCTAAAGATATTATGGCCTCTGGTGGCTTGGTGTCAGATAGCTTGATTATCGACTTGGTGAAAGAGCGTATTCAACAGGCTGATTGTGTTAATGGCTTTCTTTTCGACGGTTTTCCGCGAACTATTCCTCAAGCTCAAGCGCTTGTCGATGCCGAAATTGACATTGATGTGGTATTGGAAATTGATGTTGCCGATAATGAAATTGTTTCACGTCTAAGTGGTAGGCGAGTTCATGAGGGCTCTGGTCGGGTGTACCATATTGCTCACAATCCGCCTAAAAAGGAAGGTGTTGACGATGTCACAGGTGAGGCTTTAATCCAGCGTGTTGACGATAGTGAAGAAACCGTACGCAACCGCTTAAACGTTTATCATGAGCAAACTGAACCATTGGTCGCATTCTATGAGGCGCAGTTAAAGGGTGCTGAAAGTTTGTCACCCCGTGTTACCCGTGTCGATGGTGTTGGCGCTCTCGGTGATGTTCAGGGGCGAATCGTCGCGGCGCTTAGTTGAGATTTTTGGTCTTCATTACCCCGACTCTAGCGTTGTCAGTTCTTGTTGATCAGGGCTTACTTGTTTTATTCGGCAGTCGGGGGATTTGTTTTTGTCAGTAGAAAAAGTCGGTGTTATCTTAGTTAATCTTGGTACGCCCGAGGCGCCCACTGCTTTTGCCGTGGCTCGCTATCTGCGTCAATTTCTATCTGATCCTCGAGTCGTTGAAGTCCCCAGATTAATTTGGTGGCTACTACTTAATATTTTGATTATTCCTTTGCGCTCAAAAAAGGTGAGTGACAATTATCGTTCTATTTGGTTCGATGAGGGTTCACCATTAAAGGTCATTACCGAGCGGCAAGTGGCCGCTTTACAAAAGGCATTTGACAGTGAGCTCAGTGAAGGAGGCCAAAACAAGCAGGGGATAAAGTGTAGTCGTGAGTATGTCTGCAGCTATGCGATGACCTATGGCAATCGGTCTATTGCCTATAGCGTGGGGCAGTTACGAGAGCTTGGTGTTAATAAAATTGTTATTCTGCCTTTATTTCCCCAATACTCCGCCAGTACCACTGCTGCAGTTTATGACCAGCTTGCAGAATTAGTTAAAAAATACCGCCATATCCCCGATATTAGAGTTGTCCATCACTACTACCATCACTCAGGTTACATTGCTGCACTTGCAAATTCGGTTCGTCAGCATTGGCAAGCAAAAGGCCGGGCAGAGTGTTTATTGATGTCCTTCCACGGTATCCCCAAAAAATATGTCGAGCAGGGTGATCCCTATTACAGACAATGTTTGGAAACGGCGCGGGCCTTAGCTCAAAAATTAGACCTGTCTTCTCAACAGTGGGCGTTTAGTTTTCAGTCTCGTTTTGGCCGGCTGGAATGGATAAAGCCTTACACTGATGTTGTGTTACAAAAGTGGGCTGGTCGTGGCCTTGAAAGTGTCGATGTGATTTGCCCTGCCTTTTCCAGTGACTGCCTTGAAACTCTTGAAGAAATTGATCGCGAAAATAGGCAGTTGTTTTTACAAGAAGGCGGAGGGAGGTTTGCCATGATTCCTTGTTTAAACGACTCCCCTGCACACATCCAATTGTTCAAAGACTTAATATGTGAACACTTATAAAGTTTTAGTTGGTCTCTGTTCGGATTAGCTCGATTCTTACATATTTTTTGTTTGGATTTATTCTGTATAACTTTGTGTATTTCGTCTCAAAAAAAATAATAATTAAAAATACAAGACTGTATTCTCTTGTTTTGGAAGGCATTTTCTGGACAGGAAAAAAATTATCAACTAAAATTCGCGCACTTGATACAAAATCAAGTTATTTTTATTTATTGCTTTAAATTATTTTTTCAGGAGCATTTATATGCCACGCCCTGCAAGCAAAAAGAAACCTGCTAAACCGGTAGCAAAAAGCACTGCTGGTAACGCTATTTCAGCTGCGGAAAAAGAATTGAAAAAAGCGCTGAAACAGCTGGATGTCCAGCGCGAAAAGCTACGTATTGCCAGGGATAAGCTTCGTGAAAAAAGGGTAGCGGCTAAAAAGAAAACAACAGCGAGTAGTACAACGGCTCTAGAAAAAGCCTATGCTGCAGTGACAAAGTATTCGCTTGCTGTCTCTGAATTGACTAACTCTGTTCGTCTCGCTAAGGCTGAAGTGCGGATTGAAGCTGTATTGAAAAAATCCCAGGAGGCTCAAACTGCAGCAGAGTTAAAACTCGAGAAGGCTGCACAGGCAATGGCCGAAAGGTCAGCTACTGATCTTAAACTGGCAGTTGAGAAATTTGAAAAACGTTGGTTGAAACAACGTGAACAGTCTGATGCTAAGAAGCTGAAGTTGGCTGCTGCGCGTTTACGGGCTAAAACCAAAAGTGTTGAGAAAAAAGCAAACGCAGAGGCGTCTGCAATCCGTAAGCGTGCGAAAAAACTCAGTGCTAAGCCCATATCGGTTCCAGGCCGACCTGGCCGCCCAGCGGGTTCACTTGCAAAAAACAATAAAAAGGCAGATGTAACTCCCAAGAAGAGAGGACGTCCGGCGAAAACTGCTACAGGTGCATCTGTCGATGGCCCTAAACGCCGTGGTCGCCCACCCAAGGCGGCAGCTTCTCCTGTAAAAGATGCGGCAGGCTCTAGTGCGAGTATTCCAAAAAAGCGAGGCCGACCAGCAAAAGCAAAGACTGCAGTCGCGTCCCAAGTGACCAAAACAGCGAGTAAGGCGAAGGTAGTGACGCAAGCAAATGTTGCTGGAGGTGAGGCAGAGGCCCCGAAAAAACGAGGTCGTCCACCAAAGGCTACCAATTCTTAAAATCGACAGTTAACCTAAAATAGCCCCTTTATTGGGGCTTTTTTAGCGCTAAATTTTCTCTGGCGAAGTAAATGTCCGAATAGGTGTTTATAATCAGCCGGCGAGTTCTGTCAAAGTGGCAGCCGTTATATTACACAGCTATTGTAATTGGCCCTGTTTATTCAGATTCTGGTTTTAAATATTCAATATTATGGCATCTATACTTTCAATTGATACTTCTGGAGCTTGCTGTTCTGTTGCCTTGGGTATGGGAAGCAAACGGCTGGTTCGGCGCACCGATACGCCCCGTGAACATGTGCGCCTTGTGATGCCGATGGTAGACGCTATTCTAGCCGAAGCTGACGTTAAACTGTCTGCCCTCGATGCGATAGCCTTTAGCCACGGCCCAGGTTCTTTCACCGGTCTGCGTATTGGTTTTGGTGTTGTACAAGGTTTGGCCTTTGGTGCCGATCTACCGGTGATTGCGTGTTCAAGCCTTCAGGTGATGAGCCAAAGAGCCATTCAGCGAGAAGGTATCGCCTGTAACAGTATCCTTGTTCCCGCTATTGATGCCCATATGGGGGAGCTCTATTGGGGGGCTTATCAACAGATCAACAATATCGCGACCCCTCTTACTAATGATGGACTGTGCCCACAGAACGAAATAACGTTGCCTATATTTGAGGGAATTAGCGCTGATATCCCTTACATTGCAGTAGGTGACGGTTGGCAGTACCACCCAACATTGCTACGAGGCAGCGACGTTTCTAAGCCCTCTGCTATTTATCAGAGTATTGGGCCGGATGCTGAAGACGTACTCACACTTGCCTTTGTTGCGTTCGAGGAAGGGAAAATTGCAAGCATTGAAGATATTGCGCCTGTTTATTTGCGCAATACAGTGAGTTGGAAAAAACGCCAGCGCTTAAGATCTTAACTACTTTTTTTTGTGCTAATCACGGGTTACTCTATGGAAACAGTCCAGGTCTTTGTTTTGGCACTTATTCAAGGCCTGACAGAGTATTTGCCGATTTCTAGTTCCGCGCATTTAATTCTACCCTCTCATTTACTCGGTTGGCCCGATCAGGGCTTAGCCTTCGATGTGGCGGTGCATATTGGTTCGCTACTGGCTGTTTGCACTTATTTTCGACAGGAATTACAAATTATCTTTACCAGCTGCTGGAAGCAATTATGCGGGAGTGGGGGCGATGAAAACAGCCGTCTGGGGTGGTTGTTAATTTTAGGTACTATTCCCGTTGGCCTCGCGGGTTTACTGTTCGATGATTTCATTGAAAGCCATCTGCGCTCTATTATGGTCATCGCACTAACGACAATTATTTTTGGGCTATTGCTGGGATTTGTAGATAAAAAAGGCGCCCAGCAATTATCTATGGCGCAAATGAACTGGCGCTCCGCCATCTTGATTGGCCTGTCCCAAGCTTTGGCATTAATACCTGGTACCTCTCGCTCAGGTATTACCATTACTGCTGCCTTGGCTTTGGGTTATGATCGGCAAAGTGCCGCTCGCTTCTCTTTTCTTCTCGCGATTCCGGTGATTACCCTCAGCGGCGGATACAAAGGGCTACAACTTGTTGGTGTGTCTAGCTCTGTCGTCTGGGGCGATATCTTTCTCGGTATTGCTATCTCTGCTGCGACCGCCTTTGCCTGCATTCATTTTTTTCTCGCCCTGGTTAATCGCATTGGTATGATGCCCTTCGTTTGGTATCGGCTTATCCTCGGCGGATATTTATGTACCTTGTTAGTTAACGGGAGCTAATCGGATGAAGCAAAAAGTAGCCTTCCTCGGCCTTGGGGTAATGGGTTACCCCATGGCTGGCCATTTAAGTCGTCAGGGTTTTGAGGTGGTGGTTTATAACCGCACGGCGGCACGCGCTAATGATTGGCTCAATACATTTTCTGGGAAAAGTGCTGCCACACCTGCTGAGGCGGCATCCGGTGCCGCCATTGTTTTTGCCTGTGTCGGTCAGGATGACGATGTAAGGGCGATAACAACCGGCGCGCAGGGTGCCTTTGAAACACTCAACAAAGGCGCTATTTTTGTTGACCACACCACGGCTTCTGCTGCTTTGGCCCGGGAGTTGGCGGAACACTGTCAGCAACTGGGTTGCCACTTTATCGATGCCCCAGTCTCCGGTGGCCAGCAAGGGGCGGAAAATGGCCGTTTAACGGTGATGTGTGGCGGTGAAGAACCGGCTTTTACAACAGTCGCCCCGGTTATTGAATGCTATGCACAAAGCGTTAAATTATTGGGCCCATCGGGTAGTGGGCAGCTGTGCAAGATGGTCAATCAAGTCTGTATCGCCGGTTTAGTACAGGGGCTCGCCGAAGGTTTGCACTTTGCCCAGGCTGCAGGGCTCGATGCTAGCGAGGTCATTGATGTTATTTCCAAAGGTGCAGCGCAATCCTGGCAAATGGAAAACCGTCATCAAACCATGTTAGCGAATGAATTTGAACATGGCTTTGCAGTTGACTGGATGCGAAAAGACCTCGATATCGTCTTACAAGAAGCCCGTCGCAATGGCGCGCAATTGCCAGTGACTGCCTTAGTGGATCAATTTTATGCCGATGTTCAGGCGTCTGGAGGAGGGCGTTGGGATACCTCCAGTTTGTTAACCCGTTTACAGCGTGTTGAGAAACCCGATGAAAATTTGGCTTAGGATTTCGCAAAGTGAATAATCAAGTTAATTTTAATGACCAGTTACTAGCCTTCTTAAAGGCTTCCCCCAGCCCCTTTCATGCGGTTGAACAAATGGCGCAACGCCTTGATGAAGCCGGTTTTGAATTTCTCTCCGAACACGATAATTGGTCGATAGAAGCGGGAGGGCGTTACTATACGACTCGCAATGGTTCGTCGCTGATTGCTTTCACCAGCGCCGATTTTAACCGGGGCATACGCATGGTCGGTGCTCACACTGACAGCCCTTGTCTAATGGTTAAACCTCAGCCGGAAAAAACCCAAAACTATCTGCAAGTGGGGGTAGAAGTTTATGGTGGTGCCCTGTTAAATCCGTGGTTTGATCGGGATTTGTCATTAGCGGGGCGAGTGATTTATCGTGACAAAACGAGTGGCCAACTGAAACAAAGTTTACTCGATTTTAGCCGGGCGATAGCGACGGTTCCCAGTTTGGCTATACATCTTGATAGAGAAGCGAATAGTAATCGTACGGTTAATCCGCAGACTGATATTCCCCCCATTTTATGCTCGCTACATGAACAGCGCGCTCAAGACTTCCGCGAAATATTAGCCGCCGAGTTATTGGCGCAAAATCCCCAGCTGGGTAAGTGTGAGGACGCCATCAGCGTGCTCGATTATGAATTGTGCTTTTACGATACCCAGCCTCCAGCGATCATTGGTTTACATAATGATTTTATCGCCTCGGCACGACTCGATAACTTGCTCAGTTGTTTTACGGGCTTGCAGGCGCTTTTAGGGTCCGATGGCCGCCAGGCTCAATTGCTTGTCTGCACCGATCATGAAGAAGTGGGCAGTGCCTCGGCCTGCGGCGCCCAGGGGCCCATGCTGGCATCTGTGCTTGAGCGTTTAATCCCTGACACGGGTGAGCGAACGCGCTGTCTGACTCGCTCGTTGATGGTGTCAGCCGATAATGCCCACGGGATACACCCCAATTATCCGAGTAAACATGATGCTAATCACGGACCGCTACTCAATGCTGGGCCGGTGATAAAAGTTAACGCTAACCAGCGTTATGCCACTAACAGTATTACCGCGGCACTTTTTCGAGATTTATGCCAGCAAGTCGATGTGCCCGTACAGAGTTTTGTAACGCGCACCGACCTCGGTTGTGGCAGCACCATTGGCCCTATTACTGCTAGTGGAATTGGTGTGCCGACACTCGATGTGGGTGTGCCAACCTTCGCCATGCACTCTATTAGAGAGCTTGCAGGCAGCGATGATGCCTGGTCGTTGTATAAAGTACTGCGCGCACTTTATGAACGAGCAGACATTGCTTGTGTTTAGATATCGGTACTCATGGTTTTTATAACCGTAAAATACAGTAACTCTACCTTTTTCATTCATAACATAAGGAAAAAAAATGCGATTAGCAGGAAAAGTAGCACTAATAACCGGCGCCGGTGGACCCATGGGTATGGGGGTCGCAAAACGCTTTGCAGAGGAGGGTGCCTCGCTCATCATGAGTGACATTTCAGGTACACGCTTGGCACAAAGTGTGGAGGAAGTTGAGCCTTCACTTGTGCCCGGTGCTTCAATATATTCCCAAAAAGGTAGCGTCTTGGTTGAGGCCGATGTTGACGCCTTGCTCGAAGGCGCTCTTAAACAATTCGCACAAGTGGATATTATCATTAACGTCGTCGGGGGATTGTTTCTTGATGCTCGCTACACACCGGTGCTTGAGGTTCAAGAGGAGCGTTGGGATATGTGCTTCACTGTTAATATGAAGGGCATTTTTTATCTCACAAGAAAATTGGCGCCGGGTATGCTAGAGCGTAAGTACGGCAAGATTGTCAACGTTTCCTCCGTCGAATACTCTGGTGCCGCAGGCCACGCCGACTATGCTGCCGCTAAAGCGGGTGTGACATCCTTAACGCGCAGTTTGGCCGAAGAACTGGCGCCCAACATCAATGTTAATTGCATAGCACCCGGTATTATCCGCACCTTGGCTATTCGTGATGTCGGCGATGATGTGGCAAAAGAGTTCGCTGAGAAAAATTTACTCAAGCGCATGGGCGAACCGGAAGATATTGCCAATGCAGCCTTGTTTCTCGCCAGTGATGAATCCAGCTATATTACGGGTGTCACCATTCCTGTTTCTGGCGGGCTTTGGCCAGCGCTTTAGTTGGCTAGCACTCTTCTTTACTAGATCTCTTCTTTACTAGAGCTTTCGCATGATTTATCGACCATCCCCTTGGCAGGCTGGTCGATTCAACTATCCCTGTTGTTTCTGCCGGTATTTCTTTACCCCAGGCTCATTATTCGTCCCTATTCATTGAGTTTATCGTACTGGCATCTATTTGATCTCGATAGAGTAGTGCGCGCACAGCAATTTCGTTAAAATACGTCGTTTTTAGGCGATGTCATCCGATGCTCGAAGTTAATCCCATCAGAAATACTCTGGCCGACCTGCAAGCGCGCACCGACGTGCTCAGGGGGTACCTTTGACTATGTCGAGAAAAAAGACCGCCTTGCTGAAGTAGAGCTAGAACTGGCCGATCCCGATGTCTGGAATGACCCTGGTCGTGCTCAGGCCTTAGGGAAAGAACGTGCCTCTCTCGAGTTGGTTGTTGAGACGATTGATTCACTCGACAACGGTGTCGCTGACAATAGCGAACTCCTCGAAATGGCTGCTGAAGAGGACGATAGCGACACCTTGGCTGATGTCGAATCAGAAGTGGCCAGTTTAACGGCACGTCTTGAAATATTAGAATTTCGCCGCATGTTCTCCGGCGCAATGGATGCCAATAGTGCCTACCTCGATATTCAGGCGGGTTCTGGGGGCACTGAAGCCCAGGACTGGGCCGAAATGCTACTGCGCATGTATTTACGCTGGGGTGAGCAAAAGGGTTTCAAGGTTGAACTCATTGAAGCCTCGGCGGGTGATGTTGCCGGCATCAAAAGCGCCACGGTTCACTTTCAAGGTGAGTACGCGTTCGGCTGGCTCCGCACCGAGACAGGCGTGCATCGCCTGGTGAGAAAATCTCCCTTTGACTCAGGTAGTCGTCGCCACACCTCGTTCTCTGCCGTTTTTGTCTCCCCCGAAATCGACGATGATATTGATATTGACATTAGTAAAAGCGATGTGCGCGAAGATACCTACCGAGCCAGCGGTGCCGGCGGCCAGCACGTTAACAAAACCGACTCGGCAGTACGCTTGACCCACTTGCCCACGGGTACGGTAGTGCAGTGTCAAAATCAGCGCTCCCAACATCAAAACCGCGACAACTGCTGGAAAATGCTCAAGGCTAAACTTTATGAACTGGAAGAGTTGCGCCGTAAAGAAAGTGCTCAGTTAGTGGAAGACAACAAATCAGACATTGGTTGGGGCAGCCAAATTCGCTCCTATGTACTTGATGATTCGCGCATTAAAGACCTGCGCACCAATGTTGAAACCCATAATACGCAACAAGTGCTCGACGGTGATCTTGATAAATTTATTGAGGCCAGTTTGAAAGCGGGGCTTTAAGCCCCTTACTTGACGCCCCTGTACTTGACGTCCTTGTAGTTTAAGTACTCCTTATTATTTTATAGTTGCGAATTTTTCGCTCTAACCCTTATGACAAAACCTCGGAATACACACCCATGAGTAAAGAACAAGCCCAGCCCGTCGATGAAAACAAGCTGATTGCCGAGCGTCGTAATAAACTGGCCGCTATCCGCGAGAAGGGCCAGGCCTTTCCCAATGAATTTCGCCGCGAAGACTTCGCCAATAAACTTCAGGAAGAATTTGCCGAGCAGAGCAAGGAAGAGCTCGAAACCCTGGGGCATCAAACCAGCGTAGCGGGCCGTATTATGGCCAAGCGGGGCCCTTTTATGGTGCTGCAAGATGTCTCTGGTACGATTCAGCTGTACGCCGATAAAATGACGCAGAAAGATATTCGCGATCGCTGGGGCCACTGGGATGTGGGCGATCTGGTCGGCGTACGCGGCACACTACACAGGTCTGGGCGCGGCGACCTCTACGTTAATCTTGAAGAATACGACTTGCTGACCAAGTCACTGCGTCCACTGCCGGAAAAATTTCACGGTCTTGCCGATCAGGAAATACGTTATCGTCAGCGCTATGTCGATTTGATCGTCAATGAAGAGTCACGCAATGTGTTTCGCCTTCGCTCAAAAATTGTCGATTTTATCCGCCACTATTTGAATCAGCGGGATTTTATGGAAGTGGAAACACCGATGATGCAACTCATCCCCGGTGGTGCCACAGCTCGCCCCTTTGAGACGTTTCACAATGCTCTCGACCAGCCTATGTTTCTGCGCGTGGCGCCGGAGCTTTATTTAAAAAGGCTGGTGGTCGGTGGCTTCGAACGGGTATTCGAAATCAATCGCAATTTCCGTAATGAAGGCTTGTCGACACGACACAACCCCGAATTCACGATGCTGGAGTTCTATCAAGCCTACGCCGATTATCGCGACTTGATGGATTTAACTGAAGATATGTTACGTCACCTGTGTGAAGAGGTGTTGGGTACCAGTACAGTGACGTACCAAGGCAGTGAGTTTGATTTTGCGAAGCCTTTTGACCGCTATACCGTGGTTGAATCAATTTTACACTTTAACCCCGACCTGACACTGGCAGATATTGATACCCTGGAAAGCGCCACAAAAGTTGCTGAAGGGCTGGGGATACCCCTTAAAGACATCTGGGGTTTGGGCAAAATTCAAATTGAAATTTTTGAAAAAACGGTCGAGCACCGTCTTGATAACCCCACTTTTATTACAGCTTATCCGACTGAAGTTTCTCCTTTGGCTCGACGTAATGACAATGATCCCTTTGTCACCGATCGCTTTGAATTTTTCGTCGGTGGCCGAGAAATCGCCAATGGTTTTTCAGAATTAAATGACTCGGAAGATCAAGCCGAGCGCTTCCTTGATCAAGTGAAAGAAAAAGACTCGGGGGATGACGAGGCAATGCACTACGATGCAGACTATGTACGCGCACTGGAGTACGGTTTACCACCGACGGCGGGTGAGGGCATCGGTATCGACCGTCTGGTGATGCTACTGACTGATGCGCCATCTATTCGCGACGTGCTGCTATTCCCACACATGCGTGCTGAATAGGCGCTGGCCTAACACGGTGTTAATAAAACAAAAGGGGGCTATTGAACTCGAAGCCTCCTGGCTTGCTGTTTTGGGTGATGAGTTCGAAAAACCCTATATGCAACAACTAAAAACCTTTCTTGCTGCGGAGAAAGCAAAAGGAAAGGTCATTTTCCCCGCTAACCAGCATTGGTTTGCCGCTTTTGATAGCACGCCTTTCGACGAGGTGAAGGTGGTGATTCTCGGGCAGGATCCTTATCACGGGCCGAAGCAAGCCCATGGTTTGTGCTTTTCTGTGCCCCCAAATATTAAAATCCCCCCTTCACTAGTGAATATTTATAAAGAGTTGGCGAGCGACCTAGAAATACCCATGCCTACTCAGGGTTGTCTTGCACACTGGGCGGCGCAGGGGGTATTACTGCTGAATGCAACGTTGACAGTTGAAAATGGCGAGGCAGGGTCACACCAAAATAAAGGTTGGGAGACCTTTACAGACCGTGCAATAGAAGTATTGAATGAACGGCGCGAAGGCCTAGTTTTTATTTTATGGGGCAGTTACGCCCAGAAAAAAGGGGCTTTTATCGACGATCAGCGTCACTTAGTGATTAAATCACCACACCCTTCGCCCCTGTCAGCCTATCGTGGTTTTTTTGGTAGTCGGCCCTTTTCTCAAACCAATATGTATTTAGAGTCTGTCAATAAAAAGGCCATCGATTGGCAAATACGCTGACAATCGATGGCTTTAACCCCGTGGGTGTACAGAGGGAAAAGTCTTAAGCTTTAATCGCTCCAGATGCTTTCAATGCCGCTATTTTATCAGCACTCATACCCCAGTCCGCGAATACTTCATCAGTGTGCACACCAGTTTGTGGTGTTGGCGATTTAATGGAGGACGGAGTGGCGCTAAAGCGAGGGGCTGGTGCGGGGTGCATGACACCCTCAACATCGACAAAAGAACCGCGTTCTTTGTTATGAGAGTAGTCAGCAGCTTCTGCCAAGCTCAATACCGGGGCAAAGCAAATATCGGTATTTTCCATCAACGCGCACCACTCATCGCGGGTCTTGGTGAGGAAAATTTCCTTAAACTTTTCTTTCATGGCAGGCCAGCTTTCACGCTCCATCTGTGGTGGGAGTGAGTCGGGGTCAAGACCTAATTTCTCAAGTAACAGAGCGTAAAATTTGGTTTCAATAGAACCAATGGATACGTATTTGCCGTCGCGAGTTTCGTAGGTGTTATAGAAATGCGAGCCACTGTCGAGAATGTTTGAGGCGCGTTCATCACTCTGGATGCCCCCGGCTTGCATTCCATAGATGGAGGTCATTAACGATAACGCGCCATCGACCATGCCCGCATCAACCACTTGACCCTTGCCCGAATTTTTCACCTCGTGCAGAGCGGCGAGTATGCCGACCACGACAAACATCGTGCCACCGCCGAAATCGCCAACCAGGTTGAGTGGTGGTGTTGGAGGCTCATCATTACTTCTACCGATGGCGTGTAACGCACCCGACAGGGCGATGTAATTGAGATCGTGGCCAGCACTTTTAGACAGTGGGCCTTCCTGCCCCCAACCGGTGACGCGACCGAAAACGAGCTTGGGATTGCGTTCGAGACAGACCTCTGGGCCCATCCCCAAGCGTTCCATCACACCGGGACGAAAGCCCTCAATAAGAATGTCGGCTTGATCAATGAGTTCAAGTAGAGCTTCAATAGCCTCGGGGTTTTTCAGATCAACGGCGATAGATTTACGGCCACGGCCGAGAAAGTTGAATTTTTTTGGCATGGCGATGCCTAGGCCCGAAGCCGTTAGCCGATCAACTCTAATGACCTCAGCCCCCATGTCAGACATCATCATTGCCGCCATTGGCGCGGGGCCAATGCCTGCAAGCTCGATCACTTTTAAACCCGTTAAAGGACCACTCATTGGTTTTTCTCCTATTGCTGGCGAGTCACTAGACTCAATAGTTATGGTGATAGAAAGTTATTCAGCCCCACAAGGTATAGCGAAAGACCAAGCGTTGCAATCATGTTGATAGAATTGCCTATCGTCCTTTGTTAACTGCGCAGATATGCTTTATTTCGCGCCACTTCCGTCGTTGCTTTTGTTGCGCTGATTGCGGCTTCGAGCGTGGGTATTGGCTAAGGTGTTGGGCAAATAGACCGGGACTTTTTAAGCGCTTGAATGTAAAGTAAGCCACTGATTTTTAACACCCCAACACTTACAGCAACAACCGGAGATTATTATGGATTTCGATTATTCCGACAAAGTACGGGATCTGCAGCTGCGGGTTCAGGACTTTATGGATCGCGTTATCTACCCCAACGAAGCACTTTTTTACCAGCAGCTTGATGACGGTGGCCGCTGGTGTAAGCCCGCTGTGCTTGAAGAGATGAAAGATCAAGCAAAAAAAGAGGGGCTGTGGAATCTATTTTTGCCTGAGAGTGATCGCGGTGCCGGTCTTACTAACCTTGAGTATGCTCCCCTGTGTGAAATTATGGGTAAAAGTAAGTTCGCCTCCGAGGTGTTTAACTGCTCGGCACCCGACACCGGCAACATGGAAACCATCGAACGCTATGGCAGTGACGAGCACAAAGAAAAATGGTTGCAGCCCTTGCTGAATGGTGAAATCCGCTCGGCCTTCTGTATGACTGAGCCTTTGGTTGCCTCCTCCGATGCCACCAATATTGAAACCAGTATCGTGCGCGACGGTGATGAGTACGTTATTAATGGTCGCAAATGGTTCGCCTCCGGTGTGCACGAGCCCGATTGTAAAATCTGGATTGTGATGGGCAAAACCGATCCCACCGCCGCCAAGCACGTGCAACAGTCAATGATTTTGGTCGAGCCTGATAGTCCCGGCATTACCGTCGAGCGTTGGTTGCCGGTGTTCGGCTATGACGATGCTCCACACGGTCACGCCGAAGTGGTTTTTAAAGACGTTCGGGTTCCCGCATCCAATATCCTCCTCGGTGAAGGCCGTGGTTTTGAAATCGCCCAGGGTCGCCTTGGCCCCGGCCGTATTCACCATTGTATGCGTGTCATTGGCGTCGCTGAACGCGCCCTTGAGTTAATGTGCAAGCGAGCGATGGATCGTGTGGCCTTTGGTAAGAAAATTTCTGAGCAGAGTGTCTGGCTAGAACGTATTGCCGATGCTCGCATCAACATTGAAATGACGCGCCTGCTAACACTGAAAGCCGCCCACATGATGGACACCGTGGGAAATAAAGTTGCCCGTGCTGAAATCGCCATGATTAAAGTCGCAGCACCCATTGCCGCACTGAAAATTATAGATGATGCAATTCAAGTCTATGGGGGTTGTGGTGTGACTGAAGATGTCGGTTTGGCACGCGCCTATGCACACACACGTATCCTGCGTATTGCCGACGGCCCCGATGAAGTTCATCGCAATCAAATCGCCCGACTTGAGCTTAAAAAACATATGTAATTCTGCTTCTTTAAATTCCATCAGTCAGCGTTGTGAATTTTTCGCGCGCTAAAAAAGGCCTGCCTTTACTTGTAATGTAGGCCTTTTTTTATTTATTCTGATTTGATGAATTTGTAATAACTCGTCAGGTATTTATGACACTGGCTGGTTTCTCAAAGTCTTTAATAAAAAGGAAAATAAAATGAATAACAATATCAAAAGAGAACCGAGTAGAGGCCATGCACTGATTACTGGCGCTATTGGTGGCTTGGGTACGGCCATGACAAAACAGCTGATTTCGGAGGGTATTCCGGTGATTGGTTGTGATCGTAAGGCTGATGAACTCGATGATTGGCGCACCCGGGAACTTGATGAAGAACAACGTAAGATGGTTACGCTTTTCCCCCTCGATATTACTAAGGAGGAGCTGGTTCAGGAGCTGGCGACAGAATTAGAGCAACGCGGTATTCATATCGCCTACCTGATTAACAATGCTGGTATTCAAGGGCCGGGTAAGGCCTGGGAAATGGACACAAAAACCTGGGATCGGGTGGTCAAAGTGAATATGTACGGTACGTTTTTTCTCTGCCGAGCGTTTTCCAAACCCATGGTTGAAGCGGGTTTTGGGCGTATTCTTAATTTTGCTTCACTGGCTGCTTATAGCCCTCCAAAAGATTGGGGTAGTTACGCGGCCGCAAAGGCCGGCGTACTGGGTTATACCCGCTCTCTGGCTCTCGATCTAGCGCCAAATGGGGTCACGGTGAATGTTATTGTGCCTGGCCTAATTATGCACGAGGGTCTACGTGAGACTATCACCGACCGTTTTGTTGAAAAAATGGAAGAAGCTGTGCCGATGAAACGCAGTGGTAAGCCGGAGGAAATTGCCGCAGCTGCCTCCTTCTTTATGTCGGAGGGCTCGTCCTTTGTCACTGGGCAAACGATGCATGTTAACGGTGGCATGTTTCTGCCAGGTTAAATTTGTAAGGCTTATCGGGAAGAGACCTGGGAGTAAAACGGCCTATAGGCCGTTTTACTCCTTTAGTACATAAGGCTGATGACTTGCGTTGGGAAAATTAGAAACAGTCTTTGCCGCAGCGCTGCTAGCTTCGGCCTTCCCCCCAATCGTCAAAATGATCCCGAACGTTTTTAGCCTTGCATACCAACTGCTGCACTAGTGGAATGGAGGCTGCTATTAGCGCTAGGGCGTTGTCCCATGCGTTGATACCAGGCGTTGAGGTTTTTAAACTCAGGGTTCAAAGGTTGGCCAACACCCTGAGCGAAGTCTAGGCAGCAGTAGAGCACCAAGTCAGCAATACCCAGTGAGTCGCCACCGACGTATTCACTGTTACTCATTAAACCGTCCAGCCATGCCAGTTGCCCCTGAGCTTTGGCTTTGAGTCCATCGGCGGCTTCAGGTAGACAGTGCACCCGGTCTTTAAACAGCTCATGACCTTCGGCGTAACGAAAAGCGTTGTAAATATGCTCTGTAATATTTAACTCCACCCGGCGTGTCCACATCCTCTGTTTGGCACGCTCTTCTGCTGTTTCACCAAGCATTGAATGACCGGGGTCTTTCTCATCCAAGTATTCGCATATCACAGTAGTTTCGGCCAGTACTGAGCCATCGTCAAGTTCAAGGGCTGGTAGTTGAGCACCAGGATTGCGTGTTATGTAGGCAGTTTGACGGTTTTCGCCGGCGAGCAAGTCAACTTCTTCTGTTTCGAGCTCTATATTTCGTTCAGCCATGAACATGCGCACCATACGAGGGTTGGGGCCAAAAGAATTAATCAGTTTCATATGTACCTCTTGTTGTTAGTATTGATGGTATTGCGCAATATACGAAGGATGGTGCCAGTGCGCTTCCTACCGCCTATATAGCCACTATTCTGTAGGACTAAATGCCATAGCTCGAATGTTGAGCGTATAAAAGCACAATCTTGAATCTATAGGGCTGCAAAACAAGAAAGCACTTTTTCGAACGCCCGCTTGTTACAATCTGAATTTGGTCAAAATTCGTAATACTTGTTCTTTCATGGCACGGTGGGTGAATTGCCTACCACTGGCTTGTTCGTTACTTGTACTAAACGCATAAAACAATATCAGTTATAGTTTATTGTGTAAAAATAGTGGTATTAGCTATGTCCTTTATATTCGAAGAAATCGATTGTCAGCCCAGCCCAATTGGCGATATTAGTTTGAGAAGACGCTCTGAACCTCGCTTGAATAACCAAGTTGTTTTCGAGGTCAAGTTGGGTGATGAGTTCTTAATGTCGAGTCTTTTTGTCGAGGCAGAAAAACAGTTGTCGAGTTTGGGCCTGGCAGCATTAAAGCGCAATGGTTACAACAGTGAGCTTAGTATTATTGTTGGTGGGCTGGGTCTGGGGTATACCGCTGTAGAGGCTTTGAAAGACCCCGTTGTCAAGATGATGCGAGTGATCGATATTATGCAGCCTGTGATCAGCTGGCATCAACGGGGCTTGCTCCCAGTCGGTGATGTGCTGGCGACCGATGAGCGATCTGAGTTATTACAGGGCGACTTTTTTAAGTTGGCGACGGCGACTGGCGAAGGTTTTTATCCACACCAAGCGGGTGAAAAAGTACATGCCGTGTTATTAGATATCGATCATTCACCGAGTCATTGGCTAAATGACACCAATCGAAGTTTCTATACCGAGGCGTCTTTGCAACGACTAGCGGAAAAGATTTATTCTGGCGGTGTCTTTGCGTTATGGTACAATGAATTGCCAGATGAGGCCTTTAAGGGTTTGCTCAATCGCGTGTTTGTTAATAGCCAAGCCCACACCATCACTTTTGCCAACCCCTATACTGGGGAGACCTCGAGTAATTCAGTGTATGTGGCAACGGTAAAGTAAGCCGCTAATCGCACTTTTTAAAGAGTGATAATGCCGAAAATATATAGCGGTTTATGGGTTTTAATGCTGCTGACATCACCCTTGCGGGCAGAAACGATTGCACTCAGTCATTTTGCTATTGAAGGGCTTTCCGGTTGGTCAGAAAAAGGTTTCTATGGGCAGACACAATATTCTATTGTTGAGCACAATGGCGACAAAGTCTTATCGGCAAAAAGCAAAAACTCGGCGTCAGCCCTGTTCAAAAAAATACGCATTGACCTGGAAAAAACGCCCTATTTAAACTGGCGGTGGTTGGTCGAGGAACATTTGGGTGATCTTAATGAACAAACCAAGATGGGTGATGACTACGCCGCTCGGGTTTACGTGGTTATCAGTGGCGGCGCTTTCTTCTGGAAAACACGAGCGATTAATTACGTTTGGTCCAGTAATCAGCCTGTAGGTACTATTTGGCCCAATGCCTATACCGATAATGCGCGAATGATAGCCCTGGAATCTGGCCGCGAATTTCTTGGCCAATGGCGTATAGAAAAACGCAATGTTCGAGCGGATATACGTCAGCAGTTTGGTGAAAACTTGCGCTATATTGACGGTATAGCGGTGATGACTGATACAGACAATAGTCATGGGCGAGCGCTTAGTTATTATGGGGATTTGTTTTTTTCGAGCCGATAATGGCTGTCAAGCATTTCAGCCTTTTTTGTTAACTGTATGCTTTTCCATAATTGAATAATAACCGGCTTTCAAGTCTCTCTTTCCGGGCCGTGGCGACAATGTCGCTGTTTAGATGGTGCAGTTGTGTACTAGGTCGGTGTTTGTTCGATTAAAGCTTGCTCAATAAAGTCAAAGTCTCTAGAACGTTTGATGTTTTCAAATAATATACCAGCCTCGGGATAATTACGTATTAAATAAAATAACCATTGTTTGATGCGATTACCAATGTGTTTTTCTGGGTAATGGGCTCGTGTCAAACGAAATAACTTCAACGCCAATGCAGCGATTTGTGGCCAGGTCATATATTGGTATTGCTCACCACGTTGATAAGCTTTGATGGCGAGGCCTAAATCGGGGCGAGCGAGTAACCCGCGTCCCAGCATAACGTTGTCGCAGCCCGACTGCTCACGACAGCGGATATAGTCCTCAAGCGTCCAGATTTCACCATTGGCGATGACGGGTATATCGAGATGGCGCTGTATTTCATTAATATAATGCCAATATGCTGGGGGGTGGTAACCATCTGCCTTAGAGCGAGCATGTACGATCAGCTCATCAGCGCCAGCCTCGGCAATGGAGATAGCGTTGCGTAAATAGCTGCTCCGATCATCGTAGCCAAGACGAATTTTTGCAGTCACTAGCGTTGTTGCGGGTACATAGGCCCGCGTGGTTTTAACAATTTCGTGGAGGAGGGCGGTTTCATCGAGTAGGCGGGCACCACCGTAGCTGCGATTCACCGTTTTAGCGGGGCAGCCAAAGTTTAAATCAATCGCCGTAGCACCTAATTTTGCGGCTTTTTGAGCATTCAGAGCGACAAGCTCGGGTTCACTGCCAAGTAATTGCAGTCGCGTGGAAGTTGAAGAGCCGTATTGTGAGCTCTCCATAGTGTGGCGCGTCTCGTATGGTGTAAGTTCAGGGCACGCTTTAAGAAAAACATGATTCGGTAATACTGTTTTGCTGACTCGGATAAACTCAGTGACACATACGTCGATACCACCGAGTTGATCGAGCAAATAGCGCATGTGAGGATCGATAACGCCTTCCATAGGGGCGAGATATATTTGCATACTAGGCAAGCGTCGAGAGAAAAAGCCGGTCATTTTACCTGAGGCTGGCATTAGCGACTAATCAATTTTTAGGTGTTTAACTCAGGAAGTGTTGTATTTAGTTCATTTGGTAGAAGATTGAGCTGCTGTAATTTGACTAGATAAAAGAGGCTAGATTTTGACAGAATCTGTGTAGACTCTCCTTCGTCTTGGATGTGTATCCTTCAGCTTAATGGTCTTTATCAAAAGGAAAGAGAATGAAAGCATTGGTCGTGGGCGGTACAGGACCGACTGGTCCCTATCTGGTTAACGGTTTATTGGCACGGGGTTATGAAGTCGCTATTTTTCACCGGGGCACCCATGAAATTCCTGAAATACCCGCTGAAGTAGAGCATATTCATGGTGATCCCCACTTTCTTGAAACTATTGAATATTCACTTTCTGGGCGTACTTTTGATCTCGCCGTTGTCACTTATGGTCGCGTGCGCTTTTTAGCACAGGCACTAGCCGGAAAGGTTGGGCGTTTCGTCAGCGTTGGTGGAGTGGCGAGTTATCGTGGGTATTTCGATCCTACTGCTCTTGTTCCCGAAGGTTTGCAGTGTCCAGTTACAGAAACTGCCCCAGTTGTCGATACTGAGGCTGAGCATCGTTTTTCTTATTTAATTGCAAAAACGGAACAAACGGTACTTAAATTCCATCCCGCGGCAGCCCACTTTCGCTATCCCTATGTTTATGGCCCGCGTCAGTTAGTGCCAAGAGAATGGAGTATTGTGCGCCGAATTCTCGATAAACGTCCGTACATCGTATTGCCCGATGCGGGGTTAACCTTAACTACCCATGGCTATGCCGCTAACCTTGCCCATGCGGTGTTACTTGCGGTTGATAAACCCTCTGCCTCGGCTGGACAAATTTATAATTGTGGTGATGAAAACCAGCTGACACTACATCAGGTGGTTGAAGTTATTGCAAACAAGATGGCTGCTTCCTTACCTGTTGAGTCTATGCCCTGGGATATAGCTCACCCTGCTCGGCCTTACACCGCAGGCCCAAGTGTTCACCACCGACTACTTGATTTATCAAAGATTAAGACGCAGTTGGGTTATAGAGATGTGTACCCCAGTATAGAGGCACTGGGTTTAACCGTTGATTGGTTGCTGGAAAACCGACCATCACCTGGCGGAATTGTTGAAGAACGTCTACAGGATAATTTTGATTATATAGCTGAAGATCGCCTTGTTAGTGCATGGCGAGACTGCCTTGAGAGACTGCGTGCAGTGCCTTTTGATGTTGTAGGTGAGCGTCCCCACCCCTATGCTCATCCAAAAAAACCGGGGCAAACAGATCATCGCAATCGCTAATTATTTGGGTTAACGGTAGCTGCACCCTGTAGGCTTATACGATAATGGCCATGGGCGGAGGATTTGTTTTTTCTATCCCCTCTTCAATTGTTGGCCAGTGGTATGTCTCGCTGACGATATCTCGATCAATGGATTCAAGCTTTACATCAAAGCCCCAGAGACGGTGGATATATTCCAGTACCTGTGGGGTGGATGACGGATCCATGGGGCGATGCTCGTGGACGTAATGACGAAGTAATAGACTGCGGTCGCCGCTTATATTGGCGTTGACCACTTGAATGTTCGGTTCGTTATTGCCAATGTTATGTGTCCCGGCAAGCGCTTCTCTAATTATTTGATAACCACTGTCGTTATGTATGGCCGCGACTTCTAGGTAGTCATTTTTATCACTATCGAGCACGGCAAAAAGTTTCAAATCACGGATTAACTTTGGTGATAAGAACTGTAGAATGAAGCTCTCATCTTTGTAATTTTCCATCGCAAAGTGCAGGGTTTCTAGCCAGGGGCTACCGGCAATATCGGGAAACCAGCGCTTGTCTTCATCACTTGGTGTTTCACAAATTCTGCGGATATCCTGCATCATAGAGAAACCTAGGGTATAGGGGTTGACACCACTAAAGCCGGGGTGGTTGTAGGGTGGTTGATAAACCACATTAGTGTGTGACTGGAGAAACTCCAGCATAAAACCCTCGTTTACACGCCCCTGATGGAAGAGGTCGTAAAGCAGGTTGTAGTGCCAAAAGCAGGCCCAGCCTTCATTCATAACTTTAGTCTGACGCTGAGGGTATAAATATTGTGCCATTTTGCGCACGATACGGATGATTTCCCGCTGCCAAGACTCGAGCAGTGGCGCATCCTTCTCAAAAAAATAGAGTAGATTTTCCTGCGGCTCGGTGGGGAATGTAGGTTCAATGTCCGGTTTGTCAGTACTGTTAGGTTGGGGGATTGTGCGCCATAGGTCATTGACTTGCTGTTGCAGAATGGCTTCGCGTTGCTGCTGGTTTTCTTTTTCTTCTTGCAGAGAGAGTGGATAGGGTCGCTTGTAGCGGTCGACACCATAGTTCATTAAGGCATGACAGGCATCGAGTATGGATTCAACGGCTTCAAGCCCGTAGCGCTCCTCACACTTGTTGATGTAATCGCGAGAAAAAACCAGGTAGTCGACGATGGAGCTGGCGTCGGTCCAGGTCTTAAAAAGATAATTACCTTTAAAAAATGAATTGTGGCCAAAGCAGGCGTGAGCGATGACCAGTGCCTGCATGGTGAGCGTGTTTTCCTCTTGTAAGTAGGCAATACAGGGGTTGGAGTTAATAACTAATTCATAGGCTAGACCCATATGGCCGCGGCGATAGTTTTGCTCAGTACCAATAAAATGTTTGCCAAAAGACCAGTGGTTGTAATTGATGGGCATGCCAATGGAGGTGTAGGCATCCATCATTTGTTCGGAATTAATTACCTCTATCTGGTTGGGATAGGTATCCAATTGATAATTCTCAGCCAGTTCCTCAATGGCTTTTTCATAGGTTTCAAGTAATTCAAATGTCCATTCCGAGCTGTCTGAAATAAGCTGGCGTTCACTCATCTGTCTTGCTTCCTGAATAAGGTGCGCAGTACGGGGTAAATGTCAGCGGCGTTAGTAATGTGCTGCATGGCAAAGGTCTCACCATGTTCTGCCGCTATTGAAAGATAGGATTTCCACAGCACATTGTCTCTCTGGGCAATTTCTATATACGCAAAGTATTGTAGTTTCGGTAGTAGGTGAGTGAGTAGTTCTTGGCACTGGGCACTGTCATCGTGCCAGTTATCCCCGTCAGAAGCTTGGGCTGCATAAATATTCCATTCATTGGTTGGGTAGCGTTTGTCAATAACGTCTTGGGTTAGTTTCAAGGCGCTTGATACAACGGTACCTCCAGTTTCTCGCGAATAAAAAAAATCGTGTTCGTCTACCTCACTGGCCACGGTGTGGTGACGAATAAAAACGATATCCGTTTTTTCATAATGCCTGTCAAGAAATAGATAGAGCAAGATGAAAAAGCGTTTGGCGAGATCTTTGGTGGCCTGGTCCATGGATCCGGAGACATCCATAATGCAAAACATGACAGCCTTTGAGCAGGGTACTGGCTCGAGTATCTGTTGGTGATAACGGAGATCAATATCGTCTAGAAAGGGTACTCGGTTAATTTTGTCACGTAGCTGGATGATTTTTTCTTCAAGCTCATCGGCTTTTGTCACTGAAAATGAGGGTTGTTGGCGTAACTCGTTGAGTTGTTCTTGCAGGGCACGCAGTTCCTTTCGTTTGGCGGCACTCATGGCGATACGTCGAGCGCTGGCAGATCGCATGGAGCGAATAACACTAATATTGGACGGTGAACCACTACTGCTAAAGCCCGCTCGTCGGGGTTTGAAGTCCCTATCGACGGCTAGTTGTTTGCGTATCAGATTGGGTAGTTCGAGATCTTCAAATAACAGTTCGAGAAATTCCTGTTGGCTGATTTCAAAGATAAAGTCGTCGGTGCCTTCGCCAGAGTCACTCGCTTGTTGCTCGCCGTTGGCGCCTCCTCCTTTGGGCCGCGGCAATTTGTCACCGCTGGCAAACTCGTGGTTGCCGGGAAAGACACGTAATTGCCGCCCGCCAGGCCCGTGTTTAAAATGGGGCTCAGAGGTATCCTTGCTTGCAATGTTAATGGATTCGCCTTTATCGATATCGGTAATACTGCGTTCGCGTAAACGTGCTTCCAGCGAGCGGCGTATTTGTGCTTTATGCCGTTTTAAAAACCGCTGGCGGTTAACGGCGCTTTTGTTTTTACCTTGCTGTCGTCGATCAATCAGAAATCCCATGGTATCTTCCTGCGGATTTATTTCACTGCGATTTTCTGACGCGCAAATACCACTCGGAGAGTAAGCGGACTTGTTTTTCGGTATACCCACGCTCGACCATGCGGTGTACAAAATTTTGATGCTTGTTCTTTTCGTCCTCAGATGATTTGGCGCTGAAGGAAATAACCGGTAGTAGATCTTCGGTGCTGGCAAACATTTTTTTCTCAATTACCGCGCGAAGTTTTTCATAGCTGGTCCATTTGGGGTTTTCACCTTCGTTGCTGGCGCGAGCACGCAATACGAAGTTGACGATTTCGCTGCGGAAATCTTTGGGGTTGCTAATACCCGCTGGTTTTTCAATTTTCTCAAGCTCTGCATTGAGGGTTTCTCTATCGGAAATTTCGCCGGTTTCAGGATCTCGGTACTCTTGATCCTGTACCCAAAAATCGGCATAGGTGACATAGCGATCAAAGAGGTTTTGTCCATATTCAGAATAGGATTCCAAATAGGCGGTTTGAATTTCTTTGCCAATAAATTCAATATAGTTAGGTGCTAGATATTCTTTAATGAAATTAAAATAGCGATCGCGTGTTTCAGCTGGGTACTGCTCTTGCTCAATTTGGTTTTCGAGTACGTAGAGCAGATGTACCGGATTGGCGGCAATTTCGCTGCTATCGAAGTTAAAGACCTTTGATAACACTTTAAATGCAAAGCGGGTCGATAAGCCCTGCATGCCTTCGTCGACGCCTGCATTGTCGCGATATTCCTGTATGGATTTCGCCTTTGGATCGACATCTTTTAAGTTTTCGCCGTCGTAAATGCGCATTTTGGAATAAATACTAGAGTTTTCAGGCTCAATAATTCTCGACAAGGTGGTGAACTGGGCGAGCATTTTTAGCGTGTCGGGCGAGCAGGGGGCGTTGGCTAAAGAACTGTTTTCAAGTAGTTTGGCGTAAATCTTGATTTCATCACTGACGCGCATGCAGTAGGGAACTTTGACAATATACACGCGGTCGATGAACGCTTCATTGCTACGATTATTTTTAAAGGCCTGCCATTCCGCTTCATTGGAGTGGGCCAGTACCGTGCCCTCGTAAGGTATGTTGCCAATGGCCTCAGTGCCATTGTAATTGCCTTCTTGGGTGGCTGTTAGCAGTGGGTGCAGTACTTTAATAGGTGCCTTGAACATTTCGACAAATTCGAGAAGTCCCTGGTTGGAGCGACACAAGCCACCGGAGTAGCTATAGGCATCGGGATCATCCTGAGAAAACTCCTCGAGGCGACGAATATCGACCTTGCCCACTAGGGCAGAGATGTCCTGGTTGTTTTCATCGCCTGGCTCAGTTTTACAAATGCCAATTTGGTCGGGTCGCGAAGGGAATACTCGCGTGACACGAAACTGGGTAATATCGCCACCGTATTCGTGTAGGCGTTTCACCGCCCAAGGTGACATTTTGGCGCGTAGGTAGCGTGTTGGTATTCCGTATTCCTGCTTGAGGATATCGCCATCTTCCGATTTTTCAAACAGCCCTAGGGGTGATTCGAAAACAGGCGAATCTTTGAGACAATAAATGGGAAACTTTTCCATTAAACTTTTTAGTTTTTCTGCGAGCGACGATTTACCCCCTCCGACCGGGCCGAGTAAATAAAGTATTTGCTTTTGTTCTTCGAGACCTTGTGCGGCGTGGCGATAAAAACTAACGATATTTTCTACGGCCTCTTCCATGCCGTAGAAATCTTCAAAGGGTTTATAGCGGCTAATCACTTTGTTGGAAAATATTCGGCTCAGCCTGGGGTCTTGTGATGTGTCGACTATCTGGGGCTCGCCAATGGCCAGCAACAAACGCTCGGCAGCGGTGGCGTAAACGCTGGGATCTTCACGACACAGGGCTAAGTAGTCCTGCAGACTGTATTCTTCTAGCTGGGTCTGTTGGTATTTTTCCTGATAGTGACTGAATAGCGACATAAGTTAGCTCCTTTGCTATCAATTTAGACACCTCGTCTGAATAAATCTGCAATAAAAATGCCGCCATAATCCCCGTAAGTTGGCTTAGACTAAAAGTTTTACTGGTGCTGGCTCCTTAGCGGCAAGTTATCTTGACGCTAAATGCGCCAAATTTGATGCTTATTGAATGAAATTTCTCTGTGTATGTCTGTATCGTGTCAAGCTGATGTTTGGCGTCCTTATACTGCAAATGATTTAAGGAAGCCCTTGTTAGGACAAATAGGGCTATATGGAATGAGAGGTGAAGCAAATATCGCCTGCGGATCAGCCCAACCCTTGCCTCAAGTTGAGATAATTTTCTGAACATCCGTCGACCTGACGCTCATGCATGGTGCGGTCATTCATGAGGCGGTGATAATTGATTCTTAGGTCGACCCTGGAGCATTTTCTGGGCTGCTGGTTGTAGGGATTTACAGTACAATAGGTGCTGTTTTCATCCTCCCAACTGATAGAGATTTTTTAATGCTGACTCTCCGTGGCGCTCGAGCCTTATCCCCTTTTCGCAGTCAGAAATTACTTGCAGTACTTCGCTCGGTTCAGCCGGGTATTAAGAATCTAAGTGCTGAATATATTCACCTCGCCGATATTAGCAAAACCTTAACGGATACCGAGTTCACAACCCTCGAAGCTTTGCTCCATTATGGGCCTATGGCTGACGGCGGTACGTTTGGCTCTGAAACACCAGTATCTCAATATTGCTTAACTTGCATCGTATTGCCGCGGCCAGGAACGATTTCACCTTGGTCGAGTAAAGCAACTGATATTGCCCACAATACGGGTCTAAGCAGTATTAAACGCCTGGAGCGAGGTGTGAGTTATCGCATCGAAAGCAAAACAGAGCTTCAGCCGCAGGAGTGGCAGACCCTGACGGCGCTTCTTCACGATCGTATGACTGAGAGCGTTTTCGCCCGGCTAAGTGATGCCGAGCAACTATTCGCTGACCATGCGGCTAAACCTATGACTCTGGTCGATGTACTGGGTGGTGGGCGCGAGGCTCTGGTCTCGGCCAATAGCGACTTGGGCCTGGCGTTGGCCGAAGATGAAATTGACTATTTAGTGGATAATTTTATTCGACTTGATCGCAACCCGGTTGACGTTGAATTGATGATGTTTGCCCAGGCAAATTCTGAGCACTGTCGGCATAAAATATTTAATGCCAGTTGGACACTCGACGGCGAAGAACAGGAAAATTCCCTGTTTGGCATGATTCGCAATACCAATGAAGTTGGCGGTGAAAACGTCTTGTCGGCTTATTCCGATAACGCTGCTGTGGTCGTGGGAAGTCAGGCTGGGCGCTTCTTTCCCGACCCCGAATCGACAACTTATGGCTACTCACAGGAAGATATTCATCTACTGATGAAGGTTGAAACCCATAATCACCCGACAGCGATTGCGCCTTTTCCCGGTGCGGGCACAGGCTCTGGCGGTGAGATTCGCGACGAGGGGGCGGTTGGCCGTGGCTCAAAGCCAAAGGCGGGTTTGAGTGGCTTTAGTGTGTCTAACTTGCGTATTCCCGATTTCATTCAACCCTGGGAAGACGATTGCGGAAAGCCGGGGCGTATAGTGTCAGGCCTCGAAATTATGCTCGAAGGTCCCATTGGTGGTGCGGCCTTTAATAACGAATTTGGCCGCCCCAACCTCTGTGGTTATTTTCGCACCTTCGAGCAAGATGTGGCCGGTGAGCGCCGGGGTTATCACAAGCCCATTATGATCGCCGGTGGTTACGGTAATATTCGTGCAGAGCATGTTGACAAGCCTCCTTTCTCGCCGGGCCATAAACTGGTGGTATTAGGTGGCCCGGCGATGCTGATCGGCCTTGGTGGTGGTGCGGCGTCTTCTATGGCGACGGGTAGTAGTAGCGAAGATCTCGATTTTGCTTCGGTGCAGCGACAAAACCCCGAAATTGAACGTCGCTGTCAGGAAGTTATCGATCGCTGCTGGCAGTTGGGTGATGACAACCCTCTCGCCTTTATTCACGATGTTGGAGCTGGTGGCCTTTCCAATGCACTGCCCGAGCTGGTGAAAGATGGCGGTTGTGGTGGCCGCTTCGAACTGCGTGCCGTGCCCAATGCTGAGCCGGGTATGTCGCCACTAGAAATTTGGTGCAATGAAGCCCAGGAGCGTTATGTTCTGGCGATTGCTCCAGAGCAGCTGGATGTTTTTGCCGCCATCTGCGAGCGTGAGCGCTGCCCTTATGCGGTGGTCGGTGAGTCGACCCAAGAGCAGATGCTGACGGTGAACGATAGCGAGTTTAATAATTCACCCGTCGATTTGCCCATGTCGGTGCTGTTTGGCAAAGCGCCGAAAATGCATCGCGAAGCCAACAAACACGCTCTCGCGTTAGCGCCTTTAGCCCTCGATAATGTAGACCTTAGCGAAGCCGTCGAGCGCGTACTCAGTCACCCCTCGGTGGCGAGCAAGAGCTTCCTTATTACTATTGGTGACCGCTCTATCACCGGCATGGTGGCGCGAGATCAAATGGTTGGTCCTTGGCAGGTGCCAGTGGCCGATTGCGCCGTTACCACCGTCTCTTACGACAGCTTTGCCGGCGAGGCCATGGCTATGGGCGAGCGCACGCCGTTGGCCTTAATTGATGCCGCTGCATCGGGGCGCATGGCGGTGGGCGAGTCGCTGACCAATATTGCCGCCACGCGCATTGGCCAGCTGGCCGATATCAAATTATCTGCGAACTGGATGTGTGCCGCAGGTCATCAAGGTGAAGATGAAAAACTTTATCGCGCGGTTGAAGCCGTGGGTATGGAATTGTGCCCGGCCCTGGGTATCACCATTCCTGTGGGTAAAGATTCGATGTCCATGCGCACAGCTTGGCAACAAAATGGTGAAGACCTTGCTGTCACCTCACCACTGTCGCTGATTATTACCGCCTTTTCGCCGGTTCTCGATGTGCGAAAAACGCTAACACCGCAGCTTCAGGCGGGCAATGTTGATACCACCTTGTTGTATGTGGATTTGGGTCTGGGGCAATACCGTGTTGGCGGTTCTGTACTAGCTCAGGTTTACGGACAAACCGGTGATAATTGCCCGGACCTTGATAATCCCCAACTGTTCAAAGGCTTTTTTGAAGCCATGCAGGCTTGTTTAGAAGCCGATGAACTGCTGGCCTATCACGACCGTTCGGACGGTGGCTTGTTGGCGACGTTGCTAGAAATGAGTTTTGCGGGTCACTGCGGTATTTCAGTGCAGTTGCCTGAAGGAACCGACGCTCTAGATACTCTGTTTGCTGAGGAATTAGGTGCGGTCATACAAGTTGAAACGGCGCGACTGGCTTCAGTGCTGCAACGTTTTAAAGCTGCTGGCCTGGGGGCGCATTGTCACGCCATCGGCACAACGAATAAGTCGGACCGTATAGAAATTAGCAACACCAATAGTCTGCTTATTTCACAGCCGCGGGTCAGTTTGCAGCAATGTTGGGCGCAAACCAGCTATCGCATGCAAGCCCTGCGCGATAACCCCGTTTGTGCACAGGAAGAATTTGAGCAAATTGCTCAAACGGACCCTGGTTTAAGTGTAAAACTTAGTTTTGATGTCAACGATGATGTGAGCGCGCCATTTGTTAATACCGGGAGCAAACCCCGTATTGCGGTACTACGTGAGCAGGGCGTTAACGGTCAGGTTGAAATGGCTGCCGCCTTTGACCGTGCAGGCTTTACAGCTGTCGATGTGCATATGAGTGACATTATTGCCGGTCGTGTCGACCTCGCCAATTTTAAAGGCATGGTTGCCTGCGGTGGTTTTTCCTACGGTGACGTATTAGGTGCCGGGGAGGGGTGGGCAAAAACTATCCTCTATAACTCAGCTGTTAGAGATATGTTTACAGGTTTTTTCCAGCGTGATGATAGTTTTAGTCTGGGTGTATGCAATGGTTGTCAGATGCTGTCGAACCTCAAGTCATTAATCCCCGGTGCTGATTTATGGCCACGCTTTGTACGCAATACCTCTGAACAATTTGAAGCGCGGGTTGCCTTGGTTAAAGTGGAATCATCGCCCTCCATCTTTTTACAAGGTATGGTCGGTTCACACATGCCGGTGGCTATCGCGCACGGGGAAGGTAGAGCAGAATTTGCAGACAGCCAGGCTTTTGAAGCCCTGAATACCTCGGGCCTTACCGCCCTGCGCTACATCGATAATGAGCTTAATGTTACACAGCGTTATCCCGCCAATCCCAATGGTTCCCCTGCAGGTATTAGTGGTGTCACCTCTGAAGATGGTCGCGTGACATTAATGATGCCCCATCCCGAGCGTGTCTACCGGGCGGTGACCAATTCCTGGTATCCGGATGATTGGAGTGAAGATGGCGCCTGGATGCGCTTGTTTAGAAATGCGAGAGTTTTTGTACAATGAATGAGCGAACAGACCGTTTAGTTGGTGGTTCGTTAGTCTCTAAGGGAGTTGCAACGATGCCTGAACATATAATTGACGTTAACGAGCAGAATTTTCAAAGGGCTGTGCTGGAAGAATCGAGTCAGCGCCTGGTGGTTATCGACTTCTGGGCTGACTGGTGTGCACCTTGCAAAGCTTTAATGCCAGTGTTGGAAAAACTTGCCAACGAATACGCGGGGCAGTTTTTACTGGCTAAAGTGAATGCCGATGAACAGCAGAATATCTCAGGACAGTTTGGCATTCGTAGCTTGCCCACAGTTATCTTTATGAAAGAAGGCCAGCCCATTGATGCCTTTCAGGGCGCACAGAGCGAGAAAGAAATTCGTGAAGTGCTGGACAAACATTTGCCCAAACCTTGGGATGAGCAGCTGGAGAAAGCCCAGACCATGCTGGCTGAAAAAGATTATCAGGCGGCGTTGGAAACCCTACGCCCCGCCTATAAAGATTCTGAACAACGCTACGATATTGCCTTGTCACTAGCCTTCACATTGATTGAAATGAACCGTTGTGACGAGGCGCAAACGGTAATGGATGCCATTGCCTTTGTTGATAGAGAGGCCCATTACGACCGCCTTCTTGCCAGCCTTGAACTGAAGCGGGAAGCGGGTAAATCTCCAGAAATTCAAGCTCTGGAAGAACAACTCAATAAGGACCCAGATAATTTACAACTGGCTTATCAACTGGCACTGCAATTCAGTCAAAATAATCAATACAAGGAAGCCCTCGATCTATTACTCATGGTGCTTAAAGACGATAAAGAATTTCAGGAAGGGGCTGCAAAAAAAGCCTATCTCGATCTATTGGCGGCGATGGGTAAGGGCGAGCCTCTGGCGATTGAGTACCAGCGTAAATTTTTTAATATGCTTTATTAATGCCGGGTAAATAAGGACCACCCACCGACCACTATGTATAAAATTTGTTTTTACGTTCCCGAAAGTCATCTTGAAGTCGTAAAAGACGCACTCTTTATTGCCGGTGCCGGGCGTATCGGTAATTATGATCGCTGTAGCTGGCAGTGTCTGGGTGAAGGGCAGTTTCGGCCCTTAGAGGGGAGCCAGCCAGCGATAGGGCTAAAGGGCACTGTAGAACGGGTGCCAGAATATAAAGTTGAACTGGTCTGTGCCAGCGAAAATATTCGAGCTGCAATTGTTGCCTTAAGAGCGAGTCATCCTTATGAAGAGCCGGCTTACGATGTGCTTAAAATAAGTGATAACCCTTAAGCCTTTTAAGTTTCTATCAATGACTAATCATTTTATATTTTTTTGATCTACGGCAATTAAATTGTCACCAACAATTGTAAATTTAAGCATCGCCCCCAAATAGACTGTGAGTTATAAAAGTCCTGATGGAGATGCTCAATGAGACAAGATCGTTTAACTACACAGTTACAAAATGCACTCGGCGAAGCCCAGTCGCTAGCTGTTGGTCGTGATCATACGGCTATTGAACCCCTGCATTTGGTGCATGCACTGCTGAATCAGCAGGGCGGAGCTGTGCGCCCAATGTTGGGTCAGGCGGGGTTTGATGTGGCCGGTCTACAGGCTGAACTTAGCAGTAAACTTGAGTCCTTGCCGAAAATTCAAAATCCCACAGGGGATGTGAGTATTTCGCAGGATTTATCGCGGCTATTAAACCTTGCCGATAAATTAGCACAGCAGCAGGGTGACCAGTTTATTTCTAGCGAGGTTGTACTCCTCTCACTGTTTGATAGCAGTGATGAAGCCGGTAAATCATTAGCTAAATTCGGAGATAAAAAAAGACTTCAAGAAGTGATTGCTCAAGTCCGCGGTGGTGAGTCAGTCACTGACCCCGAGGCTGAGGAAAATCGACAGGCCCTCGATAAGTACACCATTGACTTGACCGAGCGCGCCGAGCAGGGAAAACTCGACCCTGTTATTGGTCGTGACGATGAAATTCGCCGCACTATTCAAGTTTTGCAACGCCGCACCAAAAATAATCCTGTGCTAATAGGCGAGCCCGGTGTCGGTAAAACGGCAATTCTTGAGGGTTTGGCGCAGCGGATTATCAACGGCGAAGTGCCCGAAGGTTTGAAAGATAAGCGTGTTTTATCCCTTGATTTAGGGGCTTTATTGGCTGGCGCTAAGTTTCGCGGTGACTTTGAAGAGCGGCTCAAAGCAGTGCTCAATGAGCTGGGCAAACAGGAAGGCCGCATCATCTTATTTATTGATGAGCTGCACACCATGGTTGGTGCCGGTAAGGCCGACGGCGCAATGGATGCCGGCAATATGCTTAAGCCCGCATTGGCCCGTGGTGAGTTGCACTGTGTTGGCGCAACCACTTTGAATGAATATCGCCAATACATAGAAAAAGACGCAGCGCTGGAAAGGCGTTTTCAAAAGGTGCTGGTTGATGAGCCCTCTGAAGAAGACACCATTGCCATTTTGCGTGGCCTCAAAGAGCGCTACGAAGTTCACCACGGCGTTGATATTACTGACTCGGCCATTATTGCCGCGGCTAAATTGTCCCAGCGTTATATAACCGATCGGCAATTGCCCGATAAAGCGATTGATTTGATTGATGAATCTGCCAGTCGTATTCGTATGGAAATTGACTCTAAACCCGAGGTTATGGACAAGCTCGAGCGACGCTTAATACAGCTTAAAATCGAGCGCGAGGCAATGAAAAAGGATGAGGATGAAGCCTCTAAAAAACGTCTTGAAAAAATTCAGGACGATATCGCCGATATTGAGCGGGAATTCGCCGATCTTGAAGAAACCTGGAAAGCAGAAAAGTCTGCGGTACAAGGTTCTGCCCATATTAAAAGTGAGCTCGAGCAGGCGCGTTTAGACCTAGAAACAGCGAGGCGTAGTGGTAACCTCGAAGAGATGTCGCAGCTGCAATACGGTGTAATTCCCGCGCTCGAAGGTCAATTGGCAGCAGCCGATAATGCTGAAACTCTAGAGATGACGCTGTTACGCAATAAGGTGACCGAAGAGGAAATCGCCGAGGTCGTTTCCAAATGGACAGGTGTACCTGTGTCGAAAATGCTCGAAGGAGAGCGTGATAAGCTTCTGCGCATGGAAGACGCGCTGCACGAGCGGGTGATTGGCCAGGATGAAGCCGTCATTGCTGTCGCCAATGCGGTGAGGCGTTCGCGGGCCGGATTATCCGACCCTAGTCGTCCCAACGGGTCTTTCCTGTTTCTTGGCCCCACAGGGGTGGGTAAGACTGAACTGTGTAAATCGTTGGCTACTTTCTTATTTGATAGCGACGAGGCCATGGTGCGTATTGATATGTCAGAGTTTATGGAAAAACACTCTGTTGCACGCTTGGTGGGCGCGCCTCCCGGCTATGTCGGTTACGAGGAGGGTGGCTATTTAACTGAAGCCGTTAGACGCCGCCCCTACTCGGTACTACTGCTTGATGAGGTGGAAAAGGCGCATCCTGACGTTTTTAATATTCTCTTGCAGGTGCTGGATGATGGCCGCTTAACAGATGGTCAAGGCCGCACGGTCGACTTCCGTAATACAGTCATCGTAATGACCTCTAACTTGGGCTCGGATATTATTCAGGATCTTTCCGGTGAAGATAACTATGAGTCCATGAAATCAGCTGTGATGAATGTTGTCGGCACGCATTTCCGCCCTGAGTTTATCAACCGAGTAGACGAAGTGGTGGTCTTCCATCCCCTAGCAAGGGAACAGATTCGCGGTATTGCCGATATTCAAGTTAGCTTACTGCAGTCACGCCTGGCCGATCGAGAGCTTAGCCTCGAACTCGACGAAGATGTGATGGAAACCATTTGTGAAGCCGGTTTCGATCCGGTTTATGGTGCCCGTCCTTTAAAGCGGGCAATTCAGCAGTTGCTGGAAAACCCACTGGCCCAAGAGGTTTTGGCGGGCAATTATCATCCAGGTCACGCTATTCGTGTGACCTTGGGCGAGGCGGGTTTGGTTTTTAAATAATTAACTTTCAGCTAGATCGGCCCCCGGGGTAGGAGTGTCTACAGCGGGGGCTTTTGGGAATTCTGTGATTTAGCCTTGGAGACTAAAAAACCACTAGCTATAGCCTCTTTGTTTTTCTTTTATTAGGCTGGAGGTGTACTCGAGCCTTGCTTGCCTGCGTTTTTCTGTAAATAACTGCGATCTATTTCGTGGGCAATGAGAAGTTATTGGTTAAACCAAAGGCTTATTCTTTACCTGGTTTTAATTTATCAAGTTAAATTCGATTGATCTTCAACACATTTTATAGCGTGATCATTATGCAACGGGGTAACGTGAATTTAGGGTTTATTCGCAATGACGAAGTGCGTGGATTAAAGCTTGATAGCCGCAATTGTTGTGACGGTCGTACACTGGTTTACTTTTTGTCGCCCATATTGTGCTAAGACTGGGGGCGCTAGGTTGACTTCCAACCGCCCAATTCGCGCCAACGATTAACAATCGTGCAAAATAGTTCCGCCGTGCGTTCGGCATCGTAGGCAGCGCTATGTGCCTCTTTATTGCTAAAGGGGATGCCGGCTGACTGACATGCCCGTGCCAGTACGGTTTGTCCATAGGCGAGCCCTCCAAGGGTGGCTGTGTCGAAGCATGAAAAAGGATGGAAGGGGTTGCGCTTAATCTGACTACGGTTGACTGCTGCGTTGACAAAGCCGAGGTCGAAATGGGCGTTGTGGGCAACGATGACGGCGCGGGTACAGTGGTGTTCACTGACGCTGTGGCGTATTTCCTGGAAAATATCGCGCAGGGCATCTTTTTCGCTGATCGCATCTCGGTCGGGGTCATCGGGGTTAATACCAGTGAATTCGAGGGCGGCCTCATCACAGACGGTATCGGCGTGGGGGATGACATTGCGCGCAATGGTTTTGTCTCGTACCAGTTGGCCCGATCCGTCCATCACCAGAGACACGGCGGCGATTTCTAGCAGGGCGTGTTTGTGACATTCAAAGCCACCGGTTTCTACGTCGATCACCACCGGTAGAAAGCCGCGAAAGCGCTCGGCAATAAATTCGCTATTAAAGTCACCCATAGAACCAGCAGCCGACATGCTTACTTCGCTATCCATTACTTTCTCCATCAACTACGGCCCATTGTAACGTTTTAGATGCGTAAAAGGGCACCATGAGATCGTCGCCGAGTTGGGTTGTTGCGGGTAGTTGCCAGGGGCTGCGACGCAGGGTTAATTTTTTTTCATTGACGGGCAAGCCATAAAAGGTGGGGCCGAAATGGCTAGCGAAGTCTTCGAGTTGATCCAATGCGTTAGCCCGTTCGAAGACTTCGGCATAGAGTTCGATAGCGGCATGGTGTGAATAACAACCAGCGCAACCACAAGCACTTTCTTTTTTGTTTTGCGGGTGAGGAGCAGAATCGGTGCCGAGAAAAAACTTGCCACTGCCACCGGTCGCCGCCTCAATTAAGGCTTGTTGATGGGTAGAGCGCTTTAAAATGGGCAAGCAATAATTGTGGGGGCGAATGCCGCCCGCTAATAAGTCATTACGATTATAGAGCAGGTGTTGGGGTGTGATGGTGGCAGCTATATTATCGCCGCTGCTGGCGACAAACTGTGCGCCCTGTGCTGTGGTGATATGTTCGAGCACAATTTTCAAGTGCGGAAACTGGGAGCAGAGGGGAGCAAGAGTACGATCAATAAAGACGGCTTCTCGGTCAAAAATATCAATGTGCTGGTCGGTCACCTCGCCGTGTAATAAGAGGGGTAAGCCAAGTTTTTCCATACGTTCTAGTACGGTATAAGCTTTTTTTATATCGGTGACGCCGGAGTCTGAATTGGTGGTCGCGCCAGCTGGGTAGTATTTAACGGCGTGAATGAAGCCGCTGATAACAGCGCGGTCAATTTCATCGGGGGGCGTGTTGTCCGTTAAGTACAGCACCATGAGTGGCTGCCAGTCACTGCCTTCAGGGCGAGCGGCAAGAATACGTTGACGATAAACGCCGGCTTGCGCGGTAGTGGTAACTGGCGGGGCCAAGTTGGGCATCACAATGGCGCGGGCAAAATGGCGAGCGGCATCGCTGACAGTATCGCGTAGGGCGGGACCGTCACGCAAATGTAGGTGCCAGTCATCGGGCCGAGTAATGGTGAGTATGGAGAGTACGTCGAGAGTGGTAGACATCGTTTATCGGTGGGCTTGTTGGCTAAATGAAAGGGGTCATCCTACCGGAAAGTGACCGCGCGGGACAGGCTTCTATCTGCATCGAACGCTATCAAAAAAGTGGTGCAAGGTTTAGAATTTACACTTGCTAGTTGGCTTCTCAATATTTCTAGGAGATTGTTCGTGTCCGATATTAAAAAAGTGGTTTTGGCGTATTCCGGTGGGCTCGATACCTCGGTAATTGTCCGCTGGTTACAGGAAACATATCAATGTGAAGTGGTTACCTTCACCGCAGATATTGGACAGGGAGAGGAAGTTGAACCAGCGCGTGCCAAGGCTAAAGCCCTGGGCATTGAAGAGATCTATATTGATGATTTGCGCGAAGAGTTTGTTCGGGACTTCGTCTACCCCATGTTTCGCGCCAATACGATTTATGAGGGGGAGTACCTACTGGGAACATCCATTGCGCGACCATTGATTGCTAAACGTTTAATCGAAATTGCTAATGAAACAGGCGCCGATGCTATTTCTCACGGCGCTACTGGCAAGGGTAATGATCAAGTGCGTTTTGAATTGGGTGCCTACGCTTTAAAGCCTGGGGTTAAAGTTATTGCACCTTGGCGAGAGTGGGACTTGACCTCTCGCGACACCTTGATGGCCTATTGTGCAGAACACAATATCCCCGTTGATTTTTCGTCCAGCAAAAAGAAGTCTCCCTATTCGATGGATGCGAATTTGTTGCATATTTCTTATGAGGGCGGTGTGCTTGAAGAGCCCTGGGCGGAAGCCGAAGAGTCAATGTGGCGCTGGAGTGTGTCGCCTGAAGTTGCTCCCGATAAACCGCTGTACATGGAATTAAGCTTTGAAAAAGGCGATATTGTTGCCATCGACGGCAAGGCCATGACACCGGCTGAGGTGCTGACACTACTTAATAAAGTGGGTGGTGCCAACGGCATTGGCCGTGCCGATATTGTCGAAAATCGCTATGTGGGCATGAAGGCGCGAGGCTGTTACGAGACACCGGGCGGCACTATCATGCTTAAGGCTCACCGGGCTATCGAGTCGATCACCCTCGACCGGGAAGTCGCCCACCTCAAAGATGAATTGATGCCCCGTTATGCCAGCCTGATTTACAACGGCTACTGGTGGTCGCCAGAGCGAAAAATGTTGCAAACCATGATTGATGAGTCTCAGCAATACGTTAATGGTGTCGTTCGTCTGAAACTTTACAAAGGCAATGTGACTGTTATCGGACGCAAATCCGAAAATAGCTTGTTTGATGAGCGCATTGCCACTTTTGATGATGATGCTGGCGCCTATGACCAACAAGATGCAGAGGGCTTTATTAAACTCAATGCCCTACGCCTGCGCATTGCGGCTAATAAAAACCGCTAGTCGTTGCTAGTCGTCAAAATAGGCTTTGTGGTGTCTGTGTAGTGGCTTAGCCTTGATCCGAGAACTATCCATCATCGCTGGCACCTGTCTTTTTAAATGTGGGCTAAGCTCTCCCCACTCTCTATTGATTTGTCATTAAAGAAAGGATCAAAAGGAATATTATTGATGGCGTGATGTTATTGAGGCGAGAACGTTTTTTATACTAAAAACCTCGCACAAATCTTTAGCATTTATCCGCGCCAAACGTAAAAGACAGTTTGTAGGTACGATATTTTGGGTTATCGACAGGGGGAAAGCAGAAAACAATCCTTTTGAATTTATCTCCCAGTTGTATTTAACACACTGATAGATAATACCGGTTTGCAGTTGAAGAACTGGGCACTCACCCCTAACGATAAGTGCTCTACTTCAATTGCCCAATCTATAGTTTTGTTCAAGAAAAATTGCACTGCGAAAAGACTATCCTGCCAGCTTAATCGCAGAGAGACCAAAGCAATCGATAAAGAATTGAAAAACATTACGCTTGTTAAAAAGTAAAACGAATAGGTACAAATAAGGATTCTAAAGTGTCAGCAGTTAAGCAATTTTTTAATAAAATCGATAAGCGAAGGACGTTTGCTATCATCTCGCACCCGGATGCGGGTAAGACCACAATGACAGAGAAAATGTTGTTGTTTGGTAATGCGATTCAGGTTGCGGGTACAGTAAAGGGCAAAAAGAGTGAGCGCCACGCCACCTCTGACTGGATGGCGATGGAAAAGGAGAGGGGCATTTCGGTGACTTCCTCTGTCATGCAGTTTCCCTATAATGACTGCACCGTTAACTTGCTCGATACACCGGGGCATGGTGACTTTTCTGAGGATACTTACCGGACACTAACAGCTGTTGACTCAGTGTTGATGATGATTGATGGCGCCAAGGGTGTGGAAGATCGCACCATCAAGCTGATGGATGTCTGCCGTCTGCGTAACACACCTATTCTGACCTTTATCAATAAAATGGATCGTGAGGTGCGCGAGCCTATCGATGTCCTCGATGAAGTCGAAACAGTACTGAAAATTAATGCTGCGCCAATCAACTGGCCTCTGGGAATGGGTAAGGCCTTTAAAGGCGCTTATGATCTCTACCAGGACAAAATTCATGTCTACCAACAGGGGCAGGGCAGCCAGTTACCTGACGATGTGCAAATTGACGGCCTCGACTCCGCGGCGGCGCGGGAATTACTGGGGTTTGATTACGAACGTATTTGTGAGGAAATCGAACTGGTTCGAGGGGCAACCAATACTTTTGATATCGAAGCCTATCTGAATGGCACCTTGACGCCAGTATTTTTTGGCACGGCACTGGGTAATTTTGGTGTGCGCGAGATGCTAAATCACTTCGTGCAATGGGCGCCAGCACCGCTGGGCCGAGATACGACTGAACGCCATGTAGAGGCGACTGAAGAGCCCTTAACAGGCTTTGTTTTCAAAATTCAGGCCAATATGGATCCTCGTCATCGCGATCGAATTGCCTTTATGCGGATTTGTTCGGGAACATACCGACAAGGGATGAAGATGCGCCATGTGCGCATTAACAAAGATATTAAAATTGCCGATGCTGTGAGTTTTCTCGCCGGTGAACGCAGTAGCGTATCGGAAGCCATTGCCGGCGATATTATTGGTTTACACAATCATGGCAGTATACAAATCGGCGATACGTTTACTGAGGGGGAGGCGCTTAAATTTACCGGTATCCCCCATTTTGCGCCGGAGCTTTTTCGTGTGATAAGGTTAAAAGATCCATTAAAAATGAAGCAGCTACATAAAGGTTTGAAACAGCTTTCTGAAGAAGGGTCAACACAAGTGTTCTACCCTAAACAAAACAATAACATTGTTGTGGGTGCCGTTGGGCAATTGCAATATGAAGTGGTTGCCTACCGCCTGAAAGATGAATACGGCGTAGAAGCTATCTATGAACCGGTCAATATCTACACTGCCCGTTGGGTTGATAGCGATGATGAAAAAAGTCTCGAAGCCTTTAAACGCAAAGCCGCTGATAACCTGGCTATTGATGGTGGCGGTCATCTCACATACCTCGCGCCGACACGCGTCAACTTAAGTCTGGCCATTGAACGGCATCCAGAAATCGAGTTCTTTTCGACCCGTGAGCATTAATTAGCAAGGAACTATTGACAACTTTTTCGCCTGTACTCTGACAACACACGTTGACTAAAGTACCCTAATACTGTTTTACCCGACATGGCTAATTAATGGCTTCTACAATCACCTTGGGTAGTGCTTCGATAACCAGAAAAAGAGTGCAGGCCTCATGGGAAATATTTTATAAAATGGACGCTATACTGCAAGTCTTATAAAAAAGCCCTATTAAAAAAGCCCATGAGAAAAAAGACGCGTATCAATATGGTTGAGCGAGCCTTTGAATTGCTCGATAACAACGAGACAACGCGGGTTGATGATATATATTTGAGCCCCGTTACTTCCTATACCTGCAAAGACTGGCTGGCTCAGGAAAAAGAAATTTTATTTAAGAATTATCCTTTGCTAGCAGCTTTTTCCTGTGATTTGCCCAAATCTGGCGATTTTCTTACTAACGATGACAGCGGTGTGCCGATTTTGTTAGTCCGAGACAAGATTGGCGGCATTAATGCTTTTTATAACACGTGCCGCCATCGTGGCTCCCAATTAGTTATGGGTTGTGGTCGCGCTCAATCGGGGTTGACATGCCCCTACCATGCCTGGACTTACGACTTTACCGGCGATCTTAAAGTGGTGCCCGATGGGGTGAGTTTTCCGGGTGTTGAT
Source organism: Porticoccaceae bacterium (assembly GCA_041622675.1). Classification (GTDB taxonomy): domain Bacteria; phylum Pseudomonadota; class Gammaproteobacteria; order Pseudomonadales; family Porticoccaceae; genus Reddybacter. The sequence continues at coordinate 62,346 of JBFJYH010000008.1, forward strand.
AAAGCAGCCTATGGTTTAGTCAAGCTGCCAGTGGTAGAAAAATATGGCATGATCTGGGTGTGCCCGACCTCCGGAAAGGAGTTTGATATTGACGAGCAATTGGGTGGACGGGACAGTGACTTAGTCGACGATTTACAAAGCTATCAGTTTGAAAATTACCACCCCTACGCCCAGCGCCGTTTACACTGCAAAATGAACTGGAAGCTAATGCTCGATACTTTTCTCGAGCCCTACCATTTTGCGCCGCTGCACGCGACCACAGTTGCCCCCTTGCTCTACCACAACTTCTGTTTGCTCGACACCTATGGACAAAATCTACGCGAGGCGGTAATCCGTAAATCCATTGATAAACAACGTGATCAACCCAAAGAGAGCTGGGATATTCTGCCCGACTCGGCTCTGGTTTATTTGCTCTTTCCGAATTCCGGTTTAGTGATGCAACGCGATCACGTTGAACTTTGGCGCTCCTATCCACTGGACGGTAAGCCCAACGAATGCATAGTACAAATGGACTACTATATTCCCGAACCCGCTGAAACGGCGTCGGCGAAAGACCATTGGGAGCGCAATATGGACCTGGCAGTACGCACCGTTCTTGAAGAAGATATTCCAGGGGTCGAGGGCATCCAAAAAGGTTTGCGCAGTGGCGCCATTAGCCACAGTACCTTTGGCCGCAATGAACCCGCGCTGATTCACTTTCAGAGAGAAGTGGCTAAAGCCATTGGTCGTGATTAAGCGCTATTGCAGCTATTGAAAGCCTGTTCTGAGCCGAGTCGGGGGATGAAAAGCAATAATTGCTCTTAAACCCCTTTCTCTTAAACCCGTTTGTCTTAAATAGGGGTGATCCCTCGGCGTTTAAAGGAGTGCCCTGGACGGCGATTTTTGGCCATATCCAGTGCTCTAATTAATACTTTTCGTGTATCGGCAGGGTCAATTACATCGTCTACGAGAGCTGCTTCGGCGGCGGGTAAAATGGTGGTTTTGGCTTTGAATTCCGCAACCAGCTCTTGTCGGCGCTCTTGCCCATTTTCCATTTCAGCCAATACTCGACCAAAAAGAATATCGACAGCATCATCTGGAGAAATAGCACTGAACGATGCCAGAGGCCAGGCGACTAGCATATTGGGCTGCATACCTAGGCTATTCATGCCGTAGTGGGCAAGGCCAAAGGCTTTACGCAGCATGACGGTGAAACGGGGTACAGTGGCATGCTCTATTTCGTAAAGCAGACGCGTTGACCAGCGAATAATGCCGTCCAGTTCTGACTGTGGCCCGGGATAGTAGCCGGGAATATCCTGTAGAAAAATGAGAGCAATACCAAAGCAGTCACAGAAATTGATAAAACGGCTGATTTTTTGACAGGCCTTAATATCGAGAGTGCCAGACATATAGGCCGGTTGATTAGCGATAAAGCCGACGACACGGCCGTCCATATGTGCCATGCAAGTGACGATATTTGGGGCAAAACTCGGTTTAAATTCAAAGAATTTCCCGTCATCGACGAGGCCGCTAATAATCTTTTTAATATCGTAGGCAAAGCGTAAATCGGTGGGCACTATATCGCGCAACTCGCCGCACAGGCGCTCGGGGTCATCGTCGGTGGGTCGCTGCGGCGGTGGCTCATTACAATTGTTGGGCAGGTAGCTGAGAAATTCTTTAATCTGGTCAATGCAGGTTTCTTCATCGGCAACCAGCAAGTCGCCCATGCCGCTTTCTTCGACATGTTTACGTGCACCGCCGAGTTCTTCGAGGGTCGTATCAATGCCCATTTTACTTTTCAGTAAAGGTGGCCCGGCAATCATCATCGCTGAATTTTCAGTCATCGGTACAAAATCGCCAATGGCAGTGAGATTGGCGTGGCCGCCGATACAGACACCCATTACGGCAACGACAATGGGCACATAACCGCTTAGACAAACCAAGTTGGCAAATTGGGGGTTGTCGTAGGCTCCCTGTGAACTCACTTCTTCTTCTAGTCGAGCACCGGTACCTTCGGTAAGAATCACCAAGGGGAAGCCTTGCTCTAGAATAAGTCGCTTGAGGCGAGTGAATTTCCACTCGCAGGTTTTGCCCATGGATCCGGCACGATATTGCATGTCATAGGCGGCGACACCCACCATGCGGCCATTGACTTTGCCGTAGCCAACGACAATAGCATCGCGCGGTGTTTCCCCCGGTTTGGTCGTGGCTGCCAAGTCGCACTCTCTCGCCAGCGGGGCGATTTCGGTAAAGGCGTCTTTATCGAATAAGTGGTCAACTCTTTCTCGGGCAGACAACATGCCTTTGGCGTGACGTTTGCTGTAGTCGATGCTACCCAGTGCTTCTTTTTTGTCGAGAAAGGGTTGCAATGCCTCTGCCATGGTCGTGGCAGTGGGTTTGTCTACTTCAAAGAAAACACTGCTTGAAGGCTCAGTGGGTGGCGGGTCTTTTTGTGTCACAGTACGTTTACTTCCTGTCTTGGTGGGCAGGGCTTACAGGGTGGCACCCAATATTAGGGACGTCACGGTAACGAACAAGTGGAGCTGATGAATAGTCACTATTGCCTTTTTGATTTTTAACCCGGATTTAGTAAGGCCGAGCGTAGCTCCTGTAACCAAGATTTAAGTAGATCAGCATTTGTCGGCCCCATTCTCAATAGTTGTTTTTGCGCTCCAGGCAGGGCTTCCAGTTCGGGGTCTGCGTACTGATACCGCACCGATTTTCGCTTCAGGGCAATGGAGCCGTCGATGTTGGGAGTAGCGAGCAGGGTGTCGATAGCTGTAATTAGTGCTTTATCTAGGTCTTTACCGGGATAGCCCAATTCACTATAGGCCGTTTCCAGTAAAGGTCGAATCCAATGAAAAAAGGTCGCTGCCTGCTGGCTATCTATGGCGATAATGCTTTCAACAAAGGCATCGTAGCGGCTGAAGTTCGCGGCTCCCATAGATAGAGATTCTCCCGACTGATCGGCAATAAAGGCCGAGTGTGGGGGCGTAAAAGGCATGAATTTATACCGCAGTACGCCGTTTGCCAAACCATCGAGAAAGGCGACACTGCGTTGTAGCAAGAAGTCTTTATTCAGGGATGGGAAGTTTTCCGGATTTATGTTTAGTGCTTGCCAGTTTTCAAGTCCAAGTTGCCGGCTTATGAAGGTATTTGCCTGTTCGTAAGAGGGTAGTGGGGGCAGAGCGTCAGTCTTAACTTGAGCGATTTTTGTTTCAACACCTAAAGTGGGTATTTTAGTTGTCGATTCAGGGTCGAGGTCAGTGGTTAGAGGCGCCTCTATATCCGCAAAGTCCCCATCACTCTTTGACAACTCCTTGCTATAAAAAGAAAAAATTATTCCGCCAAGAAGGACCAAAAAAATAATCAAAAAACCTAGTCGACTTTTGGACACCGAAGTTGAAGTTGAGGCTGAAATTGATTCAGAGGGTGAAGCTGAAATTGATTCAGAGGGTGAAGCTGAAATTGATTCAGAGGGTGAATCGGAA
>JBFJYH010000009.1:0-65221 GCA_041622675.1 Porticoccaceae bacterium
CCGCAGGACGCGCTGGCACGGGACTGCAAGCTGGAACTGGGTGAACGTGGCGGCATCGTAGTCAACGATCACTGCCAAACGTCGGACCCCGATGTTTACGCCATCGGCGAATGCGCGCTGTGGAGCGGACGCATTTACGGTCTCGTCGCTCCCGGTTATAAAATGGCGCAGGTGGCCAGTGACCATATCAACGCCGAAGATAACGCCTTTACGGGTGCCGACATGAGCACCAAGTTAAAGCTAATGGGCATTGATGTAGCGAGTATCGGTGACGCCCACGCCAACACCCCCAACGCCAAAGAATACACCTACGTTAACGGCACTGAAGAGATTTATAAAAAGATCGTCGTCAGTGAAGACAACACTCGGCTGCTAGGTGCTGTGCTGGTCGGCGATGCTGCCGACTACGGCACCTTGTTGCAAATGGCTCTCAACGATATCCCCCTGCCGGAATTCCCCGATGCCCTGATTTTGCCTCAGCGCGATGGCAATGGCGCCACCGGCATGGGCGTCGATATGCTGCCTGACGGCGCACAAATTTGCTCCTGTAACGATGTCACTAAAGGCCAGTTGTGCCAGGCTGTCTCCGACGGTGCCACCGTGCTGGGTGACCTCACCTTGGCGACCAATGCCGGTACTAGTTGCGGGGGTTGTAAAACACTCGTCGGCCAAGTGCTCAACAACGAACTCGAAAAAATGGGGCTCGAGGTCAACACCGACATTTGCGAGCACTTCCCCCACACCCGCCAAGAGCTTTACCACCTGGTGCGGGTTGGTGAAATAAAAACCTTTAGCGACCTGCTAGCTCAACACGGTAGTGGCTACGGCTGTGATATTTGCAAGCCCACGGTTGCCTCTATTTTAGCTTCCTGCTGGAATGACTACGTTCTCGAACCCGAGCATCTCGGTCTGCAAGACACCAACGACCGTTACTTGGGCAATATGCAAAAAGACGGCACCTACTCCATTGTGCCGCGCATTGCCGGTGGCGAAATCACCCCCGAGAAGCTAATCGTACTCGGTGAAGTGGGTAAGAAATACAACCTTTACACCAAGGTGACCGGGGGACAACGTATCGACTTATTCGGTGCGCGACTCGAGCAACTGCCCCAAATATGGAAAGAACTGGTCGACGCAGGTTTTGAAACCGGCCACGCCTACGGTAAATCCCTGCGCACGGTTAAGTCCTGTGTTGGTAGCACCTGGTGTCGTTACGGCCAGAACGACAGTGTCGCGCTGGCACTGCAAATTGAGCACCGCTACAAAGGGTTGCGCTCGCCGCACAAAATTAAGTCTGCCGTCTCCGGCTGCACCCGCGAGTGCGCCGAGGCCCAGAGTAAAGATGTGGGCATCATTGCCACTGAAAGCGGCTGGAATATGTATGTCTGTGGCAACGGCGGCATGCGCCCTCGTCACGCAGATCTATTTGCCACTGATCTCGATACAGAAACCCTGATCAAATACACCGACCGCTTTTTGATGTTCTACGTACAAACGGCCGATCGCTTACAACGCACCTCTACTTGGATGGATAACATGGATGGCGGCGTCGATTATTTACGCGAGGTAATTATCAACGACTCCTTGGGTATTGGTGAAAAGCTCGAGGCCGAAATGGCTAAAGTTATCGACACCTACCAGTGCGAGTGGAAAACCACCATCGACGATGAAGAAAAGGTGCTAATGTTCCGTCCTTTTATTAACAGCAATAAAGCCGATAGCAACGTTGTCTTCGTTGAGGAACGCGGGCAAATTCGCCCCGCTCGCAAAGATGAAAAAGAACTCGTTAGCGCATGAAAGACCCCACTAAAAATGCACAGGAAAATAATGTGACAACAGACCAAAACTGGACCAATATTTGCGCCCTGGAAGACCTGCCTTTCAATGCGGGTGTCGCAGCCCTGCTACATGCCGACACCCCGAAGGAAACACAAATCGCCCTGTTTCGCACCAGCGCCAATGATGCGGTTTATGCGATTAGCAACTTCGATCCCTTCAGTAAAGCCAATGTGCTGTCTCGGGGTATTCTCTGTAGCATCGGCGAACAACTTGCCGTTGCATCACCCGTGTTAAAAGAGCATTTTAATCTGGCTACCGGGCAATGTTTTGAAGATGAAAGCGTGTCTATTGCCACCTTTCCCGTCAAAATTGCCGACGGCAACGTACTGGTTGCCGGCTAAGCCAAGGATTCTGCTATGTCTCATACTTTTTACACCGCTGATGTTTTTACCCAAACCCTCTTTCAAGGCGCACAAATCGCTGTCTTTCCCGCTGCGGCGAAGATTGACGATTGGCAAATGTCGCTGATTGCCAGAGAGCTAAATCTTTCCGAAACCGTTTTTGTCAGCCCCGGCCAGCAGGACAATCACTTTAAGCTGCGTATCTTCACCCCGCTGAAAGAAATCAGTTTTGCTGGCCACCCGGTACTCGCCACTGCTAAAGCCCTGATTGAAGAAGGTCTCATTACCCTCAACAACGGCAAAGCCACGGCTTGTTTTCAACAAAAGGCGGGCGACTTGAACGTCAACATTGAGCAGACTGAAGGCGAACCCCTGTTTGTACAGTTCACCTTGTCCAGCGACCCGGTTGTCGACCGCTATACCCCCCGAGCAAGCGAACTGGCCGCACTGCTTTCTATCGACGAAAGCGATATCGACACCCATACCTTTCAAACCCGCCTGGTGTCTATTGACCTGCCCTACTTAATTCTACCCTTGACCTCCCAGGCTGCCGTGCGCAAGGCGCGCTTTGACATGAAGGCCTGGAGCCAGTCGAGTGCGCCAGCCATGGCGGCCCAGGAAATACTGGTATTTAGTAATAAAACAGACAACAACGATACCGACTTCCATGCCCGCCTTTTAGGCCCCAGCATCGGCGTGCACGAAGATCCACCTATCGGCTCTGCGATGTCGTGTTTTACCGGCTACCTCGGCTCACATGATGCTATTCGGGAGGGGACTTACACCTTTATTATCGACAGAGGCACCCCTGAAACCCGACGCAGTGTGCTGGCTATTGAAATGGATAATCATGCCAATAAACCTACAACACTACGGGTGGGTGGCAATGTCGTATTGGTCAGTAAAAATAGTCTGCTGCTGCCTTAATAACGCTATGCTAGCAATCCCGAGCAAGTTGAGCGTTAAAGGACGGCAGATTAACAATCCAGAGCCGCTACAGCGGGGTTCTGGATTGGCATATTATTTATTTTTTTAATTTTTCCTTTGCTTTGAAAGGTTTAATCTCATGCTCCTTGGTCGCAATACAAAAAACCCTATTGTCATGGTCGACAAAAAGATCACCGAGTGGACTTATTCCACCTGTGGTTATTGTTCAGTGGGCTGCTCAATTGAGATCGGCAAAAACGCCGAGGGCAAAATTGTCGGTTCCCGAGGCGTGGGTGGTGCCGATGTTAACCGTGGCAAACTCTGCGTAAAAGGTATTTTCGAGCACGAACTGTTTGATTCCGCCGGTCGTGGTGACAAGCCGATCATACGCGAGCAAATAGGCGAGGCTTATCGTGAAACCAGCTGGGATGACGCCCTCGACACCATGGCGGATAAAATCCGTGATATTCAGCAAAAACACGGCCGCGATTCTTTTGCCATTGTCTCCACCGGACAATTGCTGACCGAAGAGTTTTACACCCTGGGGAAACTCACACGCGGCGTCATTGGCACCAACAACTACGACGGCAATACCACCCTGTGTATGGCCTCGGCAGTATCGGGCTACAAGCGTTCTTTTGGCTCTGACGGCCCCCCCGGCAGCTATGAAGATTTTGACCATACCGATGTCTTGATGGCCTGGGGCTCGAACCTGCCCGAGCAACACCCCATTATTTACTGGCGCATGAAAGAGGCCCAGGAAAAACGCCACTTCCCCCTCATCGTAGTTGACCCCAGGGTCACTATGCTGGCGCAAAATGCCGATATCCACCTCGCCGTCACGCCCGGCACTGATGTCGTACTGCAAAACGCAATAATGCATGTCATTCTCGACGAGGGTCTGGAAGATCGCGCCTATATCGAAGCTAACACCGTCGGTCTTGAGCAGCTCGAGGGTGAGGTGGCTAAATTTGACCCCGACAGTGCCTCTAAGGTGTGCGGTATCGACCCCGACACCATTCGTAACGTCGCACGCATCTACGCCAAAGCCGATGCCGCCATGAGTATCTGGACCATGGGCATCAACCAAAGCACCCATGGTTCTGACGGTGTGGTCGGCATCAACAACATCAATTTACTCACCGGCAATATTGGCAAGCCCGGTGGCACCAGCCTGTCAATCACGGGCCAGTGTAATGCCATGGGCACGCGAGAGTGGTCCTCATGTTCAGGCTTGCCCGGCTATCGTGCGTTAGAAAACCCCCAGGACAGAGAGGATATTGCCAAGTACTGGAATGTCGACCCCGAGTTTTTCCCGAAAAAGCGCGGCCTTGCCGAAACCGATATTTTCCCTGCCATTGAGCTGGGTGAAATCAAGGGCCTGTGGTTGGTGGCGACTAACCCCATGACCTCGCTACCCAATACGGCGCGCATCCGCAAAACCCTTGAAAAGCTCGACTTCCTCGTGGTGCAAGACTCCTATGCCGATGTCGAGACAGTACAATACGCCCACCTCTATTTGCCCGCAGCCACTTGGGCGGAGAAAGAGGGCGTGTTTACCAATACCGAACGGCGCGTCAACATCGTCCGCAAGGCCACCGATGCACCGGGTGAGTCGAAATCTGATTTGGCGATTTTTAACGCCTTGGCGCAACGGTTTGAGCAGTCGGCCAAGATGAACTTTCCCGACAAGCCGGCTGCTGTTTTCGAAGAAATGAAGTCGCTTTCCAAAGGCCGTTTGCTGGATATTTCTGGCATGAGTCACGACCTGATTGAAGAAAAGCGCGGCATTCAATGGCCCTATACCGCAGAGGAAGCGGAGCGCGGCGAAGAACCACTACAAGGTGGCAAGCGGCTCTACACGGAAAACGGTACTTTCTCCTTTGCCGATGGCATGGCCAAATTGGTACCCCTACCGTTTATCGATAACAATGAAGTACCCGATGAGAAATACCCCTACTGGCTCAATACCGGTCGCCTTGTCGAGCACTTTCACACCCGCACCAAGACCGGAAAAATCGGCAACAACAACAAGTACAGCCCCATCCCCTTTATGGAAATTAACCCCGATGCCGCCCGAGAACTGGGCATTCAACATCAGGACTATGTGCGTTGTGTGTCCCGTCGCGGTGATGCCATTGTTATGGCCATGTGCACCCAACGCGTCCCCAAGGACATGGTGTTTATTCCCTTTCACTTTTTCGACTGTGTTAACCGCTTGACTCTTGGTTTGCTCGACCCCCACTCACGCCAGCCCGCCTACAAGCAGTCGGCAGTGATGATTGAACCGATTGCCGATCAACAAGCGGCGGCGCAAATGAGTCGCGAGCGCCGGGCATTTTAAGCACCCCGCTCTGATTTTTATGTTGTTAATAACGTCCATCAACTTCAAGGTTTCAAGGCCCCTATGTTAGACGTACGCAGTGACGAACCCGAATACAGCTTCCTTTGGGATAAAGAAACCAAAGCGGTAAACCAACACGGCAATTTAATTGATTTAATCGATGAAGACAGTGAACTGTACTGCCAGAGCTTAAACATCAATGGCGATCCCGGCATTGGCGACAACCCCAACCGCTACAAACAGCACGGGTTTTTTCTCAATGCCGACAACTGCATCGGCTGTCATGCCTGCGAAGCGGCCTGTAGTGAAAAGAACGACAATCCCGCCCATATCGCCTTCCGCTCGGTGGGCTTTGTCGAGGGCGGCACCTACCCCGACTACCAGCGCATCAATATTTCCATGGCCTGCAACCACTGTGACGACCCGGTGTGCTTGAAAGGCTGCCCCACGCGCGCCTACACCAAGTACGCCGAATACGGCGCCGTGCTGCAAGACCCTGATATTTGCTTTGGCTGTGGTTACTGCACCTGGGTCTGCCCCTATAACGCACCCCAGCTCGACCCCGTCAAAGGGCAGGTCACCAAATGTAATATGTGTGTCGATCGCCTTGAAGTCGGCCTTAAGCCCGCCTGTGTCTCGGCCTGTTTGGGTAACGCGCTGGATTTTGGCGTGGTCGAAAATATTCCCGAAAATCGCATTGAGGCCAAAACGGCGATTCCCGGTTTCCCCACCACCGACATCACCCAACCCAACATTCGCTTTCAACAGACCCGCTCGACTCATCGGGAAATGACCCGCACTGACGCCATGCCCCTGAAATACCACAAAGACGATAGCGTCGGTATTTTCAAGCCCAAGGTCGACAAAAAAAGCGGTGACAAGAAGCACTTTAACTGGCGCAAGCTCCTCACCTCACACGAAAGCGCCCACGTCATTTTTACCCTCAGCACCCAAGCAGTGCTCGGCGCTTTTTTAATCATTGTCAGCGCCGGCCTCATCAATATTGAGGCGTTAAGTGCCCTCAATAGCAGCGCCGTCAAACTACCCCTACTGGGTATTATGTTTAGCCTGCTCACTTACGGCCTTTTCAAGCTAAACATGCACTTGGGTAAACCCCATCGCTTTTACCGGGGCTTTAATAACCTGCGACTATCGCCGCTAAGTCGCGAAATTGCCGGCGTCTCCGGGTTCTATACCTTTTTGATGGCCTATGGCTTTTTCTCCATTTTTGACAATACGCTGTTCAACTTTCTCGCCAATGCCTCAGGCGTGCTCGGCGCCCTTAGCGGTCTTATCGGTCTCTATTACATGTACAAGATCTACCGCATTAAGGCTCGACCCTTCTGGGATCACTGGCAGACCGGTAGCGCATTTTTTGGCAACACCGTCAGTTATGGCGCACTGCTGACAGGTCTTATTAGTTTGCCCTTAATCAGTAACGAGCAAGCCCTGTTGGCCTTGGCCAGCCCTTTAATGGTACTGATTGCCCTCGGCCTTGGCCTTGAACTGATCGGCCATATCGCCCACAGCCGCGCCATGGGCAGCCTTGAAAATGAAGGCGCAGCCTCTTGGTATTTACAAACCACGCAATATGGCAAGGCCTGGATCACGCGCAATGTCTTACTCGGCCTGAGCTTCGCCACGGCCTTGCTCTTGCTCGTCACAACCCCCGGCGGCAACCTGGCTTTCACCGCCTGGTGGACATTGGCACTATTGATGATAAGCGCTGGTGCCATAAGCCGCTCGCTGTTCTTTGTGCTGGTGATACCCACCACCATGCCCGGTGCCTTTTTCTGGAAGAACAAAGCCTTTGAAGAGCACGCCCGAGAATCGGGTCTGGTCGATATGGAGCAAGTTGGCGTGGTGCGTGAACTGCATGGTAAGTTTAAGCTCGACGAACTACTTGAGACGATTCGCACCACCAGCCCCAGCACTTTGTACCGCCATATCAAGGATATTGTAGTTTGGAAAAAGATCCGCTAAAAGCGCGCCTACAACGCTTACTGGGGTGCATGGAAAGCGGCTTACTGGAGCGGGAGACGGCGGCCCGCTTAACCTTATTAGCCGCTCTCAGTGGTGAACACACCCTGCTGATAGGGCCACCCGGCACGGCCAAAAGTGTGCTCGCCCGCCGCTTGCATTTAGCCTTTCAACCGGGCCATTATTTCGAGCGCCTGTTAACGCGCTTTTCGGTACCCGACGAATTATTCGGGCCACTGTCGATTAAGGCCCTGGAAAGTGATCGCTATCAACGCCTCACCGAGCGCTACCTGCCGACGGCGAATATTGCCTTTCTCGACGAAGTGTTCAAAGCCAATAGCGCCATACTCAACACTTTACTCACGCTGCTCAACGAAGGGGAATTTGACAACGGTGCTTGCCGGGTAAAAGTGCCACTGATCTCCGTTGTCGGTGCCAGCAACGAACTACCCGAAGATGACGAACTACAAGCGCTCTATGACCGCTTTATCTGCCGCCACGCAGTAGAGTCGGTCGCTGACGAAAACTTTGTCGCTTTGCTAGAACTCGATGACCAAAGCCGCGAACCCGATTTGCAGGATCGCTTAAGTCACGCCGAAGTCGATAACCTACAACTAGCGGCGCGCACGGTGTCACTATCCGATGATGCCTTATCATTACTTAAAGCCCTTCGCCTCTATCTCGCGACACAAAATATCGAGGTCTCGGATCGGCGCTGGCGCAAGATCGTCAAGCTATTAAAAGTAGCCGCCTTCACCAATGCCCAAACGCATAGCGAGCCACCGAGCAAAACAGGTAGCGCAACACAGGTCTCGCTATGGGACTGCTACCTGCTGCAACATTGCCTATGGAATACACCCGCCGAGCAGCCCATTATTGAGCGTTGGTTGAGCACGCAAATTGGCGCTGGCAGTGGCTTTAAAACCGAGCGACTGGAAAAATTAATCGCCACTTGGGAAAGCACCCTACAAACTGATCAAAAGAGTCAAACCCAAATCAACAACGACAAAGGTCAACGCCTCTATTACAGCCGCGAAGGCCAAAAAACCACCACAGAGATTGAGCGAGAGTGGCGCCACCGCGACGGTCTGGCGCTGTATTTATCACCCCCCGATCAAGATGACCGCAGCAACGACAACCAGGGTTATACTAAGCGCGAGTTGAGTGATAGGTTTTTTGACCAGCATTATCAGCAGTGTCATATCGACGGCCACTGGCAGCATATAGACCAGTATATTGCCGACCCTGCCAACCGCTTAATGTTGCGCCACCAAAACCCGCCATGCTTGGAGCCCACCGTTCACTCGGACGCCTTTATTCAGGGCCGACTCGATGAAAATAAAAAATTGGCCGCCGACATAACCACTTTACGTAACAGCCTAGAGCACATCGACACTGCCATTGAGCAAGCATTGGGCCAGCACCTATGGATCACCTCCTCTGTGCTCGGTAGTGCGAGGCAAGCCTTGAGTGATAATTTGCAAAAAGTGGCCAATTTTGAACGCCGCCTGCAAAGCGTTATTGCCGCCTACCAGCAGCTTGGCAAGCGGAAGGCATCACGCCAATCGACATCAGCGTCAACGTACTCAAGCAGTAAAACAGCCTAGCTGAGCTAACTCAGAGACTAACATGCGTCTTAATCTGGGCCAGCTTGAGCAAGAATTTTCCGCACTCGATACCCTACCCGACACCCTCTACGATGTCGTCATTACCCACACCCACGGCTCATTGCTGACGCGGGCGCGGGGCATATTACAATGGCGCGAAAAGCTTCTCGCCGGAGAATTACCTGAAATAGACAGCCTGTGTTGGCCGGAAAAAACGCTGTGTAAGACACTGTTAATGCGTATCGAAACTCTCGAACTGCCCGACTTTTGCCGGGGCCAGGAAGATATTACTGATAGCGTGCTTAAAGATATTTGCGAGGGTGTTAGTAGCGCCGAAGACTACCTCACTAAAACGGCGAATAAATTTCACGATAAGCTCGCGCAACGCCAGAACATCAAAGATAAAGCGTCGTCCTTTCTCGATGAAGAGGGCTTGGCAGACCACGTGCAAACGCCGACAAGCCTCAGCGGCTCCTATGACAGCTCATCATCACCCGATAGCGGGCACAATAAAGAAACAAAAACTCGACAGCCAAAAGACCTTCAAAACCAACCTAAAGGCTTAGCTCAACACGACCACGCCCCTTCTGATGCCAGCCTGCAAAGTACGGCACATACAACAGATAATGCAAACGACACTAAAACACAACAAACTCACAGCGAACCATGCCCGCAAGGTGAGGCACACGCTGACAAACAAGATAGCGTTGGAAAAGACGCTATCGACGATCTGCAACAGCGTTGGCAGGATATCGCTAATCAATGGCAGCAGCTGAGCAGGCTAGAACAAGAAATAGCGCATAAAAACAAACAGCGAGAAAACACCACTGGGCTTACACGCACTCAACAAAGCACAGCAATTAAAAAACTTCCAGGGCGGGGCTGGGACTTGAGTACGGGGCTACTTAGCTCTCAGGGATGGCGCGACATTATCCGCTATCGCCAGCGCATTAAAGAGCAACCCGAATTAATTCATTTTATTAACGCCTTAGGGCGTGAAGAGGAAATCGCCGGCGATGCCAATTTTTCCGCGGTAAACCGTCGTGCTGAAACGCAGATTCTATCGAATGCTCAAGGGCAGAATCAGCGCCATAAGAAAGTCCCACGTAAAACCCTTGAAATGGACGGCATCGAGCGCGGTGACGATATTAACCGCATGCTGCCCTCAGAAACGGTTTTGCTCTGCCACCCCACATTGAAAACGCTTTGGCATGCCAGGCGTGCAGAGCGCTTACTGTTACTCTATCAACACCGGGGTAAGCATAGCCTCGGGGAGAAAAACAAAGGGGCACTGATGAAAAGAGGCTCCCTCAATAGTCAGGCGCAAAGGGATAAATCCAGCCTAGGTCGAGGCCCCATTATTGTCTGCCTCGACACCTCCGGGTCAATGCAGGGCGAGCCAGAGCATATTGCCAAAGCGGCCACACTTGAAGCGCTAACAGTTGCCCACCGCGAGCAACGTGCTTGTTACCTGGTTTCATTTAGTGGGCGCACACAGGCCACACTACACGAGCTAGATCTTTGCCAAGGCGGGCTTATTGAATTATTAAAATGCTTACAGTATTCATTTCACGGCGGCACCGATATTACACACGCCTTACACTTGGCACTAGAAAAATGTGTCGAGAAAAATTGGAAAAAAGCCGATATTTTACTCGTTTCAGATGGTCGATTCCCTGTAAACAATGCACTTATAGACACAATCGAGCACTATCGAAAAGATCATAAATTAAGACTATTTGGTGTTTTAACGGGCAATTGGCAGCAGGATACACTACAGGTATTTTGTGATGATGTACTTCGTATAAGAAATCGAGACTTATTGACACAAGCCTTTAAATAAAGGCTTTTACAGCTTATTCCTACTCAAACGTCTCGTCAAACTCTAGCCAAACACTCTAACCTAACACTTTAACCTAACACTTTAAATAAAGTACGACTTAAAAAATCCCCTAAACAAGCCACTGTATTTAACCAGGAACTTTTTTGTCACTGAAAAATCGCGGAGAAAAAATAGTATTAATTAAACGCAACAACAGTCTGAGAAGACTGCTCAACGCCGACTGTTTGCCCAATGCTCATATTATCGCCATTTTTTGAATTGATAAAAAATGTCTCACCATTATTTAAGGCAAGTGTTAATAAGCTATCACCACCACGATAAAGCTGTTCAATAACTTTGGCTTTTATGGGGCTATTATCGTTCAACTGCAGGGTTTCAGGACGCAGTAATACTTTTAATTTATCGCCCATTTTCGCGCTAATAGTCGGCGCGCAGTGCAGTGTACCCAGCGCAGTCTGCAGTGTGCCTTTATCCACTAGTATCGCGCTAATATAGCTACTAAAACCCACAAAATCGGCAACAGCTTTTGAAACGGGTTCATTGTAGAGGGAAGTCGGTGCTCCCCATTGGGCTAATTCCCCATCAATGAGTACGCCCAGTTTATCCGCCACACTAAAGGCTTCAATTTGGTCGTGGGTAACCATTAGTGTCGTTATTTCTTTTTCCGAAAATATTTGATAAATATCTCTAACCAACTCACTGCGCAATTCGTTGTCGAGACTAGAAAAAGGCTCATCAAGCAATAACAAACTAGGCTCTGGTGCAAGCGCCCTCGCCAGTGCCACACGCTGCTGTTGCCCTCCCGATAACTGGTGGGGATAGCGACGAGAAAAGTCTAATAAACCCACGAGGTCAAGTAGCTCATTGACGATTTTTGACACCTCTTTTTTGCGACGGCCGAGCAAGCCAAACGCAATATTTTCTTTAACCGTCAGGTGGGGAAATAAAGCTAAATCTTGAAATAACATACCTACTTTACGGTGTTCTGGTGGCACACTGCTTGTCGCTGAATACGCCAATTCGTCACGTAAATAGATATTTCCACTTTGTGGTGTTTCAAAGCCGGCAATGCTGCGTAATAGCGAGCTTTTACCGCTACCAGAAGGACCAATCAAACAAGCCTGCTGACCTTTTTCCAACTCCAGGTTGATATTTTTTAACACAGCGCCACCGTTATAGGCTAGAGAAAGACCGTCGATCTTCAACATCGTTTGACATTCCATTTCTATTGACCTGCGCCCGTATTGCTTTCTTTTTGTATTGCTCGAGTTAACAAAATCACCGGCAAAATACTTACCAACACAATCGCTAGTGCTGGCAATGCCGCATCGGCCAAACGCTCATCAGAGGCCAACTCATAGGTGCGCACTGCTAATGTATTAAAATTAAAAGGACGCAATATCAAGGTGGCGGGTAACTCTTTGACAATATCGACAAATACCAGTAGCAGGGCACTTAGCACGCTGGCTTTGAGTATCGGCAAATGTACTCGCAGCAGAACATTATTGCGATTTGCGCCCAGAGAACGGGCCGCCTGGTCCATACTGGGTTTTATTCGGCCTAGGCCACTGTCGATATTATGAAGAGCAACCGCCAAAAACCTTACGGTATACGCCAGAATTAGTGCAAATAATGTTCCGGAAAGCAGCAAGCCAGTACTCATTCCAAACCAATGCTGCAACACGGCGTCGAGTTTTTTATCTAGCGAGGTTAAGGTCAATAACACACTCACCGCGATAACGGTGCCTGGCACAGCGTAACCGAGGCTCACTAAATCAATAGGCAGAGAAATAGCCACTGTTTTACGCAAACGCTTTGCGTAGCCAAAGAGTAATGCCAGAGAAACAACACACACAGCGGCTATCGCAGCCAGAGAAAAACTATTGATTAATAAGTGAATAAAGCGCTGGTCGACTTGCTCAATACCCACTTCAATAGCCCAGCAAAGCAGCATAATAACGGGGATAACAAAGCCAAAAGTAAAAGGCAGCAAACACAACAGTGACATAACTAGGGCAGGTAGCCTTTTTAACTGTTTGCGTTTAGGGCGTACATTTCTTTGGCCCTGATAAAAATAAGATATTTTGCGGCGGGAAAATTTTTCTAACAAAATTAGCACCAGCACGAAGCTGACCAACAGTGCGCATAACTGCGCTGCGGCCTGTTCATTCCCCATACCATACCAGGTGCGAAAAATACCCGTTGTAAAGGTATTCACCCCAAAATATGTCACGGTACCGTAATCAGCGAACGCCTCCATCATCGCTAACGACGCGCCCGTCAATAGGGCTGGCCGTGCCAGCGGAAGGGCAATTTTAAAGAAATGCTGTGCTGGACTCCTACCTAATGAACGACTGGCCTCAAGCAGTGACTCTGATTGCTCAGAAAATGCAGTGCGCGACAAAATATACACATAGGGATAGAGCACCAGTGAAAGCATGATAATGGCCCCACCGAGTGAGCGTATTTCCGGAAACCAGTAGTCACCACTTTGCCAGCCAAAAAACTCGCGCAACAGGGTTTGCACAGGCCCAGAAAAATCGAGTAAGCCGGTATAACAATAAGCAATGATATAGGCGGGAACCGCGAGGGGAAGAAGCACTAACCAAGCGATACTATTGCGCAGTGGAAAGTCATAATGGGTTGTACACCAGGCAAGCATGGTGCCTAACAACAAACTGCCCGCCCCCACACCAAAGGCCAACAGCACAGTGTTGCTGATATAGTCGCTGAGAACTGTTGCAGCGAGATGCTGCCAAATTGCCGACTCAATGTGTAATAGACTGGCAAAGACTGTCAGTATAGGGAGAATCAGCAGTAGTGCCGGAATACTGGCCGCCCACGTCCAGCCATCTCTCAACACTGAAGATATTCGCATCTTAGTTATCGACTTGTGAATTGGCAGTGATTAGCGATAAGCAGCCATTATTTCCACCCGGCTCTATCCATTAACTGCAAGGCTAGGGCATTAAATTCACCGACCTTTTCAAGATCAACCTGCTCCGCTTTAAACGCGCCAAAACTGCGTAATACTTCACTGGGCTCAACATCTCTTCTCACCGGGTATTCATGGTTATGCTTTGCGTACCAAGCTTGTGCCTCTTCACCCATCATAAATTCCAGTAGAGCTGTAGCGGCGGCAGGGTTGGGAGAGTGACGGGTGATAACGGCGCCGGAAATATTAACGTGGGCACCCCGGTTGTTCTGGTTAGGCCAAAACACTTTCACTCTTTGAGCTGCAGCAACTTCACGAGTGTCTTTGCTGGCCAGCATACCGGCCAAGTAATAAGTGTTGGCTATGGCGATATCACATTGTCCAGCCGCGAGGGCTTTAATTTGGTCCTTATCTCCACCCTTGGGAGGGCGAGCAAAATTGGCAACTAAGCCCTTAGCAAAGGCCAGGCTATGCACCTCACCTTGCTGGATGATCAGCGCGGCAATTAGAGATTGGTTATAGATATTGCTGGAAGAGCGCACACATACTTTGCCGCGCCACTTTTCATCAGCAAGGTCTTCCAGGTCGTCTAATTCGTCCGGCGTCACATTGGCTGTCGAATATAAAATAGGGCGCGCGCGCGTCGTTAGGGCAAACCAGTGGCCAGCCGGATCTCGTAGATGTGACGGAATATCCTGGCTCAACACCTCGGAATTTACCGCCTTCGTCAAACCTTGCTGCTTGGCTCTAACAAGACGGCCAACGTCGGTGGTAATTAAAATATCTGCTGTGCCGAGTTCGCCCTCATTGGCGATACGAGAAATCAAGGCATCGGCATCACCGGTTAGCAAGTTAACCACAATCCCGGTTTCCTCGGTGAATCGCGCTAATACGGGGAAAATCAACGCCTCTTTACGGGCGGAATACACATTGACCTGTCGACGCTCCGCCGGGGCATTTTGATGAAGGCCGACATCACTTTCCGGTGCGTGCACTTCGCTATCGCAAGCCGGCAGGACAAATACGCAGGCAATAAAAATGAGCCGTATAAGCATGGTAACTTTCATGAACAAACCTTGAGGTAAATGAAACGCTAGGCAAGGAACGCCAGAACACCAAGCATTATAATCTAAATGATAGCGATTCTCAAAACACACAACCTCCCTGCTCTACAAATTACAACTCGTTTTGATGCGGCGCTGTCTAATCGTGAAAAGCCAACAGACACAAACGCGAACGACACAGTGGCGTCTAAGCACATGCCCTTCACTCATGTGGCAATTCATCGCACTTGACTTTCAAATGGTAATGATTATCATTCTCGGCACAAAATACAAGATTGACCCAACAAATAGCGCGCCAGTTGCTGCATTCATTGAATGCTACGACCATGTACGCGACATGAACCATACCCAAGCAGCAACATGCACCAAGCCGATAAATCGAAGGGAACAAACCAGTGACCATGAAAAAAGCAGTGACCACAAGCACTTTGATTAGCGCACTATTGGGCGCTAATAGCGCCTTCGTCGCGGCTGACGACCACCCCCAAGACGAAAATACAGCCAGTAATTTTAGTGAGATGTTTGCAAAGAGTAGCCACAGCGGGGAAATACGTTTCGGTTACCTCATGAGCAGTCCCGACGCGTCGGGGGAAAACACGTTGGATGATTTCGCTGCTGGTGGACAACTAAAAATGGAAACAGCGTCATGGAACAACTTTTTACTGGGTGGGGCTTTTTACACCTCTCACAGTATCACGCAGCCTGACGACGACGATTATAACGAAGAGTTCGCCGGCCCTGACCAGCACTACGATCTATTGGCCGAGGCTTATATCGATTACACCTCCGGCAATGTAAACCTGCGCCTAGGGCGTCAAATTATCGACACACCCTTTGCCGATAGTGACGATATTCGCATGACACCCCACACCTTCGAAGCCCTCGTCGGCAACTATGAGCTAGACAGTGGCGTCAATCTCACTGCCGGGTGGATGACGCGCTGGCAAGGTGTCGATGCTGGCTTCCCAAGCGATGCGAGCTTTGACGATATGGTCCAAGACTCCGATGGCACCCTGATGTTAGGTGGCATGTATAGCAACGACACATTCGAGGCCAGCGGCTGGTATTACAATGTCATCGACGTGGTCAGCGTCTTTTACGGTGACATTATGCTGCCCATCGAACTCAGCGAAAACATGATCTTAACTCTGGGCGCACAGCTGGCACTACAAAATGATGACACCAACACCCAAACAGCTGCCGAAATTGGATCAGAAGTGGGTGGTGAACTCTACGGTGTTATGGCGGAACTGAGTCTCGCCAACTTCACCTTTGGCCTAGCCTGGGATCACGCCGGCGTCGATGAAGGAGAAGCACTATTTGGCGGCTGGGGTGGCGGCCCCTTCTTTACCAATATTGACACCCTGGTGGCCAATGAATTTGCCGCCGGGCAGGATGCCGATTCATACACGCTGTCTGTGAGTTACAACTTTGCCGGTCAGGATATCGAGGGTTTAACTATCGGCTACACCTATGGTCGCTATGAAGGCGGTGCCGACCCCTTTGACGCCAAAGCGGATGCCGAGGTCGAAGAACATAATTTTAGTCTGGAATATGAAATTTCAGACAGTTGGTTTGTTGATGCCGTTTATGTACTCAGCGATGACAAAGAAAATTCCGCCGACACTGAATGGGATTACGACCGTTTTCAAACACGCGTGACCTTTGTTTTTTAGCATGGCACTTTTTCGACAACGATCAATGTTAGACGACGATCAATGCCATCCACCTGTGATTCTGCTTGCATACTCACAGTAACAAGCTTTATTTAAAACCATCTACGGGACGTTAATCTATGCTATTTCGCACGCAACTTTACCGCTCGGTACTCTCTTTGACACTACTTGCCAGCGCCGGGCTTTTACAGGCCATACCAACGCACGCCGCCAGTAAAAACTCAGCGCTGCCGATTTTGGAAACGTATGTCAATATTGCCTTAGATAGCTATAGCAAAGCAGAAGCAGACGCCAAAGAACTGCAACAACATCTCGACGCTTTCGCAGCATCACCCAGCGCCGCCAGCCTAGAGGCCGCCAAGAAGGCGTGGCTGGCATCCAGAGAGTCCTATGGCCAAACAGAAATATTCCGCTTGGCCAACGGGCCCATCGATGCCGAAGATGGTTGGGTGGCCGAAGCTTATGGCGCTCCCGAAGGTCAGATCAATGCATGGCCGCTCGATGAAAACATGATCGACTACACCATCGATGCCGAGGGCCATCGCACCTCGAACAATATTGTTGACACCGCGGGCCTATTTAACCCGGGTGGGGAAGATGCCCAGCCCGTCGATGCCACCACCATTACAAGTGAGGTGCTCGCAGCACTGAATGAAAACGGCGGCGATGCCAATGTCGCCAGTGGTTACCATGCCATTGAGTTTTTACTCTGGGGCCAAGACCAGGACTATGCCGATTTTCGCGCTGATACCATCACTCACGGTGCCCTGGTCGCCGGACAACGTCCACTTGAAGACTTTACCACCGAGCCACACGCCAAGCGTCGCCTGGCCTATCTCACCGCGTCGGCTGAGAAACTCGTCCGCGATCTCTCCGCCGTCACGCAGGCCTGGCATATAGAGGTTTCAAATGATTGTGATGAAGACGCAAGGGGTTGTTATCGCGCCGCATTGCTGGGCCAGCTGACAGGTAAAGATGCCAACAAGAATATTGCTAGCGACGCAGCCTTAAAGCAAATCATTGCCGGGATGGGGGTCTTTATCAAATCAGAATTGGCCAATGAGCGCATTGCCGTTGCCGTATTAACCCCCAGTGAAGAAGACGAACACTCTTGCTTCAGCGACAACACCCACAGAGATATTGCGACCAATTACCTGGGTTTTGTCAACGTCTTAAAAGCCCAGTACAGCGATAAAAATTATGGCCCTAGCCTTTATGCCAAAGCCTCCGCTAATACCCGAAAAGAAATCGACAGGCTCATCGCAGCTATCGATAAAAAAGTTTCCAATATGAACCATTTAGCGCAAACCCAATGGCATTTCGACTATCAAATTTTGCAAGGTAATAACGCCACCGAAATACGCGCAATGAAAAACGATATGCGCAAGCTAGGTAACACCATGGTTTTGGTGGCCAAAGATATGGCGCTCTCATTAACCACTGATGACGTGACCGATGCAGAAGAAACCCAGATCTAAAGCAAGACACTTTTATCGTATTAAAAAGAGGCTCTGCTTCGGGCCTTTTAGAGCCTGCTTTTGACAATAGACACACTGTTTAGCAGAGGGCTGACCGTCGATAAGGTCGAGGGCTGTCCCGAGCAAGGGAAAGGGCGAGGGCTGTCGTGGGGGCGGACAAGCCAGTTCGCGATGACAGCCCTTCTAGCGCTCACCTTGGCCTTAGTCATCAGTACCCCAGTGCTGGGCCTCGAAACGGCTACAGATCAACAGGTATTTACCACCGAGCGCAGTGCCAAGGCCCTAAGCCACGCCCAGGCGGGGCTCGATAACGAGAGCCTGGATCAATTCACCCTGGGGCGCAGTTTTTTTACCGTCCCCTGGGTAGCGGCACCCGCTGCCACCACCGCCAGAGATGGCCTTGGGCCTTTGTTTAATGCCAACAGTTGCGCCAGTTGTCACCCCAACAACGGTGGTGGTAGTGCTAGCACACTCGCAGGCAAGGCTTTGGACAGATCCATTGTCATCCAGCTAGGTCGCTTAACGACAGAATCATCGTCAAACACCGATAAAGTCAACCATTTACCCGACCCCATCTATGGCCACCAGCTGGCGATTAACGGCACGCATCGGGTTCCCTTTGAAGGACAGATTAAAGTAGACATCCAAACGCGGCCTTTCACCTACCCCGACGGCGAACAAGTCACGCTGTTACAGCCTCTCTTTAGGGCCAGCCAATTGAACTACGGCCCGCTTGCCCCAGAGACAATTCTCAAGCCCCGCCGCGCACCCGTTCTCATTGGCATGGGTTTGATTGAGGACATTCCGACAGCCCAAATTCTGCAACGCGCGGATGAGGCAGACCGCAACGGAGATGGCATTTCCGGCAAGGCCAGCTGGATACACTCCCTTGAAACCAACCAACAAAAACTCGGTCGCTTTGGCTGGCAGGCCACCACGACCTCGGTCACCGAACAGACGGCCAATGCTCTACACAACGATATGGGGCTGACAAACCCATTGTTCCCCAATGAAAACTGTAACGCCGCACAAACCGCATGTAACAGCGCTTATAAGAGCAAGGAACTGGATGTCCCCAGAGCTCGTCTACTGGCCATCAGTCACTACCTCAAACACCTGCGCGTGCCACGGCCCCAGCCACCCATACAACGGGAAGGCCGCCACTTATTTGCTAGCGCCGGCTGCCAAGCATGCCATCAAATCGGCTATACCACCGCTACAGGTAATACAATAGACCCTTACAGTGATTTTCTATTGCACGACATGGGGCCTGAGCTTGCCGAAGGTAATGACAGTGACCGAGGTAAAATGTCCGAATGGCGCACCGCGCCCCTGTGGGGTTTGGGGCTAACAAAAACCTTGAACCCCAAGGCTGGATACTTGCATGATGGACGTGCCCTTACCCTGGAACAGGCTATTCTCTGGCACGGGGGAGAAGCTCAGACGGCAAAAGAACACTTCATCCATTTGACGAAGAACCAGCGGGACATGCTTCTGTCCTTCCTGGAAACTTTGTAACCTTTCCAACAATTTCGTAAGAGTACGCATGAACTATAAAGCGATAACCCTAACGCTACTGTATTTGACCTTGGCAAGCCCCCTGCTTTTAGCAGCCGAGTCAAATGAAAACACGCAGCAGGCGTTTTTACAGGCACTGCAGGAGCAGGTCTTAATTCACGACAGCACTAAAGCCTTAAACGATATTCAACAACTCGAACTGTCATTAAACACGCTGCAAGAAAGCCCCACGCCACAAAATTTAACGATTGCTCAAAACCTCTTCGCAGAATTTATCGCTTCTTGGAAAGCCGTTGAAACTGTCTATATTCTTGGGACTTTAGATGACAGCTACATTGACCACCCTCGCTATATTGATTATTTCCATCAGACAAAAGAGTCAATACCCAGCCAACTAGAACAAGCGCTAGATAGCGCTAAACCACTAGAAAACGTACTGTTTAAATACTCAAGCAAAAGTATCAATGCCCTGGAGTACCTGTTGTTTCCCGACCCACGGCAAGGCGCTGCACAGAAAGCCATCAGCACACGCCGCATTGAAGCCGCTAAAATGGCAGCACAGAACATCACCTTTTGGCTCAGTGAAATTGCTCAAGGTTACCAATCGACAAACATCGTCGCCGCCGAAAACAAGGCGATCATCAGTCAGGTAGTAAATGCGCTTATCGACAGCAGCTACAAACTCGCCAACTGGCGAGTTGGTGAAGCCGCAGGGCTAAGTAAAAAATATGCGGGAAAACCTTCCCCGCAACGCTTGGAATACTACACTTCAAGCAATTCACGCCAAGCAATTCATAGTATTCTGCAAACCCATCGCAAAATTATTCACCGCGACGACGCCATCGACTTACTAGCCATTGCCAAAATTAACGATGCCGAGTCAGAACTTTTATTTATTCAACAACAAATTGACAGTGCCCTCGAGATACTCACTAACATGCCGCAACCGTTAGCCGAGCATATCGAAAGTCAGGCATTTCAAACACTGTATGACCAGCTCGATAAAATACATAACGCTTACTACTTCATACTGATTGACGCCTTAAACCTGAACGCAACGATTATTGATGCCGATGGCGATTGACCCGTTCCACTGGCTGGGTCTGGACTATGTGTTCAACCCGCAAAAGCGTTTGTACTGGGGATATCTACTCAGTACGGCGGCCATCGCGCTTTTTTATTGTGCGCTGAAGCGGCAATCTATTGCCGGCAGCCTCGATAAAAAAACGTGGTGGCACCCCTCTGCACGCCTCGATTACAGCTATTTTATTGTCGCATCGATCATAAAAACCAGCCTGATATTACCCTGGATGCTAGGCGTGGGAGAAGTGACTTACTGGACGCTACAGCTGATGGAAACGCTGCTGGGTTACCAGGAAAAAATCATGATTGACCGCCAATGGATAGTCTTAAGTTATACCTTGGCGTTATTCTTACTCAGCGACCTGAGCCGCTACTGCTTACATCGGCTGATGCACGCCGTACCCCTACTCTGGAAATTTCATCAAATTCACCACAGCGCTGAAGTGCTCACCCCCATCACGTTCTATCGTGTTCACCCCCTAGAGAACCTCCTATTTGGGCTGCGCTACGCCCTGGTCAGCGGCCTCATTAGCGGTATATTTATACACTTCTATGGTGCTAATCTGGCGATACTGGATATTATTGGCGTCAACGCTATCGTTTTTTCCTTCCATTTATTAGGCGATAACCTGCGCCACTCTGGCGTTCATCTGGGCTATTTTAAAACGCTTGAAAAATGGTTTATCTCCCCCGCTCAACACCAATTTCACCACACGATCACAGGCACCACAGTGAACTATGGTGGGGTTTTAGCCCTATGGGATCGGCTATTCGGTAGTCTGCGTTTATCCGACCCGGAGGATCACTACCACTACGGACTGGACGAGACGACGACAAGGTTCGGTTCGGTATGGCAGCTTTTATCACGGCCATTTCTTTCTTTCAAAAAAGAACATTCTTCAAATTAATATATGCGTAAATTTACTCAATACACACTGACAGCAATCAGTATCTTATCGATGATCCCTAGCCTACCA
Source organism: Porticoccaceae bacterium (assembly GCA_041622675.1). GTDB lineage: Bacteria > Pseudomonadota > Gammaproteobacteria > Pseudomonadales > Porticoccaceae > Reddybacter. The sequence continues at coordinate 21,613 of JBFJYH010000009.1, forward strand.
TTGGCGATAGCAGATAATGACCCAGCCAACTTGGGTCGCCAGCTATTTTTCGACAACAATTTGTCCCTTAACCGGAGCCAGTCTTGCGCCACTTGCCATAATCCAGCCGCAGGTTTTGTAGACAATCGCGACAATGGCGTTGACGCCGCTGTCTCCCTTGGCGATGACGGGACCTCATTGGGTGGGCGCAACGCACCGAGCGCCGCTTACGCCGCTTTTTCCCCCATGTTTCATTACGACGCGAAAGCCAAACAATATGTCGGCGGGCAATTTTGGGATGGGCGCGCAAAAGACCTTCAGGAGCAGGCCGGTGGGCCACCTTTAAACCCTTTAGAAATGCAGATGCCGGATACAGAGAGTGTTAAAAAACGCGTTCAGGAGAATGGCGCATATCGACAAAGCTTTAAGCAACTTTACGGCAAAAATATTTTTGCCAACAATAAGAAATTCTACAGTGCAATGACTGATGCTATTGCCGCCTTTGAGAAAAGTCGCTTTTTCTCACCATTCGACGCAAAGTACGACCGCTACTTAAGAGGAGAATATGAACTAAGCGCTCAAGAAGAACTGGGCATGTCACTGTTCTTTTCAAACAATAACACCAACTGCGCTACCTGCCATGTTTTACACCGCGAGGGCCACCCACGGGAGACCTTCACCAACTATCAATTCCATAACATTGGCCTACCTACAAACGCCATTCTTCAAAACACTGATACACCCAGGCGCAACGTTGTCGACCACGGTCTACTCAACAATCCACAAGTCAAAAACGTAGAACACGACGGTAAATTTAAAGTCCCGACCTTACGCAATGTCGCCATCACCGCACCCTATATGCACAATGGTGTGTTTAAGAATCTCAAAACGGTAATGGAATTCTACGATAAATTTAACAATCCAAAACGTATTAATAACCCAGAGACAGGAAAGCCCTGGCTTTCTCCCGAGGTGGAAAACACCATCAACCGAAAAGATTTGAAAGCTAGGAAGCTCAGCGATGAAAAAATAGACGCCCTCATTGCCTTTCTTAAGATACTGACAGATAAGCGTTACGAGCACCTTCTTACAGAGGCACCGAGTAATTAACATAGCGCCACCGACGCCTTACAAACGCGGCAGTAAACGCATTGGATCGACGGGCTTGCCATTCTTACGAATTTCAAAATACAGACGCCCACTATTTTCAGGATCACCACCAACTTCAGCTATTTTTTGCCCTGCAACGACGGCTTGTCCTTCCTTAACAAGCATTTTACGATTATGGGCGTAGGCGCTAAGGTAGGCCTCACTGTGCTTAATGATTAGCAATTGACCATAACCCCTAAGCCCTCTTCCCGCATAAACCACCACACCAGGCGCTGCAGAGCCAACTTTGTGGCCTTTCACCGACTGAATATTCAAACCTTTAAAGACACGATTGCTGTCGTAGTGACGTGCCACTTTGCCCTGTACTGGCCATTGCCAATGCCACTTACCTTTTGGCAATGAAAGGGATTTTGGTGAAGTCACGCGGGTAGTTTTTTGTTCTTTTGGTTTCGCGACCTTGGGGCTTACAACTTTTTCTTTAACAACCGTACCAAGTGTGGCGGTAGTCACCCTTGCTGTTGGTACAGGTTTAGAGGGCGGTGCGTTAGTCCGACTCATATCTAAGGTTAAACGCTGGCCTGAATAAATATGATAAGGGTCTGACAAGCCATTAGCCCGTGCCAAGGCTTCCACACTTAACTCATAGCGCCAGGCAATCGCATATAACGTATCTCCCTGAGAGACGATATGGAAATTGATTTTCTGACTGGGTGGTGGGGTGCGACTAATGACTGGCGCTGGAGTCGAGCCACAAGCAACGAGAAAAAGACAAAACATGACAACGAGAATCGTCCACTGGTTGGCACCATTCCCCCGGCCAAAGAAAAAACCTAGCAAGGTAGATATTTTCTCGCTCCCAAAATAAAGCCTATCAATGTGGTACTCGCCTGCCACTCATGTATTCAAGTAATATCACCACAGCAAAGCCCACGACCATGAAGGTGAGCGCTGCAAACATCTGCGCATCACCAACGACGCCAGCATATTGCGAAGGCAGTAATAAATGCAAGGCATCAACATCTCCATTACCAACCCCTGGCTCGGATGCTCTCCAGGGCCAAACCATCACTAGAGAACCCGTCAGAAAGCCTGTTAGCACTGACAATGTTACTCCGTGAAAACGTTTCAAAAGCCATGAAAGAAAACGTGAAAACACCATAAGTCCAACGACACAACCGAGAGCAAAAATAGTCAGTAACGAAAAATCTGCATGATTAATAGCACTAAGTATCACCGAGTACATGCCCAGTAAAAGTAGAATAAAGCTGCCAGATATACCCGGTAATATCATCGCACAAATTGCCAGCATACCGGCGCCAAACACAGCCCACAATGTCGGTTCTGACTGCACGGGTGGGGCAAATGCACAGACCAAGGCGGCGCACAAACCGAGTAACAAAAATAAATATTCGCAAAAGCCTTTACGCCCTAACTGGCGCCATATAAACAAAATAGATGCCACGATTAAGCCGAAGAAAAAAGACCACAACAATAAAGGCTGTTCATTGAGAAAATAGGTAATTAATTGCGCCAGAGTCGCAATACTGAACAGAATGCCACTAAACAGCACCGCCAAAAAAGTCCCGTTGATACGCCGCCAAAAAACCCGGGGGCCATCACGAAACAAACTGACCAGGGCAAAGGGGGTACAGGCGCGAATGGAGCCCAATAGCTCTTCGTAAATACCTGAGATAAATGCGATCGTGCCACCCGATACGCCGGGCACAACATCTGCCGCGCCCATGGCCATACCTTTTAAGAACAACACTAAATAAGCACGAAAACTGTTCATGCTATGAGACCATCAACGGGATGTGCCGCCAAGCAGAGGCACAAAACGTACGGACTCAATTACCTCCTCTTCAAAATTTTGCGTATCACCTTGACGCGATATCAAGCGTAGCTCCTGATGATCACCAGTACCCACAGGTATCACCAACAAGCCGCCTGGAGCCAATTGATAAAGTAATTCATCAGGCACCTGCTCGGGAGCAGCAGTCGCAATAATGCCGTCGTAGGGGGCATTTTCAGGCCAACCGACGCCTCCATCGCTGTGGGCGCTGACAATATTGCGCAGACTCAGCTGACGAAATAAGGTTCGAGCTTTAATTAACAAAGGTTTAATTCGCTCGACGGAATAAACCTCACCCACCAGCTGCGCCAATATCGCGGCCTGATAGCCTGAGCCAGTACCAATTTCCAGGACACGCTTCAACGGCCCGCGAGACAGCAGGATCTGCGTCATTAAAGCGACGATATAGGGCTGGGAAATTGTTTGAGCGTGACCAATAGGCAGGGCCGTGTCTTCGTAGGCGCGATGGGAAAGGGCTTCGTCGAGAAATAAATGGCGTGGGGTCACGCGTATGACATCGAGTACCTTTTGATCTGTAATACCCTGATCTTTGAGCCGCTGAACAAGGCGCCCACGAGTGCGTTGCGAGGTCATACCCACCCCGTCAAAATCCACTGAGCCCACCATGCTCCCCCTTACCTTCGACAAAAATTCAGCAAAAAACTGCAGAAACTATAGCATAGGCCTCGGCGCTGGCGTATCGACTTTCAGTAACTCACGTAACACCGTTGTTGCGTAAGTACCAACCGGCAGCCTGAAAGATAAACACAGGTCCCGACCCTGCCAATGCCATTGCAGCTGCTGGGGTCGCAACAGCAAATTGCGCCGCTGTTGCTCGAGACCATGATGTTCAAGGGCGTGACACCAAGGCTGATAATCGGCCAATACTTTATTTTCCAGTTGCGACAATTCACCTATTGAACCCGCCCTACCACGTCCCCACAACGGCCCCTGGGGGACAACCTCACCCTCGAACACTTGCGACCAATTGTTTTGTTTCACTCGCTCTGCAAGCACCTGATTAAACAAATAGGAGCGGGCCGCCGATATGTAGATTGCCTGGCGCCCCGCCATTTTCCGCTGGCGACGACGGCGCAACAAGCGATCAGCTTCCACTAAATTTTGACCCTCAATACCGAAGCGTTGCTCACCAAAATAATTCGGCACGCCTGTTTCTGAGATCAGTCTCAAGCGCTCTTCAAGTCTCTTGCTGTCGCTAGACTCACTCACCTTGCGCAGGCGAATGGCAAAGTGATTACTTTGATGACTCCCTCGGCGCAATTTGCGTTGATGTCTCACCACTTGCAGCACTTCACAACCGGGTATTGCCAACGCAGACATGCGCCACTCATCGGTCTGAGGGACACTAAACCATTGCGTTGTAATCGCATGGCGATCTTTCATACCACAAAAACCAACATCTCCTTCAGCTACATTCGCCACTTCTGCCAGTGCCGCAGCTACCCAGCGGGTATTTTGCTCACGTTTACGAATTTTCAGACAAACGTGCTCCCCCTCTCCGCTAAAACTCGCCTCATCAAATATTTCATCCACCACAAAATCTTCAGGCACTGTCTTTAGCTCGGCAGAACCCGCCAATATTGGATAGGCGTGGGCAAAATTGCGCGAAAATTGGGGCTTAGTTTGCGTCATTAATAGATCTCACAATCCGATATTGTTTCGTCGTTCCTTCCAGCATCTTTGCCCAGGCGCTGTAGCCTATGTCCGGGATTACCTGTGCACCAGTGGATTCCCTTCTTGTTCACCAGCTCCAATGCCACAGCCATCGACCACAGAATTCATCTGTTTTGCCAGCTAAATACTTACCGTCTCAAATAACTGCCCACCCCGAACCCATCATCAATGGCCTATACGCCAGCCATGGTGGTGTGGGAGTAAGCACAAGAATTACTATTACTGACAGCAGAGCCATCGGCAAAAAAAAGCTATCGCAGTATTCGACTAAAGGCTAAATTTATTTTTAAACACAGATCTACTTCAGCACAGGGTAAGCAGTAAACACGGAACCAAGGTTTTCATCTATCACTCAATCGAGTGACTCAAGAAGGACTGTCGCCAAACAGGCAATGCCCTCGCCCCTGCCAGTAAAGCCGAGGGTTTCCGTAGTGGTCGCTTTCACATTGATTTGCTCACAACGACAGGTCAGATCAGCAGCTATATTTTCCTCCATAGCCTCCCGGTGCGGCGCCATACGTGGCGCCTGAGCAATAATGGTTAAATCGGCATTACCGAGCTGCCATTGATGCTGGGTTAGCAAGGCCATGACCTCACGCAGTAAATGCCGGCTGCTAATATTTTTGTAGCGTGAATCTGTATCGGGAAAATGACGACCAATATCACCCAAACCCGCCGCACCGAGCAAGGCATCGCAAAGCGCATGGAGTAACACATCGCCATCGGAGTGGGCGAGCAACGGGCGGTGAAAAGGAATATTCACACCACCAAGCACAATATTCCCAAGCTCAGCACCCCCTTCTGAAGCACGATCACCAAAAGCGTGCACATCAAAACCCTGACCGACACGAATCATCTGACTATCGCTCTCGTTGCTGTTGTTGCTGGTAAGCGAGCACCGCCTCTGCCAAGGCCAGGTCTGCCCCGTGGGTGATTTTCAAATTATCACTGTGGCCTTCAACGACTTCTCCCTGTAGGCCGAGGCGCTCAATAGCCGCCGCTTCATCCGTAGGGATAACACCCCCATCGCGACACGCCTTCAGCGCTTTCATCAACAAGCCAAGTCGAAACATTTGCGGCGTGGCGGCCGCCCATAAGTGTTCCCGAGATACCGTTTCAAGCACTGTACCGGCCGTCTTTATCTTGCTTGCACTTAAATTTTGTGCGCCCCCAACGCGTTTTAATGTCGCGCTAACAGGTGTCGCCAGTAAGCCGCCGACCGGATGGGCTGAGAGTGTCGCCATCAATAGACGAATATCGGCAACGCGCACACAGGGTCGGGCGACATCGTGCACTAACACCCAGTCCATCTCGTCCGCTTCATCGGCGATACTCTGTAAGCTCATATAAACCGAGTCTGCACGCGCCACGCCGCCAGGGCTGATGCGAATTTTCGGGTGCTTTAAAATATCGAGGGATGGCCAGTAATGATCGTCAGGGTTGACCGCCAGGATTAATGCTTGCACTTCTACTTCAAGGAGTCGCGCAAGGGTCTGCTCTATGACCGTACTCCCGGCCAGAGAGGCATATTGTTTCGGCCGTTCACCCCCAAACCGTGAGCCGCTACCCGCAGCAGGAACAATCAGCCAGTGCCTCATTATTGACCTTTCATCGCGAGAACGTCACAGTAAAAAATCACTGCGAGCTGTCTTTTTCAGGCGACATATAAAAGGTTTCACCTTCTTTAATCATGCCGAGATCGTGCCGAGCACGGTCTTCAATACCTTCAAGACCATCTTTGAGGTATCTAACTTTTGCTTCCAGAGCGGCGTTGCGCTCTTTCAAAATGGCATTTTCCTGTCGCTGTTCCAAGACTTGTTTTTTAAGGGCAGCCTGTTCCAACAAACCGCCCTCGCCAAACCAAAACCAATATTGGAAAAGCGCCAAAAGAAGAACAAGAACGAGCAGTAGCCAGCGCATTCAATCACCCCCACGGCCCACGCTCTTAACTACGGTAGCAAGAGGCTAGCTACGAAACTCAGCCTGGCCCCGATAGGCAGCCGTGCCGTCGAGTTCAGCTTCAATGCGCAATAAACGATTGTACTTGGCCACGCGGTCGGAACGGCAGAGGGAACCGGTTTTGATTTGTCCCGCTGAGGTCGCCACGGCCAGATCAGCAATGGTAGTGTCTTCGGTTTCACCGGAGCGGTGCGAGATAACCACACTAAAACCGGCATCTTTTGCCATTTGAATAGCATCTAACGTTTCGGACAAAGTACCGATCTGGTTAAATTTAATTAAAATTGAATTGCCAATATCTTCGTCAATGCCACGCTGTAAAATTTTAGTGTTGGTCACAAACAAATCATCGCCAACCAGCTGCACGGTATTACCAATTTTGCGAGTTAAGTCAGCCCAGCCGTCCCAGTCACTTTCGTCCATCCCATCTTCGATCGATAAAATCGGATAACGCCTGGCCAAGTCGGCCAGATAGTTGGCAAACTCAACCGCAGAAAAGACTTTACCTTCACCTGAGAGATGGTACTGACCCTCGCGGTAAAACTCAGACGATGCACAGTCCAGCGCCAGCATAATGTCTTCACCCAAGGTATAACCGGCATTACTCACCGCCTCGGCAATAACCTCAATAGCCGCTTCATTCGAGGGCAAATCGGGGGCAAAGCCACCCTCGTCACCCACTGCCGTACTCAAGCCCCTTGCAGACAACACTTTTTTCAAGCTGTGGAAAACTTCGGCTCCCTGACGCAAAGCCTCACTGAAGGACGTCGCCAAAACGGGGAGGATCATAAACTCCTGGATATCGACGTTATTATCAGCATGCTCCCCGCCATTGATAATATTCATCATTGGCACCGGCATTGTGTATTTCAGTGGTGTGCCATTGATATCGGCGATGTGCTGGTACAAAGGAATATTTTTAGCCTGCGCCGCCGCCTTCGCCGCTGCCAGAGACACCGCCAAAATAGCATTAGCGCCGTATTTGGCTTTATTGTCGGTACCATCAGCCTCAATCATCAAGCGGTCCAGCTCACGTTGGTCGCAGGCATCTTTTCCTAACAGTAACTCTCGCAATGAGCGATTGACATTACTGACGGCGGTCAAAACACCCTTACCCAAATAACGACTTGCGTCGCCATCGCGCAGCTCTAGCGCTTCGCGGGTTCCGGTGGAGGCGCCCGAAGGTGCGCAGGCACTACCCACAGCCCCACACTCGAGAATCACGTCGGCATTAATTGTGGGGTTCCCCCGTGAATCGAGCACTTCATAGGCTCTAATATCGGCAATTTTGGTCATGCTATTTCCTTGTCAGTACTTATTTTTGAGCTACAAAATATTAGCGATGGCTGTTAGCCAATGTGCGTCAGGCCGTATCGAGGGCTGACATCTGTTTAATCAGGTCATCAATAGCCTTCACCTGCTGTAAAAAGGGTTCGAGCAACGATAATTTAAGCGCGCTGGGACCATCGCACAAGGCTTTGTCGGGGTCGGGATGGGTTTCGAGAAACAAGCCCGCCAAGCCCGTCGCCATACCGGCCCGCGCCAATTCGGGTAACTGTGCGCGGCGTCCACCTGAAGCGGCACCACCCACATCCCGACATTGTAAAGAATGGGTGACATCAAAAATAATCGGCACGTTATCACTGGCTTGCTTCATCACTGAGAAGCCGAGCATATCAACGACCAAGTTGTCGTAACCAAAGCAGCTACCACGCTCGCATAAAATCACGTCAGTCTTACCACATTCACGAAACTTATCGACTAAATTGCCAACCTGAGAGGGGCTCATAAATTGTGGTTTTTTAATATTGACTGCGGCATCCGTCGCCGCCATCGCCGCCACCAAGTCAGTCTGGCGAGCGAGAAAAGCCGGCAATTGGATCACGTCGCAAACATCAGCCACCACACTGGCCTGTTCAATTTCATGAACATCGGTAATCAATGGCACATTGAATGTCGCTTTAACCTCGGCCAGAATTTTTAAACCTTCATCTAAACCGGGGCCGCGAAAGGAGTGGATAGAGCTGCGATTGGCCTTGTCAAAAGACGCCTTAAAGACATAGGGGATAGCCAATCGCTCTGCCACCTCGGCGCAATGCTCGGCGACCTGTAAAGCAAAATCCCGCGATTCGAGTACATTAACCCCGGCAAAAAGTACAAAAGGCTGATCGTTGGCGACGCTGATATCACCAACTGTGACGGTTTTTACAGTCATCGATTAAGACTCCTGGCTGTAGTCCAGCGCTGCTTTAACAAAGCCAGTAAAGAGTGGATGGCCACCGCGGGGCGTGGAGGTAAACTCAGGGTGGAACTGGCAGGCGAAGAACCAGCGATGCTCAGACAGTTCAACCGTCTCGACTAAAGAATCATCACCCGACCAGCCACCCACTTTTAAACCGGCCCCCTGGATCTGATCAATGAAGTTATTGTTGACCTCATAACGATGGCGATGGCGCTCACAAATAATATCGGCCCCATAAATTTCTTGCGCCATTGAGCCCGCTGCCAGATGGCTATCCTGAGCACCAAGACGCATAGTGCCACCGAGATCTGAATCCTCTGTGCGCAACTCACGCTTCCCACTACTGTCGAGCCATTCGGTAATCAAACCAACCACCGGGTAGGGGGTATTGGCATCAAACTCAGTGCTATTGGCATTTTCAAGCCCGGCCATATTGCGCGCATATTCAATCACCGCAACCTGCATACCCAAGCAAATGCCAAGATAGGGGATATTCTCTTCGCGAGCATATTGAACCGCTCTAATTTTGCCTTCAACGCCGCGCTCGCCAAAACCACCGGGCACCAAAATACCATGACAACCCTTGAGCAAAGACATGTCTTCACAAAGATCTTCAGAGTCAATATAGCGAATGTTTACCTTGGCGAGGTTTTGAATACCCGCGTGGGAGAGAGCTTCGTTGAGAGACTTATAAGCGTCGAGTAACTCCATGTACTTACCCACCATGGCAATGGTCACCGGGGTGATCGACTGGCGCTGATTTTCCACCACTTGGTCCCATTCACTGAGATCGGCGGGTGGGCAATCCAACAAGAAACGCTCGACCACAAATTGGTCGAGTTTCCAGTCAAAGAGGTAGCGCGGTATTTGATAAATGCTATCGGCGTCCATCAGCGGCACCACGGCGCGCTCTTCAACACTGGTAAAGAGGGCTATTTTGCGTCTCGAGTCGGCGTCGATAGCAACTTCAGAACGACAAATCAACACATCGGGCTGAAGACCGATGGAGCGCAGTTCTTTAACCGAATGCTGTGTCGGCTTGGTTTTTGTTTCTCCGGCAGTGGCGATATAGGGCACCAACGTAAGGTGCAGCAAAAGGGCTCGAGCGCTGCCCAACTCCACTTTTAACTGGCGAATCGCCTCGAGAAAAGGCTGGGATTCAATATCACCTACAGTGCCGCCGATTTCGACGAGGGCAATATCGTTGCCCTCACCTCCCTTGATAATCCGCCGTTTAATTTCATCGGTAACGTGGGGAATAACCTGCACGGTGCCCCCCAAATACTCACCGCGACGCTCACGGCGCAAAATGGTCTCGTACACTTGGCCGGTGGTGAAATTGTTGTTTTGGGTCATACGAGAATCGAGAAAGCGCTCGTAGTGGCCCAAATCGAGATCGGTTTCTGCACCATCTTCAGTGACAAAAACTTCACCGTGTTGAAAGGGGCTCATAGTGCCCGGGTCAACATTGAGATAGGGGTCGAGTTTGAGAAGGGTGACCTTCAGTCCCCGCGACTCGAGTAAGGCGCCTAATGAGGCAGCGGCAATACCTTTACCAAGCGACGATACAACGCCGCCAGTCACAAAAATAAATCGCGTCATGCTTACCCTGTAAGGTAATGGATATGAATATTTTACATTGCTAGCCCGGCGAATTTATCGACTTAACGCGACGCTGCTACGGGCTGTAGAAGGGGCGTCAGATTAACAGAAAAGTGGGCCAGCCACAATCCGAGCAGCGCCCAATTCACTGTTTTCTTAGCGCTCAACTCCCTCTATTAACGCTGGGTTCTACTCGCGCCATTAGACGGCCGATCCCAATGTAAACGGTAGGCACCACCACCTGTAACAGCAAAGTCCCGGCAAATCCAGAGGTCGCCCACAGCTATCAACTGCTCGCCCTTTTTATCATCGGCTCGATACTTATAAATCAATGGCACTCTATCTCGCAACCAAGGTTCAAGCGCATACTCCTGCAATAGTTTCTTCAAGCTACGACTACCCACCCTGCCGGCAGGCTGACAGCGCTCGCCACCACTGCGAAATTTGACCAACAATCGCTCACCCGGCGATAATTTTAACCCCGGCCCACTCGTCAACGAAGCTCTTAAAACACTGCCGTCAGCTAATAGCAAGGGCGAGCCTGGCTGCCACTCGCAGGCCTGTGGCGCTTTCTCACACCAACCACTGGGCAGCAAAAACAATCGCTCTTTAAAGCGACGCCACTCACCACCGGACCAGACGACCAACGGCATTTTATCTTGCCCAGCCGACAAAACGCTTTGCAGAACAGCCACAACGTTGTGATAACCCGGTGGTGACTGACAATACAAACTCGCCCAGTGGCGCAATACATTGGCCTGACGCAAAGCCGACAGAGCGACGAGGCCAGAGAGATCAATACTCCTGCCCAAACGCTCTTGCTTGTCATCCAGAAGATCAAGATCAATTGCCGCCAGGTCTTTGCACAGTTCATCGGCCTGCTGACAGAGGCGGGCACTCGCGGCAATACGGCTTGCACCGTCTGGCCAGCGCTGCTGCAACGCCGGCATCACCTGATGACGCAAGTAATTGCGATCGTGTATCAAGTCAGTGTTAGAGGGGTCATCAATCCAATTGAGCTGGTACCCTCGGGCATAACACGCCAGATCACTACGCGGTAATTGCAGTAAAGGCCTGAACAAGCGACCCCGACCCACCGCACGAGTGAGGGGAATACCCGACAAACCACGGGGCCCAGAATTGCGTAACAAACGGTAAAGCACCGTCTCAGCCTGGTCGTTCTGGTGGTGGGCGAGCAAGAGGATATCGCCTTCGCGGAGGACTTTTTCAAAAACTTGATAACGCGCCTCACGAGCCGTATTTTCAGTACTGGAGACTTGCTGACACACATCCACGACATGGGTTTGCAAATCGACCGCCAGTGCTTGGCATACTTGCCCACAGTGCGCGGCCCAGTCGCAAGCTTGCTCGCTCAGTTGATGATTAATATGCAGTGCAGTGACCCGCTGGGCACCTAGAAGAGTCACCACAGCGTGTAAAAGCACATGGGAATCAAGCCCACCACTATAGCCTACATAAATGCGTTGAGCTTGCTCTAAAGTGGGCAAAAGCACCTGTAGCTGCTGCACAACTGGCGACATCACCCGATCAAATCCACTGGGAGCCAGGCAATAACGAAGGCAACAACCAAGCCCTAGCCCCCCAGCTTGGAGACAATAAGAGTATTACCAGAAAAGTCCTTAATAAGTACTTTATCGCCCTCAGCAACTTCCTCTACACAAATAAAGTCCCATTCATCCTCACCCAGCACCGGCATGGTAAAGCGTACCACCCCACGACCATCACCGTGAGGCGCCTTCACTACTTGACCCACCTCACCGAGGGCGGCGTCGCGAGAAATACCCGCTTTGGTTTGATCGACCATGCTTGGCTTGAAAACTTTAAACCAGAGTAAAACAAAGGAGCCCGAGGCAAATATCCAAAGGCACACCTCCCATGAAAGACCCATGCTCGGAAAGAACCAGGCAAACAAACCGACCACCAGCGCCCCCAAACCAAACCAAAGGGCAATGAAACTAGGTAGGAATATCTCCAGTATCATCAGACCCATGCCTAGCAACACCCACTGCCACCACAGCACTTGCATCTCCATCATCTACTCCTCGTTTCAAAGCGTTTCAAACAACGATACACACGACAATCAGCCTTTTCACAACTATAACCATAATATTTATAGGGTTATGAATATTTTGAACCTGCGGTCAGGCCGGTTAAACTATCGCGCCGAATTTATTAACGGGCTTTACTAAACCCACCCTCGAGCGAACAACCTTCACTAGAAAACAGGATTAAAATATGACAGACAAGCAAAAACTTGCCGATGCAATCGCCATTGCCAATATACCTACTTTGCTTATGGTACTGGTACAACTCACCGGCGACAAACGCTGGCTCGCAGACCCCTACCGCCCCAAACGTGGCAGCGGCACTGGCGACAACGATAGCGGAGGCTTTGACGAAGCCATTCAAAAAGAAATACGCGAAGCCGCTCTCGCTGCCATTTTGGCCTGGAAAGCCGGTGAGCCCGTAGCTCTCGAAGCTCCCAGCGACGAAGAACTCGTGGAAATGCTTACCTCTTCCATGGGCGAAAAAGTACCCGCTGAGTATGGTGAAATGACCAATGCCCAGCTCGGTCAAACACCCATGAAGTGGGAAGACAAAATTGACGTACCCGAAGGCTTTAACGTAATTGTTATTGGTGCCGGCGTGTCAGGCCTTGCCACCGCCGTTAGCCTGCAGGGCGCCGGTGTGCCGTTCAAGGTTCTGGAGCGTCGCGCTAACGTTGCCGGTGTTTGGCAAGACAACCGCTACCCCGGTGCCGGTGTTGACACCCCTAGCCACCTTTACTCTTTCTCCTTTGCCCCCTACGACTGGTCTGCCTATTTTGCGCTACGCAGCGAATTAGCCGACTACTTCGAGGGAGTTGCCGAAGATTTCGACCTGAAAAAGTCGATTGAGTTTGAAACTAACGTCATTAGTACCGAGTACCAGGCCGATACACAAACCTGGAAAGTCAAAGTTTCCTACGCCGATGGCAGTGAAGAAACCCTGGAAGCCAACGTCGTTATTAGCTGTGCCGGCATTTTCAATCCACCCGCCTTCCCTAACATTAAGGGTCTCGACAGTTTCACCGGTGAAAGCTGGCACACTGCAGAGTGGCCCGAAGGCAAATCACTGGATAACAAAAAAGTCGTCATGATCGGCAATGGCGCGACCGCTATGCAGCTGGGGCCAGAAATTCAAAACCAGGTTGAATCATTGACTATTTTCCAGCGCGGCCCGCACTGGGTATCTCCTTTTGAGCAATTCCGAGTAAAAGTGCCCGAGGAAATTCGCTACCTGTTCAAAGAAGTCCCCCTCTATCGCATGTGGTATCGCATGCGTCTTGGCTGGATCTACAACGACCGCGTTTACGATTCATTGCACAAAGACCCAAGCTGGGAGCACCCCGAGCGTTCATTAAATGCTACAAACGATAGCCACCGCGCCTATTTCACCAGCTACATGAAAAAAGAGCTGGGCGATCGCGCCGACGACCTGATGGACAAGGTTCTGCCCACCTTCCCTCCCTTCGGCAAACGTATGTTGATGGATAACGGTTGGTTCCGCATGCTGCGCAACCCCAAAGTTGAACTGGTAGATAACGGTATTGATCGTATCGAAGGTAACAAGGTCATCACCAAAGACGGCAACGAATACGAAGCTGATATCATCCTCATTTCAACCGGTTTTGATGTACTGAAGTTTTTGTCGACCTACGAAATTATTGGTCGTGAAGGCAAGAACCTGCGTGACGTCTGGGGTGATGATAATGCTTCGGCCCACCTCGGCACCAATGTCCCCGGCTTCCCCAATTTCTTCACACTCTACGGCCCCAACTTGCAACCCGGTCACGGCGGCAGCTTTGTCTTCGTCTGTGAAATGCAAGTGCGCTATGTGATGCAAATGATCGAGAAAATGGCCAATGACAACTTGGGTGCTGTCGAATGCAAGCAAGACGTGCATGACAGCTACATCGACAAGGTCAACAGCATTCACGACAACATGGTATGGACCCACCCCGGTGTTAGCAGCTACTACCGCAACTCCAAGGGCCGCGTGGTCGTGAACTCTCCCTATCGCAATGTCGACTTTTTCAAATTGACGCGCCATATCAATATGGATGATTTCATTACCGAAGCCAAAAAAGCATAGGTACTTCGCTTCAACTATACTAGGCAGCCCCATCATTAATGGCGGGGCTGCCTAGCTTCTCATAAAACAAACTTCTGATAACTACCATCCGCCTTAATCTAGCACTTTCCTAAATCACTAACGTCCCTATTCAAACCCTGCAAACACTCTGTTAATAGGTTCCCGAGTAAACACCACCGTCTAATAAAATATTCTGTCCACTCATATAGCCACTCATGGCACTGCATAAAAAGGCACAGGTCGCACCAAACTCTTCAGGGTCACCCAAGCGCCCCGCCGGACTGGTGGTATAAAATTGCCGCTCATAGGCCTCGCCACTCACACCGTCCTGCGCCGCTCGATAGGCTAAATAACCTCGCCCTCTGTCCGTGGCAAAAAGTCCCGGCAATAAATTATTAATAGTGACGTTGTCACGCACCTTTTCCCGTGCAACACCGGCCACCCAGCCGGTCAAACCCGCCCGCGCACCATTGGACAAACCTAGGCCCGGCATCGGCGACTTAACAGCCGTACTGGTGATATTGACAATGCGACCGAAACCGCGCTCAGCCATGCCATCTAGGGTACGGCGAATCATATCGATAGCCGAGAACATATTGCTGTTGACCGCATCGAACCAATCCTTCTGCCGCCAATCGCGAAAATCACCGGGCGGTGGACCACCTGCATTATTAATTAAAATATCCGGTTCGGGGCAAGCCCGCAGCACGGCATCTCGACCTGCATCAGTAGTAATATCCCCCACCACTGGTGTTATTTTCGCCGAACCCAGTTGGCTCAAGCTCTCGACAGCTGCTTGTAAGGCTTCTGGGTTACGAGCAATCAAGGTCAGGTTCACTCCCTCTTGGGCTAGCGCACGAGCACAAGCGAAACCCAAGCCCCGGCTGGCGCCACAAACAATTGCCCTTTTGCCATTAATACCTAAATCCATCTTTTTACCCCACAAGCTATCACCGCCAAACGTCAAAGCGACTGAAAGCAGTGTTTTTTTAAATGCGAAAAATAAACGGAAAAGCGCATCCGCCCCGCTACTATAGCCTCCCGTTATCGATTTTCATTAACAAAAAGAAAATAATGAACTAACGCTGGGCTTGAGGCGAGGGTTGAACGAAAGACTTTTACTGCGCTAGCGAGCATGAATGTGACAAACGAACGTCCGCTTAGGTGTGGGTAGCCATAGGTCTATAAAAATGAGCCACCCATCATAAAAACACCCCCTTATCTGGAGAGGTAAGGGGGTGTTAAAGTAGTACTAGCAAAGTACATCCAGCTTTGGAGTAATCAAGGTCTTATATCCTTACAAACCCTTGACATTTATTCCTTGTAGCAAATGGCCATCCTGACCTCTTCCTTGTAGCAAGAGGCATCTTGCCCCTTCCGTTATTGCTCGTCCTGAGCAGAACACCTTGTCCTTATTCCCTGTGTTACATCCTTATCCGAGACATCCTTGTGGAAAGTATGATGCACTTTCGGAGGAGATCAGACTATTCTGTAATATCTGCAATGTATGTAAGATATATCCTACATACATTATCCCTAACCGCGGTGATCAGGGAACGACTATATTGACCTCTGCCACATCACTCAGTTAACGTTACCCTCGTTTTATTCACGGCGATCACTCGTATGGCAACAAGAAAACGTACACTTAACTTTGAACAAAGCCTTAAACAACTCGAAACCTTGGTTGAATCCCTCGAAACGGGTAACCTCAATCTTGACGAGTCACTCAAATCTTTTGAAAAAGGTATCAAAATCACTCGAGACTGCCAATCCGCCCTCACTGAAGCGGAACAGCGGGTGCGTATTTTAACCAGCGACGGCGACGTTAAAACCATGAATTTTATTGCAGAGGAAGGCGAGTGAAACAAAGCCTTGACAGCTTTCTCGAGGCAAGCCGTCAACGCGTAGAGCAGCAACTCGAATACAGCTTGCCACAAAGCCCCAATAAACTTCCTTTAAATGACGCTTTACGCTACTCCACCCTCGACCAGGGCAAGCGTATTCGCCCCTGCCTAGTGTATGCCGCTGCCCACGCCCTTGGTCCTATCAACCGCGATGCCGATTTCGTTGCCGCAGCGGTGGAGCTGGTACACTGCTATTCATTAATCCATGACGACCTACCCGCAATGGATGATGACGACCTACGTCGCGGCCGCCCCACTTGTCATATCGCCTTCGATGAAGCCACCGCCATTCTCGCCGGTGATGGCTTGCAAACTCTGGCCTTCGAGCAACTGACCCAGCTCACCCTTGTCAGCCCGACGACAGCCCTAAGCCTGGTCCGCGAGCTTGCCCACGCAGCAGGGGCAGCGGGCATGGTCAAGGGACAGGCAATGGACTTATTCGCGACAGGCAGCTCTATTGATCTAGCCTATTTGGAAGCTATGCACCTCCATAAAACTGGCGATTTAATCGTCGCCAGTATTTCCATGGGCGCACAAACAAACGCTTCTGTTGACACACAAACACTGGAAAAGCTGCGCGCCTACGGCCATGCAATTGGCCTCGCTTTTCAAGTTAAGGATGACATACTCGACAACGAGGGTAATACCGCAATACTCGGCAAACAGGCCGGGGCTGATCAACGGCACAACAAATCAACTTACACATCCTTGCTCGGCAATGAAGGCGCAAAAGAAATGCTTACCCAGCTACATGAGCAAGCTATTTCCGCCCTTGGGCAATTTGATAAACGCGCCGACCACTTGCGTGGCATCGCTGACTTTATCGTCAGCCGAAACCATTGAACCACCCTTTTAACAACGATTTCGTGTAAGATTGCCGCCTCAAAATTACCCCCTCAGTCACCAGACATGACCGTCATCTATTCTGACATTCCGCTGACTCGACCCACCACACCTCTGCTGGATCGACTTGACTCTCCCGCTCAGTTGCGCGACCTTCCCGAAAGCGAACTGGAACAGGTCGCTGATGAATTACGCGCCTACTTGCTGTATTCGGTGGGTCAATCGGGGGGGCACTTCGGCGCGGGGCTTGGTGTGGTCGAACTCACCGTCGCCCTACACTATGTTTTTAACACCCCAAACGACAGACTCGTGTGGGATGTTGGCCACCAAACCTACCCCCACAAGATCCTCACTGGCCGACGTGAAGAGCTACTGAGCATTCGCCAGCAAGACGGACTAGCCGGTTTCCCAAACCGCAACGAGAGCGAATACGACCCTTTTGGTGTCGGTCACTCCAGCACCTCTTTAAGTGCCGCCCTCGGCATGGCCATCGGCTCAGCTGTCGATCAAAAGGGGGACGGTCAGCCAGAGCGCCGCTGTGTGGCAGTGATTGGCGATGGTGCCATGACTGCGGGCATGGCCTTCGAAGCCATTAACCATATTGCCCATGTCGATCTCGACATGCTGGTGGTACTCAACGACAATAATATGTCGATCTCAAAAAATGTCGGCGGCCTGGCCACCTATTTTTCCAAACTGTGGTCGAGCAAGCTCTACAACCTATTTCGTGAGAGTACCAAAACACTGTTAAAAGCCTTTCCTTCGACCTCGGGCATCATTCGTAAAACCGAGGAATTGATGAAAGCCCTAGTTGCACCCGGTATCGTCTTTGAAGAACTCGGTTTTACCTACATTGGCCCCATCGATGGCCACAATATTCCTTTGCTAGTCCATACACTGGAAAATCTTAAACAGGTCACAGGGCCGGTGTTATTACATGTTGCCACCCAAAAAGGCAAAGGTTTTTCACCCGCCGAAAAAGACCCCATTGGTTATCACGCGCTAAACAAAATCCCCACCCCAACGGGTAAACCCCCTGCACTAGAGACGAATCACGCACCAAAGCGCCCCAAATACCAGCAGGTTTTCGGTGACTGGCTCTGCGATATGGCCGGCGATCACCCCGAGCTAATCGCCATTACTCCAGCGATGAGTGAAGGCTCAGGCATGGTGGAATTCGCCGAGCGCTTTCCCCAACAGTTTCACGATGTCGCGATCGCCGAGCAACATGCCGTCACTCTTGCCGCCGGTATTGCCTGCGAGGGCAAAAAACCGGTTGTCGCTATTTATTCAACCTTTTTACAGCGCGCCTATGACCAGTTAATCCATGACGTAGCCCTGCAAAACCTCGACGTTCTATTTGCCATTGACCGTGCCGGCCTAGTCGGCGAAGACGGCGCTACCCATGCCGGCAGTTTTGACATCAGCTTTATGCGCTGTATCCCCAATATGGTGATTATGGCCCCCGCCGATGAAAACGATGCCCGACAAATGCTCTACACCGGCTATATTCACTCCGGCCCAGCGGCCGTACGCTACCCACGAGGCACCGGCCCAGGCGTCAAAATAGAACAGACAATGACAGCTCTTCCCATGGGTAAAGGCAGGTTGATTCGCCCGGGCCAGCAAGTTGCCATACTCAGTTTTGGTGCCTTGCTACCAACGGCACTCACTGTTGGTGAAGAACTCGATGCCAGTGTCGCTAACATGCGTTTTATTAAACCCCTCGATACCGAGCTACTCGACCAGCTCGCCGCCGATCACTCACTTATCGTCACCCTCGAAGAGAATGCCATTGCCGGCGGCGCAGGTGCCGCTGTCAGTGAATACTTCGCCCAACGGGGAATCGTCGTTGCCGTGTTACATCTTGGCTTGCCTGATATATTTATTGATCACGCCACACATGTCGCACAAATTGCTGCTGCAGGTCTTGATGCCGCGACAATTACCAAACGAATTAAAGCGCGCTTGTTAACAACTTAACGGCAAAGAAAGAGCTTAAGCCCGCTCGATAACTTGCTTGAAGGGCGGTAAAGAGGCTAACAACTGACGACCATAATTTTTATTAACTAAACGCCGGTCGAGAATGGTGACCCGACCCCGGTCATCTTCATGGCGCAATAATCGCCCACAAGCCTGGATTAAACGCAGCGCCGCGTCGGGCAGGGTGATTTCGCGAAAGGCATTGCCACCCTTGCTTTCGACCCACTCCGCCAGTGCTGCTTGCAGGGGGTCGTCGGGCACGGCAAAGGGCAGCTTGGCGATAATCACGTGCTGACAATAGGCACCGGGCAAATCCATGCCCTCGGCAAAACTAGCGAGGCCAAAAATCACACTGCGCTCACCCTGATCAATCATTGCCCGATGACGACTAACAATTTCACCCGTGCTCAACCCTCCTTGCACCAGTAATTGGTAGGGCAGCTCATCGGCCAGGGCATCAACCAACTCTTCCATTTGGCGGCGCGAGGCAAAAAGTACTAGGACACCACCTGCAGAGGGGGGCTTATTCTGCTCTCCCCCTGTGCCCCCCATAAGCGTTATTGATTCTGGATAGAGTAGATTCGGTAAATGCTCAATCAGCGCCTGGGTGTGAGCGCGGGCATCACCAGCTTCTGCGCCGATATCCGGGATCACTAGCAGTCCCGCATTGGCGTAATCGAAGGCACCGGCAACTACTTCACACTGGGTTGATGGGGCCATGCCACTATCACTTTTAAAGCGTTCGAAATCACCGAGAACCCGTAAGGTGGCCGAAGTAGTGATCGCCCCATAAGCACGCTGCCAGAGTAATTCATTGAGACGCCCCCCCGCAGAAATAGGGCTAACAGCAACTCGAATGTCACCATTTTCTTCATGTGTCAACCAACGCGCCATCGGTGGCTGACCTGCGGGATCGGGGCGAGCCATGGCTGACCATAGCTCGGTCGCCGCGTTGGCCCGGCCCAACCATTGTCCAGCAACTTGAAAGTATAGCTCTATATCCACCCTTGGCACCGGCTGGTGCTCATTTTCCAGGGCCTCCTCTAACACACCGTGGAGGTTTTCCATACGACCATTCAAGCGCACAAATACGGCGGTCAAATCTTCACTCAGTGAGCGACAAGCCTCATCGACAAGCCCCCCAGGGTAACGATAGCGCACCTGACTACTGCCGAAATTCTGCCGACCCTCATTCACGACACTGTTCTCAAGCCTATCGCGAAACAAGGGAGTGGCCTGCTGTAATAGTTGACGGGCGAGCAGGGCTATTTCGCCGAGTTCATTACCACGATGAATAATATCGGGCATTTCTGCAAACGGTGTCGCCATTGCCTTTAGCGTTTTTTGCATTTGCTCGAGCCATTGCGATGTCGTATTTAAGCGGCATTGACTGGCAAAGTGATTGAGCGCGGTATCACCCAGGCGGTGGGCTTCGTCAAAAACATAAATCGTATCTTCTGGCGCTGAGAGTATCGCCCCACCCCCTAGGGCCAGGTCAGCCATCACCAAATCGTGGTTGGCTACGATGCAGTCTGCATCGTCGAGGGACTCGCGCGCCTTAAAAAAACAGCACTCTCCAATAAGCCGGCAGCGTCGGCCCGCGCACTGGTTGCGATCGACTGTTAAAGCTTGCCAGGTTTGAGCCGACACCGCTTCGGGCCAAGCATCTCTGTCCCCGTCCCAACTACCCACCTGCAGGGCTTCAGCCATAGCCTGCAAAGTTTCTGCACTTTGCGGATCGGGCTGAAAGGCGAGTTCGTCTTCAAACAAAAACAGTCCGGCATCTTGTGCCTTCGCTGTTTCGCTACTCTGCTGCAGGCGCAGGGGACAAAGGTAGCGCCCCCGCCCTTTCGCCAGGGCCAACTTATAGTCCCAACCTGTCGCCGCCATCACGTCGGGGATATCCCGATCCAATAACTGTCCCTGCAGGGCCACGGTGCCGGTGGCGACGACGACTTTTTTACCCGCCGACTTCGCGAGAGATAAAACAGAAAGCAAGTAGGCCACGGTTTTACCGGTGCCAGTGCCGGCCTCAATAGCGATAACATTATTATCGGACAGCCGCTGGCCCTCCTCATCGCGCTCAATGGCGCCTAGAAAAGAGGCGATATGAGCAATCATTTGCCGTTGGCCGAGCCGTGGACGCAGTGAGCGGGCTGCAAGAAAATCCCGGTATGCGCTCTGGATGGTCGCTTTGTCTTGATCAGATAGTGGAATAGCGTTTTATCTCGCTGGTGTTATTTACTGAAAGGTGGAAGGGGTCGGCGAGGGCAACAATTAGCTGTTGAGACGCAAATATTGCACCACCGGGTTGGCATATGCCGCAAGCAATGTTTCCCTGTGTTTCTCGGGAATAATCGACAGCCTTGCGTCAAAAGCCTGAGCAACCGCCTGCCAGTCGGCTTCGAGACCTTCCCTCACTTGCATCGCTTTCTCAGATAAACCGTGCAAACGCTCATAGGCGATCCAGTGGGTCGCTTGCAGTTGGTAGTTGCCGATGATCTGGCGGTCAATTTCAGCAGCCATGCTTGCCGCGTCATCAAAGGGCTCGCTCAACAAGCCACCAAAGGTGATATAAATATGACCTTTATTACCCACAATACCACGATAAATGCTGGCAATATCTTCATGTTCGCCTTTCTCATAGCCACCTTCAGCCTGATGGGCGTACAGTTCTTTCGCCTTTGCGCCATCGCAGGGGTCCCATTCATAAGACAGTGATACCGGCACCACGTTGAGGCTTTTTAGAGCTTCTCCAAAACTTTCATTTTTGCTTTTGCACAGCGCGAGCATTTTCAACAACGCCGTTTCGGTACCATCGAGGCCATCTTTGGCGCGCCCTTCACGTTGGGCAATCCAAATAGACTGGTTCTCTTCATGTAGAGAAAAACGAATATAGGCTGAAAGGTGTTTCAACGCGGCTAACTTCTCGCGCCGACCAGCAACGGAACGGCGCACAATAAAGCTTTTATTCAAGCGCATTAAATCGCAGACAAAGGGCTTTGTAAGCAGATTATCGCCAATAGCAATACGCAACGAATCCATACCGTGTCGATGCAAGGCAAGAATGGTCAAGGCCGGGTCCATGGCAATATCACGGTGGTTGCTAATAAATAAATAAGACTGATCGGGGTCGAGCTGCTCGAGCCCTGAGACCGTCAATTGGCTACCATCTTTATCCAGCAATTTTTGCATCTGATCACCGATAATGGCCTGAAAGGCCTCAAGGTTGTTCACATCGGCAAACGAGCGTTTCATAGTTTTGCGAATCAAAGGCCGCAATAGCCAGGGCAGCCAACGAAACATACGGGGGAATTTCATGCTCGCCAGGGTATCGGCAAATTCTTTGTCTCTTAGCAGACGAGAAAAAATGGTGGGGAATTCTTCGTCATTGTAGGGGCGTATGTCGTCAAAATGTGCCGCTGTTAATGGCGACACCTCTGGTGCCTGAACCTTACTTTGTACTGACATGGATAATCCTGTTTGCGTCATTGTCCCAAACCTCGAGAGTTGTACCAGGGCACATCTTTCGAGTGCTGATCAACAAGATGGGCGACGTCTAGCACCAAGGCAAACAACGCCATACGCACTAAAAGGCCGTTATCCGCCTGGCGAAAGATAGCGAGATTAGGGTTAGCATCGAGATCGGTATCCAGTTCATTGGCCTCGACGCGAGAATCCCGCGGCAAGGGGTGCATAATCACTGTGTTGGGTTCGCAGTGTTCGGTATAGATAGCCTGATTTAGCCGAAAGCGACCGCGGTACATATCAGCTTGAGCACGATCGCTAAAACGCTCTTCCTGAATGCGCGTTGAATAAACAATATCGACCTTGGAAATACTCGCCTCCAACTGATCTGTGACGCTGACGGTGTGCCCCGCTTCACGTAAACTTTCCACATACTGCTCAGGCATCATCAACTCAGTGGGAGACACCAGCGTCACCTGTATATTCTTGTACAGCGATAATAATTTACACAGTGAATGTACGGTACGGCCATATTTAAGGTCGCCCACCATGGCAATGCGTAGGCCATCAATACTGCGTCCCTGCCCTTGTAGCTCCTTGGCGATGGTGTAAAGATCGAGCAAGGCTTGGCTTGGGTGTTCGTTACTGCCGTCACCACCGTTCATCACCGGGACTCGGCTCGCGGCAGCAAACTGGGCCACCGAACCCGGCTCGGGGTGGCGCATACAAATCACATCGCTAAAACCAGAGAGCACACGAGCGGTATCTTGCAAAGACTCCCCCTTGATCAGCGAGGAGCTATCCATACCAACTGATTCACGTACATCCCCCCCCAGTAAATTGAAGGCCGAACCAAAACTAATACGGGTGCGCGTACTCGCTTCAAAAAACATATTGCCAAGAATGGCCCCTTCCAAGACACGAGTGATTCTTCGACGCTGGGCGTAGGGCTCCATATTATCTGCCGTGGCAAACAGAACCTCGATATCAGTTCGTTCAAATTGCGCAATGGAAAGGATGTGTGCACCGGTAAAATTCACGCTATGGTTTGTCCTGTATAAAGATTGACTGTCTGGTAATGGCTTGGCTAAAGGGTCTAGCAATAACCCATTCTATGCGCCGCTAAGTTTTCGCCAACTCGACAACCACCTGTTTACCCCAGGCCTGCAACGCCTTGAGCACGGCGATATTGTGCGGCTCTAGCGGAAGCGTTTTTTCGAGTCTATCGAGCTCTGCAAAATAGGCCGCCGTACTCAAGTAGCCATTCTCACCGTCAATCAAGCGGCTTTGTTTTAACTTCTGCCAGACTTTGCGCTCTGCGCTCGACAGCGTTTCATTGGCATAGCGGGCACGATAATGAAATAGCAGGCCATTATAGCGCTCATCACGAAACAACAGAGACTGATTACCCAATTGTTCAGGTGACGTACTACGGACTCGAGCCAATAACGCTTTATCATCATCGGGTAAAAATCCTTGGTACAAGGCCTGTTCAGGGTCCTCTATTTCAGGATAATCCGGTACTGCAAACACAGAAGCAATTTTCTCACCGAGATCTACGGCGCCAAGGGTTTGCCAATGCCGATAGCAGCGTTCTAGATCAATACCCAAACGCTGGGCCGCAGGCTGATCGAGCAATTTAGGCGTGGCAATAACTGGACAGCGGTTGAGATGAATACCTTTCAACGCTACGCGCTCAACACCCTCGGGTAAATCCACAGTGGCCGTAAATAATCGCTCGCGAATTTGTTCGGTATTGAGAGTTAGCAGTGGCTCGGGATCGGTCATCAGGTTGACAGCGATCACCGCATTTTTATTGCCCGGGTGTTGGGCCAGAGGCATCATCATTGCCCCATAACCGTTTTCACGGGGCAAACGTGAGGAGACGTGGAAGAAAGGCTTGCGCGATGACATATCGATCAGACTCGCAGCCTTGTGCTTAAAGCGATGGCTATACACATAGTCGTAAAGGCGCGGTTGCTTTTGTTTGACCAATCGCGCCATAGCGATGGTCGCTGTAACATCAGACAATGCGTCGTGAGCCGCAGCGTGCTCGATATTGTTAGCCGCTGTCAATTCTTCAAGACGAAAGCTGGGGGCACCATCGGGTTTATTGGGCCAAACAATACCCTCAGGGCGTAGAGCACGGGTCAGGCGCAACATATCGATTATATCCCAGCGGGAGTTACCCTGTTTCCACTCCCGCTCATAGGGGTCGTGAAAGTTACGATAAAGTGTAAAACGCGTCACCTCGTCGTCGAAGCGCAAGCTATTGTAGCCCACACCACAAGTACCCGGCTGGGCCAACTGCCGCTCGATAGCGGCGATAAACTGAGGCTCTGGCACACCTTCCTCCCGAGCCTTTTGCGGGGTAATACCTGTAATTAAACAGGCTTGGGGCTGGGGCAAACAGTCATCGGGGAGCTGGCAATACTGTACTAGAGGCTCGCCTATGATATTTAAATCTTCATCGGTACGAAGACCCGCGAATTGCACTGGACGATCCCGCGCGGGGTCAACGCCAGTCGTTTCATAATCGTGCCAATACAGTGTGGGTTTCATGTATTCAATGACAAAGTCGCGATTCTTCTATTAAGTAGAGTGGACAAACGATTTTAATCTCCACTGAGAGCGAGGCACTAGCAACGATAAGAATGGCATAGCACCCCAGGAAGAGGCAAAAAAATAGCGCCCTAAGGCGCTACTTCTTCACATCTGAACGAAATTAGTCGCCCAATACTTCTCTGTAGGAGACTTCACCAATCACACGACGGTTACGTGCCCGTCCATCTTCGGTGTTGTTGTCAGCAATTGGGCGCGCTTCGCCATAGCCCACAGTGGAGATGCGCTCTGGGTCAAGGCCATACATCTCAGCCAACTTGGCCTCAACAGCTGCTGCCCGACGTTCTGAAAGCCCTTGATTGTAAACATCGGTACCCACTGAATCAGTGTGCCCCTCTAGCACTAGGTCAATATCATCATGAGCCTTCATGGCTTTGGCAATAGCCTCAAGCTCATCGCCGTAAATAGCACGAACAATCGCCTTATCAAATTCAAATTCAACATTCAAACGAACGGTAATCGTACGCACTTCTGGTTCGGGTTTAGGCGGAGGGGGAGCAACAACCGGGGCAGGTGCAGGTGCAACCGCTACTACGGGCTTGGGGGGATTAAAGTAATAATTCAATGCCAAATTGACAGCAAGATCATCGACACCATCTTGAGAATCACTGACTTTGTGCAAAGCGCGCACATCAGAGCGAAACTCCCACTTTCTATCGAGCATCTTTGACAAACCCAAACCCAGAGAAAGCTGTTCAGTATATTCCTGGTTCACTTGGCTAAAAGTATAATCGCTGTCACTCAACTCGTAGTGGGCAGCACCGGCAACAACATAAGGCTGCCAACCTTTAGGGTTTTCATTCATATAATAAAGTGCATCAAGGCGGATGGTATCAATAGCATTGCCACCAATTTCAGTGCCATAACCCGCTTCTAGGGCCCAGCGATTGGCAAAACGATAACCGAGATTTACCCCCCCCACATAAGCTTCTTCACCGCCACCAACAAAACGCTTACTATCGAGATAGTAACCAGTAACAGAGCCACCTAAATACAAGCCCTCATTAGCACTTACATTCCCTGTCATGCTCGAAGCCAGCACAACTGCTCCTGCAATACCTATCGTACTTAACTTACTCATATTCATTCCTCTTTAGCTCGATTGACGTCAATACTACAAAATTACAACTAATAAACGGTGGCCCAAACCTATGAGCCTTGTATGCTTGAATAATTTTACATTATTTTAGCAATTTAAATTATACGCCACAAACGTACGCCACTTACATCCTATTTGTTTTAAGCCATGTCAATGGCATGCTTTTCTATGATAGCCTGCCATTGAGCAGGGCCGCTGCGGTGTACCGAGTCACCCTGACTATCAACCGCCACTGTGACCGGCATATCAACCACTTCAAATTCATAAATAGCTTCCATACCCAACTCGGGAAATGCCACAACTTTAGCCGCCCTAATGGCTTTAGAGACTAAATAAGCAGCGCCTCCTACAGCCATTAAATACACCGCTTTACTGTCACGAATCGCATCTATAGCTGCATCACCACGTTCGGCCTTACCCACCATACCAATCAAGCCCGTTTGTTCGAGCATCGTGCGAGTAAATTTGTCCATGCGTGTCGCCGTGGTTGGACCAGCAGGACCAACTACCTCATCGTCAACAGGATCAACCGGGCCAACGTAATAGATAAAGCGATTGGTAAAGTCGACTGGCAGTGTTTCACCATTGGCTAGCATATCGGTGATTTTTTTGTGAGCTGCATCACGCCCGGTCAACAATTTGCCGGACAATAACACCGTTTCACCACTGCGCCACTCGCGAATTGATTCTGCGTTTAGCGCATCAAGATTTACACGTCGCACACTGTCACCGACTTCCCAAGCCACATCGGGCCAGTCATCAAGGGAAGGGGGAGTCAACTCTGCCGACCCACTGCCATCCAAGGTAAAGTGAGCATGGCGAGTCGCTGCACAATTGGGAATCATGGCAACAGCTTTATTGGCTGCGTGAGTCGGATAATCCTTTACTTTGACATCTAGTACGGTGGTCAGACCTCCAAGGCCCTGAGCGCCAATACCGAGCGCATTTACTTTTTTCATTAATTCAAGACGCAGCTGTTCGCTACGATTGTCAGCGCCACGCGTCTCCAGCTCGTGAATATCAATGGGATCGAGCAGCGCTTCTTTAGCCAGTAACATCGCCTTTTCAGCAGTACCACCAATACCTATACCCAACATACCTGGCGGACACCATCCCGCGCCCATTTTCGGCACCTGCTCAAGCACCCAATCGACAACCGAATCCGAAGGGTTGAGCATCGCAAACTTGGCCTTGGCCTCTGAGCCACCGCCTTTAGCTGCGACATAAACTTCAACTTTGTCACCAGCGACAATTTCGTAGTGAATAACTGCCGGAGTGTTATCGCCCGTATTTTTTCGGGCTCCATCGGGGTCATCGAGAATAGAAGCCCGTAAAATATTATCCGGATACATATAGGCCTGCCTGACGCCCTCATTAACCATATCCGTGACATTCATATCACTCTGCCACTGCACATTCATACCCACTTTCAGGAAAACAGTGACTATCCCTGTATCCTGACAAATTGGCCGATGCCCCATGGCACACATGCGAGAATTGACCAGTATTTGCGCCATTGCATCTTTTGCGGCCTGTGACTCTTCCTTCTGGTAAGCCTCATCAACGGCTTTGATAAAATCGACGGGGTGATAGTAAGAAATAAATTGCAGTGCATCAGCCACACCCTGAATTAAATCTTGCTGGCGAATGATGGTCATAATCTTTCTCTCATTTATTCAATAAATAATCACTAAACACGACAGCTTAAGGCCCTGTCGTACTGGGGTGTAAGCGGCTAAATTTTTCATTCGTTTGCCGTCTAAAAGCGTCCATCGATTTTATCGCTTGCTCAAACTCCGCAAGACGTTGACCCTGACTCTGACGGTTTTTCTCAATCAGTTTTTGCAGACTCGTTGTTTCGCTATCGACAGCCTTCAATTGAGCTTCAAGGCCAATCAACTGACGATGAAAATCATCTGTCTGTGCGCTGGCTACCAGTGAGGCGCTACCCACTTTCTTCACATCAGTCCGCAGTGTTTTCATATTGGCTTGCAACGTTTTCAAGCTCTTTTGCAAACCGTTTAAATCAGCCTGCAGAGAAACCAAGGTCTGTTGCGTTTTTTCAATCCCTTTCTTAGTTTCGCTATCGGAGAGCTGCAGGGCTTTTATAGCCTGTTTATTACGATCATTCGCAACGCCCCAAAGCTTTTTAATTTCACCCCAATGAGTGGCCAATGTTTCTTCTTGCTTGCTAATTTTCATCGCCAACGCCGCACCTGACTGGGCAATAGACTCATCACTAGACTCCAGGCGTCCACCAAGTTCTTCGAAGCTCTGCAGCAAAAGTTGCTGGGACTGATTCTGACGCCAAGAAAAAACAGACAGCACTACCAGACAGGCGCTCAACACTACAACAATCAAGTAAAGCGCGAAAAAACCTGATTTTTGTGGCGGTACAGACTGCTGGGAGCTTGAGGGCCTCGAGATAGGCTGTGCGCTCAAGTCAGCCTGCAGAGGGACTGACTCTTCGCGCCGGGCAACAAAGGGTTCTCGGTGACTCGACTTATCTTTTGTCATTCTTAATCACTTTATTTACAAGTGGTAAAATAGTAATAATTATACACTTTTGTCGAACTGACCCCATAAAAAAACCGGCCAACAAGGGCCGGTTTTTTTATATTTTATCGCTTAGACATACTGAAAAATCAAAGCCATGATAACAGTCAGGCCCAAGCTAGAGTGAATCACACCTTTAACTGTTGTCATTGGTCCCTGCTTACCAACAATCGCATTCACCTCAAGTGCCGCAATTAACGCCAATACGATGTACAGCGCTGTACCACCACCATTGACACTGAGCAAACTGTCAGCACCATAGCCAATATGTGGAGAAGCCAACATGCAGTAGGCCATAGGAGCAGAGAACAAGGTATTAGTACGTGACGCCAACAATGCTTTGCCGGCTGCAGTGGGGCCATCACCTTCAACCATACCCAGAGCAATTTTTTGGTTTGGCCAGATAATTAACCAAACGTTGAGGAACATCAAGGTGCCAAATAGAGCGCCAACCACGATGTATTGATTCATCACACCTTGTTTTTGCACACCCATCAACAAAAACACACCGGTGATAAAAGTGAACATAGCGCCCCAACGGAACCACCACAGCGCACTCGGTGCCAGCTTGGCTTTTGCATCTGACAAAGCTTCAGGTGTCGCCTGTTTAAAATAACCGCCCTGTATAAAGTTAAAATAGTACAGCAGACCTATCCATGTGATACCGAAAAGCAAATGCCCCCAGCGAAAAAGGAAATTAATAAATTCCATCGTTGAAATATTTTCCATAGTCGTGCCCTCAGCTCTGTCAGTTTTTAGTTCGTTTTACAATCATAGCAGCCTACCTCTAACTAACGCGGAAAACAGTGTAGATAGGCAACTATCAATTTATCAGGCGCTATTCTAGTCATAACGGTGTATGAATAAAACCATTGATCGCAATTAAGCAATCATAAAAAAACCCCGCTATATGCGGGGTTTTTTTATATCGCGGAAACTGGGTTTACATCATACCGCCCATACCGCCCATACCGCCCATACCGCCCATACCGCCCATATCAGGCATTGCAGGCATGGCACCACCAGCATCATCACCCGCTGCATCAGTGATCATAGCTTCAGTAGTAATCATCAGGCCAGCAATAGATGCCGCCCCCTGCAAAGCAGTACGCGTCACTTTTGCCGGATCGAGAATACCCAGAGCAAGCATGTCGCCGTATTCGCCATTAGCAGCGTTGTAACCATTACTGCCATCCAGGTTTTTGACTTTATCGAGGATGACTGAGCCCTCTCCACCAGCGTTTTCAACGATTTGGCGAAGTGGCGCTTCCATAGCGCGACGTAGAATACGAATACCGACCGATTGTTCGTTATTTTCACCTTCAAGGCCGTCGAGAGCAGCCTGGGCACGAACCAAAGCAACACCACCACCCGGCACGACACCTTCTTCAACTGCTGCGCGAGTAGAGTGAAGAGCATCTTCAACACGGGCTTTTTTCTCTTTCATTTCTACTTCAGTGGCAGCACCAACCTTAATCACAGCAACACCGCCAGCCAACTTGGCCAGGCGCTCTTGCAGTTTTTCACTATCGTAGTCGGAAGACGTCTCTTCAATTTCAACACGGATCTGGTTAACGCGAGCCTTAATGTCTTCCATAGTGCCTGCACCGTCGACAATTACGGTATTTTCTTTGCTCAAGCTAACGCGCTTAGCCTGACCCAAATGGTCAACAGTAGCGGCTTCAAGATCAAGACCCACTTCTTCAGAAATGACAGTCGCACCAGTGAGAATAGCGATATCCTGCAGCATCGCTTTACGACGATCGCCGAAACCAGGTGCCTTACAGGCTGCAACTTTAACAATGCCACGCAGGTTGTTAACAACCAGAGTCGCCAATGCTTCGCCATCAACGTCTTCAGCAATAATCAACAGAGGCTTACCCGACTTGGCAACACCCTCGAGCAAACCGAGCAGTTCGCGGATATTTGAGATTTTTTTGTCGGCAACTAGGATATAAGGTGCTTCTAACTCGGCACTCATACTCTCTTGGTTGTTGATGAAGTAGGGAGACAAGTAACCGCGATCAAACTGCATACCTTCAACCAGGTCGAGCTCATTTTCAAGACCGGAGCCTTCCTCAACAGTAATGACACCTTCTTTGCCAACTTTTTCCATGGCTTCAGCAATAATCTCACCGACTTGGGTGTCACTATTCGCGGAGATGGTTCCCACTTGTGCAATTTCTTTGTTATCCGTACAAGGCTTAGAAAACCCTCCGATAGCTTCCACGGCAGCAACGACAGCTTTGTCGATACCACGCTTCAGGTCCATGGGGTTCATGCCTGCGGCAACGGCCTTCAAGCCTTCGTTAACAATGGCTTGAGCTAACACGGTTGCAGTGGTGGTGCCATCACCAGCTTCGTCCGAGGACTTGCTGGCAACTTCTTTTACCATTTGCGCGCCCATGTTTTCAAACTTGTCAGTCAACTCGATTTCTTTGGCAACAGATACACCATCTTTAGTAACGGTGGGCGCGCCAAAAGCTTTGTCGAGAACTACGTTCCGGCCTTTCGGTCCAAGGGTAACTTTAACGGCATCTGCCAGAACATTCACACCTGCTAACATTTTCTGACGAGCGCTGTCGCCGAATTTCACGTCTTTTCCAGCCATGACTTCTTTCCTTCTAATCTAAATCTTAATGTCTAAATGGAATACCAGTAACACTGATATCAGTCTTCAAGAACGCCGAAGATTTCAGCCTCACTCATAATAATGAGCTCGTGATCATCAACTTTAATGGTGTTGTTATTGCTGGGGAAACCGCCAAAAACAACCTTATCACCAACCTTGACGCTGAGCGGGCTAATTTCGCCATTGTTCAACAAGCGGCCTTGGCCAACGGCAATAACTTCGCCTTCATTGGATTTTTCTTTTGCAGAACCGGGCAGCAAAATACCACCGGCAGTTGTTTCTTCTTTTTCGTTGCGACGCACGACAACTCGGTCGTGCAAGGGACGAATTTTCATCTAACTCCACCTCTTATATTGCATTAAGTAACTGTGCTCGATCCCCTAAAGATCAAAGCTGCCAACTATCTGGAGGCAGCAAAATAGAAATCAAGGGTTAAATCATAAATTTCTCAATTTCCTTCAAGGCCGCCGTCCAATTTTTAAACACAGCATTTTCAACGATCATCTTCACGACGACCCTCTATTTGCCTTTCTGCCTCGCTCCGCTCTCCTTCACGCCAAAATTCACCTTCAAAGGTATTCTCATTATTGCGTTCACGAAAGGCCGAACCGCTGAAACTTCCACCTTGAAAGACAGTCACTCGCCCCACAAGCCGGCGTACCAGCCACTGGCGCAGTATCGGGGTTAAACCGGCAAAACCGAAAACATCGGTGAAAAAACCGGGGGTCAATAACAACGCGCCTGAAACAGCCAAGACAATGCCTTCAAGCATTTCCTGAGCTGGCAGCTCACCGTTATTCATTCGTTGGTTAACCCTAAGCAGGGTACTCAAGCCTTGGCGTCGCAGCATGGCAAGGCCAATCACGGCTGTCAGTAACACAATGGTAATTGTTGGTACTGCGCCAATAAAATTGCCCACTTTAATCAACAACCACATTTCAACAATGGGTACGATAATAAAAATCAGTAAGAGAAAACGCACAACGACCCCAAAGGTTAAAATGTATGGATAGACCATTGGGCTTAAGGGTTCAAATTCAAGCACCCGTGGCTACAAATAAAACTTTCGACGACCCTAGTCGCCAAACCCTGCTTTGCTTTAAGGTAGCGTCTTAATCACATTCGGGCACACCATGAGCAGCCATCCCCTGCACGACATTGTCTTCAACCGGCGCATGCTAATTTGTATTTTCACCGGCTTTGCATCGGGGCTACCACTCTATATCTTAATTTCACTGGTGCCTGCTTGGCTGCGCACAGAAGGGGTTGGCTTGAAAGAAATCGGGCTCTTCACTTTAATCGGCCTACCTTATACTTGGAAGTTTTTCTGGTCGCCGCTGCTGGAACGCTACCCCCTGCCCCTACTCGGCCGCCGGCGGGGCTGGATGTTACTGACACAAATCAGTCTGCTATGCTGTATCACCGCGCTGCCGCAATTCGACACCACTACCCAGCTCTGGCCTCTTGCAGCCCTCTGCTCTGTGATCGCCTTTTTAAGTGCGACACAAGATATCGTGATCGATGCCTACCGTCGCGAGTTACTACCCGACCTCGAACTCGGTCTGGGTAACTCCATTCACGTCAATGCCTATCGGATCGCAGGGCTGGTACCGGGCTCACTGTCGCTCATTCTGGCCGACTTCCTACCCTGGGATACTGTATTTCTCATTACTGGCGCTTTTATGTCGATAGCCATTGCGCTTACCCTATCGATCAAAGAGCCCAATCACCCCAACCCTGCACCAGCATCACTTCGATCCGCTATTGTCGAACCTTTTCGCGAATTCTTCCAACGTCTAGGACTGCGCCAGGCATTACTCGTATTGAGTTTTATGTTTCTCTACAAGCTCGGCGACAACATGGCAACGGCACTAGCGACACCGTTTTATATCGACATGGGTTTTGAGCTATCGCAAATTGGTATTATCGCCAAACATGCCGCCCTGTGGCCGATGATCATCGGCGGCCTACTCGGTGGTTTGGCGATGGTAAAAATTGGCATCAACCGAGCACTCTGGGTATTTGGCATGGTGCAACTAATTTCTATTTTCGGCTTTGCTCTCATGGCCCACATCGGCGAGGGCCTGTGGTTGCTGGCACTGGTGATCAGCTTTGAATACCTAGGTGTCGGTCTCGGGGCAGCGGCCTTCATCGCTTTTATTGCTCGCACCACCAGCCGCCTTCACAGCGCCACCCAGTTTGCACTGTTTACCGCCCTAACCGCCGTGCCCCGCACCGTTGCCAATGCGGGCACCGGCTATTTGGTGGAAGCAGTAGGCTGGGAGGCATTTTTTTATAGCTGCGCGCTACTCGCCCTCCCCGGCATGCTTTTATTATCCCAAGTGGCACCTTGGAATGAGACCCGCACGTCCTAGGCATGAGTGTGAAAAAACCTACAAAACCAATCCTAAAGCTAACAAACAAAGCCAAAATACCAGCACACGTTTAAAAAGTTGAGTTATTCGCTCACAACTAGCGCCTATACTTGTCATAGGCTCCAGCGCCACTCCCCACTCAAAAGCCGCTGCCTCAGCACTCAGAGCATCGTCCACAAAGTCTTGCAAAACATCTGCGCTGGGGCGAGCACTAAACCAACGCTTTAACCATTGGGAAAGACCCGCACCAAAACTGCCAACCAGACTCAAGGTCAAGCCCACTAAACCCAATGGCAACCACTCTAACAAAGTCAACCAACGGCTCGCACCGCGCAATTGCAAATACTCTGCAAACCCTGATTCACCTGCCTCTGCGTCGGCGATCAAGGTCACGAAAGAAGAACGATAAAGCACAGACAAGCGATAGAGCAATGCACCGGCCACTCCCCCGATAAGACTCCAAAAAATAACGGCCAAATAACGTTCAAAATAGGCATAGGCCACGCGCTGACGCAGAACCCGCGAAAGCGTGGGCAAATCAAAAGCAATTATTCTCCGCTTATCGGCATTTAAGGTTTCACCCACATGAAAAGCAGCCTGACTATCACCACGCAGTAAATTGTCCTGCAGGGTGTTTACTTCGGACGGCAAATCACCGCGCCCAAAACTGTAAAGCAGCACCCACAGTTCAACCACTAATAACAGCAACACTGAGATGCCTTCGAATAAATCCACTAGCAAATACAGGCCGACAACGGGCAAACCCAGAGTGATCAACAATTGGCCTGGGGAGGTTTTTACTACCGAGGCCCAACCAGACACCCTTTTCAGCCAGGCAAAAAACCAGTCGTCAGTTTGCAAAAAAGTCAGTGGCGTCCGGTAGTAAGCAATCGCTAGGGCGAGAATAATACTCAGAAAAATCATCCGTCATTACATCCGTGTTTGGTATCTATTATCGGCAAGTATGGAGAAGAAATACTGCCAGTCAAAGGCAGGGCCGGGATCTGTTTTACGCCCCGGTGAAATATCACTATGTCCAACAATTCTTTCCTTATTCAGGGCGGGATAAATTGTCAATAATTCACGACAAACCTGCGCCAGACGTTCGTACTGTTTGGCGGTATAAGGTGCTGTATCAGTGCCTTCAAGCTCGATACCGATAGAATAGTCGTTGCAATTAGCACAACCAGCAAAACTTGAATCGCCAGCGTGCCAGGCGCGCTGACTCAGCGGCACAAATTGTATTATTTCACCATTGCGCTCAATTAAGAGATGAGAGGACACTTGCATATTGGCAATCTGTGCAAAGTAAGCATGCTCCTCAGCCTTGAGTCGATTAGTAAAAAACTGCTCGATGTAACCGCCGCCAAACTGACCAGGGGGCAAGCTAATATTGTGAATTACTAGCAACGACACCTCGCTACCCACCGGCCGCTCACCGCAGTTGGGCGATGGGCATAAACGCGCACCTGCCAGCCAGTCCTGTTTACTCATGACCAGGCGAGACACATAAAACCCTCGTCACAGTAATCAAGTTTTCTCTATCCATCCGTTTTACCTCTCTTATATTCCCGCAGCTTAACTGCATTGTTATAATCGCGGCAAAATTTATCGAGGAAACTCCGTGGAAATTAACCCGGCTCTGGCCGCAAATATTATCGCCAGTGTGCAACTGGCTCTGGCCGAAGATATTGGCAGTGGTGATATTACCGCCCAACTGATCCCCGCAGACAAACAGTCCCGCGCCACTATTATCACCCGTGAAGACGCAGTGGTCTGCGGCATTCCTTGGGTTAACGAAGTTTTTCATCAGCTAGACCCCAATCTGACGCTCAACTGGACAGTGCGCGATGGCGATACTATCAGCGCCGACCAAACCCTCTGCACCTTACAGGGCAATGCGCGTGCACTCCTGACAGGCGAGCGCGCTGCTTTAAATTTTTTACAAACCTTGTCAGGCACTGCCACCACCTCACATCATTACGCACAGTTGATGGCCAGTGCTGCAGGGGCCGGTCAAACGATAAAAGTTCTCGACACTCGAAAGACCTTACCCGGCCTACGTCTGGCACAAAAATATGCGGTCAAAGTGGGGGGCTGCGACAATCATCGCATAGGCCTCTATGACGCTTTCCTTATTAAAGAAAATCATATCGCCGCCTGCGGTGGCATTGCGAAGGCAGTTGCCCAAGCGCGGATTATCGCTCCGCAAAAGCCAGTGGAAGTAGAGGTCGAGAACCTCGACGAATACCAACAAGCACTGAGCGCAGGCGCCGACCGCATTATGCTCGATAATTTTTCCCACAAAGATATTCAGCAAGCCCGACAAATCAGCCTGTCTCAAGCCCAAACTTCTACAGTAGAGCTCGAGGTTTCAGGCAATATCGCGGCTAACAATATTGAGCAATACCACAACCTTGATATCGATTTTGTCTCGACAGGAGCGCTGACCAAGCACTGTCAGGCTGTTGATTACTCAATGCGAATTCAATAAACCAACTATCAAGCCATTGATCCAACTGACACAAAAAAGCCCAGGGCAACTGCATGCCAAAGCCCCGGGCTCTCTTATCCACCAAACCTACTTAAACTAAATTATTTACCACCACCCATAATACCCCTGACGGCAGCGGGAATATCTGCTGGCAACACCAGTAATTTACTATTCTCGGATTTCGCCATTTCCCGGACCGCATCAACATAGCGCTCGCCCAGCAAATACGTCACTGGCAAATCATTCTCTCCCACTGCTGAAGTGACTTTCTCAATGGCCTCTTTGGTGGCTTCAGCAATCACAATTTTTGCCTCGGCGTCACGTCGGGAGGCCTCGAGACGACCGTCGGCCTCTAAAATCGCCGCCGACTTTTCACCATCAGCACGAGTCACCGTGGCACGACGCTCGCGCTCAGCAGCGGCCTGCTCTTCCATTGCCGACTGCATCGTCCCAGAGGGGTTGATATCCTGAATTTCAACAGTTTTCAGGGTAATACCCCAATCGGCAATATCATCAGAAATGGAAGCTTTCAGAGCAACCTTAATTTTATCCCTTGAAGACAGTGCGTCATCAAGTTTCATTTCACCAACTATCGAACGCAAAGAAGTTTGCACTAATGTACGAATAGCAATTTCATAATCTTCAACACCATACACCGCTTTTTCAGGTGATAGAATATTGATGTAGGCCACTGCGTTGGCGATGATGACCACATTATCAAGCGTAATCACCTCCTGGGAGGGGATATCGAGCACAATATCTTTCGTGGTCACTTTGTAGGCCACATTATCCATATAGGGAATAATAAACTGTAGCCCCGGCGGCAGACTGCGATGGTATTTACCAAGGCGCTGTATCACCCACTTACTACCCTGAGGGACCTGTTTAACACCTTTAAATAAGGTAACAACAGCAAGGGCCAACAAGCCCCAAATAACAATTGAGCCATTTAATAGCACGTGTACGTCCTCCAATGGTGGTTATTACGAAAGCAACAGGTATCACAATACTTCACCGCCCAGAGTATCAGTTACACGTGAGAAGTATCTATACCTGCATTAAGAATTAACGAATCAGATACTATCTGCCCACCCATTCATCGTCGCCGAGCAGTACTCGAGAAGTCATTGAACGACAGGTAACATTCTCTTTTACAAAAATCCCGATATTTATTTTCTTTTTTTTAGTCGTTTTAGTTGACAAGACTTACCCACAAAAACTGTGGATAAGTCTGTGGGCTAGCCTTTCACAACTAACAGCAAGCCCCGAGATCGTTGACATTGTCACAAAATGGTCACTTTTTAGCCATAAAATAATACCTTTATAAATCAATAGGATAGAGTCACACCAGCACTAAATCAATGACTTACAAAAGTATTTAAAAAGCAATTTTAAGTAAAAGTACTAACTGTGGAAAAGGTAGTGCCGTGCTGGCCATAAAACCCTGCAAAGGTATTAATCAAAGTTAAGGCCTAGACGACGACCGACAAGCTCATAAGACTCAACAACGTCGCCTAAACCTTGCCTAAATCTGTCCTTATCGAGCTTTTCCCGGGTATCGACATCCCATAAACGGCAGCCATCGGGCGTAAATTCATCACCCAAAACTACTTCACCGCCTGTCGTCACACCAAACTCGAGCTTATAGTCCACCAAAAGAATGTTACTGTCGAGAAACAGCGCCTTGAGCACACCGTTGACAGCAAAGGTTAAAGCTTTCATCTTTTCGACATGCGCGGGCTCCGCCCAACCGAAAGAGCTGATATGGTAATCATTGATCATCGGATCACCGAGCGCATCATTTTAGAAGAAAAACTCAAAAGTAGGGGGGCTAAATCTCGTCCTTCCTCAACGCCTGAGCGACGGCAAATACTACCGGCAGAAATATTGCACACCACACATTCAACGAGGATAGAGAGGCATCTATATTACGCCCATTCATTGCCGCCAAAGTAGTGCCAGAGAAGACATTGAACGACAGGTAACATTCTCTTATACAAAAATCCCGGAATTTATTTTCTTTTTTTTAGCCGTTTTAGTTGACAAGACTTACCCACAAAAACTGTGGATAAGTCTGTGGGCTGGCCTTTCACAACTAACAGAAAGCCCCGAGATTGTTGGCGCTGTCACAAAATGGTCACTTTTTAACCATAAAATAATACCTTTATAAATCAATAAGATAGAACTAAAGCAATACTAAATCAATGACTTACAAAGGTATTTAAAAAGCAATTTCAAATAAAAGTACTAACTGTGGAAAAGGCGGTACTGTGCTGGCCATAAAGCCCTGAAAAGGTGTTAATCAAAGCTAAGGCCTAGACGGCGACCAACTAGCTCATAAGATTCAACAACGTCGCCCAAACCTTGCCTAAATCTGTCCTTATCGAGCTTTTCGCGAGTGTCCACATCCCATAAGCGGCAGCCATCGGGCGTAAATTCATCACCCAAAACCACCTCGCCACCCGTAGTCACACCAAACTCAAGCTTATAGTCGACCAGAAGAATGTTACTATCGAGAAACAGCGCCTTGAGCACACCGTTAACAGCAAAGGTTAAGGCTTTCATCTTTTCGACATGCTCGGGTTCTGCCCAACCGAAAGAGCTGATATGGTAATCATTGATCATCGGGTCGCCGAGCTCATCATTTTTGAGGAAAAACTCAAAAGTAGGGGGGTCTAAATCTAGTCCTTCCTCAACCCCCAAGCGGCGGCAAATACTACCGGCAGAAATATTGCGCACCACACATTCAACAGGGATCATATCCAGCCGAGTGACCAGTGACTCCTGGTCGCTGAGCAGTGACTTGAAGTGCGTTGCGATACCCGCCGCCTCAAGTTTCTCCATAATAAAGGCATTAAATTTGTTATTGACCATACCTTTACGATCCAGCTGTTCGATTTTTTTGCCATCGAAAGCAGAAGTATCATTACTATAAAACAAAATCAGTGACTCGGGGTCATCCGTGGTAAAAACCGATTTGGCCTTTCCTTTATATAACTCTTCACGTCTTTCCATTGTCAGGTAGTCTCCTCGACTTATGTTCAGGGGGATTAGTTCAACATGGCAACGGTTTTAACACCGAGAAGCGGCGTTTTGGTGCGACATGTCAATTTCTGATTGTTCCTTTCTTTTTCGGTTAGTCTTACTCCAGCACCAACCAATCCACACAGTCATCCTGACTGGCGTATATTATTTCAGGCACCTCGCTAGCAATCGACGCCATAGCCGCTTGCACCGCACCTAAGGCATTATTTTTCTGGCTAATATGGCCAACAACCAGAGCCTGTAGTGCGTGAGGTTCAACGGCCTTTAA
This sequence comes from Porticoccaceae bacterium, assembly GCA_041622675.1. GTDB lineage: Bacteria > Pseudomonadota > Gammaproteobacteria > Pseudomonadales > Porticoccaceae > Reddybacter. The sequence continues at coordinate 61,499 of JBFJYH010000009.1, forward strand.
TAAGTCAGCCGTTTGCTCATTGTTCAAATGGCCCCAATCACCAGCCACGCGCTGCTTGAGCGAATAGGGATATGGCCCGTCTGCCAACATTTCAAGGTCGTGATTGGCCTCTACTAACAGACCATCACAGTTCTGATAACACTCCAGCACGTGAGAGCTAATATGTCCAAGATCTGTCAGTACGCCAAGCTTTAGTCCAGCGTAATTAAAGATAAATTGTACCGGCTCACGAGCGTCATGGGGAACAGCGACAGGCAAGACATCAATCCCACCAACGCGAAAACGCTGCTGGGGTGTAACTAGGTGCAGATCAATATCAGCGGGGGCTGCAGCAACTTTTGCTGTGCCACCCGTCATGTAAACCGGCAATTGATAGCGCCGGGATAGTGTCCAGACACCTTTTATGTGATCACTGTGCTCGTGGGTCACAAGAATCCCACTAAGCCGGGTACCATCAAGCTTTAGCATAGCCAAACGTCGCTCTAACTCGCGAGCTGAAAAACCACAATCGAGCAACAGGCAGTCATCACCAGCCTCAACTACTGTCGCATTACCCTTGCTGCCACTCCCCAGGGAGGAAAAGCGCATCATGACAAAAGCTCCCTCAACTTCATATCCAAGCCTCTTCGACCTAAAAGGTCAAACGAGTCTGGGCGGAGGCGTACTGACACTGAAGGCCTAGGAAAGATTGGCGCGAATCTTTTTCAGTAAACGCAGTGCTTCGGTACGCTCAAGCTCCTCTTTCTCAGCATCAACCACTTTCACCGCGACACCATCTTCAACCTTAACAAGGCGAATCAAGTAGGTCACTGACAAACGCTCCTCGTCTTTATTACGACTAAACAAGCTGGCAAAAAAACCAGGCTTCTCTTCATCGGGGTCACCGTAATGTACGTAGAACACACCTTCGGTACGATCTTGGTCGACCAGCACAAAACCTTCACGACCAGTCGAGTAACCTACCGATGCCCAAGAACGGTCAAAATCAAGCTTCAATAATAAGTAGGGACTGGCATCTTTGGGTGTGATAATTTCAACTTTTGAGCTACCACCAATGGACTGCGCCAATAGCGATACCGTGCCACTCGACTCATCCCCAGCCAATGCGCTGGCCAACATATTAGCCATGGCTTTTTCACGTTCATCCTCATCAGAAGTCAGCGGCCAGGCACCCGCCTCAGCATCCTTCTCAATGCGCATATGTACAATAGCTATTTCGGTGCTATCGAGCTGCACACCCGGTCTAATACGAAACTGGAAGCGGTGCTTGTAAACTTCATCAGTTTGCAATTCGAGCCACACCGTCTCAAGCACACCGGCAGACGCATCCGCATAGGCAGTTGGTAGAGCATTGCGATTTAAGATACTACGAATTCGCGGCCACACTTCACTGGGCACACGGTTAGTCAAGACCCAACGCCTACCTCCCAAGGTCTGAATTTTAACTTCTTCATCGAGTAAGTTACCACTCAGCGGCTGAGGCCTGGGGGCACCGTCACCCTCTTCAAGTAAAAGGCTGGTATCAGGAATTTTTGCGATCACATAGAGTTCACCCAGTGCATCCTGATCTGCGCCCTCAGGCACTGCCATCACTGGTATTTCACGAGCCAATTGATAGTCATTTTGGCGATCGCGGAACAGCCCATCATCGTCCAGCATCCAACAGCCCGGCAGCACTGTTAACCCAAGTACAATTGACAGAGAGCGCGATAACAACGCTAAGGGTTTACAAACAATAATTGGCGAAACTATTTTCATTGGATTTCCAGAGAGTACAGCGCGACAGCGCAAACAAATATCTAATAGTTCATTAACCAAAACTACAGTACAGCAGCATCTTGCATGGCCGCTTTAAGGTCAGCCCTGTAAGCCGTAGAAAGCGGCGTTAACGGCAAACGAATGGTGTCCTGCGCCATTAAGCCTAATTCTGCAACCGCCCATTTAACAGGTATTGGGTTGGATTCGACAAAAAGCACTTCATGCAAATTGGCCACCTCACTATTTAAAGCCCGCGCCTGTTCGACATCTCCGGCCAGTGCTGCAGCGCAAAGCTGGTGCATATGCCGAGGTGCAATGTTTGCGGTCACGGAGATATTGCCTTTTCCACCCAGTAAAATCAGTTCGGCGGCAGTGGCATCATCACCTGAATAAACGGCAAAACCGTCGGGTGTACCCGCAACAATAGCCCGCGCCCGATCCAGATCGCCAGTCGCCTCTTTAATACCGACAATATTGTCCAGCTGAGCCAGGCGACACACGGTCTCTGTCAACATGTCACAGGCTGTGCGGCCGGGCACGTTGTAGAGAATCTGCGGTATCGCCACTGCTTCAGCAATAGCTTTGTAATGTAAATAAAGGCCTTCTTGGGTCGGCTTATTATAGTAGGGCGTGACCAGTAAACAGGCATCGGCACCGCTCGCTTTAGCGGCGCTAGTCAGTTCAATCGCCTCGCTGGTGCTGTTAGCACCTGTACCCGCGATAATGGCAATACGTCCAGCGGCTTGTTCGACACAGACTTTTACCACTTCAAGATGTTCTTCAACATTTAGTGTCGCCGATTCGCCCGTGGTGCCGACAGCAACAATAGCATCGGTGCCAGACGCTATGTGCCACTCTACCAGTTTCTTCAAGGCAGCCCAGTCTATCGCCAAAGTTTCGGGGACCATCGGGGTCACCATCGCCACAATACTGCCGGTGATCATAGCCTTGCTCCAAAAAAAGGCGTCATGTTACTGAGCTAGCCCAGCGGGCACAAGCACCGCTCGGCGATTCAAGTTTGCACAGGTTGTTTTCAAAAAGCATTTGAGACCTATCCGCCTAACTAAAGCCAAGCGAGCATTGTTGCTTTAAGCCGGTTTAGCGGCGTAAAAAAGCATCGAGATGATCGACCATCTCCGTCCAGTCGGAGTCGTCCGCTTGCGCCTCCATCAAGAAAGAACGCTGCCCCGGATTCCAGAATGAAGCCTCTTCGAGTCTTAACTGTGGATCAAGAGGGCTGTGTTGATCAATAAATTCATTGATCGCCGACTCCGTGGCCGGCAGGCCGAGTTGTTCAAACAAGGTGGCCAATGTATGAGCTGAGAGATCCATATTTTATTCTCCTGTTCGGGTTTATTGCCCTGCGATTGAAAGCGTCATCAGCAGAGTACCCAGCACTCCTGGTCAAACTCCTCATTATTGGACGTTCGCCTGGCTCTACCGTCGCGCTCTAATTTCAGCAAGTGGGCCCAGAGAGAAAAGCGTGCGTAATAATAGACCTTTTTATCAACATCATCGTAAATAGTTGACAACATACCGAGTACACTCGATTCGCCGAGTTTGTCCATTCCAGCAATGACTTTTTGCTCGCGCATCATACGGTGGCGATAAAGGGTCTCGACAACTTTCTGCGGTTCTGTCATCAAATTTCCGTGGCCCGGTGCAATATGCTGCAGGGGTAGTTCTCGCAAAAGATCCAGCGAGTCGAGATAATCCTTCATATCGCCACTGGGAGGGATGATCACCACCGTGGAGCCATCCATAATATGATCACCAGAGAAGAGCAGCCCGTCCTCGTGTAAAAAGAAGCAGAAATGATTGCCGACATGGCCGGGGGTATGGAGGGCTTCAAGAGTGAATTCGTCAGTTTTAAACAGCTCACCATGGCGAATATTTTCCGCCACCACAAAGGTTTCATCTTGAAAGCCATCGGGTTCCTCCATCACACAACCGATCAACTGTGCG
>JBFJYH010000010.1:0-65134 GCA_041622675.1 Porticoccaceae bacterium
CACATCGCTCGGCAGGGGAATATCGCACTTCTCCATTAAGCCACGGGCAACATCGGTGAGCTCGTGTTCGCACAGCGATTGACCCACCGGCTTGCCTGCCGCGGCCAAAAAGGTATTGGCGATACCGCCGCCGACAATGAGCTGATCAACCTTGTCAGACAGGGCTTCTAGCACTTCAAGTTTGGTCGAGACTTTAGCCCCCCCAACAATGGCCACCACCGGGCGCTTGGGTGCCGCTAGGGCTTTCGACAACGCCGCGAGCTCACCCGCTAATAAAGGTCCAGCACAGGCGGCTTTAGCAAAGCGCGCAACGCCGTGGGTTGAAGCCTGGGCCCGATGAGCCGTGCCGAAGGCATCCATCACAAAAATATCGCAGAGGCTGGCATAGGCTTTTGCCAGTGCCTCGTCATTTTTTTTCTCACCCCGATTAAAACGGACATTTTCGAGCAGGGCAACGCTGCCACTGTCGACGTTCACACCACCGCGCCAATCACTAATCACCGGCACATCACAGCCGAGTAATTCGCCTAAGTGAGCTGCCACCGGCTGTAGTGAAAAGGCGCTATCGGCCTCGCCTTCAACCGGGCGACCCAGATGGGACATCAACACCACCTTGGCACCCGCAGCCATCGCCAGGCGAATAGTGGGTAGAGCAGCGCGAATGCGTGCATCCGAACTCACCACACCGTCTTTAATGGGTACATTTAAATCTTCACGTATCAACACGCGCTGGTTGGAGAGATCGAGATCTGTCATTAACTTGATAGTCATTGTGCTGTTACTGCCCTCTACTAATTACAGAATGTCGCTAATTACGGATTGTCATGTTGATGTTGCCCGGCCTGTTTGTCATCGGACTGCTAAAATTTTACCTATTCAAAACTCAGCCTTTCCAAAACTCGACAACGTCGAGCATTCGATTGGCATAGCCCCATTCGTTATCAAACCATAGGAGTACTTTAACTAGGCGCTGACCGCCGACGCGGGTCTGACTGGCATCGACAATGCCAGAATGGTCATCGTGATTAAAATCACACGAGGCTAGAGGCTCTTCAGTAAAGCCGAGAATTTGCCTCAGCGGTCCTTCGCTGGCAGCGCGAAGAATGGCGTTAACCGCTTCGCAGTTGGTGGTTTTTTGTACCTGCACAGACAAATCAATGGCCGAGACATTCTGCGTTGGCACGCGCATAGCCTGGGCCTCAAATCGCCCACTGAGCTCAGGCAAAATGCGGTCTATGCCCTTCGCCAAGCCCGTTTCAACGGGGATAATCGACTGAAAGGCGGCCCGTGTTTTACGCAGATCGGTGTGATGGTAGGAGTCAAGCACCGGCTGGTCGTTCATTGCCGAGTGAATGGTGGTAATCACTCCCGCCTCGACACCCAGGGCATCGTGCAGTGCTTTAATAGCCGGTACTACGCAGTTAGTGGTGCAAGAAGCCGCAGAAATAATCTTGTGCTCGCCACTTAATCGCTGGTGATTAATGCCATAAACCACGGTGGCATCAATGTCGGCTTCGGCGGGCTGGGAAAACAGTACAGCCTTGGCACCAGCACTAATATGTTGCTGGGCAATACTTCGCTGGGCGAACGTGCCGGTACATTCAAGCACGACGTCAATGGCATACTCTGCCCAGGGTAACTTCGCCAGCGATTGTTGATGACAGACAGAGATTTCACGGCCATCAACTAACAGGCATTCACGACCATCGCCGGGCAACTCAACACGACCGGGAAAACGGCCGTGGGTAGAATCATAGCGGGTCAGGTAGGCAATGGTATCGAGGTCGGCCAACTCATTAATCGCCACGACCTGCAACTTACTCCCTAACTGCTGGTGCCGCTCTTGTAATGCTCGCAACACACAGCGGCCCACCCGGCCGAAACCATTAATGGCTAAACGCAAGGTCATTGAAAAAGTGCCTGACTAAGCCAGCAGTGCCTTGGCCCGGGCGACAACGTTGTCCACGGTGAAGCCAAAGTATTCCATTAGCTCGGGGCCGGGGGCTGAAGCACCAAAGGTGCTCATACCAATTACATCGCCATCGAGCCCAGTATATTTAGTCCAAAAGTCCTGATGTAGCGCTTCAACCGCGATGCGCTTGCGCACGCTTGAAGGCAGGACCGACTCACGATAAGCCGCATCTTGTGCGTCGAAAATTTCAGTGCAGGGCATGGAAACAACACGCACTTTACTGCCCTGTTCGCTGAGGGTTTGCGCCGCAGCAACAACCAGTTGCACTTCGGAGCCGGTGGCCAGCAAAATCAAATCGGGCTCGCCATCGCAATCGACGAGGGTATAAGCTCCTTTCGCTATGGCGGCGACCTGCTCGGCGGAACGTGTTTGATGCGGCAGACCCTGGCGGGTGAAGATCAATGCCGAGGGGCCGTCTTTACGCTCAATAGCTGTTTTCCAGCACACTGCCGACTCAACGGTATCGCAAGGACGCCAGGTATTCATATTCGGTGTCGTACGTAGGCTAGTTAACTGCTCTACCGGCTGGTGCGTGGGGCCGTCTTCACCGAGGCCGATGGAGTCGTGGGTGAATACAAAAATGCTCTGCTGCTTCATTAATGCCGCCATACGCACGGCATTGCGACAGTATTCCATAAACACTAAAAAGGTCGCCCCGTAGTTAATAAAACCACCGTGCAATGCGATGCCGTTCATCATTGCCGCCATGCCGAATTCGCGCACGCCGTAGTAAAGATAGGTGCCAGAGGCATCCTCGGCGGAGACATCTTTACAACCCTTCCACATCGTATTATTGGAGCCGGCCAAGTCCGCCGAACCACCCAGTAGCTCAGGTAGCAGAGGGCCAAAAGCATCGAGACAGTTTTGCGAGGCCTTGCGCGTTGCGGGCGACTCACCTTTTGCCTGACATTCTTCCACATAGGCCTGGGCTTGTGCGGAAAAGTCGGCGGGTAATTCGCCATTCAGGCGACGCTGCAATTCAGCGGCTAAGGCAGGGTGAGCCTGAGCATAAGCTGCAAACCGCTGCTGCCATTCGGCCTCGGCCTTACTGCCTTTATCACTGGCTGACCAACCCTCATAAGTAGCATCGGGGATTTCAAAGGGGCCATGGGCCCAACCCAGCGCTTGCTTTGTAACGGCGATCTCTTCAGCACCGAGGGGTGCACCGTGACAACCTGCTGTACCCTGTTTGGCAGGCGAGCCAAAACCAATCACTGTTTGGCAACAAATCAGTGTGGGCTTAGCGTTTTCATTGCGGGCCAGCTCTATCGCCGCTTTGATGGCGTCAGCATCATGGCCGTCAACTTTAGGAATCACCTGCCAGCCGTAGGCTTCAAAGCGGGCGGGGGTGTCATCGGTAAACCAGCCTTCAACTTCACCATCAATGGAAATGCCATTGTCATCGTAAAAGGCGATCAGCTTGCCCAGCTTGTGGGTACCCGCCAGCGAACAGACTTCGTGAGAGATGCCCTCCATCAAGCAACCATCGCCGAGAAAGGCATAAGTATGGTGATCAACAATCTCGTGGCCGGGTTGATTAAACTGCGCGGCGAGGATTTTCTCCGCCAACGCCATACCCACAGCATTGGCAATACCTTGGCCCAGAGGCCCGGTGGTGGTCTCGATACCCGGCGCCTCGCCCAACTCGGGGTGGCCCGCTGTTTTGGAGTGCATCTGGCGGAAGTTTTTCAACTCCTGCAAGGGGAGGTCATAACCCGTGAGATGAAGCAGCGAATACAGCAGCATTGAACCATGTCCATTTGACAGAACAAAGCGATCGCGATCACCCCAGGCGGGATTGGCCGGGTTGTGGCAGAGATAATCGTTCCACAACACTTCGGCGATATCCGCCATTCCCATGGGCGCCCCGGGGTGGCCACTATTGGCCTGTTGGACGGCATCCATACTGAGCGCGCGTATAGCATTGGCAAGATCACGGCGGGATTGCATCGAAACGATACTCCAGAAGAAAAAGGAGCGCCATTTTCCCGCACCCGCGCCGGGCAGTAAAGAACTCCTGTCGATTTATGATAATTTCTATTCTGTTGGTGGATAGCTCATAATGGCGGGTTCAACGCTCAACCTGCCTTTTTAAAGACAGGAGGGCAAGCATCACCTTTTTTTGATATTACAGGCCTGCTAATGTACAGTCCCGCGCCATGACCGCTCACACCAACAACGACGCCCCAAGCCAGGCCGGTATTTCTTGCCTCAGCGCCCTGTGCAAGGCCGCCGGCGATGAGCTACGCTTGCAAATACTGCGCGTACTCCAGCGCGATGCCTTCGGCGTTCTCGAGCTAGCCAAAATGTTTGGCATTCGCCAGCCCGCCATGAGCCACCACCTAAAAGTGCTCGCCAAGGCAGGCCTGGTCGTGACACGCAAAGAAGGCACTAACATTTTTTATCGCCGCAACATCAATGACGGCACCGAACTAGCTCTGTTGCGCGAACAAATTTTCACCCAACTCGATACTTGCGAGCTGCCCTCTGACGTCCTCGCCGAGGTGGCTCTTATTCACGAACACCGCTCCAACACCTCAAAAACCTTCTTCAAACTCAATGCCAAGGACTTCCGCCAACAACAGGATTTAATTGCCAGCTATTCACTCTATGGCGATGCGGTATTAGAACTGCTAGAAACTGAGCGTCACAAAGGAGCTCAATCTGTCCTCGAAATTGGCCCCGGAGAAGGCGAGCTATTGGCAGACCTCGCCCCCCGCTTTGAACAGGTCATCGCCCTAGACAACTCCCCTTCTATGCTCGAACGTGCAGCAAGCTTGGTAGGTAAAAAACTCGCGGACAACATCTGTTTTATTCTCGGCGAAACGAGCAGCCAGGCAGCGGCAGAAATCTCTGTCGACTGCACCACCTTAAACATGGTGCTTCACCATGTCGCGACCCCCGTCGACATGCTCAACGACATCTACCAACTTCTAAACCCCGGGGGCTCTTTAATCGTCACCGAGCTCTGCCAACACGACCAGGACTGGGTGCGCGACACCTGCGGAGACCTGTGGCTGGGCTTCTGCCCCGAAGAGCTCAGTATATGGGCTCGGGAAGTCGGCTTTAAAATAGGCGAGAGCGTCTACATGGCACAACGCAATGGCTTTAAAATCCAACTGCGAAAATTTCATAAATAAACGCCTACGCAAGTAGCGCGACAACAAATTAGAACGGCAACAAAAAAGGAAAACTCGATGAGTCAATACAGTATATTCACCTCCGAATCTGTATCCGAGGGTCATCCCGACAAAATGGCTGATCAAATATCAGACGCCATTCTCGACGCTATTATTGGCGACGACCCCAACGCCCGTGTTGCCGTAGAAACTCTGGTCAAAACAGGTGTTGCAGTCGTCGCCGGTGAAGTGCGCACCAACACTTATGTCGATCTCGAGGACATTGTTCGCCAGGTGATTCTCGACATCGGCTACGACAGCTCCGACGTCGGCTTTGACGGCGCCACCTGCGCGGTACTCAACGCCATTGGCAAACAGTCTGTCGATATTGCCATTGGGGTCGATGAGGCCAGCGACAAAGACCTCGGCGCTGGCGACCAGGGATTAATGTTTGGCTATGCCACTAATGAAACCGACGTATTGATGCCTGCCCCCATTTTTTACGCCCACCGGCTGGTCGAACGCCAAGCTTATTTGCGCAAGCACAAAATTCTTCCCTGGCTACGCCCTGATGCAAAGAGCCAAATCACCCTGCGTTATGAAAACGGTCTGCCCGTCGCCGTTGATGCGGTGGTTCTGTCCACCCAACACAGCCCCGATATTTCCCTGTCTGACCTGCAAGAAGCTGTGATGGAAGAAGTCATCAAACCTATCTTGCCCGCCAAATGGCTGCACGCAGACACGCGCTACCACATCAACCCCACCGGGCAGTTTATTATTGGTGGCCCCATGGGCGATTGCGGTCTCACTGGGCGCAAAATCATCGTCGACACTTACGGCGGCATGGCCCATCACGGCGGCGGCGCCTTTTCGGGCAAAGACCCTTCCAAGGTAGATCGCTCTGCCGCCTACGCCGGCCGTTATGTGGCGAAAAATATCGTCGCCTCCGGCCTCGCCGAGCGCTGTGAAATTCAAGTGTCCTACGCCATCGGCGTTGCCGAACCCACCTCCATTGCCGTCAACACTTACGGCACTGGTGTTATCGCCGATGAACGCATCTCCGAGCTGGTCACCAAGCATTTTGACCTACGCCCGGCCGGCCTTATCGACATGCTGCAGCTAAAACGCCCCATCTACCGCCAAACCTCCGCCTACGGCCACTTTGGGCGGGAAGAAGCTGACTTCACCTGGGAAAAAACTGATAAAGCTGACGCCCTGCGAGCAGAAATTTAATCAACAGCTTTTTTAATACGAACAGAAAAACTACCGGCTGTGCCACTATGGCGCGCCCGAGCGACAATAATGAGAGGAAAAGATCTTGAGTAATTTTGACAAGGCAGAGGCATCAGCATCCGACTATAAAGTCGCCGACATCAGTCTCAGTGACTGGGGTCGCAAAGAGATTGAGATCGCCGAAACAGAGATGCCCGCACTAATGGCTATTCGTGAAAAATACCATCATGAACAACCACTAGCCGGTGCCAAAATCCTCGGCTGCATTCACATGACCATTCAAACCGCCGTGCTGATTGAAACCCTCGAATCCCTTGGTGCCGAAGTGCGCTGGTCGTCGTGCAACATTTTTTCCACTCAAGATCACGCTGCAGCAGCGATTGCCGCCAGCGGCGTCGCCGTGTATGCCTGGAAAGGTGAAACTGAAGAAGAGTACGAGTGGTGCATTGAGCAAACCATCTTAAAAAATGGCCAACCATGGGACGCCAATATGGTTCTCGATGACGGCGGCGATTTAACGCAAATTCTTCACGACAAATACCCACAGGTACTCGACGCCGTTCACGGCGTCACTGAAGAGACCACGACTGGCGTACACCGCCTCTACGAAATGCTCGCAGCGGGGCAACTCAAAATACCCGCCATTAACGTCAATGACTCGGTGACCAAATCAAAGAACGACAATAAATACGGCTGCCGCCACAGCCTCAACGATGCCATTAAACGCGCCACCGACCACTTATTGGCCGGTAAAAAAGCGCTGGTTATCGGCTATGGCGATGTTGGCAAAGGCTCCGCCCAGTCGCTGTGCCAGGAAGGCATGATCGTTAAAGTCGCAGAAATCGATCCGATTTGTGCCATGCAAGCCTGCATGGATGGCTTCGAGGTAGTTTCACCCTATATTGACGGCGTCAACACGGGCACGGCCGAGGGCATTAACAGAGCTCTGCTCGGCAGCACTGATCTAATTGTCACCACCACCGGCAACGTGAATGTCTGCGATGCGCCAATGCTCACGGCTCTGAAGAGTGGCTGCGTGGTTGCCAATATCGGCCACTTCGACAATGAAATTGACACGGCCTACACCCGTAAAAACTGGTTCTGGCAGGAAGTTAAACCCCAAGTGCACAAGGTCTATCGCGCCAAGACCATTGAAGCGGCCAACAACGATCATATTTTGCTGCTCTCTGAGGGGCGACTGGTCAACCTCGGCAACGCCACGGGTCACCCCAGCCGCATTATGGACGGCTCCTTTGCCAATCAAGTGTTAGCGCAAATTCACCTCTACGCACAGAAATTTGCCGACATGAACGAACAGGCCCAGAAGCAGGCACTGCGCGTTGAAGTACTGCCCAAGCACCTCGACGAAGAAGTCGCCGCGCACATGGTAAAAGGTTTTTCCGGCGTACTCACCCGGCTAACGCAGGCGCAAGCCAATTACATTAACGTCGACGTCGACGGGCCTTATAAAACCGACGCTTATCGTTATTAAGTCACCCTTGCTATACCGTCGCACTCCGCAACACACTGACAACGGCATCAACTGAAGAGAAGTAATATTTGGCATGTCTAAAGACTGGTTATTAAGTTTTGAGTTCTTCCCACCAAAAACGCAGCCCGGCGCTGAAAAGCTGGCTCGTACCCGTGCAACACTGGCGCAACTGGCACCGGAATATTTCTCAGTGACCTATGGCGCCGGTGGCTCAACCCGCGACAACACCCGAGATATCGTGTTGCAAACCCGTGCTGCCGGTCTCGACGTTATGCCCCATCTGTCATTTGCCTTCGGCGACGACGACACCAATGCAGTCAAAACACTGCTCGACACTTATCGTCAGGCCGGTGTTTCACGCCTGCTCGCCCTGCGCGGCGACCTGCCTAGCGACCCTGAAAGCACCCGCAAGCCCATCCATGCCAATGAGCTGGTTGCCTTTATTCGCGAGCACTTCGGCGAGCACTTTAAACTACAGGTAGCGGCTTATCCTGAAATTCATCCCGACGCAAAAAACTATCAGGATGACATTTACTGGCTCGGTGAGAAGTTTAAGGCCGGAGCGGACGGCGCCATCACCCAGTATTTTTTCAATATCGATGCCTATTGGCACTTTCTCGACCAAGCGGCCAAAGCCGGGATCGACAAGCCCATCGTACCCGGCATTATGCCGATCACTAACTTCACCAACCTGGCCCGCTTCTCCGCCGGTTGCGGTGCAGAAATCCCCCGCTGGATGGTCAAAAAGTTCGAGCAATACGGCGATGACCAGGCCAGCATTGTGGCTTTTGGTGCCGATGTCATCACTCAGCTTTGCGAGCGCTTGCTAAAAGGTGGCGCACCGGGACTGCATTTTTACACCATGAATCAAGCCGAACCCAGTGTCGATATTCTCTCTCGCCTTGGTGTCAGCACCACCCAAAGTTAGCCCCCATGCGCGTGCCAAGAGTCTATCTCAACCAGGCCCTACACAGCGGGGCTGAACTGACACTGGATAAAGCCGCCGCGCACTATCTTGTCTCCGTACTGCGCTTACGTGCCGGTGCCGCACTGACTGTATTTAACGGCAGCGGCGGTGAATACACCGCCCTATTGCAGTCGGCAACTAATAAACAAGCGACCATTAGAGTCGAAAGCCACAGTTTCGGTGTACAACCCAGCCCCGTGCAACTCACCCTGGCGATTGGCCTGTCGCGGGGCGAACGCATGGACTGGGTGATACAAAAAGCCGTCGAACTCGGCGTCAACACAGTCATTCCCCTGTTTACCGAGCGCTGCGAAGTCAAACTCAAGGGAGAGCGAGCTCTGAAAAAACAGGTCCACTGGCAACAAATTGCCATTAGTGCCTGCGAGCAAAGCCAACGCAATGATGTGCCTGTTATTAAACCTGCCCAGCTATTTGGTGAATATCTCACGACGACCGTAACACCCCCAACAAGCAACGTTACTGATTTGCGAGTGATACTCGACCCCAGGGCCGAGCAAAGCTTGGGTAGCACATTGCTCAAACAAAGCGTCCCTACAAAGACTGTCGTTTTACTCTCTGGCCCCGAGGGTGGCTTTAGCGATGGTGAAATCGAATTGGCTCAACAACAAGGTACTCTTTCAGTCGCCCTTGGCCCACGAGTCCTGCGCACCGAAACAGCACCACTGGCCGCCATAAGCATCGTACAGGCGCTCATTGGCGATATGACCTAAGCAACGACGAACACCCAACCCCAATCATTTTTCCCTCGCCATACCCAATCACTCTCGCACAACGCTTATACTCTTTATTAAACGGGCAAATTTGCGCCTGAATAATACGCGACAATGGGGCCTACTATGGACTTTTCCTTTTCTAATCAACAGCTGCAAATCAAAGACAGTATTGAAAAACTCTGTAAACCCTTCGATGATCAATACTGGCTCGACCGCGATACCGATGGTGAATTCCCCGAGGCTTTTTGCCGCGCACTGGCCGACGACGGCTGGCTGGGCATTTGTATGCCAGAAGATGTTGGCGGTAGTGGTTTGGGCATTGGCGAAGCTGCAGTCATGGTGCAGGCCATCGCCGAGTCGGGGGCGGCTAACGGCGGTGTCTCCTCCGTTGCTATCCCTCTGTTTGGCGTCAATCCTATTGCCGTGTTCGGCACGCAAGAACAAAAGCAACGCATGTTGCCACCGGTGATGCGTCGCGACGACATTCCCTGCTTCGGCGTTACCGAACCCAATACCGGCCTCGACACCACCCGCCTTAAAACTGAAGCCATTTTGAAGGGTGGCCACTACGTAGTGCACGGCCAAAAAGTCTGGACCTCCACCGCCCAGGTGTCCAACAAAATCATGCTCATCGCCCGCACTAAGCCCGAGTCACAAACCAAACGGCCCATTGATGGCCTGACGCTTTTTTATACCGATTTGGACCCTAATACCTGCGAAATTCGCCGCATTGAAAAAATGGGCCGCAAGTGTGTCGATTCCAACCAGCTATTTATCGACGGCCTGAAAATCCCAGTGGAAGATCGCATTGGCGAAGAGGGTAAGGGCTTTCGCTACTTACTGCACGGGCTCAACCCCGAGCGCGTACTCATCGCCTCTGGACTTGTGGGCCTCGGTCGCGCCGCTCTTAAACGCGCCGTCACTTATGCCGGTGAGCGCGAGGTCTTTGGTCGACCCATCGGCCAAAACCAGAGCGTACAGCACCCGCTAGCGGAATCCTGGATTGAGCTGGAAGCCGCCAACTTAATGGTCTTCCGAGCTGCGGCAGCGTATGACAATGGCGATGATGCCGGCGCCTATGCCAACGCCGCCAAATATTTTGCCGCCGAAGCCACCTTCAAAGCCTGTCAACAGGCTGTCATGACCCATGGTGGCATGGGCTATGCCAAGGAATATCACGTTGAACGCTATTTACGTGAATGCATGATCCATCGCCTGGCACCGATCAGCCCACAGCTGATTTTGTGTTTTATTGCGGAAAAAGTGCTCGGGTTAGCGAAGTCTTACTAAGAGTCAGCTGTTGAAGCAAGTAGGGCGCCTCCCCCACCCAAACACGCCCCTTAAATGCCTTCAACTCTGGATAGCTCTCGCCACACACAAATAACCACGAGCCGATAGCGGGAATCCCTCCCAGGCTTATTTGCCACAACAGTGCAGAGCATTTTTCTGTGGCTGACAAGACCCTCTCAGGGTATAGCAACGTAAATCAACCCAGTATTGTAATTTTTTGGGTATCAGCGACAATAGCGTCCAGCGCTTTGCCGCTTACCACGCCCCAGAACGGGTCTATTCAACGCCAATTGACAGCGACTTAAAAAGTAGCCAACTTTGATGAAACATCCTCTTGCCAAATTTTCATTCGCTCCTATAGTAACCACTTTTTTTCTCGCGCTTTTACTTTCGGCCTGTACCAGCAGCCCGGCGAACAAAGAGGTCATAACCTCTACCAATAATGACAATTGCCCAACTCTCAGCACAGCACCAACCAACCCTACGACTGAACAAAAACCACCAGCCTGTCCCACTGTCCCACAGAAGGTCTGCCCAACCATAAAACCGCGCCCATGCCCGGTCAGTCCCGCTGCCAAAATTGCCGACAAACAAGTGATTGGCGAAGTTGAACGCGTTAATATCACTCCACCTGGGAAAATGTTTATGGCTCGCATCGACACGGGTGCTGCGGGCACCTCGATTCACGCCAACAACATTGTCACCTTTGAACGAGATGGCCGCGACTGGGTCCGTTTCGAATTTGACCACCCCTCGGTCGAGACACCCGTTGTCATCGAGAGGCCACTCGCCCGCACAGTACTTATCAAGCAGACAAGTTCTGAAACGCTCGAGCGACGACAGGTGGTTAAAATGACCATCTCCCTCGGTTCGATGACCGAGCAAATCGATGTTTCCCTCTCTGAGCGCTCCGCCATGACCTACCCTGTGTTAATTGGCCGCAACTTTCTCCGCAACCTGGCTATCGTCGATGTTAGCCAACGTTTAATCGCTAAATAAGTCAATCCTTATGTCATCACGCGCCCAGGTTTATCTACTCGCACTCGTCTTTATATCGAGCGGTATTGGTCTTACTCTCTATAAACATTTGTCACTTAACTTCCCACTATCGCCGGGCAGCTTAACGCGCGTTTGGGAGGTTGAAGCCAAAGTCACTTTCTGGGCCACCCAGGATGCGATTACTGTCGATCTCGCCCTACCCCGGTCACAGGATACCTACCCCATCATCGACGAAACATTTGCTGCCTCTGGCTACGGCTTTGATATACGCAGCGAGGGAGAGCAGCGGCGAGCACTGTGGACACGACGCGAAGCAAGTGGCCAACAAACCTTATATTACAAGTTAAAAATTGCCCGCCAAGCGTCAAGTTCTATACCCATCGAACCCCTGCAAGTTTCGCAAATACCCGACAAACTCATTTGGACACCAGCCCAAGAAGCGACAGCTAACACGTTAATTTCTCAGGCACACGCCCTTTCGGCAGACCCCAGTAGCTTTGCCAGCCAATTACTCAAGCTCCTCAATGAACATGAATCCGTCGAGGGCAGCCATTCACTAAACGACCCGCACCAGGGCGTATCGCACGCCAACCTCGCTCTGCAATTATTGACACGAGCCGGGGTTGGTTCACACATTGTCCGCGGCATTAGTCTCGCCGATAGAGTGCACAATGAAGCCGCCAGCGAATTGCTCGAACTCTACGATGGCCAAAACTGGAAAATTATCGACCCGCTAACAGCTGCGTTCGGACTACCGGCTGATTTTTTCATCTGGCAGCGGGGAGGTGACTCCCTCCTTGAAATCGAGGGCGGACGGGGTTCAAAAATTCGCTTTTCTCTTATTGCCAACGACTTGCCGGCTAAAAATGTCGCGCTAATGCACGTTCAAGAACCAAATTCAACACTGGTTGATTTCAATATTTACAGCCTGCCGGTTGAAAAACAAGCTGTCTTTAAACTCCTACTGCTGGTACCTATTGGCGCCCTCGTGGTGGTGTTATTTCGAGTGTTTGTCGGGATCCGCACCTCCGGCACTTTTATGCCCGTATTAATCGCCATGGCCTTTATGCAAACCACGCTCTTAACGGGTGTTGGCTTACTCACTACACTGGTGGTTGTCGGCCTCTGGATTCGCTCCTATCTCAGTCAGCTCGACTTGCTAATGGTCTCGAGGATAGCTGCGGTCCTGATTGTCGTGGTTTTATTAATGGCGGCACTCAGTGTGATCAGCTACAAACTGGGGCTGGAGCAAATGCTCAACATGACGTTCTTCCCCATGGTTATTTTGGCTTGGACTATTGAACGTTTATCCATTACTTGGGAGGAAGATGGCGCCCACGAAGTCGCCATACAGGGCCTAGGCAGTCTCACCGTTGCAATTGTCGCGTACTTAGCAATGACCAACACCCTAGTTGGCCACTTGACCTATAACTTCCCCGAACTCCTACTCGCTATCCTCGGAATTATTTTATTACTTGGCCAATACTCAGGTTATCGACTCAATGAATTATTTCGCTTCCACAGTGCGGTAGAATCATGATTTTACTGTGCCGCGAAGGATACTGCCGTGTGGATTAATCGCCACAAAAAACTGCGCGATGCAGGCGTGCTCGGCATTAACGAACGCAACGTATCTTACATTTCCCGCTACAACCAGCGGCAAAACTTTCCTCTGGTGGACAACAAGCTGCAAACCAAAAAAGCGGCCGTGGCCGTTAACCTACCAGTGCCCGAATTATTGGGCGTGATTGAGTCACCGGCGCAACTCAAAGCCCTGCCAACCATGCTACGCCATCATCAAAGATTTGTTATCAAGCCCGCTCGAGGCAGTGGCGGCAAAGGCATACTGGTGATTACCCAGCGCAGCGACGAACAATTTTTCAAACCCTCGGGAACGGCACTAACCTTTGCAGATATCCGCCACTACGTTTCAAACATCCTCAGCGGTGTCTACAGCCTCGGCGGAAAGCCCGATGTCGCCTTCGTTGAGGCACTGGTTGAAGGCGATCCAGTACTGGGTAAATACGCCCATGAAGGCCTGCCAGATATCCGCATTATCGTCTTTCAAGGCTTTCCGGTAATGGCTATGCTGCGCTGTCCAACCAGTGATTCTGACGGCAAAGCCAACCTCCACCAAGGTGCTGTCGGTGTCGGGCTCGATATCGCTCGGGGCACCGCTTTAAAGGCTGTACAAAAGGATAAAGTAGTTACCCACCACCCCGACACTGACGTCAAATTTTCCGATCTAGTCATTCCCAACTGGCGAAAACTGCTAGAACTGGCTGGACATTGTCATGATTTCACAGAGCTCGGTTATCTGGGTTGCGATATTGTCCTCGACCAACAACGCGGCCCCTTAATTCTTGAGGTCAATGCCCGACCAGGCCTGTTTATACAGGTTGCCTGCGGCATTGGTTTGCGCACTCGGCTACAAAAAATTGAAAGCCTTGCGCGCAAAGACTGGCATGTCGATGAACGTATCGATCTTACCCTATCCCATTTCTCCAACAGCCCTGATTCGAGCGGGCCTGAATCAAACGACACCTCCCTTTAGCAATAATTTTCATCAGGTGCGACTTGGCTTTATCCTTGTGCACTGAAATGTCATGCAACACATGGCGATGGAACTAGTCCCCAATTTCCACGCACAGTACCTTATTAGGTCCTCTATTTATCGTCTCATTGCTAAGTCATCACGCTGTCATATCGCAGACTATAATGACTTCACTAATAACAACGAATAGCCCCCGCTTATGAAGAAAATAAACCACTGCATTCTCCGCCCACAAAATCCATTAAAGCTTCTATCACAGCAAGAAGTCGCCGGCCTGGCCAATTCAAACAAAGACACTATGAGGCTGTTTCGTAATTGTGCTTTGGCCATTTTAAATACCGATAGCCAAGACGATGATGCGGCACAAATTTTTTACGCATTTCATGACTTCGACATCCAAGTTATTCCGCAGTCCCGCGGTTTAACATTAGAAATCCACAACGCTCCCGCCCAAGCTTTTGTTGACGGGACAATGATTAACGGCATTCACGCCCATCTATTTTCAGCCCTGCGCGATATTGTCTACACTGATTTTATTATTAACGACGCGTCTGAACTCGATGTGGATAGCTCCGACGGCATTACCGATGCAGTTTTTAGAATACTCCGAAATGCCGAAATCGTACGCGGCGATGTGCAACCCAATATGGTGGTGTGCTGGGGAGGTCATTCCATTAGCCGACAGGAATATGATTACTCAAAAGAAGTCGGCTATCAGCTCGGATTGCGGGGGCTCAACATTATTACCGGTTGTGGTATTGGCGCCATGAAAGGCCCGATGAAGGGCGCCGCTGTTGGCCACGCTAAACAGCAAATTAAAACCGGGCGCTATATCGGCATTAGCGAACCCGGCATTATTGCCTCTGAATCACCCAACGCCATTGTCAATGAACTGAGCATTATGCCCGACATTGAAAAGCGACTTGAAGCGTTTGTACGGCTGGCTCATAGTATTATTATTTTCCCCGGCGGGGTCGGCACTGTTGAAGAAATACTTTATTTACTCAGTATTTTAATGCATCCCCTAAACGAACAAAAAATACCTTTAATAATAGCCGGCCCCACTTCCTGCAAATCTTACTTTAACGAACTGGAATCTTTTTTAACGGCCACTCTTGGACAGCAAGTTAAAAACTACTACCAGATCATGATTGGCGATCCCGCTGGCGTAGCGACTCAAGCAACACAGGATGTAGCGACCACCCACCAACACAGAAGAGAAAAACAGGAAGCCTATTATTTCAACTGGCAACTCGCCATCGACTACGCTCTACAAAAGCCTTTTATTCCCAACCACGAGAACATGGCCAGTCTCGCCCTGCACAACCAACTACCACCTCACCAACTCGCCGCCAATATGCGCGCCGCCTTTTCTGGTATTGTGACCGGCAATGTTAAAGAGTTTGGCCAACAACAAATTGCCAAGCATGGGCCCTATGCGCTGCATGGCGACGAGCGGGTTCTTTTAGCCATGGACAAGTTGCTCAAATGTTTGGTCCGCGACAAGCGTATGAAAATTGTTGACCAATGTGACCAATACACCCCCTGTTACACACTGCATGTGCAAACGTAGTGTTATTTTTTTCAGACAACCACGAGCTAAAACAAAAACCACTAGTCAGCCACAACACTGCCAAAAGCCATCGGCAACGGCACTAGTCAATGTATCGCCGCTATAGATCAAGGTCGCCTTTGAGCATCCGCTGCGCGACTGTGCGGCGCAATATTTCATTCGTGCCATCGGCAATATTAATGGAACGCAGGGTTTCCCAGGCATCGTTCAAACCCATTTCGTTGGTTAGACCCATCGCCCCGTGAACCTGCATCACTCGGTCCATTGCTTTTACCGCTTTCTCCACCGAATAAGCTTTTGTCATTGATAGCTCTTTTACGGCAGGCTTACCCTTGTCGAGCAACATGCAGGTATTTAAAGCCATTAAATGAGCCGCATGTATTTCCGTTGCCGACTCTGCCAGCGGAAAGGTCACGCCCTGATATTCAGCAATAGCCTTACCAAAGGCTTCACGCTGAGCAATGTAATCAAACGCGGTATCAAGGCCCCAGCGCGCCAGACCCACTGCTCGGGCCGAGTTGTAAACCCGCCCCAATGAGACACCCAGCATCGCGATAGCAAAGCCCTTATCGAGCTCGCCAACCAGCTGCCAGGGTTCAACTTTTACCTCATCAAAAAGCAGGGCGCCTTCATCACCGCCGATATGACCGAACATTTTAACGATGCTTTCAATTTCTAGCCCCGGTGAATTCATCGGCACCAAAAAGGCGCTAATACCGCCTTTGCGCTGGGCGGCTTTTTCTTCATTGGTAATAGCGAACACAATGCAGTACTGCGCTTGTGGGGAGTTCGATGTCCATAATTTTCGCCCCGTAATGCGCCAGCCATCGCCATCGCGCTTAGCCCGTGTTTTCAGCATGGTGGCATCGGAACCGGCACCGGGTTCCGACAAACCAAAGCACATAGACGTTTTACCCGCGACCATGTCAGTGAGAATCTCGTCTCTTGCGCGCGCGGTAATTTGTGTGAGCACCGGGCTGGGGCCAAATGCCCAATGACTGATGGCGTAAACACCCAACCAGTTGAGGCCACCGCAAACGTGAAAGACGCGCTCCCAGGCTGAGTAGTAAGCGAGCAAGCCCATTTCACTCCCGCCAATGGATTCTGGCGCACTCATATTAAAATAGCCCGCTTCTGACGAAGCCATTCTAATCTCGCGAATCAACTGAATAACATCGGGACTATAGCGCCCCTCTTCGGTGTATTTTTTTCGCGGGTCGTGCAGCAAGGCCTCATGCTTTTCATGGCGAGGCAGTACTTCTTTGCGCACAAAGGCCTCTATACCCTCTTGTATGGCGGCGATATCTTCAGGGAGCTCAATCCCAATAGCGGTGTTCATCGTTAATATTCCCTGGGGGTGGCATGGATTAAAGCGCTAAATTGCCCTGCGGTTAGGCGCTAGACCCAAAGACCGTTAAAATGAATGCTTGCTGTCAAACCTTTATGAGGAGCTAAGCACGAATGAGTTGGCAATTTGCTCGCGGAGCGTACCCCGCTACCCGCATGCGTCGCAACCGGCGCGATGATTTTTCCCGACGCTTAGTGCGTGAGAATCACCTCACGGTGAACGATCTTATCTACCCCGTTTTTGTGCTGGAAGGCAGTCAACAACGCGAAGCTGTGCCCTCTATGCCCGGTGTTAATCGCCTATCTATCGACCTGCTCTGTGACCTCGCTGAAGAGTGTTGCACACTCGGTATTCCCGCGTTGGCGCTGTTTCCCGTCACCCCTGCCACCTGTAAAAGTATGGGCGCCGAAGAAGCCTGGAATCCACAGGGCCTGGCCCAACGCGCCGTGCGTGCCATCAAACAGCGCTGCCCCCAACTTGGCGTCATTACCGATGTCGCCCTCGATCCCTTCACCACGCATGGACAGGACGGCATTATCGACGCAGACGGCTACGTGCTTAATGACACCACGCTCGACGCGCTCGTTAAACAGGCCCTTTCTCACGCCGAAGCTGGGGTCGATATCGTCGCCCCCTCTGATATGATGGACGGGCGCATTGGCGTCATTCGCCAGGCATTGGAAAAAAGCGGCTATACCAACACCCGTATACTGGCCTATGCCGCTAAGTATGCCTCCGCCTACTACGGCCCCTTTCGCGACGCCGTTGGCTCAGCCGCCAATATTCAAGGAGGCGATAAATTTAATTATCAAATGGACCCCGCCAATAGCGACGAAGCCCTTCACGAGTGTGCACTGGACTTGGCAGAGGGGGCTGACATGCTCATGGTCAAACCCGGCATGCCCTACCTCGATGTACTGCGGCGCGTAAAGGACGAGCTGCAAGCACCAACTTTTGTCTATCAGGTGAGCGGTGAATACGCCATGCACATGGCCGCTTTTGAGCAAGGCTGGCTCGACAAAGAGGCGGTAATGATGGAGTCCCTACTCGCCTTTAAGCGCGCTGGCGCCGACGCCATTTTGACGTACTTTGCCCTCGATGCCGCTCGCTTGTTACATAAAACGTCGGCCTAAAAACGCCAGTGCACAGTCTTTTTTTATTACTCCAACCCTATGTACAAAGTGCAGAGGCTAATCAACCCTGCCTGCTGATTGCCGATGAAAACTTGATCGACATCCCCTTTGCCCGTCTTAACTCTTCGGTGCAGGTACTGAGCAACCGCTTTGATATAGCTCATCAAGCCCAACTCGCCAACTGCAAAAGCCTGTTTAATGATTTTGATTTCAGTGTATTTAGTGACGCAAGTTTCAAGCGTGTGATTTACCGCGTTTCAAAAGAAAAACCCGTGGCTCACCACATTATTAATCAGTCGCTGCGCCTACTGACCGACGATGGCGAACTGATACTTCTCGGCGCTAAAAATGAAGGGATTAAAACTTACGCCAGTAAAGCTGCCGATTATTTTAATAACCCTGTGACGGTCGCCAAGCACGGCAATTTTTATCTCGCGACTATTTGTAAAAATAAGACCTCATTCAGCGATGCGGAAAGCCGTTCATTAGCCCTTAAAACACCCTATGACAGTCTCGCGTTAACCATTGACTGCAACAATTTAAACCTCTATAGCAAACCGGGTTTATTTGGTTGGAATAAGATCGACCGGGGCAGTGCATTACTCGCCCAGCACTTAGACGAGTTTTTCGCCGGTTTTGCCACACCGCCAAGTACGCTACTGGATCTGGGCTGTGGCTATGGCTATTTGTCGGTAATGGCGGCTCAAGCTCTAGCAGCGCCAAGGCTGCATATTGTGGCCAGCGACAATTGTGCTGCAGCAATTATTGCCTGTCGCAAAAACTTTGCCGCTTTTACTATTGCTGGCGAAGTCATCGCTGATGATTGCGCCAGCAATATTACTGGCACCTTTGATGCCCTAATTTGCAACCCCCCCTTTCATCAAGGTTTTAAAACCGATAGCCGCCTGACTGAAAAGTTTCTTAACTCCGCTGCCCGGCATTTAAAACACTCTGGCCGCGCCCTGTTTGTCGTCAATCAATTTGTACCGTTGGAAAAAATTGCCCAGCCCTTTTTTACCCACTGCGAAAAAATAGTCGAAACCCATGGCTTCAAACTGGTAGTTTTCAGAAAAGATAAACCCAAATAAGACCACTCAAAGTCGCGCCACAAAAAACTCTTAGCAAACCATTTAAAAAGCAACCTTTTGAATTTGAGCCAACAAGTCCTGTAACTTGCGCTGAATTATCGCCTCATTTTGGCTAAAAGACAGCCCCCGTTGGCCCAGCTGTTCAGCTAAGCCATATTTCCCTTGGGCGAAATTACCGCTCGCCAACAGGAGGTAAACCTCCGCGCGCTGCGGGTCGAGACGCTGTGCGCGTCCGGCAATAGCCATCGCGCGCTGATAATTTTCTACGCGGTAATAAGCCCAGCCCTCTTGTAGCAGAGAATTCACCGCTTTCTGTGCAGGCCTACTCCTCTGGCCGGCGGGCTCTATGTGTTTAGGTGTCGTCTGACTGGGTTGCGGCACGGAGCTGGGTTTTTCCACGGAGCTTGGCTGGCCTGGTTCACGCGATTCAACAGGCGCTGGGCTACTTGTCGATGGCTGTAAGGGCGCACAGGCACTGGTCACCAAGGCAATCGTTGCAACACCCACGAAGCGGTACATCCATGACCTCATCTGACACCTTTTTTCAACACAAGTAAGGTCGACATACACTACAGACACCATAGAAAACCTTTTTCATCGTTAGCTTCGCACAACCCTTAAGTGATGCCCAACTATTTCAATAAACCTTTAAACCAGTCAACAATCTGGCCGCCACCCCAGGAGCGACACGCAACAGAGTCTTCTGGCTCACTGCCTACAACAAAGGGAACATATCTTGCGCCTTCACAGCCCTCTGCGCTCAACAAGCCAAGGTGCGGGTCGACCCAGTGATAGTCAATGTTATCCGGGCGGGTAAAAGCCAAAGGCTTTACCTTTAAGCCAGACATCAACTCATTCCAAATTTGCAAGGCCCCTGAGGAACCCGTAAAAGGCATCTTGCCATTGTCGTCGCGGCCAATCCAGACGACTGTTAAGTAGTCATCACCAAAGCCACTAAACCAGCTATCCCGTTGATCATTAGAAGTACCCGTTTTACCAGCGACAGCAATATCCTCGCCCAAATAGCGATAGGCGCTACGGCCCGTGCCTTCGCGCATCACCACTTGCATGGCGTATTGCAGTAAGTGAATAGAACCCGTATCAAAGCGCCTTTCAACGCGATAAGGGTAGTTTTTTAACGGTTGATTCTCTGCGCTATACACACTGTGGATCGACGCCAGCGGAGAATAAAATCCACCAGCGGCAATGGTGTGATAAATACCCGCCACCTCGAAGGGTGACATCGACACCGCTCCCAGCGTCAACGCCGGCACCTGAGGCAATGCCCCCTCATAACCCAGACGACGCAGCGTCTCTCCAATACGGCTCAAGCCCAGTGCCATGCCCAAACGGGCTGTGGCCAAATTGTAGGATTGGCCCATGGCTTGGTACAGCGGCACCTCTCCATGGCTCTTGCGGTCAAAGTTTTGCGGACGCCAAGTTTCACTGTGCTGGGAGGTAATAACCAAAGGCTCATCACTAATGGGACTAATCAAAGTGTAGTCTTCGGTTCGTTCAAGCGCCGTCAAATAGACCGCAGGCTTAATCGTTGAGCCAATGGGGCGGCGTGTATCCAGCGCTCGATTAAAACCAGCAAAACTGGCGTCCCGTCCACCCGCCATAGCCAGCACTTCGGCTGTACCGACCTTGACGACCAATGACGCGGCCTCGACAGCCTTGCCCCGTATACCCTTTTGCTGCTCTAGAGCCTGTAGTTTGTTGCTAAGCACAGATTCTAATTGGCGTTGTATCTGGGGGTCAAAGTGAGTGAACACACGCAAGCCACCACCGCGCAAATCGGCATCATCATAGTCCTTGCGCAACTGTCGCTTCACCAGGTCGAGATAAGCCGGAAAGGGGTTAGTATGTGTGCCGGGGCGCGCTGAAATGTCTAAGGGTTTTTGGCTCGCTCCCCGCGCAATATCCTTGTCAATAAGACCTTGCTCAGCTAGCTGGCTGATGACCAAATTTCGACGCTTTAACGCGCGCTCGCCATTGCGGCGCGGATCATAGTAAGAGGCTCCTTTGGCCATCGCCACCAGCAGCGCTATCTGATGAAGATCCAACTCAGCAAGTGGCTGATTAAAATAGTGCTGGCTGGCCATACCAAAACCATGAATAGCCCGTTTGCCGGCCTGACCCAAATATATTTCGTTAATATAAGCCTCTATAATTTCCCCTTTGCTGTAGTGCTGTTCCAGCATAAGTGCCATCACAGCCTCAACACCTTTACGCAGTAAATTCCGGTCCTCGTTTAGATAAAGGTTCTTCACAAGCTGTTGAGTAATCGTACTGCCACCCTGGGTTGCGCTCCCCGGGCGGAGATTGTTCACTAGCGCACGGCTGATACCACGTATCGATATACCGTAGTGCTGATAAAAATTGCGATCCTCAACCGCAATCAGGCCCTCCAACAGCAGGGGAGGTAATTCTTCAAGGCGCACCGGTAGGCGATCTTCGAGGTGAGACGGATAAATGCCGCCAACGCGCAAGGGCTCCAAGCGCGTCAAAGTCAGTGGTGCACCCTGCAAAGTGCTCAGGCGAGTTAGTTCCGAACCCTGAAATGTCAGCGCAAAGGTTTGCGCCGGTTTGCTTTCATCCCAAAACTCAAAAGCTCGCGAATGCACTTCAATACGGCGCCCTTGTAGACGGTACTGACCCGCTGCATTGAGGGAGGTCACACGTCGATAGCCCAGCTGCTCAAGCTCCCAGATAAAACCCTGGCGAGACAACTCGAGTCCTTCGTATAGCTCCAGCGAGCGACTGTAAACATGGCTCGGCAAGGCCCACTTGTTGCCGGAAAAGCGATGGGTCAAGCGATAATCCAGCACAACCAAAGCGACTAGACCCAGGGCAAATAACGCCAAGAATCCTTTTTTTAATAGTCTCTTTAGCACTGCCATGAATCCCTGACGCTTCTTTTTAGTCGATTTTCTCCGAGTTTTACTGCGTTTTTTATTAGCCAAAGCCCTATTCCTACGAAATACTATAGAGCATCTCGAATCATCGTATTTACTGTTAAAATATCACGCTGGATAGTCTACCTTCAGGCTGTGTAGCACGCTATTTGATTATTGCGCGCAGCCAAAATTTACTGGAATGTACATGAAAACAATTGATGTCTACGGCATAGGTGCTGCACTGGTTGATACCGAAATAGAAATCAGTGATGCAGAACTTGCCACTTTCGGCATAGAAAAAGGCGTCATGACCTTGGTCGACGAAGCTCGCCAACAAGAATTAATCACCCACCTCGACGACCATCTAGTGATGGCTAAACGCGCCAGCGGTGGCTCGGCGGCCAATAGCATCATGGCCGTTGCCAGTTTTGGTGGACAAGCCTTTCAGTCCTGCAAGGTCGCAAATGATGACAACGGCCGCTTTTATTTAGACGACCTCACCCGGGCGGGAGTCAAACACAACGGTGTCGAACAGCTGCCCGAAGGAACCACCGGGAAATGCTTGGTACTTATTACCCCCGATGCCGAGCGCACTATGAACACCTTCCTCGGCATCAGCGAAACTATCTGCCGTAAAAACCTCAATCTCGAAGCTATTAGCTGCGCAAAGTATATCTACACAGAGGGCTATTTAGTAACGTCACCAACCGGTAAAGATGCCGCCATTGAATGTCGCAAACAAGCTGAACAAGCTGGTACCAAAACAGCCTTTAGCCTCTCCGACCCAGGCATGGTTGAGTTCTTTCGCGGCGGACTTCAGGAAATGATCGGTGAGCGTGCCGACTTACTGTTCTGTAATAGAGACGAAGCCTTTCGCTGGACTGGTTCTAGCACATTGGATGCAGCCATCGAAGGTATGAAACAAACCGCCTCCACTTTTGCCATCACCCTAGGTGCGGAGGGTGCAATAATTTATGATGGAGAAAGCACTCACCGTATTGCACCTACAGTGGTAACGGCGGTGGATACTAATGGAGCGGGAGATATGTTTGCAGGTGCCTTCCTTTATGGCATTACCAACGGCATGGATTATCGACAAGCGGGCCGGTTAGCGAGCCTTGCCTCTGCCACTGTCGTCACCCAATTCGGGCCAAGACTTCCGGTCGAGCTGCATCGCAGCTTATTGGCGCAAATATAAGCAGACCTAAGCAAGCGCCTTCTGTGAAAGAGGGCGCTTGCTTATAGAATAGAAACCGCTCGTTACCGCGTGCCGTGTACCACCATGGTTTTACCCTTTACCCATACCAAGTCCTGCTGCTCGAGCACTTTCAGGACTCGACCTACCATTTCCCGCGAACAGCCAACAATTCGGCCAATTTCCTGACGGGTAATTTTGATTTGCATGCCATCGGGGTGGGTCATGGCATCGGGTTCTTTACTCAAATCGAGCAGGGTACGCGCTACGCGTCCGGTGACATCGAGAAAAGCGAGATCACCCACTTTACGAGTGGTATCCCTCAAGCGCTGCGCCATTTGCATTGACACAGCATAGAGGTAGTCAGGGTGAGTCTTGGTAAGAGCATGGAAATTATCGTAGCTGATTTCAGCAATATCACACTCGCTTTTAGCCCGTATCCAAGCACTACGACCCTCCTGGCCAAAGAGGCCCATTTCGCCAAAGAAGTCACCCGGATTTAAATACGCGACTATCATTTCACGACCATCGTCGTCTTCAATCAATACCGACACCGAACCATTAATAATGTAATACAGGGTATCGCTGCTATCGTCAGCATAAATCAAGGTGCTCTTCGCCGGATAGCGACGCCGGTGACAGTGTCCAAGAAATTGTTCGAGATTATCGATATGCGGGGTAATGGGTTTTAGGCTCACAATTTCACTCTCCATATTTTTATACTCCTACCTTATCATCGCACTATCAGAATATTAATGTAAACCTTTGGGCGAGTTGACATCTATAATACCTAGCACCAATTTAAACACATGTTAAAGGCAAGCCCTCAGCCACTCCACCAACCCAAACCTATCTAATCAAGAAGCAGGCAAAGCCTGCCTCATCACAAACAGAGGAAGTAATCCATGAAAGCCAACGTCAAATGGGTCGACAACGCGATGTTCTTAGGCGAGTCTGGCAGCGGCCATTCAGTCGTTATGGACGGCCCAGAATCTCTTGGTGGACGGAATATGGGCATTCGCCCAATGGAGATGTTACTCATTGGCATGGGAGGCTGTGCCAGTTTTGACGTTATGAGCATTTTGAAAAAAAGCCGTCAGAATGTCACAAGTTGCCATGCGCAACTTGAAGCTGAACGCGCCAATGCCGTACCGGCCGTTTTCACCACAATCAATGTGCACTTTGTAGTTACAGGGCAGGACCTGAAAGAAAAACAAGTCAAACGTGCAGTAGAGTTATCCGCTGAAAAATACTGCTCAGCGTCAATAATGCTAGGCAAGGCTGGCGTCACCATTAGCCACAGCTATGAAATAGTTACGGGCAACAGCGAAGAACAATAAAGCGACTTTATTTTAGGAAAAAAAAGCGGGGAGCTGACGCTCCCCGAAAAGTATAATACAGGGGGTTAGGAGGTTGATCCGTTAGCAAGGGATCCTAGGTCCCGCTGCTCACTAACGATGGAAGAACTATACCCAGACACACACCATAAATAAAATGTATTGATTTTATTTATGGTATCACCAAAAAGAATGCTTTTTTGGTACCCCCTTCTTACCTTTTGCGAAAAAAAGGCTAATGAGGATAAATAGTATTGGCCTACGCATAATTTGAGATACAATAAAACACGATACTAATAACTCAAGCTTATGCCATGTCCATCGATAATCTCGCGCGCGTTGACCTCAACCTACTAGTTGCCATGCAAGTCTTACTTGAGGAGCGCAACGTTACCCGTTCTGCCGAACGCATGTTCATCACACAGCCCGCCATGAGTAAAACATTGCTTCGCTTGCGCAACGCCTTCGATGATCCCTTGTTTACCCGAAGCGGACGCGGCTTGGTTCCCACCCCACGGGCTCTCGAAATACAACGTCAACTGCCTGAGATCCTCAATAGTGTCTCCCACGTATTGGAAAAAACGGAGTTTGACCCTGCTACTCACGAAACCTCAATGCATATTGTTGCTCCCGAGTTTATGGCGGTACAAGCTGTCCCCGAACTCACCAAGATACTGCAAGAAGAGTCACCTGGCATTTCCCTAGCCCTGTCAAATATTGATGACACCTATGAGCAGTTACTCGAATCGGGTGAAATCGATTTTGCACTTGAGGTTAAAAAAGCCCTGCCTAAAGATTTTGTCGTCACGCCACTAGGTAACTTTCGCCCCGCTGTGTGGATGCGCAAGGGCCATCCCCTGTCTGATCACAACCCAACCCTAGATGAGATGCTCGCCTACCCGTTTATTCAGTATTTTTTGCTGATTGCCGACAAAGTTTCTCCCAATACGGAAAGCCGCTTCGATCGCATGCTCCACGAACTGGGCCGTAAACGACACAAAGCGCTGACCACCGACCAATTGATGACGGCACTTGACACACTGAACTCATCGGACTGCTTAATGATGAGCACCATGGACGATTTAAAACAAGAAGGGGAATATTACGAAATTGTCCGCAAACCCTATCCTAAAGAAATCGAGCACTACCCCGAAATACCCGCCGTATTGGTACAGCACCGACGTACACTCAATTCCCCAACC
Source organism: Porticoccaceae bacterium (assembly GCA_041622675.1). GTDB lineage: Bacteria > Pseudomonadota > Gammaproteobacteria > Pseudomonadales > Porticoccaceae > Reddybacter. Next base: position 26,137 of record JBFJYH010000010.1, read on the forward strand.
CACAACTGGGTCAAAGAGAAAATTCTTAGTATTGTGCAGGGTTTACGGCAAGAGCGGGGTATCGATGAATAATAAGGCGATTTTTAGCGCTATCAGACACTAAAAGCGACTACTACTCTCGGTCATCGCCTTCGCTATCAGGCCCATAGCTGACTTTAGTGGCGCGGGAAAGGGCAATCCGCCATTGCGCAACGCGCTGGCACCATGGGCCTGTTCATCCTCAATCATCTGCTCAACGATGGCGCGGCTTTTACTATCTGATTCCGGCAATGCATTCATATGCCCCTTTAAGTGTTCACAAACCTGTTCTTCCGTCGCCGCAACAAAGCCCAGACTCAAGCGGTCACTAATCGCACCAGCGCCAGCACCAATACCAAAAGAGAGACCGTACCACAGAGGGTTAAGAACACTGGTGTGACTACCGAGCTCCTTAATTCGCTGTTCACACCAAGCCAGGTGATCAACTTCCTCACTAGCCGCCGCCTCCATATCGGCCTGAATACTGCACCTTTTTGCCGTTAAGGCCTGCCCTTGATATAAGGCCTGAGCACACACCTCACCACTGTGATTAACTCGCATCAAAGCGGCAGACAAGCGTTTCTCAGCAGCACTGAAATCAGGCTCCTCTTGCGGCGTCGCGGGCGAAGCTCGCCGGGCACGGGGCGAACTCGCCAAAGTCCTCAGCGCCGCGTCTGCTTGCATCAACAAACGATCAAACCCCGAAAAGTGTCGCTCAGCCATCATATTCACCTGCGATGTTACTCAGTAGGTCATCATTGTAGCAAAACCGCACCTGAACACGGCGACAAGTTACAGAATGTACCGTTATGAAGATTGAAGAATGCGCGCTGTATGACCTCAACCTAATCCGGCACCCGAGTGCGCCCTGGAGATCAGAAACCACATTAAAAGGCGTCAGATAACTGCCGTCTTGCGAGGGATATGAGACGCCTTATAGGCCTAAATAGCCGAACACCCTGTCCCTATTATTGACAGCCCACCTCAAACGGCAATAACCAGCCGCCACTAGAGCCCCGCTCAGGGTATGTCTGAGACAACCGCCAGCACTAAGTACAAGCCATGAAACAAGCTCTTTAGCCATCGTCATGCTCAAAGAGCTTGTTTCATGGCGTTACGTTAATGAGCTAACGAGTAAAACGACGCGGGCATAAAAAACCCACAAGAGTGGACTTTTTTAAAACCTAACCCTGCTCCCGAGCAATAGCCCGCCAACCAATATCTTTGCGATAGAAGCAGTCTTTCCAACTAATTTTCTGGGTCGCTTGGTAGGCGCGCTGCTGAGCTTCGCCAATACTATCACCCAGCGCGGTGACGCAAAGTACCCGCCCCCCATTTGACAAAATCTCGCCATTATCGCCCTGCTCAGTACCGGCATGAAAAACTTTTAAGTCGGGTTCTTCCGCCATCAGCCCACTAATCTCAGCGCCTTTTTCATAGCTGGCGGGGTAACCTCCCGCCGCCATAACAATGCCCACAGACTTTCGTTCATCCCACTGCGCCGTGGTGGTCGCGAGTTTTTTATCGAGGGCGGCAAGGCAAAGCTCAACTAGGTCGGAGCGCAGGCGCAACATAATCGGCTGCGTTTCGGGGTCACCAAAACGACAGTTGTATTCGATGACTTTAGGTGTGCCCTCACTATCAATCATTAAGCCAGCATAGAGAAACCCGGTGTACTCATTGCCCTCGGCGGCCATGCCGCGCACGGTAGGCATAATCACTTCATCCATAATTCGCTGATAAACGAACTCTGTCACCACCGGCGCTGGAGAATAGGCCCCCATGCCGCCGGTATTGGGGCCGGTATCACCATCGCCTACCCGCTTGTGATCTTGGCTAGTCGCCATAGGTAGAACATTTTCACCATCGACCATGACGATGAAGCTGGCCTCCTCCCCTTCAAGGAACTCTTCGACAACCACACGATGGCCCGCTTCACCGAAAGCATTACCGGCAAGCATATCTTTGATGGCAGCCTCAGCTTCGGCGAGCGCCATGGCAACAATCACACCCTTGCCTGCCGCTAGGCCATCAGCCTTAATCACAATTGGCGCGCCCATTTGCCGTACATATGCCAGGGCGGGCTCAACCTCGGTAAAGCTCTGATAGGCGCCGGTGGGAATATTATGGCGCGCCAGAAAATCTTTGGTAAAAGCTTTGGAGCCTTCGAGTTGAGCCGCACCCTTACTGGGGCCAAAGATCGGTAAATTCCTCTCTCTAAAGAAATCGACGATACCATCAACCAAAGGCGCCTCGGGACCAACAATGGTCAGACCAATAGATTTTTCCACCGCGAAGTCAGCAAGGGCAGAAAAATCAGCTGCCTCTATCTGGATATTTTCTAGTTGGCTTTCACTAGCGGTGCCACCGTTGCCAGAAGCCACGTACACCGTGCCGATCGCCTTGCCCTGCGCCGCTTTCCAAGCCAGTGCGTGCTCACGACCACCCGAACCAATTACTAGAATATCCATTGTCATCATCGCTACAAATAAAAACCGCGATTGTACCGGGAGGCTTCAAGCGCCGCAAAGAGAGTTCACTAATAAGGCCTAAGCAAGAAAATGCACAGCTTAGAATGCAGTTTGGGTTTTTAATCGCAAAAGGCTCAAATAAGGCGATTTTAACGGCAGGCATTCATCCAACACCGCAATATGTTTCGCGTAAAATAGACATCGATACTATTAATTAACCTATTAACAACCAACACAAAGCGGCTTATTGTCGTTTCATTGCAATTGAGGGTAGCGTTGACAGATGATCGAGAAAGGTATTTACCGGCATTTTAAAGGGCAGTTTTACGCCGTCGACTCTATTGCCAAGCATAGCGAAACCAATGAATTTTACGTGGTGTACCGTGCACTTTATGGCGAACGGGGCCTGTGGGTACGTCCGTTAGATATGTTCGACGAGACAATAGAGAGAGACGGCGTGCATCTAAAACGTTTCGCCCCGGCGAGCGCAGAGGAAATCGCCCTCCTAAAAGCAAAGCAATCGAATACTCAAGAGATGAAAACCCAGCAGGTAGCTCAACGCTCCGCTGGGTGTAGAGGTGAAAGGCCAGCGTGATTAGTGGCGGAAGTGACGAGTGCCGGTAAACACCATGGCCATATCATTGGCATCGGCGGCGGCAATCACTTCTTCGTCACGAATTGAACCACCGGGCTGAATGACTGCGGCGATGCCTGCAGCCGCCGCATTGTCAATGCCATCGCGAAAGGGGAAGAAGGCATCGGAAGCCATCACCGAACCCTTCACCTCCAACCCTGCATGCTCTGCCTTAATACCGGCGATACGCGCTGAATTGACACGGCTCATTTGCCCAGCGCCAACGCCAACCGTTTGCGCGTCGCGGCAGTAAATGATGGCATTGGATTTGACGAACTTGGCAATTTTCCAGGCGAAGAGTAAATCGGCAATTTCCGTCGCTGTCGGAGCCCGCTTGCTAACCACCGTCAAATCGGCTGCACCGGTCAACTTACTGTCTCTATCTTGTATCAGCAAACCGCCATTGACGCGCTTATAGTCCCAGCCGAGAGTGGCCGCTGCCTGCCATTGGCCACAAGCCAGAAGCCTGACGTTTTTTTTGGCAGCGACGATGTCAATGGCGTCGTCATCCACCGCAGGGGCAATAATGACTTCAACGAACTGACGATCGACAATGGCCTGGGCTGTCGCCGCATCCAGCGCACGGTTAACGGCAATAATACCGCCAAAGGCGGATTCGCTATCAGTACTAAAAGCCTTATTGTAGGCCTCCAGCAAGTTGGACGCCGTGGCCACACCACAGGGGTTGGCGTGCTTAACAATGACACAGGTCGGCTCATCAAATTGCTTAACACACTCTAGCGCAGCATCGGTGTCAGCAATATTGTTGTAAGACAGCGCCTTGCCCTGCAACTGGGTCGCCGTCGCCACACTCGCTTCACCGGGTGTATTTTCAACATAAAAAGCTGAGCGCTGGTGGGGGTTTTCCCCGTAGCGCATCACCTGCGACTTACTAAATTGCATATTCCAGGTGCGCGGAAAACAGTCTGCTTCACTCTCATCTTCAGCGGGAAGCTGGGTGCCGAGATAATTGGCAATAGCACCATCATAGGCCGCGGTGTGCTCAAAGGCACTGACGGCGAGGTCAAAGCGACGCGCTTGATCGAGCCCCCCACCATTGGCCGACATTTCTGCCAAAATGCCGTCGTAGCTATCGACATTGACGACGATGGCCACGTCGGCGTGATTTTTCGCTGCCGCTCGCACCATGGTCGGGCCGCCGATATCGATATTTTCGATAGCATCAAGCAGATCACAATCGGGTTTAGCAACCGTTTTCTCGAAGGGATAGAGGTTAACCACTACCATATCGATAGGGCGAATGCCGTGCTCGTCCATGACCCCATCATCGGTGCCGCGCCGGCCTAAAATACCGCCGTGGACTTTGGGGTGAAGCGTCTTCACTCGCCCGTCCATCATTTCAGGAAAACCCGTGTAGTCGGACACCTCGACAGCCTTAATATCATTTTCAAGCAGCAGACGAAAAGTGCCACCGGTGGAGAGAATCTCTACACCCATTTCATTCAGGGCGCGGGCAAATTCGACAATGCCCGTTTTATCCGAAACGCTAATCAACGCGCGTCGAATGGTAATGATACGGTCGCTCATAAAAATTCTATCCTGTTTAATAGAGTGCTAAATTAAACGCAAGGACCGAGATTTACAGAAGTTCGTAAAGTTTCAGTTTTTTGCGCAAGGTGCCACGATTCAAACCGAGCATTTCTGAGGCTTTGCTCTGGTTGTTACGGGTGTATTTCATTACGGCTGTTAACAGGGGGTCTTCAACCTCCTGTAATACTAACTGATAAAGATCCGTACACGTTTGACCATCCAGATGACTGAAGTACTCCTCCATCGCTCGCTCCACACAATAGCGCAGGGAATGGGCTTGGCCTGGAGAGTCGACTTCCTGTCGTTGATCCTTATCCGCAGCAGCCTGTTTATGGACTAAATTCATGCAGCAATCCCTTGATGATTATGTGTTATCTGTAACTCGCGAATAAATTTAAGTTGTTGTTCGCAATGAAGCAGCTGATTGAAAGCTTTGCGGCAAGCCCGGTCAATTTGCAAATTTTGCAGATACCAATTCACATGCTTGCGTGCGATGCGCACCCCCAGAGTCTCACCATAGTACTCGTGCATGGCCTGGATATGCTCGAGTATGACTGCCGTCACCTCGCTGTGTGTCGGTATTGAGGGCGTCTCGCCATTTAGGTAGGCATTAATTTGACGGAACAACCAAGGCTGGCCCTGCGCAGCGCGACCAATCATCAGCCCCGCTGCACCGGTGTGGGCCAAAACTGCTTCGGCCTGCTGAGGTGAATTGATATCACCGTTGGCAACCACCGGTATGCTCACCCCCGCAACCACCTCGGCGATGGTGTCGTATTCAGCCACACCATTAAACAGGCAGGCGCGGGTACGGCCATGAATGGTCAATGCGGCAATACCTGCATCCTCCGCCAGACGCGCAATGGTCATGGCATTGCGGTTTTGTAAATCCCAGCCGGTGCGAATCTTTAAGGTCACCGGAACGGCAACAGCCTTCACCACTTTTTGCAATATTTCTGCCACCAGTACCTCGTCACGTAGCAGAGCAGAGCCCGCGGCTCGCTTACAGACTTTTTTCACCGGACAGCCCATATTGATATCCACAATCTGTGCGCCAAGCTCGACACTGCGTTGCGCCGCCTCGGCCAACTGATCCGGCTCGGCGCCGGCTATTTGCACGGCGCGCGGCTCAGCCTCATTGATTACTGGCAGACGAAAGCGGGATTTCTGCGAGTCCCATTTACTGGTGTCGGCAGTGAGCATTTCGGTCACTGCCATGGCGGCACCAAAACGCCGACACAGGCGTCGAAAAGGCAGATCGGCAACGCCAGCCATGGGGGCCAGTAGCAGCGGATTATGGATAATGTGGGGGCCGATCTGTAACAATTGCAACCTCGATGAGGACTCAACAAACGATAGAACTGCTTGCGATAGCACTAGATAAAAAACGGCCAACCATCATACGCCCACAGCTAGATCTGCGGAAGACGAAATAATAAAAAAATTACTCCCCGATGGTAACCGAATAAGAGAGCGCCCGCTCACCTGGGTCAACAATAGCTAGTTTAATACCCACCGCCTTATCGACTGGCATCAGCCTACCTCCACTAAGAGCCCGGGGCAAATACTCTTCGCCAGAGAAACGGCGTGTCGCCACTAACTCACCACTCAAATCATTAAAGCGCAAAAGCAATGGAGGATAGGCCTGCTCAAAGCTCGCTCTATTGATAAGCACCAACTCGATCCACAAGATGCCCTCTAGGTCGGGGTGGCTCCGCACTTGCAGGTGTTCGATATTGATCAAACGATATTCACTATAGGCCTCAAGCTCACAGGGCAGCAGCGTACAAAAACGCTGCAACCACGGTCGGTAGGCAAACTGTTGACTTAGTGTCGGCAATTTAAAAAAAACAAATTGCCCTCCCAGGCTAATAACAGCGACAACGACAATGATCAAAACCAAGCCCAATTGCCGACCAAGGTTTTTTTTGTCGCGCGAGACATCTTCCAGATCAATGTCGTCAAGTAGGCGAGCCGCGAAATTTGACCGATCCAAAGTCGATACGGGTAAGTCACCTAAGGCCGCCGAGCTCTCGCTAGAATCCTGCTCTTGACCCTCATCAACAATAGCAGAAGGTGCTTCACTATCACTCAGCTCGCCCCCAATCGCAGGTTCGGGCTGGCTCTCACTAAGGTTTTCAAGTACGTCAAACAAATGACCGCAGCGGCCACAGCGCACCAGATTATTGACGACCTTTTCCTGAGCAGTGCTGACAAAAAATACTGACAGACAACCGGGGCATCGGGCTGCAACTCGACTCACAATAGCACCGCAACGACTGCAGATAACACGTTTAAACCCGCTTTTTAGCCGTCAGACAAAACCACTCCTCCCGATACGACGGCGCGTCAAAAAGAAAGTGCTCACTATAGGCTGACATCACCGTCTGTGTTTGTGGCGCAATCATGCCCGACAAACAAAGCTGACCACCCGGGGCTGTTAAAGCGCTCAGCTGCTCGGACAGAGAAATCAGCGGCTCGGCGAGGATGTTCGCCAGCACAATGTCAGCCGGGGCGGCATTGAGATCCCGGGGCAAACAAACGCTCAGCTGCGCCTCACTAAGAGCATTGCGCCGCGCGTTTTCGCGAGTTGCCAGCAAGGCCTGGGGGTCGTTATCGGTCGCGACAACCTGCTTCGCCCCCAGCAGTAATGCCGCAATGGCGAGAATGCCCGACCCACAACCAAAATCGATAATGGTTTTGCCCTCTAGGGTCTGGGCATCGAGCCATTGCAGGCACAAGAAGGTAGTCGCGTGGGTGCCGGAACCAAAAGCCAGACCCGGATCGAGAGAGAGGTTGACCGCATCGGGCTTGGGTGGCTCCCGCCAGCTAGGGCAAATCCATAATTTCTCTCCACACTGAATCGGCTGGTAGTGCTCCGTCCAGAGAGTTGCCCAGGGCTGATCTTCAAGAATTTCCCAGCGCCACTGTTGTAGCTGACCACCATAGTTTTCACTCAGCAACTGAAAAGCCAAGTCGGTGTGAATATCAGCCGGATAAAGCCCTGTCACTCGTAGGCGATTCCAGAGGGGGGTTTCGCCCACCCCTGGCTCGAGAATCGGATTATCGGCGCCATCCTCCAGTGTTACCGACACCGCACCAGATGCCAGCAACGCGTCTTCAAGCGCCTCGACTTCAGGCTTATCGACCGCGATACGCAGTTGCAACCAACTCATAACGACTCCTGACAATTATCGCCAACTAGGTCAAGCCCACAGGCTTTAAAGCTCCAACTTTTTCTCGAGATAGTGGATATTGACACCGCCGCGCTTAAAACCAGCATCGTTCACCAGATCCCGCTGCAAGTCGATATTGGTTTTAATACCCTGAATAAACAACTCATCCAAGGCGTTGCGCATACGGCCCAGCGCCGCATCGCGATCCATACCATAAGTAATAATTTTTGCGATCAAAGAATCATAGTTCGGCGGCACGCTATAAGAGCTATAAAGATGAGAATCAACCCTCACGCCATTGCCTCCAGGGGGGTGATAAGCCGTCACTTTTCCCGGGCTTGGCATAAATGTTTTAGCATCTTCAGCGTTAATGCGACACTCAAAGGCATGGCCGCGGAAGATCACCTCGTCCTGCGTAAAACTGAGCTTCTCACCGCCGGCAATTAACAACTGCTCCTTAACGATATCGACACCGGTAATCATTTCCGATACCGGGTGCTCAACCTGGACCCGAGTATTCATCTCAATAAAGTAATAGTGGCCATTCTCGTAGAGAAACTCAAAAGTACCAGCCCCCTTGTAGCCAATATCAATACAAGCCTGGACACAGACATCAAACACATTCTGCCGCGCTTGCTCGTCGATATCGGGTGCCGGGGCCTCCTCCAACACCTTCTGGTGACGACGCTGTAAAGAGCAATCTCTATCGCCGAGATGGATAGCATTCCCCTGCCCGTCAGACAGTACCTGCACCTCAACGTGGCGGGGGGTGACGAGAAATTTCTCCATATAGACCGTGCCGTCACCAAAGGCCGCCTCTGCCTCGGAGCGCGTTAAAGTGATTGCGTTAATCAGGTTGGCCTCGGTTTGCACCACGCGCATACCGCGACCACCACCACCGGAAGCGGCCTTAATAATCACCGGATAACCAATCTCGCGAGCCAGTTCAATAGTGCGTTCGTGATTATCATCTAACGCCCCATTGGAGCCCGGCACCGTCGGCACACCCGCCGCTCGCATCGCCTGAATGGCGGCCACTTTGTCGCCCATCATGCGAATCACCTCGGCACTGGGACCAATAAAGGTGAAGCCACTCTTTTCGACCTGTTCGGCGAAATCGGCGTTTTCGGCCAAAAAACCGTAGCCTGGATGCACCGCGACCGAATCGGTGATCTCCATCGCGCTAATAATTGCCGCACTATTGAGATAGCTTTCAGTTGATGGGTTGGGACCAATGCAAACCGTTTCATCCGCCAGACGCACGTGCATCAGGTCTGCATCCACTTTGGAGTGCACGGCAACGGTTTTAATCCCTAGTTCCTTACAAGCCCGCAGTATTCGCAGGGCAATTTCGCCACGGTTGGCGATCAGTACTTTATCCAGCATAAATGACCTCTTCGCGCCGCTTTTAAATGATAGTGATCATCGCCTGGTCAAACTCGACCGCCTCACCGTCTTCGACAAGGATGGCACCAATGGTGCCCGCTTTGTCAGCTTCAATCTGGTTCATCATTTTCATCGCCTCGACAATACACAATACGTCGCCAACTTTGACGGTTTTGCCAACTTCGACAAAAGCCGGGGCATCCGGTGCTGGCGAACTGTAAAAAGTACCCACCATGGGTGAACTCACAACATGACCCGCCGGGGCAGGCGTCGCTGCCTCTTCAGCCGTGCTTGGCGCTGGGGCAGTTGATGTCGCTACGATAGGCGCAGCGGCCACCGGGGCAGGTGCGGCGGCAACTGTGGTTTGGCTGTTGCGAATAATGCGCACTGACTCTTCGCCCTCCTTAATCTCCAGCTCATCAATATTGGATTCTTCCAACAGTTCAATAAGTTTTTTTACTTTGCGTATATCCATGTTCCCCCCCTTGGGTATCAATGTTCGACAATAGCTTACTGCGAGTCAGCCTCGAGGTGTGTCAAGGCGGCACTGAGAGCAAGATCGTAGCTCTGGGCACCGAAGCCACAAATCACCCCAATGGCAATATCAGAAAAATAGGAGTGCGAACGGAACTGTTCGCGGCTGTGTACATTCGAAAGATGTACTTCAACAAACGGAATAGACACCGCCAACAGCGCATCGCGTAGAGCGACACTGGTGTGGGTAAAGGCGGCGGGATTAATCACTATAAACTCAACACCCTCATGGCGGGCATCGTGTATGCGATCAATCAATTCATATTCGGCATTACTTTGCAGGGCTAACAGGTGATGGCCCGCAGCGATACAGCGCTCGGTGAGTTGCTGGTTAATATCATCGAGCGTGACGGCACCATAAATCTCGGGTTCACGACTGCCGAGCAAATTAAGATTCGGCCCATGCAAGACCAGAATTGTCGCCATTACCCCTCGCTCCCCATTGTTTTTATGCCGCCATCACGCCGAACTGGCCGATGCCGGGAAGTTTGCATGAGTTAAAAAAGTTTGTCCAACTTTATAGCATTTTGTGCGAAATTTCTCGATTTTGCCGGCATTTTCCAACGAAAACTTCCGCATGAAAGAGAGACTAGCCACCCTCAAGAACTTTTTGCACCATACTTTCTGTCAATAACTGAGGTAAGACTTGTACCGTCGCACTGCCTGGCGAGTAGTACAGATACAAGGGCACACCACTGCGACCATATTCTTTTAATAGTAACGTGATCTCGCTATTGCGATTGGTCCAGTCGCCCTTCAAGTAGACAATATTGTTGGCCCGCAAGGTTTCAGCAAAGACTGTTGAGCTGAGGGCCATTTTTTCATTAGCCAGGCAGGTAATACACCAATCAGCGGTCAAGTTGACAAATACCGGCCGCCCCTCGCTGCGCAAGCTGTCTAGCTTCACGCGGGAGTAAGGCTCCCAAAGCTTTTCGTCAACAGCTTTTGGCGGCGCAATAGCGATAGTCAAAGCAACAACCGTGGCCAGCAGGGCAGCCATCTGCCGCCAGCGCTTCGCCCCAGCTCCAACCCCGCTCAACCAAGCACCAAAAGCCAGCAACAACATGCCAGTGGTAACCAACGCCACTCGATCAATATTTGTTTGTCGGCCTAGCACCCAGAGCAGCCAAATGGCACTGGCATAGAGGGGGAAGGCGAGGAACTGGCGAAAATGTTGCATCCACGGCCCCGGTGCTGGCAACTTTTCGAGCAGGCCAGGTATCCAGCTCAGCAACACAAAGGGCAATGCCATACCGAGACCCAGCATCGCAAAAACCAACAAACTAATGACCGGGGTTTGGGTCAGCGCAAAGCCAAGGGCCGTCCCCATAAATGGTGCGCTGCAGGGGCTGGCCACCACCGTTGCCAAGACACCCGTCATAAAGGAAGCGCGCAGGGATGTGCCCGTAACCGCCGACTGACCAACATTCATCCACCGGGCGCCCACCTCCAGCAAACCCGAAAAACTCAGTCCAGCGGCAAACAAAAGATAGGCCAGCAAACTCACAAAAACGGGTGACTGTAACTGAAAGCCCCAGCCCACTGCTTCACCCGCCTCGCGGAAGATCAACAACAGGGCGGCAATGACAACAAAAGAAATAACAATTCCCAGCGTATAAGCCATACCATGCAAATGCTTACTGTGCTCACCCAAATGCGCAGAGGTCAAACTGAGAACTTTGATGGACAACACCGGGAAGACACAGGGCATTAGGTTGAGAATGATGCCGCCGAGTAAGGCGAAGAGAAGCACGAGGGGTAGGGTTAGGGCGCTACTACTCCCAGCAATATTCGTCAGCCCATTTATCTCAGTGCCATTCATCGCATCCGTGGCGAGCGACAATGGCTGCTTTATTTCGACAAACCTTTGCGTCGCTTCCCCTGTATCAGCGTGGGTAAAATACTGGGTGCGCGGTGGGTAACACAAACCGGCATCAGCGCAGCCCTGAGAGCTTACTGCAAGGGTCCAAGTCTGACCTTTTAAGCGCGCCGGTAAATCCACCCGCAGAGCCACGGTGTCATAGTAAACCTGCAACTCTTTTTCATAATACTCATCATAAATAGACTTGCCAGGCGGGTAGCTCACTTTCAGCAGGGAGGTGTCACCGCGATCGTCAATGACAGCAACTGCAAACTTATGTTGGTAGAGGTAGTAAGTGGGTGCAGCACGCCAGTTGAGAAGCAAGCCCTGGGCATCACCCGTCACCTGCACTTGATAAGCCTCCTCCACTGGTAAAAAAGCGGGGGGGCTGCCGGCCAAAAGGGCACTGGATGAATTGCCACCGGCTTGGCTCCAGCCTTGGGCTTGAGCAAACGAGCAAAACACTAGTAACACGAGCAATACGTAATGCCCAAAACCTGCCACCAATTTATTACAAGGCACGTACTTTCTCCATATTGCCAGCTTGATCGTAAGTTTTCGTCTTGGCCTAAAAGTTGCCAAAATGTTTTACACTGTCGCGCAAGTTTTGCACAACGCGATGATAACGCCTGTGCCAATAACAGCAACTCACGCCGTCATCGACGCGCAAGTATAAACAAAGAGGAAGTTAGAGATGGCAAAGCCATGGTTTAAACCGCTGTTCAGCGGCAAAGATGAATCCGAGCCTGCAGCCAATAGTTACGACAGCCGCCTAGCCGAAGAGGGCGAAACCGCTCGATGGGCACTGCGCATGCTCACCATCCTATTACTTGTCCTCTGCGCCCTTAGCTGGTACTGGAGCCGGGAGCCCAAAATAGACATCTCCCAAAACCTTGCCGGCCAGCACCCAGTGGCCGGCTCAGCCCTCACCTCTACATTAATTGATGTCGTCGACATCTTACTCGAAAAACCTGGCGGCCTGCTAAGTAACGACGTCATGCCCCCCGGCGTGTTTCTCGACAATATTCCGAACTGGGAATACGGCGTGATTATTCAAGTGCGCGACCTCTCTAAAGCCATGCGTGAAGCCTTCAGCCGCTCTCAGTCACAGTCAACGGAAGACAAAGACTTAGCGCTGGCCGAACCGCGTTTTAACTTTGACATCGACAGCTGGATGCTCCCGGCTTCTGAAAAAGAGTATCGCAATGGCCGCAAATACCTGCAAGGCTACCTCGTGCGCCTACTGGACGACGATGAGTACAACGCCCAGTTTTACGCCCGCGCCGACAATCTGCGCTATTGGCTGAGCACCGTCGAAACCCGTCTCGGCAGCCTGTCCCAGCGACTCAGCGCCAGTGTCGGCCAAAAGCGCATCAATATTGACCTCGCCGGCGATAGCGCCGCCACTCAGTCAACGCCAACACCCAGTGAAGAAATGGTCAAAACCTCTTGGACCGAGCTCGACGATGTGTTCTACGAAGCGCGAGGCACGTCCTGGGCACTCGTGCATTTTTTAAAGGCAGCGCAGGTCGATTTTGCCGACGTATTGGCTAAGAAAAATGCTCGCATGAGTCTCGAGCAGATTATTCGAGAACTTGAGGCCACCCAGGCACCCTTGCACAGCCCCGTATTACTCAACGGCAGTGGATTTGGACTACTGGCTAATCACTCACTGGCCATGGCCTCTTACATCAGCCGTGCCAATGCAGCCATTATTGACTTGCGGGAGTTGCTATCCCAGGGCTAGCACCAAATGTAAGCACCTGGCAAAGGATCTGCCAGGGCCCTGAACTAAACCTTCAGTACTTCGCCACTCGAAGGTGAGTAGCGCCAAGTAATATACAGCTCTCTAAGCGTCACTTGGCCACACTTTTTTAGCACCGGTTCGCCCACACTAATTAAACATTTCCATAAGTCGGCGACCCGGATCCTTGGCCTTCATAAAGGCTTCACCCACCAAGAAAGCATTAACTCCGTGACCGCGCATCGCCATCACATCGTCGATGGTATGAATGCCGCTTTCAGTGATCACTAAGCGGTCTGCAGGGCATTTATCAAGTAGGTTAAACGTCGTTTCGAGCCGGGTGCTAAAGGTGTGTAGGTTGCGATTATTGATGCCTATTAAAGGCGTTGACAGTGTCAGCGCCACATCCAGTTCCAGCGCATTATGCACTTCGACCAATACATCGAGCCCAATGTCTAATGCTAGATCATGCAGCTCTGTCATTTGCTGTGGCTCAAGCGCTGCTGCTATCAACAAAATACAGTCGGCACCGAGCGCTCGCGCCTCGACAACTTGATAGGGGTCGACAACGAAATCTTTACGCAGCAACGGCAGTGGCGTGGCGCTATGAGCTTGGCGTAAAAAGTCATCACAGCCCTGAAAAAAATCGACATCAGTGAGCACAGAGAGGCAGGTCGCACCACCCTTTTCATAACTGCGGGCAATGCGCACCGGGTCAAAGTTTTCACAAATGACACCCTTGCTGGGCGAGGCTTTCTTGACTTCGGCAATCACCGCCGGCAAGCCTTGCGCAACTTTACTTTGCATAGCGGCGGCAAAGCCACGACACGCGGGCATATCACTGACCTGTTGACGCAATGTCGCCAGGGAAACCTTGGCACTGCGCTCGGTCACCTCTTCACGCTTGCGTTTAAGAATGTTTTTCAAAATGGTTGGTGTATCACCCACCGCTGTTTGTCCTTCTGGCATTCGATTATTCCTTTACTCGGTTAACAGTGTGCTAAAAGCGGCCAGCTCATCAAGCTTTTCCAATGCCAACCCACTGGCGATAGTGTCCTGGGCCATGGCGACGCCCTCAGCGAGGCTGGAGGCAACACCACTGACATAAATGGCGGCACCCGCATTCAAGGCAAGCATATCGCCGGCTTTACGGCCGAGTGCAGTGGGCCGTGAACCTAGGGCATCGCGTATCAGCGCTAACGAACTGGCGGCATCGACAACGCCAAGACCATCGAGGTCTTGCTCAGCAATACCGAAATCAGGGGGCGCAATGCGATATTCACGAATCGCCCCACCCTGTAATTCGGCCACACGAGTGCCGCCGGCAAGGCTAATTTCATCGAGGCCGTCGTCACTGTGCACGACCATAATGTGCTCGCTGCCCAGACGCTGTAATACCTGAGCCACCGGTTTACAAAGGGCGGCATCGAACACACCGATCAACTGCCGCTTAACCCCGGCCGGATTAGTCATTGGACCAAGAATATTAAACAGGGTGCGCACGCCAAGCGCCTTGCGCGGTCCGGCGGCATGTCTCATAGCGCTGTGGTGCTGGGGGGCAAACATAAAACCGATGCCCTCACTGTCAACACAGCGGGCGACCTGCGCGGCGTTGAGGTCGAGCCTTACTCCCGCCGCCTCCAATACATCAGCGCTACCACTCTTGCTGGAGACCGAGCGATTGCCGTGCTTCACCACTCGGCCACCGCTCACAGCCACGACCAAAGCACTGGCGGTCGAGACATTAAACAAACTGGCGCCATCACCGCCGGTGCCGACAATATCGACCAAATGTTCACCGCTAACGCTGACCCCACTGACCAGCTCGCGCATAACCATTACGGCACCGGTAATTTCGTCGAGGCTTTCACCCTTCATGCGAAGCGCAACGAGAAAACCGGCTATTTGCTCCGGGCTAGCTTCACCGGTCATGATCTGGCGCATCACCGCGACCATTTGCTCTTGGCTTAGGTCGATCTTTTCTATCACCTGAGCAATAGCAGTTTTTATATTCATCGTGTTATCCAGCTAAACGAAGATGGGGAAATTAACGCCCACCTGTACCTTCAAGAAAGTGGCGTAGTAAGTCGTGGCCGTGCTGACTAAGAATAGACTCAGGGTGAAACTGTACGCCTTCCACATCGAGTGTTTTATGGCGCAGGCCCATAATTTCATCAAGCTCACCGCCATCGGTCTGCGTCCAGGCGGTGATTTCTAGGCAATCGGGCAAACTGTCTTTTTCAACCACCAGCGAGTGATAACGCGTCGCTTCAAAGGGATTTGTCAGACCGCGAAAAATGCCACCATTGTTGTGGTGAATGGACGATACCTTACCGTGCATCACCTCACGTGCGCGCACCACTTGGCCTCCAAAAGCCTGACCAATACTCTGATGGCCCAGGCAAATACCCAACAGCGGAATGCGCCCAGCAAAATGCTCAATCGTTGCCAGCGAGATACCCGCTTCATTGGGCGTACAGGGGCCGGGGGAAACGACTATTTTTTGTGGTGCCAGAGCTTCAATGTCAGCAATACTGAGTTCGTCATTACGCACAACTTTAACGTCACCACCCAGCTCGGCGAGATATTGCACCACGTTGTAGGTGAAGGAGTCGTAGTTATCAATCATTAAAATCATCGTATTACTCTCCCAGCACCATGGCAGCGGCGCGAAAAATGGCTCGCGCCTTGTTCATGGTCTCCTTCCACTCCAGCGCGGGTATGGAATCGGCGACAATGCCACCACCGGCTTGTACGTAGAGTTTGCCGTCTTTAATCACGGCGGTGCGAATCGCAATGGCGGTGTCCATATTACCGTTCCAGCCCAAATAACCCACTGCGCCGCCATAAATGCCGCGCTTCACCGGCTCCAGCTCGTCAATAATTTCCATCGCGCGAATCTTTGGGGCACCGCTCAAGGTACCAGCGGGCAAGGTGGCACGCAGTACATCAATGGCCGACAACTCGGGCTTCACCTGCCCGGTAACATTGGAGGTGATGTGCATAACGTGGGAGAAACGCTCTACCACCATTTTTTCTGTCAGTTTTACGGTGCCAGTTTGCGCAATGCGGCCAACATCATTGCGACCCAGGTCAATCAGCATTAAATGCTCGGCAATTTCTTTCGGATCGGCAAGCATTTCTGCTTCCATCGCCAAATCTTCTTCTTCACTGTGCCCACGGCGGCGAGTACCGGCAATGGGACGCACGGTGACTTCACCCTGTTCCAGACGCGTGAGAATTTCGGGCGACGAACCGGCAATTTGGAAATCGCCCATATCGAGAAAGTACAGATAGGGAGAGGGGTTCAAATTGCGCAGGGCTCGATAGAGATTGACCGGCTCTGCCGGGAAAGGCAGGCACAGGCGTTGCGAGGGCACTACCTGCATAACATCACCGGCACGGGTATAGGCCTTAATAGTTTCAACTGCCGCTTCATAACCCGCCTGACCCATACTCGAAACGAAGGCCTCTTCACTGACACCTTCGCCTTGTAAACGTACCGGCGGCAGCTCGGGTACCGGCTGCTTTAATTGGGTCTCGATGTCATCGAAACGCCGTTGGGCTTGCTCCCAGGCATCAGCTTGACTCGGGTCGGCGTGGATAATCAATTTTAAGGTGCCGCCTAAATTGTCAAAAACCAGTACTTCTTCAGACACCATGAGGAGTATGTCGGGCACGCCCAGTTTGTCGGGCGGACAGCTATCAGCCAAACGGGGCTCGATATAACGCACCGTGTCGTAGCCAAAGTACCCCACCAAGCCCCCGGTAAAACGCGGCAGGTCGGGGCGCTCGGGCATATTGAATTGTTGCTGGAAGGCTTCAATTTCAGCCAGTGGATCTGGCACGGTGCGCTCTTCAATCACCGCACCGTTCTTTTCAAGTATCCACTGGTGGCCACAAATTTTTAACACTGTGGCCGAGGGCAGGCCGATGAGAGAATAACGGCCCCATTTTTCACCGCCTTCGACGGACTCAAATAGGTAGGTATAAGGCCCTCGTGCCAGTTTGAGATAGCACGATAGAGGGGTTTCGAGGTCGGCCAGTATTTCGCGCATGACCGGAATGCGCTGATGGTTTTGTGCTGCCAGCTGGGCAAATTCTTGGGACGACATATCAGGTGTCATGGCTATTCCTTTCAATGAAATAATGTAGCAAGTGTTGTAACGGGTTCATTTCTGTCGACCGCCCTAACGGACGGCACAAATCACACGTATGGCCATCGCCAACGCGGGGAATGAAATACCCTGCTACATTGCTTACCCAATATCACCAAAAAACTCCTGAATCTGCGGCGGCATTTTAAAGCATTTCCCCCTGCGATTAAACTGCCAGCTACTTACGATGGCTCAACGCCAGCCAATGCCTTGCGCATAGCGGCAATCGCCGCATCACGATTTTCAGCACCAAAAATGGCCGAGCCCGCCACAAAGGTATCGGCACCCGCGGCAGCAATTTCGGCAATATTACCAACGGTGACACCACCGTCGATTTCCAGGCGAATAGGCAGACCACTGGTGTCAATCATGGCGCGTGCCTCACGCAACTTATTGAGGGTTTCAGGGATAAATTTTTGCCCGCCATAACCCGGATTGACCGACATCAGCAACAGCACATCTATCTTATCGAGCACGTGTTTAGTGACTTCCAACCCGGTCGCGGGGTTCAGCACCAGCCCGGTTTTACAACCGAGGCTGCGCGCCAATTGCAAGGAGCGGTCAATGTGACGAGTGGCCTCGGGGTGGAAGGTAATCCACGAAGCACCCGCCTCGGCAAACTGCACAATCATCTCATCCACCGGTTCAACCATTAGATGGACATCAATCGGTGCCGTAATGCCGTATTCGCGCAGCGCCTTGCAGACCATGGGACCAATGGTCAAATTGGGCACATAGTGATTATCCATAACATCGAAGTGTACAACATCGGCACCACTGGTCAGCACATTGGCGACCTCCTCTCCCAGGCAGGCAAAGTTGGCAGACAAGATAGACGGAGCAATAAGGTAGTCGGACATAATAGATCCCTGACAAGTAGTTGATAATCGCGGTATCACAGACACAAAGGCCGCCACTATGCCGAAGATAGCTGCGCCCTGCAATGCGCATTCGACCACAGACACATTCACGGCTGTGCTAATCTACTGCTCCAATTTTTACCCGACAACCGTCCATGGTCACGACACACACATCTGCCACGCCTTCAGCTGTGGCAACCAGCTTGCAACGCTTACACGAAAACTTACCAGCACTATATTTTCAGCCTGACAGCGATACGCCCAGCCAAGAAATACCCTATGCCGACAGCTACCTCACGCACTACCAGCTGGCAGATATCAATGTCGCCGCCAAAGTCCAGCGTGGCACTCGCCACTTTCTTGGTCAGCACTCTACTGCCGGTTACAAAGTTGCCTGCCAATACTGGCTACCGGAAGAGGCCAAGGGCACGGTGTTTGTAGTGCACGGCTACTTCGACCACAGCGCCCTCTACCGCCATTTGTTTAGCTATTTATTAGCACTCGGCTACGCTGTCGCCACCTTCGATTTGCCGGGCCATGGCTTATCGGATGGTGAGCGCGCCTCCATCGCCAGCTTTGACCACTACGTCGAAACCTTCGACGGCTTACTTACCGTTGGCGACAAGCACCTGCCCCGACCCTGGCACGCCGTGGGACAAAGCACCGGCGGTGCGATTATTCTAAAGCACCTACTCGAAGAAAAAAGTCCACTATTATTTGAGCACATTGCCTTGCTCGCTCCCCTGCTACACACCCGAAACTGGGGACGAGGGCGGTTCACCTACCGATTGCTACGCCGTTTTATTTCACATATTGAACGTGATTTTAAAGCCAACTCTGCCGATGCGCTTTTTCTCGAATTTCTCAAACACAATGATCCGCTACAAAGCCGACACATCCCCCTCGAATGGGTCGGCTCGATGAAACGCTGGACGGAAGAGTTTCACGACCTAGCCATCAATCACAAAGCCATTACCATCGTACAGGGCGATCGGGATATGACCTTAGACTGGCGCTATAATCTTAGGCAATTGCAGCGCAAGCTACCGAAGGCAAAAATAGAAATAATCAACGGTGCCCAACATCACTTGGTGAACGAGACCGAGGTTCTACGCAACCAGGTTTTTCTCGCAATGCCGTTTTGACATTAACTAAACGGCACTGACATCAAAGCAGCAATGTCAAGGCCAGCCAGCCTCGCAACCCCAATGTAAAACTAGCCCAAAGAACGCATTACAACAGAGTGGCTCGACACAAGCACTCCCTACTAATGCCCACGTTATCAGAAGCTTGCAATAGTTTTTAGTCGCTGTAGAATCCAGCCCTCATATATTAATAATTTCTGATATAATAAAGGGCCTGCATGAATTACCTTCATATTACACCAGTAAGTTACTCACGAACGCTACTCGCCATATCCTCCTTACTCGTCATACTCTTCCTACCCGCTAGCAAAAGCTACGCCAGCGGCGTTAATGTTGAGGGGCTGGGGGGTCAGAGCAATGAGCATGGGCGGCGCGTTTGTTGGTTTAGCCGATGATGCTTCTGCTATTTTTTGGAACCCCGCAGGACTGAGCCAGCTAAAGGGCTCGGGGATGGCGATGGGTATTTATACTATGACGCCAGATATCAATGATGATGATGGCGTGACGAACAGGCGAATTGGCGATCCAAACGACCCTTTCGACCCAAATAAAGGCGATGTTTTCCCCGCTTTTTACGACACTGAACCCGCTAGTTTTGACGATACAGACGAGTTGTGGCTGCTAGCAGCCACCATGCCTTCCATCGTAGCTTACAAAAACTATGGCGACTTCACCGTTGCTGGCGGTTTCTACGGAACTGGCGGTGCTTATTCAAAATACAACGACACCATTCGCGATCCACAGACTGACGCCAAAATTGATGCCGATCTCTTTGCCATTCTAGCCTTAATGACCTTCAACACTTCCATTGGTTATCAAGTGACGGATAAATTCAGCCTCGGCGTTGGCCTAGACATTCTGGTCAATGTCTGGAGGGGAGATGTCGATAAAGAGTATGTCGCCCCTGACTCCAACCTTGACTACGGATATAACCTACGATTGCGCAAGTGGGGTTATGGCTTTCAAGGCAATTTTGGCGCCCATTATAAATTCAACGACCAATGGAGTATTGGCGCAATTTATCGCACCGGTAGCAGCTTTAAACTCAAAGGGGACACTAGCGTCCGCGTTGTAGGCGGCAGCGCTATCGAACCCTACAAAACCAAAGAAAAAAGCGATGGCCACACTGATTTTAAATACGGCGCCTCCTGGGGAGTCGGAGTGGCTTATAAACCCACTGAAAAACTGACGGTAACCTTCGATTTTGTTGAAAATGACTGGACTGACTTTAACTGGCCTGGCTCCAACGCGTCTTATGACGATCAAGGAAAATTCCTTCGAGATAGCAATGGAGACCCCGGATGGAAGCGCGCCCATGGCTATCATGTCGGGATGGAATTTAAGAAGACTGATCGCATAACACTGCGGGCTGGCTACTTAAATGAGGCCTCTGGCGTACCGTCTGACTTTGAGAGCGTTGTCACCACTACGATTGGTGACGTTCAGATTGCCAATGTTGGCATGGGCGTCAAGTACGATACCTGGACTATCGATTATATGGTCGGCTCAATGTGGGGCGATAACGGCCAAGGTGTAGAGCACGTTTGCTATGACTTTGCCGTGAGCTTTATGAGAAAGCTTTAAACAGGCCTCGAGGATATCAACCCTTCTGCTAATACGGGCTATTTAGCCCCGTATTAGCAGAAGATCAACTCTACTCAATAAAACACTCCAACTAAGAATTACAGTCCACCTTTTCAGAAGAGAGGGTAGGCTTGTTTGAGCATTGATCGACCCGACATCTCGCAGTGGTTAGTGGGGCAAGATGTCATTGAACGTGGGCGAAGGCTGCAAATGCTTGCCAACACCAAAAGCGACAAGTCATTACCCATAACTATTAACGGCTCAAAGCAATGGCTTTATACAAGCTTCGAAATGAGCCTACAAAGTTTCCAGCGGCTGATCAGCAATAACTTGCTGGCAAGTGCATAGGCGCCAAAAGAAAACCCTCAGCGCAACCATCTAATACTCAAAACAACACCCGACAACGAATAGTGCCCTCAATGGCCTTCAATTCTTCTAGAGCCTGGTCGCTATAACCCACAGCAACATCAATCACCACATAACCAATTTGCTCATTGGTCTGTAGATATTGGCCGGTAATATTCACGGCACTATCGCTAAACACCTGGTTTATGGCACTCATAATACCGGGGACATTGCGGTGTATGTGGAGCAAACGGTGGGAGCCTTCGTGGGAGGGCAGTGCCACCGGGGGAAAGTTGACCGAACCGAGGGTGGTACCATTATCGCTGTAGCGGATGAGTTTTTCCGCCACCTCGCCGCCGATATTTTCCTGGGCTTCTTCGGTGGACCCCCCCACATGGGGGGTCAAAATTACGTTGTCGAATTCACGAAGAGGAGAGCGGAATTCCTCTTGATTACTCCCGGGCTCGCTGGGGAATACGTCGACGGCAGCGCCGGCTAAGCGCTGTTCAGACAGGGCCTCGCACAGGGCGTCAATAGCAATCACCTGCCCGCGGGCGGCGTTAATCAGCACCGCACCGGGTTTCATTGCCGCTAGGCGCCCACTGTCCATCATGTTACGCGTGGCCTTAGTATCCGGCACATGCAAGGAGACCATATCAGCGCAAGCCAGCAGGTCGTCGAGCTCGGCAACCTGCTCAGCATTACCAAGGGGCAGACGCGTAACCACATCGTAAAACTTAACCTTCATACCCAAGGATTCAGCCAACACGCTGACCTGGCTACCAATATTGCCGTATCCGACAATACCCAAGGTTTTACCACGCACTTCATAAGAGCCTACGGCGGATTTTTGCCACACGCCGCGGTGAGCCTTGGCATTTTTTTCGGGGATGCCACGCATCAACATAATCGCCTCGGCGACGACCAATTCAGCAACGCTGCGAGTATTGGAATAGGGGGCGTTAAACACCACCGTGCCGCGCTCAGTCGCAGCCTTTAAATCAACTTGGTTAGTACCAATGCAAAAACAACCGATTGCCATCAGTTTATTGGCACTCGCCAGCACGTCGGCCGTTAACTGAGTGCGCGAGCGAATGCCGACAAAATGTGCGTCGGCAATTTTGCCCTTTAGCTCGGCATCGTCCAGCGCCCCTTTGATATATTCGATGTTGCTATAGCCGGAGGCATTAAGGGCGTCGACAGCCGAGGGGTGAACACCTTCGAGCAGCAGTATGCGGATTTTCGATTTATCGAGCGAGACAGAAGCCACAGTGCACCTCAAAGGGTAAAAAAAAGGGGCGACATGGTAACATATCCAGTGCTGTCCCTCGCCTTGTGAACGCCGATGGCCCTCAACAAAGCCGGCCATCGAAATTGGCAACTCGCCGAGAACCTCTCACACATCAACAGAGCCCAACACAATGGACCAAAAGATCTTGCAACAACTTCAAGCCATCGTCGGTGAGAGCCGGGTTCTCACCGACGCCGACAGCCTGCAAAACTATGGCGTCGACCGCACCACGGTCTGGACCGCAGCGCCCTGTGCAGTGGTATTGCCGGGTAAGATTGAAGAGGTGCAGGCTATTGTGCGACTCGCAGGCAACGAAAACCTGGCCATTGTGCCCTCGGGTGGGCGCACTGGGTTAAGCGGTGGCGCGGTGGCCAAATCGGGCGAGCTGGTACTGGCCCTCGATCGCATGAACAAGATGATCAACTTCAGCGCTGTGGATCGCAGTCTCACCTGTGAGGCGGGCCTCATCACCCAACAGCTACAGGAATACGCCGCAGAACAGGGCTTGTTTTACCCGGTGGACTTCGCTTCGGCGGGTTCCAGCCAAATTGGCGGCAATAT
This sequence comes from Porticoccaceae bacterium, assembly GCA_041622675.1. Classification (GTDB taxonomy): domain Bacteria; phylum Pseudomonadota; class Gammaproteobacteria; order Pseudomonadales; family Porticoccaceae; genus Reddybacter. The sequence continues at coordinate 49,455 of JBFJYH010000010.1, forward strand.
CGCCACCAACGCGGGTGGCATTAACGTAATTCGCTACGGTATGACTCGCGATTGGGTGCTCGGACTAAAGGTGGTAACTGGCAATGGCGATATTCTCGAACTCAATCGAGGGCTGATTAAAAATAACACCGGTTATGACTTCCGGCATTTACTGATTGGTTCTGAGGGCACCCTGGCCATTATTTGCGAAGCCACCCTGCGCCTTGCACCACCGCCGAAAGACCCCACCGTATTAGTGCTGGGCGTGAGTGACTTCCCAGCGATTATGGATGTACTGAAAACCTACAGCGGCACCTTAACACTCAACGCCTTTGAGTTTTTCTCCGATCTCGCTCTCGACAAAGTTCTCGCCCACCAACCACTAACCGCGCCCTTTGAGCAGCGCACTCCCTACTATGCACTACTGGAATTTGAGCAAACGACCCCCGAGGTGCTCGATACGGCCATGACCTTGTTTGAAGACTGTGTGAAAGCAGGCTGGGTGCTCGACGGCGTGGTCAGCCAAAACCAGACCCAGGCAAAAAACCTCTGGCGCCTGCGCGAGGACATCTCTGAAACCCTGTCTTTTACTAAGCCCTATAAAAACGATATCTCGGTGCAGGTCTCGCAAATGCCCGATTTTATTCGCGCCGTCGATGAGCTCGCCAGCCAGCGCTACCCCAACTTTGAAGTGGTCTGGTACGGACATATTGGCGACGGCAACTTGCATTTAAATATCCTGAAGCCCGACGCACTGAGTATTGAAAACTTTACCCAACAGTGCAGTAGTGTCAGTGTCGAAGTCGCTGAACTGGTACAAGACTTTAATGGTAGCGTCTCTGCCGAACACGGCATTGGTCTGTTGAAAAAGTCCTATTTGAGCTATACCCGCAGTGAGGCAGAAATTGCACTCATGCAACAAATAAAATGCCTCTTCGACCCGAGAGGCATACTCAATCCTGGAAAATTATTCTAACGACACGGGCGGCAAAGCCATGCGCTACGCACATCAGTTTATTGACAACAGTCCTTGTAACCTACCACCCGGCAAAGTGGTTTGCGTGGGTCTCAACTACGCCGCCCACGTCAACGAAATGAACAGCAAAAACATCGGCGAGCCACTACTTTTTATTAAACCCGCCACAGCATTAACACCGATTGAAGCACCCATACAGATACCTAAAGGCCGTGGCGCCTGCCACTTTGAAACTGAAATGGCCCTGCTCATTGGCGAACCCCTGAAACACTGCAAAGAAGAAGACGTGCTTGGCGCGATAGCGGGCGTCGCTATCGCCCTCGACCTCACCCTGCGGGACCTGCAAAAAACATTAAAAACCGCAGGCCAACCCTGGGAGAAAGCCAAGGGTTGGGACGGCGCCTGCCCTCTTTCGCCTTTTGTAAAAACCCAAGCTGTTGACGACTTTCAAGATCTGGGCATTAAACTGTGGCAAAACGGTGATTTGAAGCAAGATGGCAACACCCGGCAAATGCTCACCCCCGTGGTACCACTCATTTGCCACATCACAGAGTTTTTTAGCCTACAACCTGGCGATGTAGTCTTAACCGGCACTCCCGAGGGGGTTGGCCCCCTAAACGCTGGTGACCAGCTGAGCCTCGAACTCGCAGGCTTATTAAAAATCAACGCCGGCATGGTGGTCTAGCCCACGACACACTGCGCTTTTAGAGACAAGAAGAGAAACCAAAAAGGCTAGCCTATTAAGCTCAAGGCTTGAGTAAATGCCCTTGGCGAATCAAGTCTTCAACGGTATCGACCAAGGTCTCGCGCACCGGGCGAAACTCCATACCCAGTTCGGCATGAATTTTAGCATTGCTAATACGCATGGTTTTGCCAAGGTGGGAGCGAATAAAGTCTCCGGCTCCACTCGGCTGAGTATAGGATAACAACTTCACCATAGTGCTGATCCACCCCGCGCTCATATCCCGTCGCGGCAGGCGATAATTGCTGTAGCCGGCCTCGCGTAAAAAGGCGACAATTTCACCCATCGACATAGCTTCGCTATAACAAATATAGCGACCTTCTGCTTCGTCTTTATCGAGAGCCAACACATGGGCACGAGCTACGTCACAGACATCAACCATGCAGAAATTGAGCGCCATAACGGCAGGGTAAGTGCCACTGAGCAAGTCACGGACCACCTGGTTACTACTATTTAAACCCGGGCCAATCGCCTTGCCAATCACCATGGAGGGGTTTATGGCCACCACATCAAATCGACGCTCCTGTTCACGCATAAAATGCCAGGCGGTTTGTTCAGCCATCGCTTTTGAATAGAAGTAGGCATTACGGGTAAGCGAGGATTTACTGTTCCAGTCTGTTTCGGTAAAAACATGCTCATCATCGGGCTCATCCGTTATTGCCGCCAACGACGAGGTCAGCACTACGCGTTTAACACTGGAAGCTTTAGCGCAAGCCTGTAGTACATTGAGGGTACCATTCACTGCCGGGTCGACCATTTCCTCTTGCGGATTTTTACTTTCTAGCAAATAGGGGCTGGCCGCATGGATGACATAGTCGCAGTCGGCAAAAGCAGTGTCGAAAGAGCCTGACTGGATTAAGTCAGCCCACACCAGCTCGAGATTTTCATCCGCACCAGGTAGTTGTTTTAAGTAGGCGTACCGACTATCGTCGGCCTCGCCCCTCACTGTACCCCTGACCTTGAAGCCTCTGAGCAATAATTCACGAATAGTCTGCCCAGCAATAAAGCCCGAGGCCCCGGTGACACAAACTCTAGATTGAGACGATACTGACAAACCCTCGCTATCCGACATCACAAAACCCGCTCTAGCCTTCCTGCTCGGCGGGAGCTGGATTGGGTCGACCGACCATCAACGAGCCGGGTACCGCATCAATTAAATCTTCAACGCTAAATTGGCCGTTGTTGTCGGTTTTGAGCAGCATTTTCTCTTCAACCGGCTCGCAGTACACCGACACTCGGCCCCGCTCGACATGGAAGATTTGGCCATTCACATCGGCCGCGGCGTCGGTACCAAGATAGGCCACCATAGGTGCGACAAACTCTGGCCCAGGCATAGCCATCAGCGAGTCGTAGCGGTCTTGGGTAATCAGGCCAGCATCGAGACGCTTTTTCATACCGTCAATGACGCCTTGGTCAAGGGTCATACGCGTCGCAGCAATGGGGCAAATCGCATTGGCAGTCACACCGTAACGACCCAGCTCGCGCGCCAGCGAGCGGGTAAAACTGACAATGCCACCTTTGGCCGCCGCGTAGTTCGACTGACCGACACTACCGCGCCAGGCGTCGGAGGCAAAATTGACGATGCGTCCAAAACGCTGACCGCGCATCACTTTAGCGGCGTGGTGGCACATATTGTAGTGACCCTTGAGGTGTACGCGGATCACTGTATCCCAGTCATCTTCACTCAAGTTCCAGATCATTCGTTCGCGCAGTACACCGGCGCAGTTAACCACCATGTCGACCGAGCCAAAGGCATCCACACAGGTGCCGATAATACCGGCTGCCGCTTCGTAATCATCGACCGGGGCGAGGGCAGAAACAGCCTGCCCACCAGCCGCTTCAATTTCAGTGACGACCTGGTTGGCAGGCGCGTCTTCCCCGCCTCGCCCACCGCGGTCGGCACCGGGATCGGCAACCACAACCCGTGCACCTTGCTCGGCCAGCACTAAGGCTATTTCACGACCAATACCCCGGCCACCGCCAGTGACAATGGCTGACTTACCCTCTAAATTCATACTATTAACTCCGTTAGTAAGCGTTTGAGAATACTCAACGCTTGCAAAAATTGACGCTCCCAGCATTAACCGGGGCAGGTTAAATTATTGAACCCTGAGTGTAGCAGTTGGTGCTTGACGCACAAAGGGGGCGGCGACACCGTTCAACAAATGGGTAGCACATAGACACTCGCAGCCTACAAACCGGGGAGTATGACCGTGCACCCGCTATATAAAGCGGTTGATGTGCGTAGATAGTAGGCACTGATGACAAGGTCTAACGCAACGCCACCCAGTCGAGCTCACACTCGCCAGCTGCCGTTGCCACGTAGGCAGAGTCACCAGTGATCGTGATCGACAAGTCCATCGTGCGCTCTAATAAAGCTGTCAATGCTTGTACCTGTTGCCATTCAAACTGATAAACCGATACCGGGAGCTTGTTACATTGGTCTTCCACCTGCGACCACCAAGCGTTTGACTTGCTATTAAAGCTGTAGACTTTAACGACTTTAGTAAGCCGCGAAGCCTTTTTTATTCGATCGACAGCTGGCTCGCCAACATCTATCCACAGTGCCAGCTCACCTGCCAATGTATGCAACCAAATATCGGGTTCATCAACCGCACTCAAACCTTGGGTAAAAGCCAGATGCTCCTGGGCATTGAGACAAAAGGCCAGTAGGCGCACCATCATTCGCTCGCCAGTTTCTGAGGGATGCTGGGCGACCGTTAAATTCAAGGTGTCGTAGTGATGGCGATTTAGATCAGAGAGTGAAATTTTAAATTTAAATATGGTTGGCTTTAATGCCACGCAGACTCGCTCCTCATAACATCGCTAATTACTGGATGACGGATTATAGAGTTTACGAATGAAGCCAGGGTAAATACTTAGCGGTCTTCCCACTGCGGCTGACGTTTCCCCATAAAGGCGTCAATCCCCTCTTGGGCATCCCTCGCCATCATGTTTTCAACCATCACTTGTCCGCAATAACTGTAGGCATCGATAAGGATTTTATCCCGCTGCTGATAAAAGGCTTGCTTGCCAATTTTTAAGGTCAGCGATGACTTGTTGGCAATTTTTGTGGCCAGCTCATCCACTTTTTGATCCAGCTCTTCACACGCTGTCACATAATTAACAAAGCCCATCTCGCAAGCTCTTTGGGCGGAAACAAAGTCACCGAGCAATAACATTTCCATAGCGTGTTTGGACGACACATTGCGCGACAACGCCACCATCGGCGTTGAGCAAAACAGTCCCAAATTAACACCCGGCGTTGCAAAGCGGCTATTTTCAGCGGCCACCGCCAAATCACAGGTAGCCACTAACTGACAGCCCGCTGCCGTTGCCACACCGTGCACTTTGGCGATCACCGGTTTTGGCGACTGGATAATGGACAACATTAACTGAGAACAGGTGCTAAAGGTTTTTTCCTGAAAATCCCGCTCTGGATGCGCCCTAAGCTCAGCCAAGTCGTGACCCGCACAAAAGCCCTTGCCCGCACCGTCGAGGACGATAACTCTTACCTCAGTATCTGCTGAGCAGTCCTCGAACGCGGCAATAAGCGCCGCCATACACGCTAGAGATAAGGCGTTATAGGCATTGGGGCGGTTAATAGTGATAGCCGCTACGCCCCGTGTATCTTTACTGATAACGACCAAGTCTGTTGTCGATTTCATCTTAATTTGCGTATCCATAAACAGCGATAAAATGGCACGAAGTGCCGGTGAGAACGAATAGATGCCAAATAAAGTGGCCATAACGGATTTTGCTGTCAAGGGCGTAGAACACCACTCCCCCAGTGTAGGCGAGCCCCCCTGCGACAAGCCAGAACAGGCCCCAGGGTAGGACATTTAACAATAGCGGTTTAATGGCAATGACGATCAACCAGCCCATAACCAGGTACATAAACGTCGAGACCTTTGCGTAGCGCACCGTGCAGGTGGTTTTTAACACGATACCGACAAGGGCGAGGCTCCAAATTAAACCCAGTAAGGTCCAACCCCAGGTGCCCTGTAGCACACCTAGAGTAAAAGGTGTGTAAGTGCCCGCAATCAGCAAAAAGATCGCCCCATGGTCGAGTATTTTGAAGATTTGCTTAGCGCGACTACTGGGCAGGGCGTGGTAAATCGCAGAGGCCAGATAAAGTAAAATCGTTGTGCCCGCAAAGACGCTTGCCCCCACGACGCTGGCCACATCGCCGCGTTTCACAGCGGCGATAATCAACAGCGGCGCCGCTATGATAGCCCCAAGAGCACCAACACCGTGGCTCACGCTATTCGCAATTTCTTCACCCAGGGTTTGCGCCCGGGCTTGTAGGGTCAATGCTTTGCTCATACTGCTAGCCTCTTTTCTTACTGCAACTCTTACTTCACTCTCTATTTACAGGCTCTATTTACAGACCCGATTTACACGCTCTATATCCCACTATTTCAATAGACCATTCTGTGCTGCAGTGCCAATAACAGCATAAACCCTAAACGCGACCCAATAAGTTAGTACCTATCACCCTCCGCTATTGGCAAACGAGCACGAATATCGCTCAGCTCCGCTGGGCTGAACGTAACATTAAGAGCAGCGAGATTTTCTTTTAAGCGCGACAACTTGCGCGTACCGGGAATCGGAAAAATATCGTCGCCCTGATTTAATACCCAGGCCAAGGCCACTTGTGCGGGTGTTATCCCTTTCTCTTTACTGATGGTTTCAACCAATGCCAGAAATTTTTTATTTTGCGCCAATGCTTCTTCCTGAAAGCGTGGGCTCGCAAGGCGATAGTCATCGGCCTCAAGACTATCGCGCGATTGAATGGCGCCCGTCAGAAAACCTCGTCCCAATGGACTATAGGGCACAAAGCCAATATCCAGTTCACGGCAAGTGGCGAGAATATCGCTCTCTACATCGCGGCTCCACATCGAGTACTCTGTTTGCAACGCAGTAATCGTGGCGACTTTACTTGCGCGTTGTAACTCTTCCGAGCTGGCTTCACTGAGGCCGATATAACGCACCTTGCCAGCATCGACCAGGTCTTTCATCGCACCGACGGTATCTTCTATTGGCACATTAGGGTCAATGCGATGGGCGTAATAAAGATCGATTACATCGGTGTTTAAGCGTTTTAAGCTGGCTTCGCAGGCCTTCTTTATATAAGCAGGGCTACAGTCAAGCCCATCCCAACCGCCGTCGGCATCACGCAGAAAACCAAACTTCGTCGCCAATACAACCTTCTGCCACTGTCCTGCAAAGGCGCGACCAATGAGCTCTTCGTTACGACCACTGCCGTACATATCAGCGGTATCAAAAAAGTTAACGCCGAGGTCGATAGCACCCTGCAACGTGGCAATAGACTCATTCTCGTCGCTACTGCCGTAGAATTCTGACATGCCCATGCAACCCAGGCCTAGCCGTGAAATGTGCAAATCGCTCTTGCCTAACTGAAATGTCATCATGATTTTCGTCCTTTATTTTAACTGTTGAGAACTAAGTGATGGTTGTAAAACGCGGGTCGACTGGGGCACCGGTCAAGTCTGTTTCAAAATAGCGACTGATAATATGGCTATCTGCTTCAAACGCCATCTCCGGGAACGCCCCGGTGTACGGAAACCAGGCCACCTCGTCCATACCGTCGCCCGCTTGCAAATCGCCGCCAATGGGTTCGGCCAACAGCACTGTTACCAGTGAGTGTATAGCCGGTGACAGATAGTTGGTAACCACGCTGATGATCGACTGCACGCGAATATCCAAGGTCGTCTCCTCTTTCACCTCCCGCAGGGCGGCACTGAGATAATCTTCGTGGTATTCCACATAGCCGCAGGGCAGGCACCACTGGCCATGACCCAAACTACTTGAAACGCGCCTGCCCAGCACAAAGTGTTGGTCTTTTACAATCAACACCGCAATCGCAGGCTGGGGGTTTTTGTATTGCACAGCGTGACAGCGTGTGCAGGTTGAGCGCACGCCACCCTCGACCACGTCATTCACACAGGGCGCGCCGCATTGGCTGCAATAGCGCTGTTGCCGGGCATCTTCTTCGGGGCTAATTACCGGCGCATAGGCCCGAAAAACTTGTTGTGCATGCATAGTGAAACCATTGCGCACTTTGTTATTATTGAACTCCAGCCTAGCAGCCTTGGCCAACGATATCACCTGCATTATCGAGACCCATTTGCCGCAGCTAGTCCTGTCTCAGCCGGCCAGTTTGCCTCCGGCTCAAAGGAAACGCAGTTCATGAAATATACCGACCTACGCGACTTTATCGCCTTTCTCGAAAAGCGCGGCGAACTCAAGCGCATTACCGCTGAAGTTGATCCCAATCTCGAAATCACCGAAATTTGTGATCGCGTGTTAAAAGCCGGCGGCCCCGCATTACTGTTTGAAAACCCTAAGGGTTATGACATCCCTGTGCTCGCCAATTTATTCGGCACACCTGAACGCGTCGCCCTCGGCATGGGACAGGAAAAGGTCGAAGCCCTGCGTGAAGTTGGGGAACTGCTCGCCTTTTTGAAGGAACCCGAGCCCCCTAAAGGCATTAAAGACCTGTGGCATAAGCGTGAATCTTTCAAGCCCGTGCTCAATATGGCTGCCAAGGTCGTCAAAAAAGCCGCCTGCCAAACGATTGTGCTCGAAGGCGATGCTGTCGATTTAAGCCAACTACCCATTCAAACCTGCTGGCCGGAAGATGCCGGGCCATTAATTACATGGCCTCTGGTGGTCACCCGTGGGCCAGAAAAAGAGCGGCAAAACCTCGGCATTTATCGCATGCAGGTGATCGGCAAAAACCGTGTCATTATGCGCTGGCTGGCTCAACGGGGTGGCGCACTGGATTTTCGCGAGTGGCAAGCCGCCCACCCAGGTGAAGCTTTTCCCATCGCCGTAGCACTGGGCGCTGACCCCGCAACTATCCTAGGCGCCGTTACACCAGTGCCAGACTCACTTTCAGAGTACGCCTTTGCGGGCCTGCTGCGCGGTGAAAAAACCGTCGTCACTCAATGCCTGGGCAGCGACTTACAAGTACCCGCCAGTGCAGAATTTATTCTCGAAGGCCATATCGCCCCTGACGACGAGGCCGACGAAGGCCCCTTTGGTGACCACACCGGCTATTACAACGAAGTTGAACGCTTCCCGGTAATGACCATAGACCGCATCACCCACCGCAAGGACCCTATTTACCACAGCACTTACACCGGCCGACCACCCGATGAACCCGCCATTCTCGGTGTCGCCCTCAACGAAGTTTTCGTGCCTTTGCTGCAAAAGCAGTTCCCCGAAATTGTCGATTTTTATCTACCCCCCGAGGGCTGCTCCTACCGTTTCGCGGTGGTCACCATGAAGAAACAATACCCCGGCCATGCCAAGCGGGTAATGATGGGCGTATGGTCTTTTTTGCGACAATTTATGTATACCAAATTTATTGTCGTCACCGACGATGATGTCGACGCCCGCAACTGGCAAGATGTGATTTGGGCGATGACCACACGTATGGACCCGGCGCGGGATACGGTGATGATCGAAAACACCCCCATCGACTATCTCGATTTCGCCTCCCCGGTCTCAGGTCTTGGCTCTAAGATAGGATTTGACGCCACCAACAAATGGCCTGCAGAAACACAGCGCGAATGGGGCAAGCCCATTGCGATGACTGCAGAAGTAAAAGCGCGGGTAGATACGATTTTGGCTGACCTGGATTTTTAGCCAGTTCTCTTAGTGCTTAATGCAAAAGCCAGTGCAAACTGACAATGTTGAAACTCAGCCTTAGCCCTTGTTTTAAGCATCAAATCACAGCGCGAGAGGCCTGCGTTAAAAAACCTGTGCACAAAAGCGCTCTTGCTGTTAGCATCAACTTGCTGCATAACAGTACTTAAATCCCAATCAACCCAAACAACTGGAGGAACTTAATCAGCGCAGCCTTTTCTTTCACAAAACTTTACGTTGTTAAAACCGTAAATCACTTTGAAACTGAGGACAACACGCTATGACCAGGCGCACGAGTGCAAAGCGAAAACAAAAGCGTAAACACCATCAGTCCGAACACCCTTTTTCGGAGCCCCCCAGTCCTCGTAAAAGAGGCCATTATAACGACGACACCGTTGTCGAAATTAATTCTCAGAACCAACACCTCAATCAAACCTGTGCCACCCGCCGCTCCAACCAGCCCCTGCAAGCAAAAAACCCCGCTCAGGAACACTACATCACTGCCATTCGCAAACACTGTCTGACATTAGGCCTTGGCCCTGCTGGCACCGGCAAAAGCTATTGTGCTGCAGCCCTTGCCGCAGAAGCGCTGGAGTCGGGGAAAATTGAACGCATTATTCTCACTCGCCCCGCCGTTGAAGCCGGGGAGCAGCTAGGCTTTCTGCCCGGCTCTGTGGATGAAAAGTTCGCAGTTTATATCGATGCCTTTCGCGACATACTCAATCAACGTCTCGGTGCGGGCACCGTTAATTACTGCATACGCCACGGTCGTATCGTTGCCGCGCCTCTGGCCTTTATGCGCGGTAAAACGTTTGATGAGAGCACTTTTGTGATTCTCGACGAAGCGCAAAACACCTCTCCCGCGCAGATGAAAATGTTTCTGACCCGCATTGGCGAAAACTGCAAAGTAGTGATTAACGGTGATATTCGTCAAAGTGACATTCGTGGCCCCAACGGCCTCAGCGATGCCATAGATAAACTCAAGGGCTTGCCCAGTGTCTACATTCACCACTTCGACTATGCAGACATCGTGCGCAGTGGATTGGTAAAATCCATTATCGACCGCTACGAGCCGCAGGTAGCTAATAACCCCTAAACCCTTTTTAGAACCTTTTATTTAAACAATATTTTTATACACGCCGCTGTAAACTCACTGCCCGCTAAGCAACATTACCGGGGGTGAGTTGGCAGTTTCATCTAAGGCTTCACAATCACCGACTTTATCGCTTCTGCGTTAAGACTGATTACCAGCAACACAAACCCCTTCATGCTGAAGTAACCAACGCTTGGTATCGAGGCCTCCAGCAAAACCAATTAAGGCACCATTACTGCCAATAACCCGATGACAGGGAATAATAATTGGAATGGGATTTTTATTATTGGCCATACCCACCGCCCTTGCCGCTTTAGGTTTATTGATAGCAGCCGCAATCTGTCCATAACTGGCGGTTGAGCCGTAATCAATTTTTTGCAGCTCGACCCACACCCCTCGCTGAAACGCCGTACCCGCTAAACTCAAGGGCAATTCGAATGTCGTTAAACGGTTATCAAAATAGGCGTTTAACTGCTCTATTGCCAGCCCTAGCCACTCATTTCCTGAGCCTTGTTTTGAGGGTAAAGGCGAGTCGTTATTGCGAAAACGAATTTCAGTAATACCGTGCCCGTCGGCGAAAACAAGCAACCGACCAATCGGGCTCTCCATAGCGGCCCATGCTAATTTCTGTCGCTTATTTTCGAGTGTCATGTGGCAATCTCAACATTTATATTTTAGGCATTGTCATTCTGGGCATTGTCGCCGACCTCAGCGGCGAGGCTTTGCCACAATAACAGTGTCGCGTAGCTGCCCCAGGGGCTGACTGTATCCGCATCAACCGCGGGCTGACTTTCATCTTTCATCGCCAGTTTTTTTAAAGCATTTTTAACACCGAGGTCGCCAGCGAGAAAAACATCGGGGTGGCCCCTGCGAAACGCTGTGTATTGCACCGTCCATGGGCCAATACCCGGGATCGCCAACCAGTCCTCGTAGACCCCAGTATTTTCCTGAGGAGCATCTTTCAAACCAGCACATTCCAGCCCATGACAAGAGGCAGAATCCCCATCATTTTTCAGTATATGCTCCGCCAATAGACGCAATGCCTGACGCCGCTTATTTGGCATGGCGAGAAACTCAAGATTAGAGCCTGCCACTGCAGCGGGCTCGGGAAACAATACATTGGGCATATCACCCCCCACGGTGGTCGCGGGCAAGGTTTGACCCAAGGCGGCAACCAGGCGCGACACCAGTTTATGCGCCGCTTTGACCGACACCTGCTGGCCCAATATCGCTCTTACCCCCGCCTCGAAAGAAGACCACAGACCAGGCAGGCGAAGTCCCGTACTCTCCAGGGTCGCAAAAGTGACATTAGCCCTAAGGTGGCTGGCGATAACCGTGGTATCAGCATCAAGGTCGAGCAAGTCGCGGATGCGTTGAATAATCGCCAGGGCATGTTCGGGTCGGGTCATGCTTAGCTCAATGCGAAAGCTGTTTTTCTCTGGCAAGTGAGTCGCCTTAAAAACACCACAGCCTTTTTCATAACTAAAACTGCGGCTGTAGCTACTATCGCTAACACACTCCACCCCCGCAATTTGCCGGGTGCGATAAAAATCTCTCACACCCTGCCAGTCGTAAGGCGGCCGGTAGCTGAGTAAAACACTCAAACAATTATCTGCCACACTCCCACGTTTTTGCACGCCGCGTATTTGCTGTGGCGTTACCCTGAGCAGTTCAGCAAACACCGCATTGAAGCGCCGGGTACTGCCAAAACCCGCCATATGTGCGACATCGGCAATCTGTAGACCTGTTTGCTGCAATAATTGTTTGGCGAATAGCAGCCTGCGAAAATTGGCGTATTTTAAGGGCGAAATACCCAGGTGTTGCTGAAAAAGCTTGCGCAGATAACGATCGCTGACACCAAGGCGAGCGGCAAATTGCGGCAAGCTTTGCCCTCGCCATTCCCCGGCATCAATTAACCTTACAGCGCGGGCCAGGGTTGTCTGCACACCTTGCCAGGCGGGAGAACCCGGTGCCGATTCGGGCCGACAACGTAGACAAGGGCGCAGCCCTGCCTGCATGGCGCTTAAGGCACTTGGGTAATACCTCACATTGCTTTCTTTCGGGGCCCTGGCAGGGCAAATGGGGCGACAGAAAATCCCCGTGGTCGTAACGCCGACAAAAAACAAACCATCGAAACGGGCATCGCGGCTTAACCGCGCTTTACGGTATCGCTCAATCTGCAGCGGAGTCAGGGGGCCATTCATTGGTGTAGTGTAGCTTGGTGCAAGGCCAGTACCAGTCGTTTTCGGCACTGGCTTTCCGCGAGAAAGCCTATACTTATTCCGTTGACCTGGCCTCACCAGTCGGGGTGAGGGCTTTCTTCAAGCCCGGTGTTGTTTTTTCCATCCGCCGACAGGGGTAGGTTTCGCCAGTAATTTGTCAGCGCAAGTCGCCAATTTGAGCAATACCGTCAACCGAAGCGGGACTAAAACTGATGATTTTTATGTTGGCAGGTTTTCTGCCTATTTCCGGCGATGCTCTATAGAACTACAGTTTACCCTCCACAAAATCTTCATATCTGGTGGCATTGAGAACGCTTTCGTCATTAGCAAGTACTTCAAATATCTTGCCATCGACCGCTTTCATACTAAAAAACACCAGTGAGCCCTCTGCACCGGCATATTCCATATGGGCTTCACCGCCAGGGTTTTGCGCATAGTCTCCCGCCTTGCGTACGGAGTGAACCGGCTCGCCATCAATTATCTCGACCGTATGCTGCTCGCCCTCGAGGATTAATGAAGTAGTAGCGCCCAGGTGACGATGCTTATGGCAATAAGCATTGGGTGCCCACCTGCCCAGAAAATCAACCGTACCCTCCTCCGGCGATGCACCTAAAATACCGATGGAATAATTGATTGGATAATCAAAGCGGGAATCTTCTTCAAAGTGTATCCACTCAACAGTGCTGGTGTCGAAGTTTGACAATACTGCTGATTCAGTAGCCTTTGAATTAACCATAGTGATCACCTTATTATCTTGTTTACATGCCATTGACGTTAAAACAAGTCTAGCAAAATAGTCGCTTTCGGTAGTGGTATTGTTGGTATTAGCGTTTTCGAGATGATGGCAGCTGTCTTTCTTTTTTTGTATCCCTCTAATGATTAACCCTGGGGTAGCAGCTCAACACTGTCACCCACGGTAATATCACCGCCAGTCACCACACGGCAGCAAGCCCCACCGCGCCAGTCGGGTGTGAGGGCTTTCTTCAAGCCCGGTTTTGCTTTTTCCATCCGCCGACAGGGGTCAGTCTCGCGGGTAATTTGTAAGCGCAAATCGCCAATTTGAACAATGTCACCAACCGAGTCGGGACTAAAGCTAATGCCCTCAACCAGTAAATTTGCGCGACGGGTAGTCCAATGTAAGTCTGCTCCCAGCTCATCACAGGCCTGTTGCCAGTCGTCAACACTCAGCACGGTGACTTGCCGGTTATGGGGGTGGCCCCGGTAATCATTTTCAACACCCGTTTCAGGCGTTACCCTTGCATTGTTACGCTCATACATCACACCTTTCGACTTCAGCCGATAAGCGATACCTTGCAAACTTGCCATGTAATATTTGCCCCAGTTTTATTTTTACCGACCTATTTAACAAAACCTACTGCTCTGTGTCATCCTCTACTCTGGAACTACACTTAGAACAACATTCAATACGACCCAAAGAAGGCTAATGCAATGAAAATTGATATTATTTCCGATGTGGTTTGTCCCTGGTGCTATATCGGCAAGAAAAATCTTGAAGCAGCGATGGCCCAGCGCCCAGATATCGACTTTGAGGTGCAATGGTTTCCCTATCAGCTCCACCCCGAGGCACCTCTTGAGGGCTACAACTATATAGAAACTATCGAAGGTAAATACGGCAAAGCGCGTATCCAAATGATGTTTGCCCAAATCACACAGGCTGCCAGTGCCTCAGGTATTCGCATGAATCTTGAGGGTATAGAGCGCGGGGCAAACACCCTGAAAGCCCACCGCTTACTTGGCCTCGCTTTTCAAGAAGGTGGCTCAAATCTACAAAACACCCTCAGCGAAGCTCTCTTTCAGGCTTACTTCTGTGACAATCTCGATATCGGTAATACGGAGACACTCAGCACTATTGCCGACCAATCCGGCATGGCTAAAGACAAAGTAATCGCTTACTTAAACAGTGACGAGGGGGCGGATGATGTACAAAAACTGATTGCCTTCTCCCGCCAACAGGGCATCAGCAGTGTGCCTTCATTTAGCCTAGATGGGCAATTTATACTCAGTGGGGGCCAGGCGACGGAGGTTTTTCTCAATGCTATCGATCGCCTAGCGAGCAAAACCGACGCGGCAACTGAGAGCGCCTCTAATACGCCTTAGGGCGCACTCTTATTTATACCTTTTTCAGGAAAATTCTTCAGTGCACCCCAACCCTCCTGCTAGGGTGGTTAAAAATTAATAGGCTTGAGCTATTGAACCAGCGTGACTAAACTTACTTATCATACGTTTTTATGTACATGTACAAACTGGAGAAATCATGGACGCTATTAGTTACACCTCTGCCCGCGCTAATCTTGCCAGTACAATGGAGAAGGTTTGCGCGGATCACGCCCCAATAATAATCACCCGTAAAAGTGAGAGCCCCGTCGTCATGATGTCGCTAGAGGACTATCAGGCCATGGAAGAAACCACCTATTTACTCCGTTCACCTGCTAACGCAAGGCAACTGCTTGAGTCAATCGCTGAGCTTGAGGCTGGCAAAGGCATTGAAAGAGACCTTATTGAATGAAGGTAACCTTCTCTTCTATTGCCTGGGATCATTACCTTTATTGGCAGAACACCGATAAAAAAATAATTGAAAGAATAAACACACTAATTAAAGATATTAAGCGCTCACCCTACGAAGGCATTGGCAAACCAGAACCCCTAAAGCACGGTCTGGCCAGCTATTGGTCTCGCCGCATTAATGACGAGCATCGTATCGTTTATAAATTTCAAAATGATGCGATATTGATAGCCCAGCTTCGGTATCACTACAGTACATAACTGCCGCTGATGCTTTTGCTAGCTGCGCAGAATTAAAAGACTAATCACCATACTTTGAAAAGTGGCATCTAGTGACTCCATATCCATTGACCAGTCATTCAGACGCGATGCAGTATCAACCACTCTGACCCCTTTGACTTGTGCAAAAACTGATTGCGTTCTCCCGCCAACAGGGCATCAGCGGTGTGCCTTCGTTTAGCCTGGGTG
>JBFJYH010000011.1:0-58233 GCA_041622675.1 Porticoccaceae bacterium
AATGCCCTCCTCTCTTGTTCTAGAAGAGGTGTCGAGCGAGGGAGTGAAAGAGATGCCTTTAAAGTCATACTTTTGAAAGGTGCCTGCTAAAAAGATCAGTTGCTGAATGTTTATAATGACGTGTCGGTTTTAATCCGCTAAAAAAATACGGCGGGGTTAACCATTGAATGGTTAACCCCGCCGTATTTGTGGCGATCTATTAACGGCATACTCTGTTGGTTTAGTTTCTACGCACCAGAGTTGATTAAAAATAGATGCTATTTAAGGGCAAAGCCTTCGTAGTCATGGGCGGCAACGTCATCACATTTGGCTTTGTAATTGGGTGCTCCGCCGGCATACAGCATAAAGGTACGCTTGGCATCTGGGTTGTTGACATTGACACCCATAAACCAGGAATCAGCTGTGGGGAATAAAGTATGTTGAGCAATTTCGTCAACATGCTGGGTCCACTCATCCTCGGCTGCCACCGTTGGCTCTATTTCTACGAGGTTTTTGTCGTTCATGTAGCCGACTAGGTCGGAAACCCATTCAACATTCTGTTCGATGCAGCGTGGGATATTACAGAATGTAGCGCCATTATGTGGGCCAACCAAGGTAAACAGATTGGGGAAGCCCGCAGTCTGCATACCCAAGTAAGTACGAGGACCATCTTCCCACTTGTCAGTCAACTTCTGCCCGCCTTTGCCACTAATATCGATACGCTTAAGCGCACCCGTGACAGCATCAAAACCTGTGGCGTAGATAATTAAATCGAGCTCATAGAGCTTATCACTACAGCGCACACCCTCGGGCATAATTTCTTCAATCGGTGTCTTGTTGAGGTCAATGAGGTGAGCATTAGGTTGGTTATATACTTCGAAGTAATGGGTTTCCATGGGAACGCGGCGGGTGCCAAAACCGTGATCTTTTGGAATGAGCAACTCGGCAACGGCGGGATCATCGACACGCTGACGAATTTTGTTGGCAATAAATTCGGTGATAAGGGCGTTGGCCTCTGGGCTGGTCATAATGTCCTGGTAGTTGGCTAACCAGATACCAAAGCCGGGTTCGGCATAGAGCTTTTCAAAAAAAGCTTCGCGTTCTTCAGCAGAGACCTCAAGGGCAGACTTCTCGACAAATTTGTGAGCAAAAGCGCCAAAAGTAGTGCTAAGATATTCGAAGGTCTCTTTATAGTTCGCTTTAATTTCATCCATCTCGGCTTGTTCGAGGGGTGCATTATGTAGCGGTGCACACCAATTGGGAGCGAGTTGAAACACAGTGAGTTCTTTGGCAGTTTTTGCGATTTCTTGGATCACCTGTGTTCCCGTTGCACCAGTACCAATAACACCTACCCGCAGTCCGCTAAAATCATTGGCCTTCCAACCAGTATCGCCTTCGGGCCAGCGTGCTGTATGGCAATAATCTCCTTTAAAACTGTCAACACCAGGAATTCGTGGCATGGTGTAGGCCGATAGTGGGCCGGTCGCTGAAATGAGGAAACGGGCTTTGGCTGTGCTACCGTCTTCTAGCTCCACTTGCCATTGAGTATTGGTTTCGTCATAGGTTGCCTTGGTGACGCGGCTGTTGAACTGAATATCCTTGCGCAGATCGAATTTGTCGGCGACATGGTTCAAATAACGCTTGGTTTCTGGTTGTGGCGCAAACCGTTCAGTCCAGTTCCATTCTTGTAGTAACTCATCAGAAAAAGAGTAGCCATAAGTGTGGCTTTCAGAATCGAAGCGACAGCCCGGATAGTTGTTCCAATGCCAGACACCGCCGACGCCATCACCTGTTTCATAGACTCTAACTTTGAGTCCCAGTTCTCGCAGTTTGATTAACTGGTACATACCGGCAATACCGGCTCCCATGACAATGGCATCATATTGATTGGACATGCTTAGACCTCTTTGTGTAGAGCGACATCAAAAAGGTGTGACAAATACACACCTTAATCGCTATGAGAAAATTGCAGACATAAGAAAAGGCTGCCTATTACAGCAGCCCTCTCGACTGTACAATACACTAAAATAGTGTCGACATCTATTTAAGAATGAACCCCTCATAGTTGCCACTTTGCCACTTTGCCACACGCTGCACGGTAGTTTTGTTGGCCGCTGGCATAGCGCATAAATGTACGTTTTTTGGTGGGATCATTCAGGTTAACTCCCATAAACCACGAGTCCGCAGAAGGGAACAATGTCATTTCTGCCGTTTCGTCGATATGACTAGTCCAGGCATCTTCGGCTTCCAGAGTAGGTTCGATTGAGTGGAAATGGTTTTTCTTCATGTAGGCGATAGTATCGGAAACCCATTCAACATTTTGTTCAATACAGCGGGGGATATTGCAGAAGGTGGCGCCGTTGTGCGGGCCAACCAATGTGAATAAGTTGGGAAACTAAACTGTTTATACCCAGCAGGGTACGTGGGCCATTAGCTCATTTATCCTTTAGTTTCAGGCCATCTTTGCCCGTAATATCAATGCGCTTTAGAGAACCAGTCACCGCATCGAAGCCGGTAGCGTAGATGATAATACCAAGGTCGTATATTTGGTCACTGCACTTAACGCCTCTGGGTAGAATCTCTTCGATGGGTGCATCTTTGAGGTTCACTAGCTTGACGTTGTTCTGGTTGTGGCACTCAAAATATTGGGTCTCCATCATCTGGACACGTCGCGTGCCGAAGCCGTGATCTTTAGGAGCCAGGTTTTCTGCCGTTTTTGGATCTTTCACCCGACTGCGAATCTTGCGAGCAATAAAGTCTGTAATTAGGTCGTTAGCTTCGCGGTTAGTCATGATGTCGTGAAAATTTCCCAACCAAATACCGAACCCGGGCTCGTTGTATTTTTTCTCAAAAAAAGCCTCACGCTCTTCATCTGATACTTCCAGCGCGGAGCGTTCGTTAAATTTGTGGTGAAAAGCACCAAAAGTTTCATTACATTCGGTAAATACTTTCTTGTAATTGGCCTTGATGCTCTTCATTTCCTCAGAACTGATTGGGCCATTTTTCAGGGGGCACACCACTCGGGTGCCAGTTGGAAGACCGCTAAAGTGTCAGCGGTTTTTGCCACTTCCTGTCTCACCTGTACACCGGTTGCACCAACGCCTGTGCCTGCCTCATAAACTTTTACCGACAGGCCCTGTTCTCGCAATTTATGAAGCTGATACATTCCTGAAATACCGGCGCCGATAATAATGGCATCGTATTGATTTTACATGGTTTATACCCTATTCATTTTTGGATGAAACACCCGCAGCCACTGAGAGTGGCTTTATATGAACGCGATTAAAAGAACCCAAGAGGTTTTGCTCTTGGCTCTATTAATAGGTGTCAAAATTTGGTCGCTTAATTCTGTAACCGGCTTGCCGAAACAGGATTAAAATGTACTCCGTCGAGAGGAAAGAGCATTTGATTTGCCTCAAATGTTCTTTTATTAGTCATTTTGATATTAAGAAAAGTAAGAGCAGGTGAGTAGCCCTGAGCGGCGATTGACTAGTATTGCTTGCATTATGAGAAACGGCTACTCTCTTTGAACGGCAAAGCCATTTACTTTAAATCTACACAGAGAGATAGAAACTATGGGGCAAGGTCGACAAGCAACGGTAAACGAAAACCCACAAACTGAAGCAGAGATTATTTTAAAGGCACAAAAAGATGCTCATTTCCAAAATCCTTACCCTTCCCTTCAAGAACGACTCGACAACCTAGTTAAACTTGAACACTTGTTGGCAAAAAACACAGATGCGATTACCACTGCGATTTCTGCGGACTTTGGTCACCGCAACCCCACTGAAACCAAAATGGTTGAAATTTTTGGCTGCCTTACAGCCTCTCGTGACACTCGGAAAAACCTCAAAAAATGGATGAAAGCCCAGCGCCGTCACACTTCTATTATGTTCTTCACAGGCAAAAACGAGGTTATTCCCCAGCCTAAAGGGGTTATAGGCATTGGAACCCCCTGGAACTACCCCCTCTATTTATCTATTGGGCCAGTTATTAATGCACTGGCATCCGGCAATCGCTGTATGGTCAAGCTTGCCGCTAACTCGCAGAACCTTTGTCGGTTGCTACAGGGCTTGTTCCGAGAGACTTTTGGTGACGATACCGCGGCCTATTTACCAGGTCTTAGCGGCTCAGAGTTCTCCAGTTTGCCCTTCGATCATATTGTCTACACCGGGTCTGCCGAAAGTGGCATCAATGTTATGACTGCGGCGGCACAAAATCTTTGTCCAGTGACACTGGAGCTGGGTGGCAAGTCGCCAACCATTATTTGTGATGACTATGATTTGCAGGAAGCTGTGAGCCGTATTATGTATGGAAAATATGTCAATGCGGGGCAAACTTGCGTTGCACCAGACTACGTTTTTGTACCCCGCCACAAGCGGGATGATTTTGTTCGCATCGCCAGTGAAATCATGCGTGAACGCTACCCCGACACCAATAAGGATGATTACACATCGATTATTGATCAGCGCTCTTACACGCGATTGAAAGAAACCCTGAATGATGCGGTTGCCAAGGGCGCCGAAGCCGTGCAGTTGACCACTGGGGACTTTAATGATGAGTGGCGTAAATTCCCACCACACCTTGTGCTGGATGTTAAGGAGGATATGCGCATTGCCCAAGAGGAAATATTTGGTCCTCTTTTCACCGTCATTAGCTATGATTCGCTGGATGAGGTTCTTGAGCACATCAACACCCGTGATAAACCTCTAGCCCTGTATTTTTTCAGTAACGATAAAGCCATTCAGGAAAAATTATTTTATGGCACTTTGTCAGGCGGGGTCACGGTCAACAACTGTATTTTTCATGTGTTACAGCACAGTATCCCCTTCGGTGGTGTCGGTGCCAGTGGTATGGGACACTACCATGGCTATGAAGGCTTTATGGAGATGAGTAAGTTGCGCCCGCGCTTTACCTTCCCCAAGGTTGGCAAACCTGAGTTGTTTTATCCGCCTTATACTAAGGCCCACGAAAGACTGTACGGGCTACTGAACCGCTTAAAGCTGTAGGGATGCTATTACCCCCGATCAAAAGTAATAAAAAAGCCTGTTTACAATACTGTAAGCAGGCTTTTTTGGTTGAGGAGCGAGAGTGGCTCTCCATGCTCCATTTATTCCGCCATTAACCGTTCACTAAAAAATGCACCCAGATACTGGCGCCGTAGCCCAGGGCGATAACCGGCGTCCACTTCAAATGGCCAAAGAACGTGTACTGCCCCCGGGCCTGTCCCATAAGGGCAACACCAGCTGCAGAGCCAACAGACAGCAAACTACCACCTACTCCCGCTGTCAACGTTACCAATAGCCACTGAAAATGAGACATTTCAGGGTTCATTGTCAGCACTGCAAACATTACGGGAATATTATCGACAATGGCCGACATAATGCCCACCAACACATTCGCTGTGGTGGCACCAAGCTCGCCATAAACAAACTCTGAGGCCATGCCCAAATAACCGATAAAGCCGAGACCACCAACCGCTAAGATAACACCGTAAAAGAAAAACAAGGTATCCCACTCGGCCTGTGCAATCTTTGAAAAGACATCAAAATCATAGGGGTCAGACGCTGAACCAGGGGGGGCCTCTGTGGCGGCCGTCCACGACTTCGAGCGTTGGAGAAGGTAGTAACCGTAAAATTTAAGGTAGGCCAAACCGAGCATCATGCCAAACACCGGGGGGATATGCAGGAAATTATGGAAGCAAACGGCGGTAACAATCGTCAGTAAAAATAAGCCAACAATAACCATACCACCGAATTTGAGCCCCTCCTGCTCACCTTGAACTTTAGGCGGTTTGCCGGAAGGCAGGGCGAATTGCATAATGATTGCCGGTACCAGAAAATTGACGGCTGAAGGAATAAACAGCACAAAAAATTCACTAAAATCTACCATCCCCTTTTGCCATACCATCAGGGTGGTGATGTCGCCAAAGGGGCTAAAGGCACCACCGGCATTAGCACCAACAACAATATTAATGCAGGCAATGGAGACAAACCCTGGTTTTCCTGTACCAACGGCCAACACCACAGCACACATGATCAGAGCGGTCGTCAGATTGTCGGCAATGGGTGAAATAAAGAAGGCTAGTATGCCAGTCAACCAAAACAGGCTGCGATAACTAAAACCCTTGTCAACGAGCCAATTTCGCAAGGCATCGAAAACGCCTCGCTCTAACATCGCATTGATATAGGTCATTGCCACCAGTAGGAAGAAAAATAATTCGCCATATTCGAGAAAGTTGTGTCGAATCGCCGGCTCAACCGCATGCGGTATATTATGAGAGTTGTAGACTAGGGCGATTAAAATCCAGATCAGGCCAGCAGCTAGGAGCACAGGCTTGGATTTACGTAGATGAATTTTTTCTTCAAGAATGACAAAAATATAAGCGAAAGCAAAAATGCCAATAGCCAGATAGCCCACCCAAGTATGGGTCAGTTCGAGCTTGGCACCACCGCCTTCGACGGATGCCCATAAAGGCGTGGCCATTAACAAGCCAAGGGCGAGAGCCGTGTACTGTTTAATCAATTGTTGCCTCCAGATGACAAGTTGCTTCGGTTTATAAAGTCTGCGTTGAAATATAAGACTTAGGCCGTAAGTGAATACGTTGCCTTGATTAGATAAAGGCCTAAGCCATGCCTAGAGCTTTATGCCCTAACAAAGACGTGTCGCTCTGACAATGAAAATTCAAAATACTGAGTGGGCGAAAAATGGGGCCCAATTTTAAACCTATTCCAGCGTGGGGCAAGCCAATTCTGAGCCCAATTTCATGAATTGAGCAAATAAACGCGAACTCATCGCCTAGGGGCGTACAAAAAGCCACCCTAAGTCAAGACCTTGTCTTAATTCTTGGCATGATGCTGTCCACCATGGAATGCCTATCTTCAAGAAACTGACTTTAGTCTTATTCCCTCCGTAAGCTTAACCTCGAGCCAAACTTTTTATTGAGGTAGCTATGCAAACCACGATATTGAGAGAAACGAAAGGCGCGCTGTCAGACAATACAAAAATGCAGTTACGACAAGCTATTACGTCTCTAGCTAACGACTATTGCTGGGCCTGTACAACGTTGGGCATCCGCTAAGCCCTAAACTGGAGGACTGCATCGTACGGCGCTATGCGCTATGTACACCGCCCGCTAGGCCTCGATATTTTTCTATCAGCCGGATTTTCTGGGATTAAAAAAATGGACGGCGAACCGATGCGGCACCAGGGTTGAATAGTTCGCTTAAACAAGACTTACTCTTGGGAGACTATCTTGACAAGTCCGTTGAGTAAGTCCGCAGTGAGCAGCTTGATACCCCTGTTGATAGAACCCGGATTGTTGAAATCGGCAATTTTGCGACCAGGAAAAAACTGCCAGCACCCTAATTTTCACACTGCTATCGGCCTTACTCGACCAGGCGGATGATCGTTGGATAGTTTTCACTTCGACCCTTTACGTGCAAGTTCTAATTGTGGGTATGGGCTTTTCATTACATACCAGCGGCGAGGCGAAAGCTGAGCGTATCAGAGCTGTCGACAACTGGGGTTCTTATTATACAACCCACCCGCAAGTCATGGTGGGTTGTATTGATGAGGCTATGGGCAAAGCCCTGCCACCAACCCTGCAAGCATGGTTAACCGTGTATAGGAAAACCATCAACGCAATTGCAAATGACATTAAGTTGCTGCCGTCTCTGGGCCAGAGATGAACCGTTTATTTCTTTGGGAACCTGTAAGTCCATGAAGAAAACATAATTTTTACCCTAGCAGTGGTAATGCCTGAGAATAGTAGGTGGTTTCTTACGCTAGAGCGAGACACGCAACTTTGCAGTTTGTCGAGACAAGGCAATTAAATTGCCCGCGCTGTCCCAAATAATACCATCTTCACTCACAACACCTCGGGTAATATAACTGGTTTTAAATTGGCAGCGTAATGGTCCGGGACAGGGCCGTCGATGGATTTGCACTGACATTTCAATAGTCGGTACTCTTCCCTTGGCTCCATAAACGGCAAAGGCTGGTGGCGGTAAAGCATCACAAAACATCAACACGCCGAACAGATCAATATGTGCCTTATCTTTAAATTGTTGCCAGCCTCTCCAGATTGCATCACCATCAGGGCTATTAACCAGTGCATTAATATTACTGGGGGCTAGACGTTGAATCAGTCTATCTCGAAGAGTGATATTGGGAGCATAGGGCATATCGACACAGTGAGCATAAGCCGGTATATCGGGTGTGCTCTCCTCTATCAAAGTTTCACCCTTGAGCTTATCAATATTTTGAAAAACACCAATTAATTGTATTTTTACTTCTTCGTTCTGAATTAGCTTCACCATGCCATTAGACGTCGACTTCCCGATCCTCAAAAGCTCAAATTCACAGCGTACTAGCCCTGGTTCAGTACGTGCCAAATAATAGGCCGTAACTGTCAAAGGGTCACTATGAGGCAAGGCTTCACTAAGCACTTTGGCAGCGAGTGCCATGGTATAGCCTCCATTGGGCACTTTGCCGATACACCAATCAGCGGATAATTCACTCTCCCACAGGTGGCTGTCAATTTTACGAAGGGTTGTACTGCGAGAAAATTCACCGTCATTACTGTGTATGTTGTCGCTCAAGTTTCTATCTCTCTCAGTAGGGCTTGTGGAAATTTAGTATTGTTATTGATGTTTTAGTGACAAAGATAGTCACAATTTTACCCGATACGATAAAAATTATCAGACTAGAAAAAGCTTTTAGCTTGCCAACTCTCTATGCGTTAAATGACATTGTGCTTGATACTGTAGGAATCAGTGACGAACTAAAAATGATTACTCTAGAGTAAAAGAGAAAGACAAAGGGCAAAAAATAATAAGCCGGATAAGGCTTGCCAAAATAGTAATGGGTTCGCTTCGATTAGTGCGTCACGTTGATTTTCTTTATATTTTGGATTGGGTTTTTGTAGTTCATGTAAAAATTCAGAAACATCTTCATAGCGTTGCTCTGGACTAAAACGCAGGCCTTTTTTTACCGCGCCATCTATCCAAATGGGAATTAAGGGGTTGATTTCATAACAAGGGGTATATTTAGTTTTCAAATAAGCTTTTGATGTACGGCACTCTTCTAGCTTGCCAGAAAAAGGGGGTTCCCCTGTCAGCATTTCGTAAACTATAACGGCCAGTGAGAAAATATCAGATTTCACGGTGCTTTTCGCCTTAAGGACTACTTCGGGGGCAGAGTAAGCTGCGGTGCCGAGTATCCCTTGATTCTCTAGAGGTGTAGATATTTCTGCGATCCCCTGAATAAAGCA
This sequence comes from Porticoccaceae bacterium, assembly GCA_041622675.1. Taxonomy (GTDB): domain Bacteria; phylum Pseudomonadota; class Gammaproteobacteria; order Pseudomonadales; family Porticoccaceae; genus Reddybacter. Next base: position 9,254 of record JBFJYH010000011.1, read on the forward strand.
GGAACCGAAATCAATGATTTTAACCTGCCCATTGCGGTCAATAAGAACATTTCCAGGCTTAATATCTTGATGCAGGGTTTCGCGGTTATGGAAGGCTCTTATTCCCTTGACAATTTGTTGAACTAATAAAATAACATCTTGCACAGGAGGTTTAGGGTTTTCTTTTATCCATCGTTCCAGAGTAATCCCATCGATATATTCAGTGAGATAATACAAGCACGATTTTGACTTATCGCTACCGATAACTTTCGCGACATGGGGACTGTCTATGCGGTTACCTATCCAGCTTTCCATCACAAAACGGTCAATATAAGCCAGGTCGTCATCAAAATTAACCGAGGGCGTTTTCATGCAATAGCGCTGATTGCTGTCGACGTCAAAAACCAAGTATACCTGGCTGCGACTACTCGCGTGTAATTCGCGTTCGATACGATAGCCATCAAGAATCATCCCCGGCTCAAGAATTGGAGGGAATGGTAAGGCCGATAATTTTCGACTAATGTCATCAATACTTTGCTTGGGAAAACTGTCAACGCGCAAGATTTGGCAGCTTAAATTGTCGCGGCTATTATTTTCGAGTGCGATTTTCACTAAGTTTATGCAACAAGCCTCGAAGGCTTGTTCTGTTTGTTCTCCAATAAGAGTGCCCAACACTAGACGCAAATCTTTATCTTTGACATAGTCATGAATACCATCGGTGCTAAGGAAAAAGATGTCGCCGATTTCTAAATCAACACTGCGATAATCGACATCGAGCTTTACGTCTAGACCCATAGCACGGGCTAAATACGATTGCTCTTCACTAATGAACGTGGTGTGGTCGCGTGTCAATTGTTCGAGATCATTGTTTCGTAGGCGATAGATGCGCGAATCGCCAACATGAAAAATATGAGCTGTTTGCGACTTAAAAATTATACTGCTGAAGGTGCTGACATAGCCTTTTTGTGCGTCGCTAAAACTACGACCCTGACCGAAAAGCCAACGATTTAGTGCGGTAAGAACCTGGGTCGTCGATTTTTTTACACCCCAGCTATCGGGTGTCGAGTAATAGTCAGAGAGGAAGTTATGGACGCAAGTTTCACTGGCTTCCTTGCCTGCCTCTGCAGCACTCACTCCATCGGCAATTACCGCCACGGCCCCCTTGTTGGTCAATGCCAGCCCTTGGGGAATACGGATGCCAAGGGCATCTTCATTTTGTGCTTTAACACCGGCTATCGAGTGCTGAGCTACAGTAAAACTTAAGTGTTCGAGGGGCTGTGACATATAACCTCATGAGACGCAGTGACTTTCTAGAGTTCAGGTCCAGGCCTGAGAAAAGTGAGTACATTTTTAGCCAGTGCTACTTTGCTAGCAAGCAGAATGTCAGTCGTTACCATTGGGGGGAGAAATATGTCGTAACATACTCCAGAGCCAAGGGTAGTACCGGCGTAAGATATTCTTGATTAAAAAACTAGGGCTCCCCCCCCTTCTTCCACTCCCCGGCATTCCATCAATGAAATGAAGTCTCAAACCGGCTAAAACCTGGCTAGGCCAATCATCGGGAGAATTCATAAGACATGCATATGGTCAACGAGATAACGGCCAAGTATGCCCTATTTAAAGAGTTCTGAGCACTTGGGTCATTTATTTTTCGTCGTCCGGGTTACCTCAGACTCTCAACACAGCTTGCCATACGGGGCTATTTACTGGTCAAATCCCTTGGCAAATTTATTACTGCCCGAGTCTGTGATTGGCAAACGATTTACTTTAATTGACAATATAGGAAAAACTGGAGAATGCGATGAATAATACTATGAATAGAGGACATGCACTGGTAACGGGTGCAATTGGTGGCCTAGGTACCGCCATTGTTAAGCGCTTGATGGCAGCGGGCATTCCTGTTATCGGCACCGATCGCCGAGTTACCGATATCGACCCTTGGATAGAGGCTGAACTCAACGACGAGCAAAAGGCCATGTTTACGGGCTACCCCCTTGATGTTGTTAAGGAAGAACAGGCTGATGCTCTGGCGAAAAAGTTGGCAGAGGATGGTATTCATATTGCCTATCTTATTAACAACGCCGGTATTCAGGGTAATGCCAAACCTTGGGAACTTGACACAAAAAGTTGGGATCGTGTCATGGCTGTCAATGCCAACGGTACCTTTTATTTAACCCGTGCCTTTAGTAAGGCGATGGTCGATAAAGGCTTTGGGCGCGTCGTCAACTTTGCCTCGATGTATGCCTACCATCCCGGCGTCGGTCAGTCGCCCTATGCTGCAGCCAAAGCCGCAGTTACGGGCTACACGCGTTCCGTGGCATTGGATCTTGCCAAACATGGGGTAACTGTTAACGCTATTGCACCGGGTATCATATGGCACGAGCGCTTGCGCGGTATTTTGCCACAGGACGAATTTGATAAAATGGAAGCACGCGTACCTGCCGAACGTGTCGGTAAACCAGAGGAGATTGCCGGTGTAGTTAATTTTTTCTGCTCGGAAGAATCCTCCTATGTCACCGGGCAGACCCTTCATGTTAATGGCGGCCTCTATTTGCCTGGTTAATGGATCTAGCTTGTCCTTTAAGGGCAATTGGAGAATGCTTGGATCGGGTGGTCAAAAGGTAAGAACTCATCAAGCAATACACAAAAAAGCCGGAGAGATTCTCTCCGGCTTTTTTGTTGAGTGAATAAACAAAGGCTAGGGTGAACCAGCGCCGGCAACATCAACTGTGGCTGTCTCAATGATAGCGTTGCGCTTACCCTCGGGAATATCGTCTAAGCTACCATCATAAATCAGGCAGTAAAGAGTTTTTCCATCAGCGCCACCTAGGTTACAGGCGACGGCGCGGCGGTCACCCGTATCTATTTTATGAGTGATTTCTCCGCCATCCAACACGCGAATAAACTCGCCATTTTCGAAAGCGGCAACCCAAACAGCCCCTTCGGCATCGAGACAAATACCATCGGGTGTGTATTCACCCAAATCGGCAAAGACCCGGCGCCCAGATAAGGAGCCGTCAGCGTCAATAGTAAATGCAGTAATTCGACCCACAAAGGTTTCCGCTACAATCAAGGTTTTACCATCGGGGGTAATACACGCGCCATTGGGAAAGTGCATATCTTCGGCGACTGTCTGAATAGTGCCATCAGTTTTAACCAGGGTTAATGTGGCCGCCTTTGGCTCTTCATGGGCAAACACATCGTAACCAAATGTGCCGACATAAATATTGCCGTTGGGCGCGCACACACAGTCATTAATGTCGTATTGAAGGATGGCAGACAGATCTGCGTATTCGCTTAACGAACCATCGTCCGACAGCTTCATTAACTTACGGTCAGCCATAGAGACTACAACCACTGAGCCATCGGGCATAAAATTAATACCGGAGGGGCGGTTGGGGAAAGTAGCCATCGCTGTGCGCTGACCGTCTGGCGTAATCGTATATACGGTATTGCCGAACATGTCTGAAACCCAGAGCTTGCCATTGTTCCAGCGTGGGCCCTCGAGAAAAACAAAATCATCGACAAAAGAGGAGCTTGTTAATTCTTTCATGATTTATTTCCTTTTTTTACCTGTGCAAAAGAGTTATTTCCTCCCCTGCACAGGTCTCTATTTATTCTTAAATAAACCGCTGCTTAGCCATGCATGATGACTGAGCGAGCGCCTTCACCCCGGCTCATTTCTTCAAAGGCAGTATTCACCTCTTCAAGCTTTATACGTTTGGTAATCATGTCGTCGAGCTTTAACTCGCCTGTCATATATAGGTCGACAAACTTGGGGATATCCTTGGATGGAACAGAACTTCCGTAGGCAGAACCCTTAAAGTGCTTCTCGCCAAAAAAGCCCAAAACAGGCAGTTCCAGCTCGGTATCCATTTTGGGTACACCGACGATAACAGCAGTGCCGGTAACGCGTGGCATGGCCCAGGCTTGCTCAATAGTGACTTTCAGCCCCAGTGCTTCAAAGGCAAAGTGTACACCGCCGCCGCTGAGTTTACGGACCTCTTTGACGACATTAATATCGCTTGGGTCGATGGCGTGTGTTGCACCCATTTGCATGGCCAACTCACGTTTTTCGGCAACTGGGTCGATAGCAATAATTTGTCCAGCACCGGCAATACGGCAGCCCTGAATAATGGATAAACCCACACCACCACAGCCAATAACGGCACAACTGTCGCCTTCTTTAATATCGACGGTATTCAACGCTGCACCAACACCGGTAGTAACACCACAACCAATTAAGCAAATAGTATCGAGAGGCGCTTTGTCATCGACTTTTATCGCCATACCAGCGGGAATAACAGAGCGTTCAGAAAAGGTGCCCACACAAACCAGTTGGCCGATGTCTTCGCCCTTACTGTTTTTAAAACGCTTTGTGCCGTCAAGTAAGCTGCCTTCCCATATGACACTCGACATCTCCGCACAGAGAAAAGGTTTGCTCTCGAGGCAAAAAGTACATTTGCCACAAGCGGGCGTTAGTGCGGCAACAACGTGATCACCTACTTTTACGTTGGTAACATTGGCGCCCACTTCTTCGACCACCCCTGCACCTTCGTGACCCAGTACAGCAGGTAACTGAGTTGGTAGTACACCGTGAGCAAAGGAATAGTCACTGTGGCAAATACCACTAGCGGTGTAGTTAATTAAAATTTCATTTTCTTTCGGGCCTTCTAGCTCCAGCTCTTCAATGACCAGAGGCGCGCCGATTTCATAAAGCACTGCGGCTTTTGTCTTCATTATTTCTCTCCCCGTCGTACCCTTGGGCCGACATTCGAAATTAACTGTAAATTGCTTAATTAACCGTACATGATCACGGACCGGGCACCTTCGCCTCGACCCATTTCGTCAAAGGCGCGGTTGATATCCTCCAGGCCAATACGCTGGGTAATCATTTCGTCCAGCTTCAAATCACCGTTCTTATACAGTTCAACGAAACGGGGGATATCTTTCTTCGGGGTTGATGAGCCATAGCAAGAACCCTGAATTTCATACTCGGCTAACAAACCGGCTGAGGGGATCTTCACGGACTGATCCAATGAGGCGACTCCAACAATCACGCATGTACCGGTGGGGCGAATCATCTCCCAGGTTTGTGCCATGGTTTCAACACGGCCTAATGCTTCAAAGGCATAGTGCACGCCTAAACCACCGGTCAACTCTTTCACTTTTGCAGCGGCGTCTTCCTCAAAGGGATTAATTGCGTGGGTAGCACCCAGAGATAGCGCCAATTCCCGTTTTTCTTCCATGGGATCGATAGCGATAATAATCGTTGAACCACCAATTCGGCAGCCTTGGATAATAGACAGGCCAACACCACCGCAACCAATAACCGCTGTCGCCTCGCCAGGTTGTACATTGGCGGTATTTAGCGCAGCTCCGGTACCGGTGGTTACGCCGCAGCCAATCAGGCAAGTGGTGTCCAGGGGGGTATCATCCGGTACTTTAATTGCAGAACCTACAGGCATTACCATATATTCGCCAAAGGAGCCAACACCACACAAAGTGTAAACATCCTCGCCGCTTGCTGTTTTATGCCGGGTAGTGCCATCGAGCTGAGTACAGTCGCTGAGTAATTTACCCATGCCCGAACACATAAATTCTTTACCTTCTTTACACATGCTGCAATCGCCACAACTGGGCGTTAGCGAGGCGATGACTTTATCACCGGGCTTTAGTTCGGTAACGCCAGGGCCTACGGCCTCAACAACACCTGCGCCTTCATGACCGAGGACGATGGGAAAGGGACAGCGCAAAATGCCATGAGCAACAGAGTAATCACTGTGGCAAATACCACTGGCAGTGGTTTTAACCAGTACTTCATTTTCTTTTGGTGGCGCGAGCTCCAGCTCTTCGATCTCGAAAGGCTGGTCGACTCCGCGCAATACGGCGGCCTTAATTTTCATTCATTTTCTCCATACCCATAAAATAAGGGCGATTCGTTATAAAACCCGGGCCATACTACACAAAGTAGAATAGCTCTGGGAAGTCGATTCTTTCTGCGCTCTTGTTTCAGGTGGCGATGTAACCGCCATCGACTGGTAGGGCGTGGCCAGTGATGTAGCTGGCAGCATCTGAACAAAGATAGACAGCCGCATCACCAATTTCAGAAGGCTCGCCCAGGCGTTTAACGGGCTGGGCAGCAATCATCGCGTCTGCAAACTTGGGGTTTTCTTCAAATACTCGCTCTAGCATTGGCGTGCGAATGGGGCCGGGGCAAACGGCATTGACACGAATTTTCTTGGTGGCATAGTCTAGAGCTGTCGACTTAGTCAAGCCGATCACTGCGTGCTTGGCAGCTGAATAGTGGCCGAGACCTTTGACACCGATCAAGCCGGCATCAGAGGCCGTATTGACAATGGCTCCACCTGTGCCTTGGGCCATCATTTGTTTGATTTGGTATTTCATACACAGCCATACCCCGAGCATATTGACCTTGTAGTTGAGCATGAAATTTTCTTCGGTGGCATCGGCGGCCAAAGCTTGCTCGCCTTCGACACCGGCATTGTTAAAGGCACAGTTAAGCTTGCCAAACTCGGCTACGGCTGCATTCACCATTGCCTCAGTGTCAGCGGCACTGGAGACATCGGTCTTAATAAATATGGCCTTTCCACCCGCCTGTTCGATGATGTGAGCTGTTTCTTCACCACCAACGACATTCATGTCAGCAATCACAACACTGGCACCCTCACGGGCAAAAATTTCACTTGCCGCACGCCCAATGCCACCACTGGCACCGGTGACAATGGCGACCTGTCCTTCTACTCTTCCAGACATAACAATAACTCCTCTTTTTTGTTAAACATTTAATAAACGAAAAAAACACATTAAAAACTGTTTTTTCAACCGGGGATAGCTGATTATTCGGTCACGACTTAGTTCGATGTATAGTGGTTAGGTAATCGGGGTTAGTGACGCTGACCTTATCAACAACCTGTCGCAAGGCAAAATTGAAGGCAGCGGGCCAGTGCTCGTCTAATTTGCCGTGACGAACTTGCTGGCAGAACTGCTGGTAGAGATCATGTATAGAACCTTCTCGCCCGAGCAATATTTGTAATTCGCGACTCTGTCTTTCGTTCTGAGGTTCCCCGTAATCGAGTTCTCTATCGACCACTCCAATCAGAAAAGCGCCGCATAGTGCATCGTATCGCTCGCTACCCTTGGATTTATTGGCGATACTTTCTAGCAGTTGTTTTACGGTGATAAGGATTTCTTTTATATCGGGCTTATCCTGACTCAAAGCACTGACTCCAGAAATGTGTACTATCCAAGCATTAAAGTGATGTGCAGGAGCGACTTGCTTCCATACCACAGTTTTAAAAACGCGATTAATAAACGTGCTAAAACGCTTTAGCAGGACAAATGCAACGTTCAAGCTGTAATGAGGTACTAAGTTCTTTGACTTAAGAGAAGTCCCCATTAATTGTCATCAACATATCGTATTCGATCATGCTGGTATTACGGCCACAACAGGCAAAAGGCAATGACCGCCTGACTCCGCTGATGTGACCATCGGCCTGCATCATATTGAGAACAGCCCAGCGTAGCGAGCCGAAAACCTCCCACCAGTGAATCTCTTCTTCATCAATCGCCTGGCCGCCATGGTTTGTATAGGCCTGGTAAAATTCATTGCGTGGCCCGAAACCACCTACGGGCTGATCAATATTACCAAAGCGCCAAGCACGTAAACAGACCCAGCCAAAATCTTCCATGGCGCTGCCGATATGGGCGCATTCCCAGTCGAGCACGGCCTCAATGCCCTCAGGGCTGAGAATAACATTGCCATTGCGGTAATCTCCGTGGACAAAAACACGAGGTTTTTCTGGTGGGCGATTGTTTTCAAGCCAGCGAATACCGACATCGAGACCCGGATGATATTCACAGTAGGCATCGTAACGCCTAATTTGTGCTGCTAGTGGGTCAACACTATCGATAACATTTTCCAAAAAATCTACTTCACGAAGATCAATGGCATGCAGTTTGGCAAAAATTTCGCCAGTCTGTGCGGCGAAGCGCTGGCGGGCCACAGTAAACTCACGAGCATTGAGCAAGGTTTTTGGCAGGGTCTCTCCCTCCACACAGGTCATGACATACCCGAGATCGAGGTCATCTTTGGGTTCAAGTTCAAATATTGGCTCTGGCACCGGCACTTCGTGGCGATGGACTACTTTTAAAATTTCAAACTGATCGTGGGGAGAAATAAAGGGTGATACTTCTGATTTGACGGTTTCCTGACGCAACACTAAACGACGACGGCCCGCGGATTCTTTTAAATCAAAAAGCACGGTTCGATTGGAGGCCCCGAGTGTCGCAAGAGACGCATTTTCAACACTGATATCCTCGCCGTAGCGCCGTTTTAGGGCCAGCTCAAGTTTAGCGATGATGTTGTCGAGCAGTATTTGCTGTTCAGAAGCTTTAGTCATAATCAACAGTTGTGTACTGTGCAGACAGTATTCATGGCCTTCATCAAAGCGGGAAGCCGACCGGTTCGCCATCCTCGAGGCGCTCGATATATTCTGTGATACCGATACCAGGGCGCCCATCATCCCAAACCCATTCTGTGAAACCTTCGGCGATACGGCTTACTACGGTTTCACCATTGATTTTACGGTGGTTGCGCAAGGGTGCCATGGTGATAATTTTGCCATTCAATACAACGGCTCGGTTGGTCGTTCGCACGCCAAGGCGAACAGTTTTAGGGTCTTTATTAGCATCCCATTCTGTCATGACATCCATATCGATAATGTCTTCGTATTTACCATCGAACATGAGAACGCCTCGCCGGTGCACTTGCATTTCACGATCAGTGCGCTTGAGCATCATGAGACCGCGGTCTTCCCCGAAATTGGCGATGAACAGGCGATAAAAATTAATATTTGTCCAATAACGCGGGCCCCATGAGTGGTCGCGCCAGCCAAAACCGTTTAAGTCCCAGCTTTCATCCCCCAGAGTTATTTTACCCGTTGCCAGAGTGTGCTGATTGAAATGGCCAACAGAGAAATCCCGGCCATACATGGTTTCTGATTCGGGGTCGGTGGGTTCACCCCCCTGTATGGGTGACAGACCAGAATGGGACAATTGCACCTGGCACGAAGCCCGCGGCGCGGTTTTAAACATTTTGCGGGGTTCGCGCAGAACTTGAGGGTCGTCGAGAATCATGGCTTCACCGCAATACTTCATGCTCACCGCTTTAAAAGGTTCTTGCACTTCGTAGTCAAGCCCACCGGCACTGTGATGTTCATTGGTGTCTATAGTGGGCCTTAAAAACTGGCAGGCAACGCGGCCATCGGGCAAATAGATGCAAACCGAAAGCTCGGCGTGGCCCTCGTTAACGCGATTGCCGAGACGCATCCACACTCCCATTCTCTGCTGGGGATCCCAGCCATTAAGGTAAACACTTTCGTTGAAATTACTATCCGCAGTAGGCTGATGACCGTATTCATCTACCGTGTCGAGACGGTATGCACTCATGATTTCTCCTTCGTTGGCACGCGGCCGGTTATTCTAATTATTATTACTTGTAGCTATATCTACCATTCCTGTGGGTTAGAAACTATACAGTAGTACGACGGCAAAAATACAGGCCGAAGCGCATCGGGTATTGACAATGGGTTGACATATAAAAGAGCAAATAGCTCTAAACTTACATGGGTTCAAAATAAAAATGCTGGACAGCCGCTCCTGTTTGACGGAGAGCTTCGAGCGCAGGAATCAATCACGGGGTTACTGTTGATTCACCCTTGATCTTAAATGGATGCCGTAGAATTACCCGAGGGGTTGTTGGTATAGCTTGCAGTGGCGCTGTATTGACCACCAATTTGTTTATAAAAAGAATAGTGATGGCAGTCTAATTGGATAAATTAAGAATATAATAAAGGTCGAATTTAAATCTATAATTAAGATAAAATTTAATCTTTAATCTGTTGTTATATAAGAGAATAATTCGGTTGTTTTTGGATTAACGGGGGTGACGTTTACACTAGCTGTATAGCCACCATGAGTCACCCTATAATCGCGACGAATTCAAACTTTGTGAAAAACATCAAGCGCTTTACTCAAAAATGGCGTATACAATGTTACCAAGTGGTAAAAAAAATTTCCTTTTTTGCTAGAAAAATGCGAGTATCGCCATGTTGAAAAAACCTACGTGTCGAGAAACGATACACAAGGCGGAAAGTGACAGAAGATAAAATCCTTAAACCGAGGCGAATTATAACGTCATACGTTAATAAGGTCAGTTAGTAACGGTGAGGTCTCTCGCCACCGAGAATTTAATGCATTTTGACCATGTAAGACGATTGGAGGTACACCCGTGAAGTGTTTTGATTTAACAGGAAAAGTAGCCATTATAACCGGCGGTAACGGCGGCCTTGGCCTCGGCATTGCCAAAGGCTTGGCATCGGAAGGTTGCGCTGTTGCCCTTGTTGGCCGTAATCAAGAAAAAATTGATAAAGCTGTCGCTGAAATGAAAGAAGTCGGCGCCACTGCTATTGGCATAAATGCCGATGTTTCGAAGGAAGATGACGTCAATCGTATGGTTGCTGAAACTGTTGAGCAACTCGGTCGGGTGGATATTCTTTTTAACAATGCGGCGATTAGTTGGGGCGTTGCACCGGAAAAGCTGACTATAGAAGACTGGGATCAATTTATTGCTATCGATCTGACGTCCTGCTTCCTCTGTTCTAAAGCTGTGCACCCTGAAATGGTTAAAGCAGGTGGTGGCAAAATTGTTAATGTTGGCTCAGCTATCACTCAAAAAGCCATGGGCAAATTGGTGCACTACGCAGCGGCCAAAGGCGGCATGGACCATATGACCCAAAGTCTGGCGCTGGCCTGGGGCAAAGACAACATTCAAGTCAATGCTATTCTTCCCGGCTTGGTACATACCGAGATGATGCCTTGCTTCGGCGAAAACAAAATTGGCCCGGTTGTCGACTACATTACGAATAAAACGCCGGTGGGTCGCTACGGCATGCCCGATGATTTTGAAGGCCTGTCACTGGTATTGGCAAGTGATGCCTCTAAATTTATCACCGGCTCCATTATTGTTGCCGATGGCGGTATGACTTTGGGTATTTAAATCACATCGCAGGTTTACTCCCTAACCCTACAGGATTCACCACTACGCAAAAACGCAACAGAATCAATGCGCGCCGTAGTGTTTTTTGGAGATTAAGTAAATGAATAGCAAATTTGATTTAACAGGCAAAGTCGCCATTATCACTGGTGGCAACGGTGGCCTCGGGCTGGGTATTGCCAGAGGTCTGGCCGAAGCAGGTGCAAAAGTTGCCGTTGTTGGTCGCAATCAAGACAAAATTGATAACGCTGTGTCGGTCCTTGAGAGTGGTGGTGCAACGGCTTTAGGTGTGCAGTGTGATGTCTCGAAAGAAGATGACGTTAACAATATGGTTGCCGCCGTTGCTGAGCACTATGGTCGTATCGACATCCTCTTTAACAACGCCGCGATTAGCTGGGGCATCCCCGCTGAGAGCATGACCCTCGAGGAGTGGAATAACTTTATTGCCATTAATTTGACCTCTTGCTTCCTTACCTGCCGCGCTGTTTTTCCCCATATGGTTAAAGCGGGAGGCGGTAAAATTGTTAACGTTGGATCCATTATAACTAAGCTTGGTTTCGGTAAGTTGGTTCATTACGCTGCAGCCAAGGGCGGTATGGATCATATGACTCAGAGCCTAGCTCAGGGCTGGGGCAAACACGGAATTACCGTTAACGCCCTACTTCCCGGTCTGGTCAACACCGAAATGATGCCTTGTGAAGGTGAAAATAAAGTTCCTCTCGTCGACTTTGCCGTATCAAAAACAGCGACCGGTAATTATGGCCAGCCCGAGGACTTCCAGGGGATATCGGTATTGCTAGCCAGTGCGGCATCTGATTTTATCACAGGCTCTATTATTGTTGTGGACGGTGGTTTGTCACTCGCCATCTAAAATGCCCGTTAGCTCTCGAGTTGACGTATCGAAAAATAAAAATCCCGAGAGGTCTGGTCACTCGGGATTTTTTTAAGTCAAGTCTTTTAGTAAGTCGATTAAATACAAGAGCCTTATCCACAGGTAGCAACAATCAAAGTCTTGGCCATAGCGATTGTTAGGTATTTTGGCTCTTAATTCTTCATCTTCGAGCGTAATAAAAGTCTAACCTTGACAATGGCAACCCCCCAGGCGGTAACAGCCATTTTTTTCGTTGCCGATTATGCCTCTCCTGCGGGTAGATCGTCTAAGACTCCTCAAAAGCCCGTACCATTGGCAAGAACTTGCCAATGGTACGGGATCTGGCAAAATACGCCACCCGCATGATGAGCACCGTTCCCGGCGCCTTTGAAACACCTTGGCCAAATGTATTCGAAGTGTTGTGGCGCGAAGTTGTAAAAAACCTCGCCTTAAACACCATGGTTAAGCAGGTGAAGTCGGTGCATTGGCACAAAATATATGCTGCAATCAAATGGCCAATAGCGAAGTCATCCATCTTGATGACAGTTAGAGAATATTTAAACAGTAGAAGCACCCACGGATGCTTTTATTGATAGAGCAACATGAGTTTTTATCTAACGATAAAACCAAAAATAGTTAACTAACCGACAGAGGAAAGGAAAAATGGACGTAGGATTATCTTTAATTTTTCAGGGTGTAGACCCTAATATGACGGATCATGAAGTTTACACCAACGATCTACGTATGGGTGATTTAGCCAGTGAGCTCGGCTTTCAATCTATCTGGGGCGTTGAGCACCACTTTACTGATTACACCATGTGCCCTGATGTGACCCAGTATCTCTCTTACTGGGCTGGCCGCAACCCCGACCTTGGTCTGGGGTCGATGGTTATCGTCCTACCTTGGCACGACCCCATGCGTGTTGCTGAAGAAATTTCCATGCTCGACAATATGTCTAATGGCCGCATGATTCTCGGTGTGGGGCGTGGTTTGGGTCGTGTTGAGTTTGAGGGCTTTGGCAAAGATATGAACGCCAGTCGCGAAACCTTCACTGAAGCCGCAACTATGATTCTTGACGGTCTCGAGACCGGTTTCTGCGAAGCTGATGGCAAGTATGTTAAACAACCACGGCGCGAAATTCGTCCACGGCCTTACAAATCCTTTAAAGGCCGTACTTATGCCGCTGCGGTCTCTCCCGAATCCTCTAAAATAATGGCAGAGCTCGGTGTCGGTATTTTGATTATTCCTCAGAAACCTTGGGAACATGTCGAAAAAGAAATGAACGACTATCGCGCCATTTATCGTGAGGTCAACGGTGAAGAAGCCCCCGCTCCTATTCTCGGTGGCTGGACGTATTGCGACGAAAGCGCCGACCGCGCCGAAGAAATGGCCTATAAATATATCGGCGGCTATTACCGCTCGGTTATCGAGCACTACGAAATGGCCAGCGACCACTTGAAAAGCACCAAGGGCTATGAAACTTATGGAGCCATGGTTGACCACGTGACCAAAAACCTCGAGGACGTGGTTCGTTTCTTTATGAGCATTCAGGTCTATGGTACACCCAAGCAATGTCTCGAGCGCATCCAAGATTTTACCGCCCGCACTGGAGCCGGCGCCTACAATGGTGTCTTCAGCTACGGTGGTATGCCCTATGACGATGTCGAGAAAAGCCTGCGCTTGTTTGCGAAAGATGTACTGCCTGAGTTGCGCAAAATGCCCGGTGAACCACTACTAAGATAAGCATTTAGCTATCAACGCAGTGTTAACAGAAAGGGGATGTTCTAATTAAGAGCATCCCCTTTTTTAATGCATAGGCTGAAATAAATATTTTAACTACATTCTAATTTGTCTCAGACAAAGACCGCGGTCTAGCAAGTAGCATCCGACATAAATATTAGCCGTGTACAGCATTTTGCCAATGTCTGGCACTGGAGCCCAGTGCCAGAGACGCCCATTCTCCAGAGCAGGGTCTACTACTAACGCTGGTCGCTTGTAGTGTTGAAGATGATGTAAGTAGGACTATATTTATGATGATCCGGTATTGGGTTGAATGTATCGGCCCTATAGTTTGGCCAGTCCCTATCGGATCATTAATGACTTGTTAGTCGATCTTTGCGGCTAGGTTTAAACATGCTAAGTGCTGTTTTGAACTGTTTCAGCTCTGCTTGCTGTTGCTCTGCATAACGCGCACGTTCATAGAGTCGAGTTAAGTTGTCGACCTGCTCGATAAGGCTTGGTGCTTGTAAACGTATACGACGAGAGTAATCGCGAGGCCCCTCCCCCGGCCTACGAGGTAGACCTATGTTCTCTAGGCGTGAACAAAATTGCAGAAATAAACGGTCGAGCTGATCCTGGGTGTTTTTCTCGCGACGTAAATAAAGCATGACAAAAACCGGTAATAAGGCAATGCCGCCCGCTAATACGATAAATAATGCAATGCGTTGCGGATTAATACCACCCAATAGATTCATTAGAAAATCATTTTGTCGATTGTCATAACTCAGCACCCATTTCGCCCAGGCATAGTCCAGCGAATCAAGTTTTAATCGCAAGCTATTGAGCCAGTAGATATGACGTAGGCGCTGAAGGGAAAAAGGCGAGGCTGCTAAAAAATCATCTTGCTCGCCAAACAAGTCGGCAAAACTCATTTCAATTCGCTCTGGGGCAACAGCCGCTGTGGGATCTATACGCACCCAGCCACGCCCTTGTATCCAGACCTCGGCCCAAGCGTGGGCGTCGTATTGATGCACCAATAAATAGTTTTCAGTGGGATGGCGTTCACCGCCTTGATAGCCGACAACTACTCTGGCGGGTATTCCCGCGGCGCGCATAAAAAAGACAAAACTACTGGCATAAAATTCACAAAACCCTTTTTTGGTGCCCCATAGAAATTCGTCCACCGTATGTTTGCCCAATGCCGGAGGTCGCAAGGTATAAGTGAATTCCCGGTGGTAAAGCGCCAATAAGCGATTAATTAAGGTCTCTGTATCCGGTGTTTCTCGACGCCATTGCTGGGCGACAGCAAGCGTTTTAGGATTAAAGCCTGAGGGAATGGCAAGCTCTAACCTAGCTCGCCAGCTCGGTAAAAATTCAGGTTCAAGTTGGTTGTCGAGCCAGGAATTCACGGTGTATTGCAGTTTAGAGGTAACGGGCTCTTGGTTAATTAAACGAAAATCACGACTCAATGCAACTGTCTGTGAATGCGGCACGGGGGTTGATAGCGAGAAAAGCCAGGGGCTATTGGTTGCCTCTAAAGTGACTTGATAGGTTAGTGGTTTACCGTGGCGCACAATCACTTTATCCCACGCTTCAAGGGTTTTGTTAGACCATTGTAGGAACTGACCATCGTTGTAGCCCCACGGGCCTTGCTGCTCCCAGCGCCGACCATCAAAGTCAGAAAAAACCAGTCCGCGCCAATACAACTCACGTTGGGCCGGTATCGGCCCATCGAACTCAACCCGAAAAGCCACATCACCACTGCGTCCTAGTCTGGTCATGTCGCCCGGGGACATGCTATCGCTAACACCAGTGGTAGCGCTGTTTTGTTTCTGTACTGCCCATAGAGAACCCATACGTGGCATAACAATAAACATCACCAGCATCAGTGGTAGGGCTTGCATTGTCATTGTCAGAGCGGTGCGCAAGGCGGTTGTTGGGCGAGGATTGTCAACATCCCCGTGTAGAGCGACCAAAGACGCTGTGGTCGGCAGTAAAGCACCTAGTATCAGCAAGCTGGAAGCGATACTAATTGAAAACAAACTTTGCAAAATAATGATCAAATAGGAAAGATAAACTAGTACCAATGCATCGCGTTTGTGGTGAATCTCAAGCAACTTCAACACATAACCAACAAATAATAGGGCTACCATCGGTTCAAGCCCGGTTATGCGCCCGTAGTGCAACAATAAACCAGCGACACAGGTAGCGATTAAACACCATTTAATGACGCGCCCAGGCTGGCCCCAGCGTTCTCGATAAAGCTGTATTTGCCAAAGGGTCGCGACAATGCCCGCAAGAATAATCCAGACGGGCAAGTGGTCAAAATGCAAGCCAATACTGATAACTACACTGACGAGCAACCAAAATAAGCTGTTTCTGGGGATTTGCCAAAGGGGTCTCATTTACGCCCCCCCTACTTCTTTTTCCAATTCAAACAAGGCCAGTTCGCGGAGTACGCCATCGCGGTGGGCTCGGCCCGTGCCTAGAGATAATTCAATACCTGGAAGGCGCAGGCCATAGGGCTGGCCCTTTTCGCTAAGGTGCACGGTCCATGCACAGAGCCGAGATAAACGGGCCTCGGTATTCATGCCGATTAATGCCTGCCAATCGAGCCAAAGTTCATCGTCGAGCCCATCGGCGTAATGCTTAGTTAGCAGACCTTGTTCACGGGCATATTGCTTCCATGCGATATGATGCCGTGACTCCCCGAGCCGATATTTTTCCAGACCGACAAAATCTTCGCTACCCCTGTTATGGGTGGTGTAGCTCGGAGGTGGCGTTTTATCATCCTGTTTAGCGGCAAGCAGAGATGGCAGAGGTGCCTCAAGGGGTCGAGGATAAACCAGAGCGGTCATATCAATCTGCAAAGAAGTCCAAACTTTTAGCAGGCCCAGAGGATAAACGCTTTTAACTGTGATGCGTGGAGCTTGAAACCAGCCCCGTTGCTTGACGGAAACGGAAAGGTAAATTGCTTTTATTTCAGTGCTCGTGAGGGATACGCAGACAGTTTCAACACCAGGACATGAAAACTCAATATTGCTACGTGATTGCTTGCCAGTCTGGCTCAATAAATATTCAAACTCAGCTGCTTGTCCAGCAAAGCCTGGTGCCGTTTTTCCCCCTTCAATAGTGAGGCCCGACAAGTTCCAAAAGGTATGAAAAACGCCAACAATAAACAGAGAGGTTAATAAACAGGTAAAGGCAAAAACTAAATTATTTTCATAGTTAGTGGCCATTAGCCAGAGCAACAGCAGTAAACCCAAGAACACAAAACCACTACGCGTGGGGAAAATAAAGAGCTTGCGGTTGTCTAGCTTGATTTTTTTAACCGGCGGCAAGCGCCTAAATATCCATTGCTGATAGCGATTGTGTAAAACCTTGCGCCAGCGCTTAATCATTATCAGGTGAAAATCACAGGGACTTAAATGATGTCGACCGAATTTAAGGTCTGTTGAATAAAGTTTTCGGCCCTATGCTCTCCACCACTCACCGGTAAACGGTGAGCGCATACCGGAGCGAAGACAGCCTGTATGTCTTCCGGGATGACGTAGTCTCGGCCCGTCATTAAGGCCCAAGCGCGAGCACTTTTTAGTACTGCCATGCCACCGCGGGGAGAAATCCCATATTCAATATCTCCGCTGCTGCGAGTAAACTGAAGTAGGCGCTGTAAATAGTCGACTAAACTATCGGATACCTTAACTCGATGGACAGCTGCTTGAATGGCCTCTAATTGGGCGGGCGTGATACCGCGATTCAAGTTGGCGAGTTGTATCCGGGGATCGGCACCGGAGAGTAATTGACGTTCAGCCTCCGGGTTGGGATAACCGAGGCGCAGACGCATTAAAAAGCGGTCCAGCTGTGATTCCGGTAGTGGGAATGTGCCCGCTTGGGATAATGGGTTCTGTGTGGCGATAACGTAAAAAGGTTGTGGCAATGGGTGGGTTTCACCTTCAATACTAATCTGGCCCTCTGCCATTGCTTCGAGTAGCGCGCTTTGGGTTTTTGGCGTCGTACGATTAATTTCATCGGCCAAAACGAGCTGGTTAAACAAGGGACCACGATGAAAATCAAAGGTCGCTTTATTTCTGTCGTACACCGAAACACCAATAATATCGGCCGGTAATAAGTCACTGGTGAACTGCACACGGGTATAAGTCAGGCCCACGGCGGTGGCGAGCGCCTGGGCAAGAGTAGTTTTACCCATGCCCGGTAAATCTTCGATTAATAAATGCCCACCTGCGTAGAGACAGGCCAAGGCCAAACGCACCGAGTTGTGTTTACCAACCAGCACACTTTCGACGCGCTCAATGATGGAATCAGTAATTTCTTGGCTATGCTTACTCAAGATACTACCCTCAAATCAATGCGCCCACATTTGTGTATTTACATTAACATCTGCAAGGAAACGTCATTTAAATGATTGACAGTCCCCGCTGTAAATCAGCTTTTATATCTTCAATCGCCTCAAGTCCAACGGCGACGCGGATCAGGTTTTCAGTAATACCCGATGCGGTTTTTTCTTCAGAGCTAAGTCGACCATGAGTGGTTGTTGCTGGGTGCACAATCGTCGTCTTAGCATCACCCAGATTGGCCGTTAGCGAAAGAATGCGCGTGCTGTCGATCACTTGCCAAGCTTGCTCTCTACCACCAACAACACGAAAAGACAAGACCCCTCCAAAACTGCTTTGTTGCTGTGCGGCTAAAGCATGACCAGGATGGTTTGTCAGCCCGGTGTAAAAAACCCTTTCAACAGTGGTTTGCTGATCAAGCCAGAGAGCTAATTTTAAGGCGCTGGCACTGTGGGCTTCCATGCGTAGGCGTAAGGTTTCAAGACCTTTGAGAAACACCCAGGCATTAAAGGGGCTCATCGTTGGCCCGGCCGAGCGCACAAAGCCGAGAACTTCGTCCATTAATTCACTGCGCCCTAAGACAACGCCCCCCATACACCGACCTTGGCCGTCGAGATATTTGGTGGCGGAGTGGATAACAATATCGGCTCCCAGAGACAGTGGTCTTTGTAGGGCCGGAGTACAGAAGCAATTATCGACCACCAACAGTAAATTGTGGCGTTTGGCCAGTGCTGAAAGAGCAGCGAGATCACCCACTTCACAGAGGGGATTGGAGGGTGTCTCAAGAAACAGTAATTTTGTTTCGGGGCGAATTGCCGCTTCCCACGCGGCAATATCGGTCAACGCAACGGCGCTGGTCTCAACACCAAACTTACCGAGAAATTTATTTAAAAGTACCGTCGTGGTGCCAAACACGCTGCGTGAACAAACAATATGGTCGCCACTTTTCAACAAGGCCAAACAGGTACTGAGAATTGCCGCCATACCTGATGATGTCGCCACGGCTTGCTCGGCACCCTCGAGAGCGGCGATACGATCTTCAAAAGTACGCACGGTGGGGTTGGTGTATCGAGAATAGACATTGCCAGGTTGTTCGCCACTGAAGCGTGCTGCAGCCTCTGCGGCACTGGCGAATACATAGCTCGATGTTGTGTAGATAGCCTCACTATGCTCTCCCTCCATAGAACGCCGCTGCCCTGCCCTGACCGCCAAGGTGTCAAGCATGGCGCCAGTTAGCGGGTCTTCGAAAGCTGTGTCGTCAAAATTGCGCATTAATGAACTCCGGCCGAAGAGTTATGTAGACCAATGACTTCAGGTGAAGAGCCCGCCTTTTTTTTCTGTTTGGCTTTTTCGCTGCGATTTGTTGCCAGTTGCTCAAGATATTGCTCATCGACATCACAGGTGATGTATTCGCCTGTAAACACTGCACAATCAAATCGCTCAATATCAGGATTGCCCTCTTTACCACTGATAATGAGGTCTTCAATATCTTGATAAATCAGCCAGTCGGCACCGATAAGCTCAGCCACTTCTTCGACACTGCGCCCATGGGCAACCAGTTCACTGGCTGCGGGCATATCAATACCATAGACATTTGGATAACGCACTGGCGGGGCCGCGGAAGCCATGTAAACTTTATTGGCACCTGCATCACGGGCCATTTGAATGATTTCGCCGGAAGTGGTGCCGCGAACAATAGAGTCATCAACCAGTAGTACATTTTTGTCCTGAAACTCTAACTTCACAGGGTTGAGCTTTTGCTGGACAGATTTCTTGCGCTGCTTTTGGCCAGGCATAATAAAGGTGCGACCGATGTAGCGGTTTTTCATCAGGCCCTCACGAAATTTAACCCCCATCACTTCAGCCATTGCCTGTGCCGACACACGGCTGGTATCGGGTACTGGAATTACGACATCAATATCGTGATCGGGCCTTTCGCGCAACAGTTTGGCGGCCAGCTTTTCGCCCATACGAAGGCGGGCTTTGTACACTGAGATATTATCAATCAGGGAATCGGGGCGCGCAAAATACACTTGTTCAAAGATACAGGGTGCCAGCTCGGGGTTTTCAGCACATTGCTGGGAGAAAAAGTTGCCGTCATTATCAATAAAAATGGCCTCACCAGGTGCGACATCGCGCTCCAGTTCAAAACCCAGTACGTCAAGGGCGACACTTTCGGAAGCTACCATATATTCATAGCCTGAATAGGTGCGACGTTTGCCAAAAACTAAGGGGCGAATACCGTAGGGGTCGCGAAAAGCGAAGAGCCCGTAATTTGCGATCATGCCCACCACTGCATAAGCACCACGGCAGCGGCGATGAACACGGGCTACAGCGGCAAAGACATCGTCCGGTTCGGGCTGTAATTTCCCCTGTAGCTGTAATTCATGGGCGAAGACATTGAGCAGTATTTCTGAGTCGGAGTCGGTATTAACGTGGCGTAAATCCGATTTGTACACATGCTCGGACAACTCTGTCGAGTTGGTCAAATTGCCGTTGTGAGCCATACAAATACCGTAGGGCGAGTTGACATAAAAGGGCTGAGCCAAAGAGGGTCCAGAGCTACCGGCTGTGGGATAGCGCACATGACCAACGCCCATGGGCCCGAGCAATTCCTTCATGTCACTACTTTTAAAAACATCATTTACCTGGCCGATATTCTTACGCTGATGTAACTGACCGTCCATGCAAGTCATGATTCCCGCCGCGTCCTGACCACGGTGCTGTAGCATAATTAGGGCATCGTAGAGCCGTACGTTTACATCACTTTTACCAACTATTCCAACAACGCCACACATCGTACGCTTCCTCTAAAAAAGCTGTTTAATTAAAGTAGAAACTGCAGCTGCAGCCTCCCGGGCCCAATCTTCAAAACGTAAGAATTGAGGAATGAGTATAGACTGCTGCCACCAGATATCCTGCTCAACGGGAAGTAGTCCCGGCACTATTATTAAAATGGCGAGTACAACGATGCCGCCCCGGGCTACACCAAATAATAGACCTAACAGACGGTCAGTACCGCTGAGCCCTGTGGCGTCAACCAGCCGGCTTAGCAGATAATTTAAGAGCCCACCAGATAGCAATACAGCGACAAAAATCCCCGCCCATGCCGCCAGAAAGCGCATAGATGCGGTACTAATAATATCAACGAGGTATGTGGCCAGGGGCTGATAGAAAAGCATGGCGAGTGCCCCCGCTGCAAACCATACAGCCAGAGACATAGCCTCTTTTATGAAGCCTCTGACGAGGCCAATCGTCATCGATAAACAAAGGGTGGCGATAATCGCCCAGTCAGCCCAATTCACAAGTAAAGATAGCTCTCGGTAGGAGTTCAAAGTTTAACAAAAACTGTTCTAAGGTTCAGGGTTCAAACACCAGCAACAGGGTTTTAAGTTTGTATTTGCGCTCAATCGCTTGTTGTTGCTCTAGCATGGCTTGTTTTGCAATCTTGGGACCAACATAAACCCTATAATTGGTCTCTCCCCCGACGATAACTCGACGACTATAGGCTTTGTAGCCATCGTCAAGCAGGCGTTGGTTGAGGGCCTGGGCTTTTTCGGCGTCGGAAAAACTCGCTATTTGCACGACCCAGGCAAGGGGAATACCCTCGGCATTTAGACCCGAAGGCTGATCTTGTAAAACGCTCTCATCACTAGGGGATTGCTCAGCAAGTTCTCGACTTTTATCAAAACGGAACATCTCTTCATGGGGTGTCACCGTTGTGGCGCCTTTAATAGGCCCGGCTTTTTTGATCTCGACAGGTTTGATATCGGGCGCAGCTGGGATAGTTGAGCGCGTATCGACGGTATAGGAGCCCTCAAAATCGAACAAAACAGGCAGCAGTAGCGTCGTTAGCGCGAGTAGCACTAAGACACCGACCATGCGTTGTTTCATGCTTTCATTCATCGGCTATAGCTCCTACCTTAATGATCATTTTCTATAAATGACAGTATATCGGCCACGGTAAAAAAAGATCCAAAACCTAGGAGCGTGTCTTCTGGTTGCATTTGTTTCAAAGCTTCTTCCATTGCCGCCTCGACATTTTTATAAGTGCTACATTCAACACCCCTTGGCCCACAGCTTTGTACAATATTAACTATATCAGTAGGTTTGGCAGCTCTACTGGTTGCCGACAGTTCTGGAATATGCCAATGCTCGACAAGATCGCAGAGCGGCATCACAATTCCGGCGATGTTTTTATCGGCCATTACTGAAAAAAGTGCGTGTATCGCTCCTCTCTTGAGTGCCTCGAGATTATGGGCTAATAACTGTGCCGCAGCCGGATTATGGGCGACATCCAGAATGATATTTTTCTCGCGCACGCGTAGACCTTGCAAGCGGCCTGGAAGCCGCGTCTTACTGAACACCTGCTGTAGAACCTGCTCGGTGATCGGTTCACCAAGCAGCAGTAATGCTTGTACGGCACATAGGGCACTGGGCAGCGGCACATGCGGGAGAGGCAAGTCGCTAAAGACATGATGTGCCCCGCTTTTATCCGTGCATTTTAAAGTGATATTTTCACCTACGTTGCGAAAGCAAAAATCAGCACTACCCAGCACATAGGGATTAGCGTTCAGTGTTTTCAATTGAGGTAAAAGCGTTGCAGGCATATCGCTATCGGCGCAAATCAAAGGCCTGTTAGCACGCGCAATGCCGGCTTTTTCTAGAGCGATTTGCTCACGATTGTCACCTAGCCAATTTTCGTGGTCTAAGGCGATGTTAGTAATAATGCCGATGTCGGCATCGACAATATTTACGGCATCGAGGCGACCGCCAAGTCCTACTTCGAGCAGGGCAACGTCAAGTCCCACAGAGGCGAAAATTAGCAGCGCTGCTAGCGTGCCGAACTCGAAGTAACTAAGGCTGATGTCCCCTCGTGCCGCTTCAATTTCGGCGAAGGTTTGGCATAGAAGGTGGTCTTTGACTGGCTCACCATCAATCCGTATACGCTCGTTGTAATTCAGAAAATGAGGTGAGGTGTAGGCGCCGACACGGCGCCCTTGATCCAGCAGTATGGCTTCCATCACGGCGACCGTTGAACCTTTGCCATTGGTACCTGCAACCGTGATGGTATGGCTTGCGGGTCGAGTGAGCTTAAGCGCTTGTGCGACCTTGGCAATTCGTGACAGGCCAAGATCAATTTCGCTAGGGTGTCGCGCCTCGAGTAGGTTCAGCCACTCTTGTAGGGAGCGCACGGGAGCGTCAGCGCCCTGCTCAGTCAATATCTTATTGGTCGACGGGGGTTTCTGTTTCTGCCCCGTCTACTTCTGGTGTGTTTTCTGGCACAACATCCGTAGCCATTTCCGGCTCGGCTACATTCATAAACTTACTTAACAAACTCGCTACTGTCGTGCGCATTTCGAGACGAGAGACGATCATATCGATTGAGCCATGATCTAGCAGGAATTCACTGCGCTGGAAGCCAGCTGGTAATTTTTGGCGAATAGTTTGCTCAATAATATTCGGTCCAGCAAAACCTGCACGCGCCCCGGGTTCGGCAATATTGATGTCGCCCAGCATTGCAAGACTGGCTGAAACCCCGCCGTATACGGGGTCGGTCATGACCGAGATATAAGGGATCCCTGCCTGTTTGAGTCGTTCGATAATGGCACTGGTTTTAGCCATTTGCATCAGAGAAATCAGGGCCTCTTGCATGCGGGCTCCTCCCGTGGCTGAAAAACAGACCAATGGCAGGCCTTCCTCCAAACAGAGTTGTGCCGCCTGGGTGAACTTCTCACCGACTGCGTAGCCCATTGAGCCGCCGTGAAAGGCAAACTCGAAGGCGACGGCAACCACTGGCTGCTGATAGAGGGTTCCGCGCATGGCGATCAGGGCATCTTTTTCCCCCGTCGCCTTTTGCGCCGCTGTAAGCCGCTCTTTGTATTTTTTAACATCCTTAAATTTGAGCCTGTCTATAGGCTCAATATCGGTACCTAACTCTACGCGATTGTCATCATCGAGAAAGATATCGAGGCGCCGGCGTCCGCCAATACGGTGATGGTGGTCGCATTTAGGACAGACATCAAAATTGCGCTCTAGCTCGGGCCTATAGAGCAGCGCACCACAGCGAGGACACTTTTTCCATAAACCTTCCGGAACACTGGTGCTGCGTTCGTTTTTCTTGGTACCCAGGCCACTGGGCCTTATTTTGTCTAACCAGCTCATCCATTTAATCCAAATAAGGGGTTTTTGTCATGATTGTTGCCACCAACGTAACAGATTCAGTATAACCTGCCGAAGATGCGTAAATTATACCCTGTAATCACGATGATTTACCGTGCTTTGCACAGTTGATAAAGGCTTTTAATGCCCGATGGTCTTTTTTACCAGGCATTAACTCTACGCCACCACTGACATCGACCGCATAGGGTCGCACGGTCTGTACAGCGGCCTCAACATTATCAGGATTTAAACCACCGGCCAAAATCAAGTTGTGACTCGCCAAGCCTGCAATGCGCTGCCAGTCAAAGGTCTTTCCGGTGCCGCCAAATTTGTCAGGTTGCCAAGCGTCAAAAAGATAACCACAAGCCTCGGGGAAACTTGCCACCGCTTGCAGAGGATCAAGATCCGGGGACATACGCAACGCTTTAATATAGGGCCGATCAAATTGCTGGCAATACTGTGAGGTTTCATCACCATGAAACTGTAGCAAGTGTAGACCTGAACGGGCTATTGTTTTTTTGACCACTGCGGCATCTTCATTAACAAAAAGACCCACCGTCGTCACAAAAGGACCCAGACCGGCAATAATCTCTGCCGCCAAAAGCGGAGTCACATAGCGCGAGCTAGGCGGATAAAATACTAAGCCTATGGCATCGGCACCCGCTGCTACGGCGGCTTGGGCATCTTCAAGAGATGTAATACCGCAAATTTTTACTTTGGTTCTTACTGGAGATGAAATCAAATCGGCACCTTAAAAAGTGAGGCTATTCTAATCCTTCGCGCAGTACTTGGCGATCGATAGGTGGACTCTCCACTATTATCACAGCAGTGTTACTTCCTATGATAGAGAACAGGCTGGTTAAAGCGATATTACTGAGCCTCACCTGCACCCAATAAATAGGGGGGTGGTTGCCTGTTGGGTAAGGTGAATTGCCTAGGGTAGCCAACGTCAATTAAATATAAGCCCGCAGCAGGTGCCGTTGCAGCGGACTTGTTTCGATCACGCCCATCGAGTAGCTTGTCAACCCAGTTCGTTGGTCGATTACCTCTGCCAACTTCGATTAAGGCACCAGCAATATTGCGCACCATATGTAGCAAGAAAGCGTTGGCACATATTTCGATAGCGATAATATCACCCTGCTGGAAAACGTTAACGGATTTTACATTGCGCATTGGTGTGTTTGACTGGCAACCCGCACCACGAAATGCGGAAAAGTCCTGTTCCCCGATTAATGCTTGTGCCGCTTCGGCCATGGGCTGCGTCGATAGGGGGTAACGGCACCACGACAAACCTCCGTGCATTACTGCCGGTTTGACTGGGCGATTTAAAATTAAATAACGGTAGGTGCGAGAGATGGCACTAAATCGGGCATGGAATTGTGCCGGCATTTGCTTCACCCAGTGTAACCGTACACTTGCAGGCAAGTTTGCATTGGCCCCTAACATCCAGTTTCGTGGCGCGCGCTCAGTGCTAGTATCAAAGTGAATGACCTGATGCCATGCGTGAACGCCAGTATCTGTTCTACCCGCACAAGCGATACTGAGAGGTTGTGCCGCGACACAGGACAGGGCCTTTTCAACGACTTCTTGCACTCCAGTACAATGAGCCTGACGTTGCCAGCCACAAAATTGACTCCCGTCATACTCAACTACGGCGCTATAACGCAAAGTGCCCGAGGGCAATTTTTTCCCCTCGGGCACTTTGCAGTTAGGTAAATAGTTCCAGTTATTATCAGCCGGCATAAACCCTTTCGCTACTGCCTATATAGACGCTAATTGTCGTTTTATTTAGCTTAGTTTTGCAAGCAATTCATTTGCCTGCTGCTTTTGTTCATCGCTACCCTTGTGTAGCACCTCAGCCAGAATGTCCTTGGCGCCAGATTTGTCACCCATTTCAATGTAAGCTTGCGCCAACTCAAGTTGTGTTTTACTTTCGTCTGCGCCGATTTCTAGGTCGAGATCATCATTGTCAAAATCAAAACTATCTAGGCTGAGTTCGAGATCGTCTTCATTATCGAATTGGGTGTCCTGTCCCGCAGAGTCAGCTATGAGTTGATCGGGCGACTCAGTTTCCTCATCGGCCAGTTCAGGCAAGCCTATCTCATTAGATAAGTCATCAACTTCATCAGGTAATGAAATATCACCGAATAAAGTCTCTTCGAAACCTTCCTCAGGTGCTTCACTGGTTGTTGGTGGAGGAGGCGCTGCCGTTTTGAGGTCAAGTTCTATTTCACTCAGGTCAAGTTCTACGTCACTAGGGTCGATGTCAGTCGCTGACTCATTGAGGCCGAACGCCAATTCATCAACATCCTCAGCACTGTCATCACTGGCGACAGGATTGCTATCAGTTTCAAGAGCGGGCTCGTCCAACTCGGCAACAAAACCTTCTTCTGTCTGAGCCTGGGGTTCGGCGTCATCGAAAAGATTAAGCTCCAAGCCCTCAATACCCAACTCTTCGGCCACCTTGTCTTCCAGCGTCGGTTGATGTGTCGCTTCAGGGGGGATTTCAAGTGGTTCTTCGTCAATATTCCCCCTGAGGCGATCGGCCGTTGCCGTTGCTTCAGCGTCACCCAAGGCCACTAATGTGGGGTAATGGGCATCGAAACCTTTAGCATCTTGCTGTACAGAAAATAAATCGAGTTTCTTTAAGTGCAATTTGGTGTCATTTGGCTTAGCTTCGATGGCAGTTTCGATAACCTTGTGGGCTTCACTAAAATTGCCTAGAGATAAATAAATATCTGCCTCAGCACAGGGATCAACCTCTTCAGGCAACTCAACTGGAGGCGTAGTTATAACCTCAGGCTCAATAGTAGTAGGTTCTACCTCTAATAAAATGTCTTGCTCGGTGTCATCATTGGCTGTGAAAGGTTTGACATCATCTTTAATCGTATTGGTATCAGGGCTTAAAAAGGGTTCAAGTGGTTCTGGCTGGTCGTCCTTTTTGCTCTTCCTTATTAGCAACAAGACCCCCAACAGTACACCCACAAGTCCTAGTAATGGGATCAAGTTGGTCTGGAAAAAGGTCAAGAATTCATGCAATGAGTCTTTTGCGGAGTCTTCTTGAGCCCTTTTTTCGAGGGGGGTAGTCTTATCACTAGTAATGAGAGTTGACTCATCTTGAGATGTTATAACAGGATCTATTACGGTGGTTGCTGCACCGGCGTCCACGGGGCTGGGACTGTGATCCATTTCGTCGCCAGGGTGATCAGCTTCTGACTGTGTGGCAACCCCAAGTTGTATCGCTTTTAAATCATCACTTTCGATCTCGAGAAGTTGAGTTGTTGTGTTCAACTGTGCCTCAAGGTTGGCCAGCTTGGCCTTGAGTTCGAGATTTTCTCGCTTGGTGCGATCAAGCTCTTCCTGAGTAATACCCAGGTCATTTTTTAAAGCCTCTGGGGTAGAAGCGCTTCCCTCACCTCCTGTCGTACGGCCTACAGCCCGATCTTGTGTGGAGCTGGTCTCCGTTGGCGTGGATAAGCGCAAAAGGCCATCTGCCGAGGCTCCTTGCTCTTGCGTTGCGGCTGTTGTTGTTGCGGGTGCGTCATCTATTAGCTCGCGAGCACGAGCTTTTTGTTGCTCTTGATTCCAGAGACGAGATTGTTCGGTAATTAATTGTTTAGCTTGTTGCTGACTGATCAACTTGACGCTGGACAGTTTGGGGATACGTAAAACAGCTCCCTTTTTTAGTAAATTGGTATTGCCATTGACAAAAGCACCGGGGTTTTCGGCATGAATTGCTGCCATCTGTTGATGAACGGTGGTTGCTTCAAATTTCGTTTGACTTGCAACTTTCCACAGGGTGTCGCCACCTTTAACTCGATATTGACTTAAAGGTTGAGAGGAGGCTCCGCGGGGGATGCTGGTTTGTTGTAAGGTTGAGCTGGCCTTTTCTGAGCTTGGCGATGAAACGGTGGTTTTTGTCGCCAATGCTGTTTTATTGCTATTGAATACAGGCAGGTCAAGGAATAGAGTGTATTCGCGTAACAGTCGGCCAGATGGCCATTCCAGCTGGGCGACAAAATCAAGATAGGGTTCTTTAATAGGTTCTTTAGAGCTGACTTTAATAACAGGATGTTTTGCATCAGATAAGTCAGCGTTGAAATTTAAATCAAGCAGGTGAAATTCCCAGCTGACACCAGCCCGTTCAAAATCTTCCTTTGATGCTAGGGCAACAAAAACTTGGTTTTCATCGGTATCGCCGACATTGATAAGCTCAATCTCGGCATTAAATGGCTCATCCAGTTTTGAGTGCAGAGTTAGCTCCCCCAACCCTAGTGCGGCAACCCAGCAAGATAAGCCCAGGGCAAAAAAGCCCATCAGTACAGGTGATTTACGCAACGCCATAATCCTTTACCTTTATTATGCCCTTGAACTTTGTATAACTTATTGTGGGCTGGATAGAGCTTGCTGCCACAGCAGAACTCATTGTTGAACTGTGCAGCACCCACTACTAATAAATGATAAATGCGTAAGTGACAACGACCCATAGTAGAAGGTCGTTAGCATTTATTAGTTGTTAGCATTTATTATAAGTAAGATTCTAACAAGAGTTGGGTAATGGCTATCGCATTTTTTGCGGCGCTTTTGCGTACATTATCTGACGTGATCCACAAATTCAGCGCATTTTGTCGTGCTCTGCTCTCGCGAATACGACCCACGCAGGTTTTATCGAAGCTTTGCAAATCAGTAACCGGGGTGGGCTGCCCACTCTGTTCAACGCCTTGAAACAGACTAATACTATTATTGTTACTGAGTATTTGTGTCAGCTCATCAACACCAAAGGGATAGCGTGTTTCGATAGTAACGGACAGGCTGTTGCCATAAAAAATCGGCACTTGAACACAGGAGATATCCACAGCCATGTCATTGGCCTGCAATAAACGCTGCAACTCGCTGGCCGTATTTGATTCAATCTCCGTATAGCCATCATCACCCATTGCCCCCACTTCAGGAATCAAATTAAAGGCAGTCTGGCGGCTAAAAACACTGGCTTCAGCGGGTTTTCCACTGAGCAGCCCTGCCGACTGGGTGGCCAGTTCTGCCACACCAGCCTTGCCGGCATCCGAGGCCGATAGGCAGGCGACGGCACAGACACTGGTTATTTCCACTTCGGCATTAACGGGTTTGAGGAGTAATGCCAGCTCGGCAGACAAACTCCCGGGCATGGCAATCATGGTCTGACCACCAAGACTGGCAAGGTCGTCATCGGAGAGATTGGCCCCAAGTATTAACGGTACAGCACTATCAGAACGAAAAGCAGAAGAACAATCGATAACCGTACAGCCAGCATCGACGGCCTGGGATGCGTATTCGGCAGAAACAGCCGCCGGTACAGCAAATAAAGCCAGGCGCACTGTGGAGAAGTCAAACTCGCTGAGATCGCTGATAGCCACAGGGCGCTTGGCGATTAACGCGGTCTCACCCACTGAGGCGGAACTGGCAACGGGAAAGATTTGGCCAATGTTACACTCAAGCTCGCCAAGCTGCTCAATAATGGCTTCACCAACGGCTCCAGTGGCACCGATAACCGCAATATCAATCAGTTCTGACATTTAACACTCCACTTATGGATCATTGATTCAAAGGTTGTAAATAGTTCTTGGGAGACTATTGATCCAGAAGAATTCGCAGCATACGACGCAGGGGTTCAGCTGCACCCCAGAGTAATTGGTCACCGACAGTAAACGCGGACAGATACTCGCCACCCATATTCATTTTTCGCAAGCGACCCACGGGGACGTGTAATTTGCCGCTCACCGCCGCTGGTGAAAGCTCATTCAAGCTGTCATCGCGGTGGTTGGGTACAACCTTCACCCAGTCGTTGGCAGACGCCAGAATACCTTCAATATCAGTAATCGGTAGGTCATGTTTCAATTTGATGGTTAGGGCCTGACTATGGCTGCGCATAGCGCCAACCCGTACACATAGACCATCTAAAGCAATAGGGTTGCGTTCACGACCAAGAATTTTATTCGTCTCAGCCTGGCCCTTCCACTCTTCACGGCTTTGCCCGTTCTCCAGTTCGGTATCAATCCAGGGCAATAAACTGCCCGCCAGCGGGTAGCCGAAATTATCTTTCGGCATAGCCTCGCTAGTAATAAAGTCTGACACTTTGCGATCAATATCTAAAATAGCCGAGGCCGGGTCGGCCAGCTCGCTGGCTACGTGACTGTAAATGGCACCCATTTGGCCAATCAATTCACGCATATTTTGCGCCCCAGCACCGGAGGCTGCCTGGTAGGTCATGGCACTGGCCCACTCGACATGCCCGCCAGCGAACAAGCCGCCAAGTGCCATCAACATTAAGCTGACGGTGCAATTGCCACCGACAAAGCAATTGCCGCCTCTGGCCAATGACTGCTCGATAACCGGGCTGTTAACCGGGTCGAGAACAATCACCGATTCATCGACCATGCGTAGAGCAGACGCTGCATCAATCCATGCGCCGGCCCAACCTGCAGCGCGCAGCTTGGGGTAGACCTCTTTAGTGTAATCGCCACCCTGGCAGGTGAGAATAATATCCATGGCTTGAAGGGCTTGAATATCAAAAGCATCTGCTAAAGGCGGTACGTCCTGACCAATATCTGGCCCCGGCTGGCCTTTTTGAGAGGTGGTAAAAAACAGTGGCTCAATGTCAGAAAAGTCATTCTCTACCAACATCCGCTCGACTAATACAGAGCCGACCATGCCTCGCCAACCAATAATACCTACTCGCTTCATATTTCAACCGCCTAAACTTTAATTTTCAAAAGGTTATTGCACAAACTGAAAGTCTTTTGATCTCTACAAGACATCGAATAGCCAAGGGCTATCCTTGCGCCATTGTTGCTCAAAAGCGCTAATGCTTTCTTTGTCCTGTAAGGTGAGGCCTATCTCATCGAGCCCTTCGAGCAAGCACTGTTTGTAAAAGGCGTCTATTTCAAAGCTAAGGCTGGTGCCGTCGGGCAGATCAATGCGTTGTTGTTCTAGGTCAATTAATAACTCGTAGCCCTCGTTAGCATCGACAGCAAGAAAAAGGCTATCAACAACATCTTTAGATAAAACAATAGGTAACAAGCCATTCTTAAAGCAGTTGTTATAGAAAATATCGGCAAAACTCGAGGCGATAACGACACGAAAACCATAGTCGTCGAGAGCCCAGGGGGCATGCTCTCGACTCGACCCGCAGCCAAAATTCTCGCGTGCGAGTAAAATAGAGGCCCCTTTAAAACGCGGTTGGTTAAGAGAGAAATCCATATTCAACGGGCGCTGACTGTTGTCTTGATCAGGAAAGCCTTCATCGAGATAACGTAGTTCATCGAACAAGTTTGGGCCGAAACCGCTGCGCTTAATCGATTTTAAAAACTGCTTGGGAATGATCATGTCGGTATCGACATTAGCGCGATCTATCGGGGCCACGAGGCCGGTATGCTGTTTAAAACTTTTCATTTTTGCTCCTCCTGGTTAGCCCTAAGCTGTCTCATTCGACATCAGTTCACGCACATCAACAAAGTGTCCCGCCACCGCCGCTGCCGCCGCCATAGCTGGGCCCACCAAATGCGTTCTACCGCCATTGCCCTGGCGCCCTTCAAAATTTCGGTTAGAGGTCGACGCACAGTGTTCGCCCGCCCCCAGTTTATCGGCGTTCATGGCCAGGCACATCGAGCAACCCGGTTCGCGCCATTCCATACCCGCGTCAATAAAAATCTGGTCAAGTTGTTCTGCCTCGGCCTGAGCTTTAACCGCTTGAGAGCCAGGGACAATCAGTACTTGTTTGACATTGGCGGCTACTTTGCGGCCCTTGGCAACTTCGGCAGCTGCGCGTAAATCTTCGATGCGAGAATTAGTGCAAGAGCCAATAAACACCCGATCTACCTTAATGTCAGTGAGAGCCTGGCCAGCTTGCAAGCCCATATAGCTCAGTGCACGGGCGGTACCCTCACGTTTTACCGGGTCGTCCATTTGCTCTGGGTCGGGTACCACACCACTCACCGGCAGTACCATTTCGGGTGAAGTGCCCCAGCTCACTTGGGGTTGAATGTCCTCCCCTCGAAACTCAATGACGGCGTCAAATACCGCATTGTCATCACTATGTAGCGTTTGCCAATTAGCGACGGCGCGCTCCCAGAGCTCGCCCTTGGGGGCAAATTTACGGCCTTTCACATAATCAAGAGTAATGTCATCAACGCCAACCATACCTACGCGGGCTCCCGCCTCAATGGCCATATTGCACACTGTCATGCGCCCTTCCATCGACATATTCCGGAAGACGTCGCCACCAAACTCGATGGCATAACCCGTACCGCCAGCAGTGCCTAAGCGGGCAATGACGGCTAAAACAACATCTTTGGCAGTCACCCCTAGGCCAAGCTGCCCATCAACGCGCACCAGCATATTCTTCATCTTTTTTGCAACCAGACACTGACTGGCCAGTACATGCTCGACCTCCGAGGTACCAATGCCGTGGGCCAGAGCACCGAGCGCACCATGGGTCGCGGTGTGGGAATCTCCACAAACCACCGTCATGCCGGGTAGTGTGGCGCCCTGCTCCGGGCCGATCACATGAACAATACCCTGACCGGCATCGTTCATTTTGTATTCGGTAATGCCAAAGGCCTCGCAATTATCGTCCAGGGTTTGCACCTGAATGCGCGCCACATTATCGCTGATGGCCGCAATTCCGCCAGCCCGCTCACTGATTGTGGTCGGTACGTTGTGGTCAGCGGTTGCCAAATTGGCGTCAATGCGCCAGGGTTCTCGCCCTGCGAGCCGTAGTCCTTCAAAGGCTTGGGGCGAGGTCACCTCGTGTAATAAATGTCGGTCTATATAGAGCAGGGCCGAACCATCGTCGCGCTGCTTGACGAGGTGAGAATCCCAAAGTTTGTCGTATAAGGTTTTACCAGCCATTGCTCTCTCCAACTGTTAGCGATGGAGGGATTTTAGAGTCGCATTACAAATAAAACAAATTTATAATTTTTATTATTTGGATTCCAAACTAGAATAGATAGATGGCTTGATCTTGATAGAGGCACTATGGATACACAATTACTTGAAGCTTTTATCGCTGTCGTAGAAAGTGGTTCATTCTCTGTTGCTGCCGAGCGGGTGCACCTCACCCAACCCGCTGTCAGTAAACGTATCGCCCAACTCGAACAACAACTCGACTGCCGTCTGTTTGATCGCATTGCTCGCAATGTCAGCCTCACCGAAGCGGGTGCTGCATTACTTCCTAAAGCGCGCAGAATATTACTTGCTGTTGAGGAGACCCGTCAGAGTATTCGCGATTTATCGGGTTCTGTGGCGGGTAATTTACGTCTCGCTATTAGCCATCATATCGGCCTGCATCGACTGCCTTCGGTATTAAAAGAATTCACGACTCGCCACCCTAAAGTGAGGGTCGACATCGATTTTATGGAGTCAGAAATGGCTTATGAAGCGGTGCGTCAGGGCCGTTTTGAAATTGCTGTCATCACCCTCGCACCTGAGCAACACCCCAGCTTGCAGGCTTTTGCGTTATGGCGAGACCATCTGCAATTAGTGGTGGCGCCAGATCATCCGCTCACGCAAATCGCCACACTCCAGGTCGCCGAACTCAGCAACTACCCGGCTATTCTTCCCGACCTTTCAACCTACACCGGGCGAAAAATCAAACAGTTCTTTGACCAGCGCAACGGCAAGCTCTCGACCAGTATCGCCACCAATTATTTAGAGACCATTAAAATGATGGTCTCCGTGGGGCTCGGCTGGAGCATGTTGCCAGCGATAATGATCGACGACAGCCTGCGTCAACTCGACTGCGAGGGACTCGCCCTGGAGCGTACCCTAGGTTACATTCACCACCAGAATCGCAGTCTGTCAAATGCTGCTGAAGCGTTTATTCAACTGCTTTCTCACTCCAGCAGTGGCGCCCAATGAACAAAAAACTGACTGAAATACCTGCCACTCAAGTCAATGAGCGACACCGGCTTATAAGCAAAACGGATGAAAACCCACTATTTGCAGGCAACAGGCTGCTTCAGCGCTGGCAAGCCCTGAACACGCAAACAAACGCTCTTTTTGTGATCGGAGAAACCCACTTTGGTGCCGGTAATCAATTTTTAGCCGCCGCCGCACTGTGGCTGCAATCTGCACCGCCTACAGCCCGGCTGCATTTTGTCGCCATTGAGGCGGCGCCGCTGTGCAAAGCTGACCTTCAACAGGTCTTACAAGAAACGGCACCAGACAGCGAACTAGCAGCTCAGTTGGTAGAGCTCTATCCTGTACTGAGCCCCGGCTTTCACCGCCTGTTTTTTGCCGATCAATGCATTTGCTTAACGCTTATTTTTATTGATGCCGGCACCACTGCAGACAAAGCTCTGGCCCTGCTAAGATCTAGTGAGCATCCCTGCACGCAAGCGCTAAAGACCTTTAGCGTCGATGCTTGGTTTCTTTTTGGCCCCCTATCCGATACACAGTGTGAGCACATCAAACATCTCAGTGCGGCAAGAACAACTCTAGTCAATCTGGAGGCGGACGAACCAACAAAAACACAATTACAAAAAGTTGGCTTTACCTTGAATACAGACAGCAGCCTGACGGGTAAACACAATGTATTGTGTGGCCAGTGGTTGGCAGCGGAAACCCAAAGCCAAGTCGCTCTAGACAAGTCTTCGCCTCGCGAAGAGCGGCGCAAGCACAAACAAAAAGCACGATGCCCACTTCCCTGGCATATCTGCTCTGCAACACACCGCTCGCAATCCCGGCACGCAGCCATTATTGGTGGTGGTATTGCCGGTTGCACCACAGCTGCAGCGCTGGCCCAAAGAGGTTGGCAAGTCACTTTGTACGAGCGACACAAGAGCCTTGCCAATGAGGCCTCAGGCAACCCTCAAGGGATTGTCTATCCTAAGCTATCGACGCAGTCATCCCTATTGAGTCGTTTTAATTTAAGCGCCATTCAATTTGCCAGCCGTTATTATCGGCCTTACTGGCAGACGGCGGAAAAACAAACACCTTTTGGGCGACAATGTGGTGTACTGGTGCTGCCAGAAAATGAAAAAGAAATGGCGACCTTTGAAACGATTGCGAATCATTTCAAACAACAAAAAGACTTTATTCAATTACTCGATAAAAGAGCACTTGAAAAAACTAGTGGTCTTCCTATCAATGCCAGTTGCGGCCTTTATTACCCTCAATTGGGCTGGCTTAACCCAGCCAATGTTTGTCGAGCTTTGGTCGATAACCCGCTGATTAGTATTAAGCAGGCTGCCATTACATGCTTGACCTATGACAGCACTTCATCGAACTGGCAATTAAGCAATAATGAGAGTGAGCATGTCGCGACAGCCGATACAGTGGTACTCGCCACCAGCACGTCAACGTGGCAATTTGCTCAAACTAAGCACCTCCCGATTAAAGCCATCCGCGGTCAAATATCCATTGCACCAAATAACAGTAAACTAACAAACTTCCAACCATTAAAAACCGTCCTTTGTGGCGCGGGTTATATTGCCCCCGCCGACAGTACTCAACAAACATTTGGTGCCAGTTATAACCTCAGGCATAGCGGTCTTGAAATTCGCGGCGAAGACCATCAATACAACATTGAACTGCTCGAAAAAAGCGCTGCTGGCCTAACTACCGCGCTGCAAATACCCCGTGCGGATCAACTCGGCGGGCGTGCCGCTCTGCGTTGTACGACACTCGATTATTTGCCCATTGTTGGGCCAGCGCCCAAGCTCGATGCTTTTCTCGAGGACTACGCCGATTTGCGCCGTGATGCCAGCTTAGATATTGCCGTACCAGGGCGGTATTGGCCGGGGCTTTTTATTCACTGTGGGCTTGGTTCCAGAGGTCTGAGTTATTCCCCCCTGGGCGCCGAGTTATTAGCCAGCCAAATCAATGGCGAGCCACTGCCCGTAGAGCGGGAATTACTCACGGCACTTAATCCAGGACGTTTTATTATTCGCGACATGAAACGGCGAAAACTATAGGTCTTTCCTGGCAGTCATAAAAAATAAAAAACTATCCTTTCTGTCAGTAGCAATTTTGGAATTTTTCCGTTTAACTAGTGAGTACTCTATTCCTCTTGACAATCATTCATCAAGCGGAAATATAAAAACTTATAAATTATTAATATTCATTAATAGAGGCTTAAATGATGACCACCACTAATAAACCCATTATCTCTGCCGATTCTCATATCGCCGAACCGCCTAATTGTTATCTCGATTACATCGACCCCTCCTTTAAAGATCGCGCTCCCCATATTGAAGTGCACCCCAAGTACGGTGATGTGTTCGTTATCGAAGGGCTTGACCAGCCCATTCCCATGGGTCTGATTGCTGCTGCTGGAAAAAAACCCTCAGAGCTCACGGCCAGTGGTGTCAGTTTCGATGAGCTCCCCCGAAGCTCATGGGACTCCAGCTGCCGCGTTGCCGATCAAGACACCGACGGTGTTAGCGCAGAAATCATTTACCCCACTGTTGGCATGATGCTTTGCAACCACCCCGATATTGATTATCAGGCGGCCTGTTTCGGTGCCTACAATCGCTGGTTGGAGGAATATGTTGGCGGCGCACCCAAAAATCGTCTCTTTGGCCTCGGGCAAGTCGCTCTGCGCAGTGTCGAAGAAGGGATTAAAGAAATAGAAGATGCCAAAAGACGTGGTTTTGTCGGTGTTATGATGACCGGCAATCCACCCGAAGCCGACTATCACGACCCGATGTATGACCCGTTATGGGAAGCGGCTGTGGCTATGGATATGCCTCTTTCATTTCACATCTTGACGTCTAAAGCCGACCAAATAGCATCCCAGCGCGGGCCAAAAATCAATGGTTTTCTCGGTATTATGCGCGGCTGCCAGGATGTACTCGGCACCTTCGTGTTTGGCGGTGTTTTTGAACGACACCCTAAATTAAAGGTCGTTTGCGCTGAAGCTGATGCTGGTTGGGTACCTCACTTTATCTACCGCATGGACCACGCCTACGACCGCCATCGCTATTGGATGAAGTGTCCACCACTGGAAAAAATGCCCAGCGAATACTTTCTTAATAATATTTATTTAACCTTCCAGGATGACTGGACTGCCTTTAAGCACCGCAATGAAATGAACCCCCAGCGCTTAATGTGGGCGAACGACTTCCCCCACAGTGATTCAACCTGGCCATGGTCACAAGGGATTCTTGAAGAACATACAAAGGATATGAGCCAGCAAGAAAAGGACTGGATTCTGCACGACAATGTCGTGGAGTGTTACAGCCTGCCCATTTAAGCAATGATTTAAATCGGGAATTATGCCCGGGTTCAATAATTGTTATCCCACCATAAAACCCGGTTTAGCACTAGCGAACCGGGTTTTTATTAACTGGAAAATTTGTCGATTAATTGCCGGGAAATCGCTAGAAACCTCATAGAAAGAAGAAACCAGATAGAGAGAATAGGCACCTACCATGAATTACGATCTTAAAATTGTCGGCGGCACCATTGTTGACGGCAGTGGCAAGCCAGGCTATGCAGGCGATGTCGGCATTAAGGACGGTAAAATTGTCGCCCTTGGCCAAGCTCCTGGCGACGCCACTCAAACCATCGACGCCGACGGTAAAGCAGTGACCCCCGGTTTTGTCGATATTCACACCCACTACGATGCCCAGGTGGTATGGGATCGTATGCTCACGATTTCACCCTGGCACGGCGTGACCACCGTCGTCCTCGGTAACTGTGGCTTTGGTGTTGCACCCACCCGGCCACATCAACGTGATCTAATCGTCGGCACGCTCGAAAAAGTAGAGGGAATGAGCCCTGCAACACTCAACGAGGGCTTGGGCAAAGACTGGCCTTTTGAGACCTTCCCCGAATATCTCGATGCCATTGAAAAACTCGGTACGGCCATTAACGTTGGTGTACTGGTTGGCCACACCCCAACCCGGCTCTACGTGATGGGTGAAGAGGCTTGTGAACGGGAGGCCAGCGCCGACGAAATTGCCCAAATGCGTGAAATTGTTGTCGAGGCACTCAATGCCGGTGCTCTCGGTTTTGCCACCTCAAAATCACCTACTCATGTCGGCTTTAAGGGCAAACCTGTACCCAGTCGCGTCGCGTCTCTTAATGAATTAGAGAGCCTGGCATCAACCCTAGAAAGTCGCGATGCAGTAATGCAAGTCACCGCCGGCAAGGGTTTTTGGTTTGACGAATACGAAGCCCTTACACGCAAATACGGCATGACGATTAGCTGGACAGCCATGCTCGCCGGCATGGCTTCACCCGATGCTCACCTCGCCCAGCAACAACGCTCACAGGAGCTTGCCGAGCAGGGCTTGGCCATCGTGCCCCAAGTGACACCACGCCCATTATGTTTTGAATTTCAGTTTAAAGAGCCCTTCCCCTTCGAAGCTCTGCCGGTATTCAAACCTATTTCAAGTGCCGACTTTGAAGGTAAAAAAGCCCTTTATGCCGACACTGAGTTTAGAACTGCGGCAAAAGAAAAAATGGACAATGTGCGCCCTTCTTTTCGCCTCGCCTGGGAAAACTCGCTGATTTCCAGCTGCCCTAGTCAACCGCAATACGAAGAGCGGACTGTCATCGACGTGGCCACTGAACTGGGTGTGCACACCC
Source organism: Porticoccaceae bacterium (assembly GCA_041622675.1). GTDB lineage: Bacteria > Pseudomonadota > Gammaproteobacteria > Pseudomonadales > Porticoccaceae > Reddybacter. The sequence goes on from JBFJYH010000011.1 coordinate 47,985, forward strand.
TTGATCTCGGCTTTGACCTAGCCTTGGAGAACGACTTAGAAGCCCGCTTCCGCATGCCGGTAGCCAATGCCGATGAAAACGAAGTTGAAAAGCTCATCATAGATAAAAATACGGTCATTGGTCTCTCCGATGCTGGTGCCCATGCCAGCCAGCTTTGCGATGCTGGTCTGCCGACCTATTTACTCGGCCATTGGGTGAGAGAAAAACAAGTGATCGCCTTTGAAGAAGCGATTCGTATGCTCACTTCCCGCCCAGCTGATGTGTTTGGTATTCGCGATCGAGGTTTATTACAAATAGGGCGCCCCGCCGATGTGCTGATAATTGACCCTAAAACTGTCCACTGCGGAAAGCTCGAGCGGGTGTACGATCAACCTGCCGGCCAGGATAGATTAATTGCCCAAGCCTTTGGTATAGAGGCTGTCATCGTTAATGGTACGTTGTTGCGCCAACAGGGTGAAGACCAGTTAGATCCACAGGGTAAACTCCCCGGCCAGCTATTGCGTGGTGGGGCGGCCGGCGGATAAATTTGGCGTGCTTCTTTTCTGTCACAGCAACCGCTAACAACCCGCATCACTTGTCGTGTATTGCGGGTTTTATAAAATAGTAGAAGATAGCTCTTCCCCTATTATTAGTCCCTAAAACTCAGAGCTAATTGAAATCTCGGGTGCTAATTTGTTGAATATTTATTATCGCTATTTTAGAAATTTAGCCTGTTACTAATAAATTTAGGTCGAGAAAATACTCAGGTTGTTAGGTTATTAATGGCTAATAAGTGGCGCTTTGAAAAGCTGGGTCAACATGGGTGATGGTATGAATATCAATTTTTAGGGGTATTTGAAAATATAAAATTTCAATGGGGAATATTAATACTCGGTCATCATTTCACTCTGGCGTTGGACTAATTCTTCGAGGGTATGTTTCCACTGACGTAGTTTGGGGGCACTGAGTGGCGATTGCTCTCCATCTTCATCGTGCAGGGCAATATCTGATTGAACAAAACGAGGAGTGTGGGTCGTAGGTAGCTGAAAGGTTTCGTCAAGACAGAGTCGCTGGTGGGCTCGAAGCAATTCACCCAACCAGCCTTCGCTAACTAGCACCTCTATTTCTTGTGCTTCCGGAGCGGGCTTGTCAATGGCAACAAGAGCCGTCTGTAAAGACTCAATCGTGTTAATTTCAGACGTATCCGAACAATGGTAATTTTCGGCAATGGCTCGCAATTGGCAGAGGTAGGCGCTATTGAGCAAAGACAGTGCGCTGTGGTGAAAAGCAGACTGCAATGCAGCGTCCGTTTCGACCCGGTGATCAAGCTCATCGAGGATGATACGAACAGAAGATAGGTGTTGATTAGCTAGGCGTAGATAGCTCATTGGCATTTATTGCATTGGTGATAGCAAACCCCTAATTTTTACGCTTGTCAGTAACGACCCATTTTTCATTTTGATAAAAGGCTTTCCAGCCACTAGCCTTGCCGTCAATCTCAGACTGTACGTAGATCTCCTGTGTCTTGCGGCTAAAACGCACTACGGTTTTATTGCCATCAGGGTCTTCGGTGGGTGCTGAAAACAAAAAAGTATATTTAGGGTCAATTTCATCTTTATGGGGCAATAATTCTTTTACCAGAGGTGCGCGCGTTTCACGATTTTTTGGAAATTGACTAGCGGCGAGAAAAAGCCCAGCTGCGCCGTCACGCAAAATATAAGTATCGTCAACTTTTACACAGGCCAACTCGGGCATTGGTACAGGGTCCATTTTCGGTGGCGCCGCCTGCCCGCTGCGTAGTAATTTGCGAGTGTTTTTACACTCATCGGCGGTGCAGCCGAAATATTTACCGAAACGTCCCGACTTTAATTGCATATCGGCACCGCATTTGTCGCATTCTATAATCGGGCCTTCGTAGCCTTTGATACGGTAGGTGCCACTTTCAACTTCATAGCCAGGACAGTCAGGATTCTTGCCACACACATGAAGTTTACGTTTTTCGTCGATGAGGTAACTGTCCATTTGTGTGGCACAAATATCACAGTGATGCTTGTTCATCAAACGCTTAGACTCGGCTTCGTCGTCCTCATCGGCATTAATGGCTTCATCACCCGCGACAAGATTCAAAGTCTCTTTGCAACGTTCTTTCGGCGGCAAGTCGTAACCAGAACAACCGAGAAAGACACCTGTGCTACCGGTGCGAATCATCATTGGGCGCTCACATTTAGGACAGGGAATATCGGTGGCTGTGGCGCCATTAGGTGCCATACCACCCTCTTCTGCTTGCGCTTTTTCTAATTTGTCGCTAAAACCTTCATAAAACCGGTCGAGTACATCTTTCCAATCGAGATTGCCCTCAGCAATTTCATCGAGCTGCTCTTCAAGTACCGCGGTAAAGCCATAATCCATCAAATCACTAAAGCTATCACTCAAACGACTGGTGACAATATCGCCGATTTTTTCCGCGTAAAAGCGCTTGGCTTCAAGGCGCACATAGCCGCGATCTTGAATGGTGGAAATAATTGCGGCATACGTGGAGGGGCGACCAATCCCCCTTTTTTCGAGCTCACGTACTAGGGCCGCTTCACTAAAGCGGGCCGGCGGTTTGGTAAAGTGTTGGCGTGGTAGCAGTACCAGCATTTTTAGAATTTCGCCAACGCTGTATTCCGGCAACTCAGTGTCGTCTTTATTACGTAACACCGGGATAGCGCGGAGAAAACCTTCAAAGCGCACCACGCGACCGCGCACCTGTAAGCCATATTCACCCGCAGTAACGCCAATACTGGTGCTGGTAAATTGTGCAGGGACCATCTGGCAGGCAACAAATTGCTGCCAGATCATTTCGTAAAGGCGTTTGGCGTCTTCATCCACGCCCTGTATATCGGATACGGAGATATCGACATTTGATGGCCGCACGGCTTCGTGAGCTTCCTGGGCGCCCTCTTTACTGGAGTAAATGTTGGGCTTCTCGGGCAAATAGTTTTTCCCGTAGCGAGTGGCGATTAATGTGCGACAATCTTCTACCGCATCTTTGCTTAGGTTCGTTGAGTCGGTTCGCATGTAGGTGATGTAACCCGCCTCGTATAAACGTTGGGCCATCATCATGGTTTTCTTAACGCCAAAACCCAGACGCGTGCTAGCAGCTTGTTGTAAGGTCGAGGTGATAAATGGCTTGGGCGGTTTGGTCTGTGTCGGTTTGTCATCGCGCGAAGTGACTAAAAAATCAGCGTTTTGCAAGGCGTTAACGGCTGCAGCACTGCCGGTTTCATCAACCGGACGATAGGCTTTACCATTGTGACTGCGCACTTCAAAGCGCACTTTTTCCTCGGTTTTATTCTCTAGGTCTGCGTGAAGTGTCCAGTATTCTTCGGGTACAAAAGCCTGAATTTCTCGCTCTCGTTCTACCACCAATTTTACAGCCACTGACTGCACTCGTCCCGCTGAAAGACCACGGGCAATCTTGGCCCAGAGTAAAGGCGAGACCATAAAGCCCACCACGCGGTCGAGAAAGCGCCGCGCTTGTTGTGCGTTAACCTGATGAGCATCTAGCTTACCGGGCTTGGCAAAGGCTTCCTGAATGGCCTTCTTGGTGATTTCATTAAACACCACACGTTTGTAACGACTGTCATCGCCACCAATGGTTTGCTGTAAATGCCAGGCAATCGCCTCTCCCTCGCGATCCAAATCCGTCGCCAGATAGATCGTGTCAGCATTTTTTGCCAACTTAACCAGTTCACTAACGACTTTTTCCTTGCCCGGTAGTATCTGATAATCGGCGGCCCAGTTTTTCTCGGGATCAATACCCATACGGGCAATGAGCTGTTGTTTGGCTTTTTTTCGCTTGTGCGCGATTTTCTTAGCCGGTGACAACTTGCGGGTTATTGCCGCTTGTTTAGCCCTTTCTTTGGGGTCGGCTGGTTTGCGGTTAGAAGCTCCGGTGGGTAAATCCCGCACGTGGCCAATACTGGATTTAACGATGAAATCGTTACCCAAGTATTTGTTAATGGTTTTCGCTTTTGCTGGTGACTCAACAATAACCAGTGATTTACCCATGCAACCCTACAATATCAATTGATTGAAAAAGCCCGATTGGGCCGGCAAGGAGCGATATATAAGGCCTGAAACCCCGAGGGTCAAGGAATTTTCTAAATTTCTTTGTCGCGAGCCCTGGGCTTCAAACCATTTTTCAGGCCCGTTAAACCTACTGGATGATGATTTTTAAGCCTGCCATAAAGGGTTTAATTGTGATTAATGTTTCTCGCGATGATACGCAAGCCATCGGCTATTTTATCAATTTCTTCAATCTTGCCCTTTTCCGGCCAATAGGCTCCCAGGCCAAAACTATTACTGCATATTGCATTGACACTATTGGGCATTTTATCCAGCGCTCGGCTAATAGAGGAGTGACAATCTTCCGGGGCCTCTTGTTGAAACCAGCACCAGCCCTCCCACGGTGATAACTTACCTCGTTGTCCGCGTACTAACAGCCAATGGCGCTGGTCATCATGGCGAATGTTTTTCGCCGTCCAGGGCAATAAATAGCGCACTGCCGTAGGACTACTACCTTTTTGATCGGTCACTGCATCGGCGACAATTTCTATATGGAGTCCGCGCTCATTGGCATAGCGGCGTAAAATTACCTGCCGCTTTTGACCGCTCGAAGGCCGAAACGAGGTCAAGACTGAGATCATCACCAAAACGGCGACGGCAATAACTAAATAACTCACGACGGTTCAACTCTAGGTGGTGATAGGTTTACACTATAGCGCGAATCATGGAGTAACTTTATCTTATGTCTTACTATAATCACGTCCTCGTTGGTCTCGATTTATCACCCGAGTCACAGCAGGTCATCGATCGCGTCAAAGAACTTTTCGACGACAAAGATGTACGCATCAGTCTCTTGCACGTCCAGGAGCCTCTCTCTTTTGCCTACGGCGGCGATATCCCAATGGATCTTAGCGAAGTACAGGCTCAGATGGAAAAACAGGCCCACGGTCGCCTGCGAAGCTTTTGTCAACAACTTGGTTTGGCAATTGACCATGGACACGTATTGATTGGGCAACCAGCCCAGGAAATGCACCATTTCGCCAAAGAGAATGATGTCGACCTCATTGTTGTCGGTAGCCACGGTCGCCACGGTCTGGCTCTGGTGTTTGGCTCAACGGCCAATGGTGTGTTACACGGCTCGGTATGTGATGTCCTAGCAGTGAGAATTAAAAAAGAAAACTAGCGCTATTGCACCAGAAAAGGGCCAGGGGCTTGGCTCCTGTTTTTCAAAAACCGAGTTAGTTCCGAGCAATGATTCTTTCTGTTATTTACAGCTGTCTAACATCCACTATGTGCATACGTAGCTACCCGCTTCGCCGTTTTATTGTTCGATTGACGGCCCTCTTTTGCCTGTTTTTTGCGGCTACTCCTCTGCACGCAGAGCTCATCATTACTCATGATGGTTTCAGTGGGAACTTGCCCACGGCACTGCCAGTTATAACAAGCCGTGCTAAGCCAATAAGCGATGGGGAGATAGAGAAACAGCGGCAATTTTACCAACAGGTAAAGCAGGATTTAAAACGAGGTTCGACGGCTAGTTTTGCTCTTCACCATGACAGTCTTAAAGCCTATCCCCTTTATCCCTACCTGCAATACGCTCGCATTAGTCATGATATGAGCTTACACAGCCAGGAGGGTGTCGACTATTTTTTAAGCAGTTTCAAAAATGTGCCGCTGGCAAACACGCTGAGAAAACGCTGGTTACAGCTGCTTTATAAAAAACAGCGTTGGCAGCTGTTTATGTCGTATTACACACCGGGCATTGCCAGCACTGCGCAGCAATGTCGATACCACTATGCACGCTTTAAGAGTGGTTTACGCGATGCAGCGCTGCGTGATGCTGTGCCTCTTTGGACTGTCGGAAAATCACAACCGCAAGCTTGTGATCCGCTTTTTAAACTGCTAACCGAGAACGGCAAAATTACCGAGGTCATCGCTTGGCAGCGTTATACCCTCGCTATAGCTAACCATCAATTTAAGCTAGCGCGCTATATCGAACGCTTTTTCACCAGCCAAGCTTATCGAGATAAAGCTGCTTTTTATCTCTCTGTTGACCGTGAACCCGAAAAGGTTGGCAACTACAAAATGCTCGGTAAAGACTCCGCTGAAAACCGAGTTATCATTGAGCACGCCATTACTCATCTCGCCAGACAACGTGCCACTGAGGCGATGAAGCATTGGGCACGCTACCGTCAGAGTCATAGCTTCGACACTGCCGCTCAAAAGCGCGTGTTGCCACACTTGGTCCGAGGACTGCACAAACAACAATACGAAGCGGCTGCTCTGGGCTACCTCAACGACAATGTGGTCCTGGCTGATCGCAAGTTGCTGGAGTGGCAGTTGCGCGTTTTTCTGCGTGAGGGTCAGTGGCTAAAGCTTAAGGATTGGATCGCCGCCTTGCCTGAATCCATTCGTGAAGAGGAACGCTGGCGTTACTGGCAGGCACGAGCGTCGCTAATGACTAGTGACGACCCCGGTACTACAGATCAAGCCAAAACTACTTTCCGGGAGTTATCACGCTTTCGCAGTTTTTACGGTTTCCTCGCGAGTGACCGGGTTGCAAATCCTTATCGCATGGCAGAGAGACCCTTGTCGCCCAACTCTAGCGCTGTCAAAACCTTGGCGAATACTCCGGCGATGCAACGTGTGCGAGAGCTCTTTGTGCAGGGAGAAAACTATTCAGCGCGCCGCGAGTGGTATGCCGTAACGAGAAAGTTTACCACTGACCAATGGCTCGTCGCGGCCCAACTAGCGGCCCAGAGCCGCTGGTTTCCCCAGGCCATACAAGCTATGGCTGCCGCTAAGTACTGGGATGATATCGATATTCGCTTCCCCCAGGCGTACCGTCAGGCCTTTGAAAAACAGGCTCACAATGTCGATTTGCCACTCACTCTATTATTTGCAGTATCTCGTCAGGAGAGCGCTTTTACCGCCGATGTCACCTCCCCTGCGGGTGCAAGAGGTTTAATGCAATTAATGCCCGCCACAGCAAAAGAAGTGGCAAGGCGCCACAAGATACGCTTCAAGAGCCGGCAGCAACTTTTTGACCCTGAAATGAACATCAGCCTCGGCAGTCGCTACTTAAAAGACATGATGTTACGGTTCGACAATAATCGTATTCTTTCCATAGCCTCTTATAATGCCGGGCCCCACCGTGTCTCTACCTGGCAGAAAAAAACGGAGGGCAAGTTGCCCTACGATGTGTGGATAGAAGTCATACCGTTCAATGAAACACGTCAATATGTACAAAATGTCCTCGCGTATACGCTGATTTTTGCCCATCATCTCGAACTTGATCAGCCCCTTCTCACCCCCGCTGAAAAACAGCAATTGTTGTAGTTGTCGCCCTTGCCATGACCAGTGACCAATATTTCCACCCGCTGATAGATATCGGAGTCAATCTCGCCGACAAACGCTTTAAAGGTGAGACGCACGGAGTGCTCGAACGCGCTCGCGATGCCGGTGTTGGTAGCTGTATTCTCACTGCCACCAACGAATCCATCTGCCATGAGGTGATTGAGCTGTGTGAGCGCTACGCCGAAGAATTTCCCAATATGTTGCACTGTACCGCGGGCGTTCACCCCCACGAGGCGAAACATTGGCACAAGGCCAGCGCTGCTGTTATTAAAGATCTGGCAAGTCATCAGTCTGTAGTTGCCATTGGTGAAACGGGGCTCGATTTCAACCGAGATTTCTCCCCGCGTCCCGAGCAGGAACGGGCCTTCGAGGCCCAGCTCGAACTGGCCAGTGAATTAAAGCTACCGGTGTTTCTCCATGAGAGAGATGCTCATAAAAGGCAACTGGAAATACTTAACTGTTATCGAGACCACCTGGTCGATGCTGTGCTGCACTGCTTTAGCGGCGATAGGAAAGCCCTGTTTAATTATCTTGATCTGGACTTACATATAGGCATTACTGGCTGGATATGCGACGAACGCAGGGGTCAAGTTCTGCAACAGATAGTAAAAAATATTCCACTCAATCGTCTAATGCTGGAAACTGACGCCCCTTACCTGATGCCACGGACTCTACGACCAAAACCCAAATCGAGTCGCAACGAGCCCGCTTACCTACCTTGGGTACTCGATACTGTGGCCGAATTTCGCCACGAGTCGACAGAGCTTATCGCCCAAGCAACAAGGACCACGAGCCAAGATTTTTTCCGTTTGCACGTTTAGTTATCGCTTTTAGCCCATACTGTAAATTGTGCTTCTCTAAAGCGCCACATTCAACAATGTCGTTATTTGGAAACCCCTATTGAACACGCCTGACTTTGCGCCAAGAGCTAAATTCACTGCCATCATTAACGGTGAGAACGAGGATATCGATCTGTTTCGCGCAGCACTTTGTATCGCCGCTGAACATTATCCTGAACTCGATCCCGAAGAGAGTTATCGATACCTAGACAAGCTGGTAGATAAAGCCCGCGAGCAGATTAATACCGCGCTCGGTCTTGGGGAGATTGCCAGTCAGCTCTGCCATCTCTTGTATCGGCAAATGGGCTTTAGCGGGGATAGTAAGGACTACTACAACCCCGACAACAGTTATATCAACCGTGTACTAGAAACTCGCCGCGGTATTCCTATCAGCCTTGCCCTGATCTACATTGCGGTAGGTGAAGCCCTGGGCTTACATATTGAGGGCGTCGGTTTTCCGGGGCACTTCCTACTAAGGCTTCACGCGGCAAAACATGACAGTACAACCAGTAAACCGCAAATCGAGAGTGTGATTATTGACCCATTTGCGGGTCAAGTACTTAGTATTGACGATTGCAAAGACTTGCTGGATCTATCATCGGACAATACCCTCTCCTTTAAACTCGAGTTTCTCAATAGTATTAGCAAACGGGCTATCCTGCGCCGTATGCTCGGCAATTTAAAGGCCATCTATCTCAACAAAGCCGACTATCCTCGGGCATTAAGTCTTTGCGACCGCTTACTGCTACTTGATAGTAATTCCGTACAAGACCGTATTGATCGTGCTGGGGTACTTGAAAAACTTGAATGCTATGAGCCCGCCGCTCAAGATCTTGAGCAATTGCTCAAACATAAACCCCCTTTGCGGGGTGTGCTGGGGCTACGAAGAAAAATTCAAGAACTGCGCGCCTTGGTTCAAGGTAAGCCTCACTAAGCCGCCAAGCCTATTGGCGTTCAGCCAGTAATAAACGCCTCACCTGCCCCTCACTAAAGGGCCAGCCCTTCTCAGCACCGGAGGGCGTTTTTAGAACGGGAATACGCAAGCCATAGAGCGCTTCTAAATATTCATCACCACGAATATTGACTTCTTGGCAATGCCAGTCAAGTTGCTCGAGCACAGGTTCGATAACGTCCTTTGCCTGCTCACATAAATGACAAGCGGTGCCACCATAAAGTGTAAGAAGTTTATGGTTGTTAACTGCCATAGGCGTTTCCTCATGGCCAGACGTCACGTAGATTGCTTTCCAGACTTGCGAATTAACCAACACTGGTGAATGCGTGGTCGGCGGGCAAAGTCTTTATCAATGGTTGCCGGGCTAATATTTTCTACAGAAAACTTTTCTGCCAGTTCAGGCGCTAGTTTAAAGCGACGGAAGTTGTTAGAAAAAACTAGCACACCATCATCGCTCAACAAGCCCATACACTGCTCAACAAGACGCCTATGATCGCGCTGTATATCGAGCACATGGTCCATTTTCGCAGAATTCGAAAAGGTAGGTGGGTCGAGTAAAATCACATCAAAGCTACCTTCCAGGTCCTCCCCTTCGGTTGCCGCCAGCCAGCTCATGCAGTCAGCCCGCAGTAACTTGTGGCGATCAAGGTCGAGCTTATTCAGGGCAAAATTACGTCCCGCCCAATCGAGGTAGGTATTGGACATATCAATACTTAGACTTTCTTTAGCCCCAGCTAATGCCACTTGTACCGTCGCCGTGGCCGTGTAGCAAAAGAGGTTGAGAAAGCGTTTTCCGGCACAGCACTCAGCTAATAACTTACGTACCGGACGATGGTCGAGAAACAATCCGCTGTCGAGGTAATCTGCTAAGTTCACCTCATAGCGAGCATTATTTTCTCTCACCTCAAATGCTGATTTGTTGGCCTGCTGGCTTTGCTCAGTGAGGCGCTGGTATTGTTTATCGCCACGCTGGCGTTGACGCTGTTTTACGTAGAATTCACTTTGCTCAGGCTTTAATACGGCAAAAACCGCATCGCTGACCTCGGCTAGTCGCCGTCGCGCCGCACTGGCA
>JBFJYH010000012.1:0-55921 GCA_041622675.1 Porticoccaceae bacterium
ACTGATAGCTCAGTTGTTCTTTCATCAACTTTTAAGCTCAACAAACGATTATCTACATCCAAATTCGTTTTATGTGAAACCAAACTATCAATAATGGCATTTAACATTGTTGATATTTTACGCACCTCACTTGAAACGCCCCTCACAGACAGCTTATTTAGTTTTCCAAACGTAATATCTTCTGCCATTTTCCCCAAGTTAACTAAAGGCGCAGTGAGGTGACGGATAACAACTAATGAAACAACAGTCACAATAAGTACAAATATTAAAAAGGCAGCAATCACATATTTTGCAAACTTAATTAAATCCTTTCTCAATGAATTCATACTAATGCCGAAATGAACATAACCCTGAAAATGCAACCCGTTCGCTTGATCGAGAGAAAAAAGGTTAGTTATAAATTCAGCTGATTTAATATCTGTATTGCGCGGACTGACAATAGAAAAAACAGGTATAATAATATCAATAATATATTCACCGCTCGTACCAACCCAGCGAATAGCACGGCTGGGTTCAAACCGTTCCACCCCCTCCCGCAGCTCTATTATTTTTGAAAGATCTAAACCCTGGTAATGGTCCACAGTTCTATTTGCAATAATTTCATCTTTTGTATTGTAAACATACATATAGACCACAGGCAGATTGGAGAACGCTCGACTAACAAACTCTTCGAGGATATTATCGTCATGGTAGTGCATTGCAGTTTGCCGCCAGTAATCAGTCTCAACAATATATTGCTCAACGTCCTGGGTAAGCTGTCTAGTGGAAGTCTGATATTTGTTAAATACAATATAACAACTTGCTATTAACCCCAAAGCAATTGACCAACCACTTATCAACCAAGTAATTCGAGAAGTAAAACTTCTTGCTTTGGGCACCTATTCTTCCTTTTTTTATTTTTAAGTAATAATGCGCGCTTTCAACGTGATTTATTATTAATTTCCAGCACTAATACGTCGATAGAATTTTTATTTTCATTTAAACCCCAATTCAACCCGCCAACTATTACCGCACCACAGTGACTCAACCAGTACAATATAGCTTAGCCATTTGAAGACCATTTACATTAACTAGAATCTTATATGTTTTCATGCTGAGCCTACCAGTAATCGACACCTTCACTTGACCATGATGTTGATTAAACTTCCATCCCAGCTGAATCAGAAATACAAAATTTGCAATAAACAAATATCATAATAAGACCTACACCAAGCCAATGATTGATTCACTCAGCAAGAATTACTACTTTCGGGTGTAATAAGTCTCTCCCCCAATGCCTTAGAATGCTTCATTTAGCACTACCCATCTACTTACTATTTCTCGTTTTAAGTAAAATCTTCTATCGAGAGCACCTTATGGCCATCAAATGGTAAGCTCCACAAAGGCACGATACACGCAATAACAAGGTACGTTTATTTTTTGTTTCTCCATTCTTAATGGGAACAGTGCAAGTATCAACGCACATCTTGTGCCATACAAAATATTTTAAATCAATTCTTAAGGGTTACCTGTTAGAAATTTTGACGCTCTATAAACCAGCCCAGGCAAGCCTTTTAACCTCACTATCAGCCAGTTAAATTGGCATGAAAGCTTTTGACACTTCCAAAAATATGTACACGGACTCTACCCCAGAAACCTGAAACTAAAATTGGGCCACCTCAAATCTGTAGCCCTAAATCATGCTATACCCTGCATTACAGCTCTGTATTGGATCAGAACCAGAAATCCGTTTACGAGTAGATAGGTGTATGCTAATCATACAGAATGTTCCAACCCTTCTGTTTTCGCACTTCGGTATGTATCCTGCCATCATATTTTCACGCAAGCGCTGTCTATATTCACCCTTAGCCCAGTGCAAGTGGTCGCCTACCTAAATTCCCACCAAGATGACAGTCATCACCGACATTTCGCGGTTAAATATTAGTTAAACACTTTCTGCTCGAGGCCCTTAAAATTTATTGTCATTGGTGAGGACTGCTTTTGAACACATGAATACCCGCTCTGTCGATAACAGCACCCGATTCAACATATCTCGTGAGACATTGATATTACTCTCTTGTTTGAGCCTCTCTAGAATCCTAACCCTTGCGACCACGCTTTACTTTGCCATCGACACATGACTCACAGACCCACAGACCCACAGGTGCGATGGAATCCAGTCATGGCTGGGATACTTTTTGATATAGCCGAGTTTCCCAGAACAACATAATTTAAAAATACCTCCATCAGCCCCTCCGATCCAAAATAATGGATCCACAACATAAACATTAATCTATATATAAATAGATGAATATATAAACTATAATCCGCCAAATAAACGTCCAAAACTTAACTTTACTGCCAAGGCAACTTAGACTACAGGGGATAACTATGTTTGATTTCGAAAAATTTATAGAAGACTGCAAAAAAGCCGTTGTCAGTAATAATCCCCAGGAGCAAGTCAAAACTCTAATGGAGGATGCTTTTCTCGACCCTGAGGCATTACGCAAAGAGCTAGATAAGCTGAGTCCTAAGACGAGCCTTACCCCACTCTATTCCAACGAAAGCTTGACTATCCTACGCGTCGCTACCCCAGCAAATTTTGTTAGCCCGATTCATAATCATTTAATGTGGGCAATGATCGGAATTCTGGAGGGCGAAGAAAAGAATTACATCTACCACCGAACCCGAAACGGCGATCTAGAACTAGACCGTGAGGTTGTATTAACACCACAAACGGGAATCTTCACCCTCCGTGCCGATGCCATCCATGCTATTGAAACAGCCCATGCAAAACCGATGTTTGGCCTTCATATATATGGAGGAAACCTCCTCGAACGCTCAAGCCGTAGCGTATGGGATCCCGAAACGATGGAAGAGCTACCTTACAACTACAACCAGTTAATGGACTTTTGCAAAACCCTTATTGCGAAACGCGAAAGCGCAGCATAGCTCCCCCAGATACACGGTTCGTGATACTAGGCTTAGTCTGATAGCCAGTCTATTGCCATATTAAAAGACCTCAATGCTACTGAACCCTTACTGCCGTCAAGCTGGCTTGTCGGCATAACTCACGCCCAAACCCGCCCGTACGTCATTATTCACACCGTATTGAGGTATCGGGTAGCGCAGGCCATTGCCAGACAACGCTTCAAGCCCTTGAATCACCTTTGGCAAGTAGGAGGGAGGAATAGCCATTAACAATTCATCCTCCATGACGCCACCATAACGACGTTCAGCAAAGCAGGGCAAAGAGAGGCTAGGCTCGCCAGTGGTTAGAGCACGACCCCATGAATCGGCACAGGCTGACTCACCGACACATGACCAGTCCAGTTTTTTATAGCCCGCCCACTGTAAGCCATTAATAAAGAGAATCATTTGCGCTGGCGTCGCATAAATCAGACAAATATCAGGCGGGTCTAAGCGGCCACTGGCAAGAGGGCTTACGGCCATGGCTTCATACTGACCAAAGCGGACAACATCCATTGCCTGTTGATGGGCCAAAGTATCTTCAGCTGTTTTATACCACACACCTACCATGGGCTGACCTTTAAGCCACTCCTCATCGCGTGGATGTAAGCCAAGCACCGCACGGCATTGTTCACCCACAAGGTCATCGGCGGTAATACCCACCGTCCACCCATTACGTGCAGCCTGACCAACAATCTGATCAGTGGTATGGATATCATTGGGGCGGCGAATACGTGGCACCGCTTCCATTGCTTCTTTGGTATCGAAGAGCTTCATGCCAATAACGGTGGTACGCAATCGTAAAAGACGATTCAGATCGTCAACGATTTTCGCACCATCAAACAATTGATTGTCAGTCGTTATAATTTCAACCATTTCATTTTTCCGTTAGTCATTTCTTATTGAAATAAATTTGCAGGTTATCACGGCAATATAGTCTAGCCACCACTCTATTTATAAAGCCAATAACATACGGCTATACTCTAATCTCACAAGCCTTCAATTGAGATAATAATATGAACCAGTTAACGAAGATATTTTTCACTATTATCAAGTACGGGAGCGTACTGATTACTCTAGCCGTCGTCTTTAATACCTCCACCTACGCAGCCCAGACAAATGACGTAGGTCTAGCGCAAAAAAGTGCAATCGATCAAATGCACCACAAGCTCCACACTGATCAAGCTGCTGCAAAAACAAAAGAAGCACAAGCATTGAAAGAACTCAACGAAATGACGATTCGTGATAATGTAAACCTTAAAGCTATCAACACTAAAAATGACGAGCTCATGGCAGCAAAAAATGAAATTATGCGCCTGCGCTATGCCCACCTCGTTGAAATGCGAAAAATTCTAAACGACGATCAAAAAATTGAGTACGACAAAGCAATATTGAAACGCTCTACTGTAAAATAAAAGACATTTTTAATTGAAATACTGGCTCAATCGCACTGAAATATAAAGTCAATAATAAAAATTATCGACAGTATTTTTTAGTGTCGCCCAAGGTAATAACAGACTCCGAATAGCACAATTATTTAATTGATTTTTTATTAAGAGATTTTCTCATGATTAAAAAACACATTCTGCTGTTATTCATCTTTGCATTACCCAATGCCTGGGCGGACGAAGGGATACGCTGGCAGGCGTGGTCTGCCAGCGCCTTCTCACAAGCAAAAGCCAACGGCCGTTTAATTCTCATTAATGTCGGGCATGAAGGCTGTACAGCCTGCCTTTATATGGAAAAGAATACTTTCAGCGATCCCGATGTCATTAAACTGGTCAACGACAATTTTGTCGCCATCCAGGTGGATAGTGAAGCCCGGCCAGATATAGGTGAAGCTATTCAGACTAGGCCTGGCCGGCGAATGCTGTAATGCGCCCCGATGCAGTACAGGTCTTAGCTTTTGCCGGTAGTCGCCGCCCAGCGACATATCTTGAAATACTCAACAAGGTCTTGAAAGACCACGCCGCCGGTACATTAACACCTGACAAGCTGGCGCCCTATGGTTCACCTCAACAAGCTGAATCGGCACCTTTAGCCCAGCTTCGCGCGCAAATTAGAGAATTGCAAGACAGTGTCTTCGCAGACAAAAAAAGCGGTGTCTTTGAAAGTGCTGAAGCACTGCGTCATTTACTGCTGCACAGCCATCTTTACGGTGACCCAAATGCTCTCATCATGGCAAAAAACACGCTCGACGGTCTGCTGCAACAAGTAGATTCGGCATGGGGTGGAATGTTTTACGCATCAAAAGGCAACTGGGCAAATACGGCGACCGAAAAGCGTCTGGAAAGCCAAGCGGCAGCGCTACAAGCTTATGCCGACGGGTATCAATTAACAAAAAACAAAAATTATCGAGAGGCAATCACCGATATAGAGCGGTACTTAAGCACTTTTATGCGTTCTCAGCATGGCACTTTTTTCGCCAACCAACAAGATCGACTCGACAATTTGCCCAGTGACATGGGCATGGATGACTACTATGCCCTAAATGACAAGCAGCGACGACGCTATGGCATCCCAACCATCGATCATGCGGTTTATAGCGACGTCAATGCGCGGGTCATTCTCGGCTATGTCATGGCCTATGAAGCCACGGGGCGGGAGGACTACCTCGCTACAGCAACACAGGCGGCAAACTATTTACTCGACAAACGCCAAACCCCAGCGGGATGGATAATCCAGTTTACAAACGATGCCGAACTCGCTCCCACGAACGCGTGCACATCCTGACGGAGCAACAGCTGCCCTACCTGCGTACACAGGCGCATTTTGGCTTGGCTTTATTAGGCCTTTATCGTGCAACAGACAATTGTCATTGGCGTCAAGCTGCCAAAGAGCTAGCAAATGCCCTGCTGGCAAGCCTTGAAGACAAAACCCTGGGTGGTTTTTATGGCGCTCCCGATGATGGTACACCGGGGCGACGCAAGCCTCTTGAAGACAATGCAACAGCCGCACAATTTTTATATCTGCTTGGCGTATTAGAAAAAAATAAAGACTATAAAATAGCGGCCGAGCGCGCAATACGCGCTTCGGCATCACCCATAGTTGTGCGCCGAGAGGGGAAAATTACAGGTAGCCTGGCAATGACGCTGGAAATTCTCACAGGAGAATATGTGGAGTTTTCTGTGGTGGGTGATAGTCAAGACAAACGCACTCAAGAGTTACTACAAGCAGGCCGACGACTCTTCGAACCCCGCAAGTTGGTCCATAGCGAAGCCGCGGGTCGATACCCCGAACGGCCTGCACCCGCCATGTATATTTGTAATGACCAACGCTGCACTGTGCCCATTTATAGGCCCGCTCGCGTAGCAAGCCAAGCGGCACTATTTACCTATAAGCAGACTCCCGACCTATAAACTGGCTCTGGAGAAAAACCCAGGCTTTTCAGCCGACAGCCTGCTCAGCAGGGGGTTATTTTTTCTTTTCAGGAAACAACATGCCATAAATAGTTTGGTAAGCATCGTCATTCGCCAAACCCATAATCATACCAGCCCGTGCATCGCGAAAATAACGCTCAAAAGGCAATCGCCCTGCAAAGGCGGTACCACCAAACATCGTCATTAATTCCTGAGTGACTAACACAGCCACTTCCGAGCAGCTCACCTTAGCCTGTAAGTAAGGCAACGGAGCTGCCACCTGTCCGGCATCACCTGCGGCAGCGGCCACATGTAACAGTGCTCGCGCCGCTTCTATTTTGGCACTCAATTCAGCCATACGGCGCTGGTTAATCGGGCTATCCAGGCGTTTGGCACCACTAGGGTAAACCTTCGACGCCTCTTCCATAGCCAATTCATAAGCGCCGGATGCCACCCCTAAATATGCCGCGCCATAGGTCAATGCGACCACCGGCATCATCACAGCACCGAGATATTTCAGCGCATCACCTTCATCGCCGATGCGGTTTTTCTCAGGCACGATACCGTTAAAGCGAATAGGCATACTGTTATTGCCGCGCATGCCCAGACCGTTCCAGTCTTCCAGTGTTTCCCATTCAACTTTGTCGGCCTCAATAAATAATGCGGAGAGTTTGTGGCCTTTGGTTTCAGCACCAACCCGGCAAAGCATAAAGTAATGGGACGCTTGACCCGCCGATGTGACATACGATTTTCGCACCTGATCAAGGATATAGCCTTCATCCCCTTTTTCGACCGAGGACAGCACCATGCCCGGCACCCAATTGTCACCCTTACCCGAGGTTTCACCACCCGCAACAGTGCAAAGAATTTCACCGGCCGCAATTTTTTTAACAAATGCGTCGACCTGATAGTCGCTGGGCATTCGGCTGATAAGCTCAGCGGCTTCGACGTGCATTTTGTAGCACATGGCGGTGGATGCACACTTCTTTGCGAGTTCTTCCACCACCAAGCAGGTTGACAACAAGTCGGCACCGAGCCCACCGTGTTCTTTAGAAACACGCAGCCCCCACAAACCGCTCTCCTTTAAACCATTCAGAGAAGCCCGAGGAAAAACCCCTGATTTATCGGTTTCTGCCGCTCGAGGGGCAAGCTCTGTCGTCGCCAGTTGTGCAGCAAGCTCTTTTAATGCCCGCTGCTCATTGGTTAAAGGGTAATAGGTCACTGTGTTGTCCTCTTGTATTCAAATTAAAGGCATTGCCTTAGATTAATAAGGTCCACCGTTTTCTAGCCAATTTGCGCACTCGGGGGTTAGGGTTTTTGCGATATGTTCATCATAAGTCGTCAGCTCCTCAGCTGTCAGCACAACCCGCCAACGCCCGTTTGAACCCTTATTGATAAATGTCTGTGCACCACCGTCAAATAACATTTCGGCCATAGGTATCACTTCGTCAGCACGTTTTTTCATCGCTGCAAAGGTGCATTGCTCGGTCACCTCTGCCAGATATTCAGGGGTTATAGCGATGTCGAGATAGTCGGCGATGCGCTTAATTTGCCCCTGCAGGTCGGCCAGCATATCGGCATAATTAACCAATAAAACATTCGGTAAATGGCGGTACTCCCACCAGGTTTTGATAACGTGCAACTGTGACCAAAAAGGGTAACCATCACTTTCCCAGTCAAACCAACCACGGCCAATCCAGTCGCGCCAAAATTCGTGAATATCATCCCCTGCTGGTGGAAAGGGGTCACCCACTCGGCCAGGCATAGCGTCCAGCATTTGGAGAAAACCCTGAGAGTAGTTGGAATAATGATTCCATAGTGACATAAATAAATCGCGCCCATCGCGCGTCACGAAAACGTGTTTGACCTCAGGGTGAAAAGGAAAACCATCAAGCGCCGTATGTGTTTTAAGAAATCGGCGATGGCTTTGTGACTCTAGCTCTTTCTCAAGCTCGTCGAGTGGCGTCATGCGCATATCGACAAAGACGGACATATCGTGGAAAGGGGCCGGGGGATTACCATCCTGAAAGAGAAGTAAGGAAATGATTTGTTGGGTCCATGTCGTCCCGGACTTTTGCGTTGTAGCAACAACGATATCATCAGGGCGTCGTTTGAAGACTTGCCAGCGAGTACTGTCAATATGATGATTTTGATAAACGCGCGTAAGCTCGGGCAATGCCGTTTTTTTAGACATAAAAAGCCTTTATTTTATTATTCTAGACCTTGATACTAACAAGAGCCTACCACCCCGTAAAACCATTTAAACACCCTATATTCAGAGGGAAATTACTGTATTTATTGTCAGACCGCAGGAGAAATTAAACATAAAAAAACACCTGGCCCACCATAACTACCCTTTGTACATGCATCAAACTAACCTCGACAATAGACCATTTACAACTATTGCTAGAGGCAGTGATGCGCCACAGACCAGCGCTAATGTTTTCTGCGCTATTTACTCACGGCGCCAATAACTCAATAGCTTTACGCGTCGCCGCCAGACGTTGTTCATTCACGGGACTAACGGCCAATACGGGCATAGCAGCACCGGCTTGTCTGAAGGCTTCTATCTGTTCACGGCATTGATTGGGCGCACCATAAATACACACTTGCTCTACCATTTTTTTGCTAATGGCTGTTGCTGCCGCGCGACGATCCCCCTCTTTCCACGCCAATTCAGCAGCAGCCATTTCTGCTTCAAAGCCACAACGACGCCACTGCAAGCGGTAGTTGGGTAGACCGGAAAAAAAAGCGAGGTTGTGTCGCGCCGCCGATAGTGCCGCGTCGTTATCCTCAGACACAAAGGTCGGAATACTCATTATGCAATCCATGTTTTGCCCGTCTTTACCCACGCTGTTGGCAGCATTTTTTGCCGCCTTAATTAATTGTCCCAGATATTCACGTCCGGCAAGAAAAGGCATAATGCCATCGGCCTCGCGGCCCGCGACTTCAGCACTCGCCGCTGTCAGAGCAGCCAACAATATCGGTACTTCGTGCGGGCAAGCTTTGGCTTCAAAGAAACCGCTACCAGTCTCGCCACTTAAAATACCTTTGATGGTTTGTGTATATTCGCCAAGATATTGGCGAGGATTGCTCATCTCTATACCCATGGATTCGAGCAAGGGGCGATGACTCATGCCCAAACCGAGAATTAAACGCCCTGTTGAAAGTTCAGCAATGGTTCGTGCGGTCATCGCCGCAAGAAAAGCGTGCCGGTAATAAATATTGGCAATATTAGTTCCTACTTTAATGGTGCTTGTTGCCAAAGCGATCGCTTCGGCACAAGCTAGGGCATCACCACGGCCCTCATTAACCAATACAGCGGCATAGCCGTGGTCTTCAGCCAATTTACCAATGGCCATTAATTCACGGGGTGGGGCATCGGTGGCAGTAGACAGCACGATACCCAATCGAGGGTGAGCCATAATTTTCTCTTTATTATTATTTATTTTAGAAAAAGGCCAGACCTATCAGGTAACTGGCCTATTAACGCTTATCCAATTTAAATATCGGATTTAAGCAGCTTAAGTAACCAGCGAGTTAAATCATTAAACCCATACGCATTGCGCCATCAATACGAATGCACTCTCCGTTCATCATGGTATTTTCAACAATGTGACAGGCCAGTTTGGCAAAATCTTGAGGGTTGCCACCTCGCTTGGGGAAAGGCACAGTGGCAATTAAGCGGTCAAAGCCTTCCTGGCCTGTCTCCGCTTTGGCTAGGGGCGTATCAAACACACCGGGGCAAATGGTCATCACTCGAATACCGTAGGGGGCCAGATCGCGGGCCATGGGTAGGGTCATGCCAATAACCCCGGCCTTTGATGCGGCGTAGGCGGTATTACCCACCGGGCCGTCATAGCCAAAGATAGAGGCAACGTTGACGAAAACACCCCGCTCACCGTCTTCATTTAATGGATCAAGCGCTATCATTTCAGTACTGGCCAAACGACAGACATCAAACGTGCCGGTCAAATTAACGTTCACCACCTTTAAAAAACTATCGAGGGGATGGGGGCCTTTTTTATTGGTGATTTTACGGCCAATGCCGATGCCCGCCACATTCATCACAATGCGTGCAGTACCCAGCTCGGCCTTTACTGTAGCTAAGGCTGACTCCACGCTATCTCCATCGGCGACGTCTACCTGAACCGCCAGACCACCGACTTCCTCGGCAATGGCCTTGGCCAATTCGAAATTCAGGTCAAGCACCGCAACTTTAGCACCCTTGGCAGCGAGAGCGCGTACGGTGTCGGCCCCAAGGCCCGAGGCACCACCGGTAACGATGGCAATTTGTTGATTAATTTCCATGTCTATTTCCTAATAAATGATCTGTCATTAGTCGCGCAGAAGACGACTATCCTTTTAAAAATGCTTAACCCCGTAGGGCGCCATCGAGGCGAATGACTTCACCGTTAAGCATTGGATTTTGGCAAATTTCCACCGCTATGCTGGCAAATTCTGCAGGCTTACCGGCGCGCTTGGGAAAGGGTACGCCGCCGGCGTAGTCGTCCGGCTCACCGCGTAACACACTCGCTGCCAATGGCGTGTTAAAGACCCCAGGAGCGATCGTCACTACGCGAATACCGTAGGCCGATAAGTCCCGGGCCATAGGCAGGGTCATCCCAATCACTGCGGCTTTTGTAGCCGCGTAAGCCGTTTGACCAAAGGGGCCGTCGAGACCGGCGATAGACGCGACATTGACGATGACGCCCTGCTCTTCTCCCTCTAAATCATCGAGTTCACGAATGGCGTCGGCACCCAAGCGGCAAATATTAAAGGTGCCCGTCAAATTAACGGCGATTTGCTGGGTAAGTGCCTCGCGAGGCTGCGGGCCACCCTTTGTGGCGGTACGCCCGGTAATATCAATGCCCGCGCAATTGACCAGTATCCGCGGCGTGCCGTTAATTTTCCCCGCCTCAGCCAGTGCCGCAAGCACTGAGGTCTCATCAGCCACATCACACTGCACCGCAGCACAGCCCAATTCAGTGGCGGTAGTTTGGGCGAGTTCTAGATTACGGTCAAAAATCGTTACTTTCGCGCCTTTGTCAATAAACAGTTTTGCCGCGCCCGCACCCAGACCCGATGCACCACCGGTAATCAAGACGCTAATATTATTTAAATTCATTTTAGGTCCCCATCCGAATAGCGCCGTCAATACGAATCATCTCGCCATTAAGCATGGTGTTTTCACAAATTTGCTGTACCAAAGCACCAAATTCGAGGGGATTACCCCAGCGCTTGGGAAAGGGCACGGTGGGAATAATACTGTCAATCCAGTCCTGGGGAATTCCCGCTGCCAGTGGAGTTTCGAACATACCCGGAGCTATGGTCATGACGCGAATACCATAGGGTGCGAGATCGCGGGCCATGGGTAAGGTCATACCCTGTACGCCGGCTTTTGATGCCGCATAGGCCGCCTGACCCACGGGACCATCTTGTGCGACAACAGAGGCAATATTAATCACCACGCCACGCTCGCCATCATCATCCAGTGCGTCGAGGCCGATCATCCCGTAGGCGGCAACGCGGGCGACATTGAAAGTGCCCGTAAGATTGACTCGAATGACCCGCTCAAACTCATCCAGCGGGTGTGGCCCTTTGGCGCTGGCGGTGCGCACGGCGATGTCGATACCAGCCGCATTTAAGACGATGCGCGGAGCACCGAGTTTTTCGACCACCTGTGCGATAGCGGCTTCAACTGCCGGGCCATCACTCACATCGCACTCCACCGCCATACCACCTAGCTCTTCTGCGAGCTCTGTGGCCAGAGGCAAATTGCGGTCAAGGAGGGCGCACTTTGCCCCCGCTTGGCTGAGAATTCTGGCAGCACCCGCCCCCAGACCCGATGCGCCACCAGTAATTAATGCGACTTGTCCTTCTACGTTCATTTTTGACCTCTTTGGATTTACTATGAATTATTTTCTTGTATCAACGGTATCACTTAAAAAGCGCCCATGAATATCGCTCGCAAGTTACTCGTGGGGTGCCGGATTGGGCTGGCGCGGCGCAGCCAGCCACAATAAAAATGGGGATACTACCGCAAGCACGGCACTGACAACCAGCATGGCACTGTAACCGCCCGTTACATCGTAGAGCCAACCACCCAGCCAGGCACCAATGGCCGCTCCTAAGGAGCCAGAAATCGCCAAGGTGCCGAAGATGGAGGGGAAAAAAGGGCTAGTAAACAGATCCCTCGAAGTGGCAGGAAATATTGGCGTATTGGCGCCGTAGCCAAGGCCAACAAAAATCGCAAAGCTGACTGCTACCCACAGAGCGAGCATAGAGCTAAGATAAACTAGAGCACCAATCGCCAGAAGGTTGCAAACAGCAGCCATGGTGTAGGCTCGCTCGCGGCCAATACGGTCAGACAAATTGCCCCAAAACAATTGCCCTACGATACTGGAGATACCAATCACACCCGCAATAAAAGAGCTCTCTGCCTTAGCGATACCTTGGTCGACCATAAACGCAAATTGGTGCATGAGTAATATTTGCGCGACACAGGCCCCGGTTAAAAAACAGGCGCCAGCCAACCAAAAACGCGGCGAGCGCAGGGCTGTTGTTAACACCCAGTCACGATAAAAGGGTTCATCGGGTACGAGACTGACTGCAGTATCAGGTGGGCTCGGCTCCCCATGAGAAGTCGACACGTCATGGACAGGCTTCTCTTCTGGCATCTTTAGCAAAAATAGTGCGGCGGGTATTACCCACGATGCCCCAAATACGGCCAAGAAAATAAACGTCTGACGCCAACCATAGGTCTCGATCAAGGCATTGATCACCGGCACACCCACCAAAATACCAAAACCAATGCCCGCCATGGCAAAGCCCAGAGCCGTGCCCATCTTTGTAGGATACCAACGCTCCACTGTGACTATAAAAGGTATCCAGCCAGCTTGCGAAATACCAATAGCTGTAATCACTCCAAAGGTAATATAGAGCTGCCACCACGTTTGCACCTGTGATGTCAGCAGCATGCCTATAAGAAAAATTAACCCGCCGATAGCTATCGTCCATTGAGCGCCAATCTTCTCAACCATACGGCCATTCATCGGCCCAGAAAGACCGTGGACCACACTCATCACTGAAATAGCCCCGGCGGTGAGTGAGCGACTCCAAGCCATATCTTCCACCAAAGCCACTAGAAATACAGAGTAGGCAAACCACACGCCGTAAACGACCCCCAGAGTAATAAAAGCAACAAGTACGGCCATCGGCCCATGCCAGGTGTTTTGCGAAGGGGCACTAGGGACAACTTTCTCGGGAATTTGTACTGTCATTTTATGATCTATTCAGTGAAGGTCTTATTGTTTAATAGAGATTTTATGTTTTTACACGCTTAATTAGTAGGTTCTTTAGACTCGCCACAGATTGTAAAGCGGGTTTGACCACACTCTCGCTAATACACATTCAACATCACACCCAATCTAGGCACGTGATGCCGCTATAAACTCTTGGACGATCTCTGCAAGAGAAGCCAATCAGCTAGAATGTTGTCGCGTGTGTTTAGAGAGTGCTCAATAGGCAAAAGTTAATTGAGCACAACTCTCAGGGGATATAATCTTGTGGTTAATAACGTAGCGCAGGCGTGGGGAACTTATCTTGCAGTAGGTATTCACCCACACTTCGGGTGCGAAAACTGATGGGGTCATGCAAACTTAATGTGCGAATATCCCGCCAGAAACGATCGAGGTTTTGCTCACGCAATGCTGAGCGGGCGCCGCAGGCACTAAAAATGTCCTGGCACACTTTAAGTCCGGTTTCTGTAGCAACTATCTTCGCTTGAGAGACGGCAACAGAAGCAGATGCTCGCAAGCTCGCCATTTCTTCGGCACTGGCATTTGCTCTTGCGCCAAGAGCCACGTCGACCAGTCGTGCAGCCTCATGAGTCATTGCTTCTGCTGCTGCCAACTGAGAACTGAGGGCTCCGATGGTGTTGAGAATATAGGGGTCATTTATCGCCAGATCAAAATCGAGACCTGGCCAGGGATGGGCTCGCGTCTTTTCTTTGACATAAGCAATGCCTTCGCGCAGGGCTCCTTTAGCCGCACCAATAAAAACCCCCGTAAAACCGATCTGAGTAATGGGTCCGAGTAAATTAGTCACCGCCATTTTCCGACTTTCATCTGTAATGCTGCTCATTACCAATTCAGAAGGTGCAAAAACCTTATTAAAAATCGTCGTACCACTGCCCGTGCCTCTTTGACCCATAGCGTCCCAATCATCAATAATTTCCAGACCTTTCGCATCTTTGGGTACAATGGCAAGACCCATATTACTGCCGCACATACCGATCACTGCCAATTGATCACCAGCCAAAGAACCAGTAGAAAAGAATTTTCTCCCGGTGATTTCAACACCGCCGTCGACGGGTGTCAGCGTCAAGTCATAACCTTTTTTTAGGTTATTATTTTTTTCAGAAGCGGCATTTCCAAGAAAAACGTTTCTCTCAACTATATCGGAAAACACCTTGGCTTTGAGTTCATCCGGGGCCAATTCCTCGAGGAAAGAGGCGCCGAGCAAACAATGCACTAAAAACATTTGGCCAATAGCGGGATTACCCTTCGAAAAGGAAATAATGGCTCGCGTGACATCCCCACAGGATGAACCCAGGCCACCATGGCTTTTGGGTACAGAAAAACCCAACACACCACTTTTTTTGAGTTTATCCATCTCTTCTTTAGGGTATTCACCTTTAAGATCCCGCTGTGCATAGGTAAGAGAAAATTCATCTGAAAGTTTATCAATACATTTTAGAGCAGCATTAACACTCTCAATTTTCATTGATTACACTCCTTATAATTAATCATGTGAACGACTTAAACACGGTAATAAATTCATACTTCTGTACCACAATTATTCATTTAAAATGCTGCTTCTAGTGGTTCACCCCCTAACATCACCGCTCCGGCGGAATGATGAAACCCTCGGCGAGCGTCAATAGCTGCAACAACTGCGTGAATATTGGCAAGGCATCGCTCCAGCGCATGACCTTCCATAAAAGCGGCTCTCGAACCCTTCGTGTAAAGCCGACTCACCATTTCACGTGCCACATCACCAGCGTAAAAACTTGATGAAAAAATTTCAGCTTTAACTGCGTTGGTAACAGGTTCGCCGCTTTTGAGCGCCTCCCACACTTTATCAAAGGCCTCGAGACAACCCGCACGAATAGAACGCAGTGCAGCACTGGAATCAGCAATAACTAGTTGGGTTTCTATTTGGTCTTTTAGCGCCTTCCCAGTTATCGAAGATACCTTCGATTTAATTTCATTACTGGCCGCATCAATAGCACCTTGCAGTACCCCAACGGCAACAGCCGCAAATATTGGCAGGGTTAATAAGGAAGGTGCGCTACGAAACAGTGGCCTGTCAATTAATGCTCGATTACCTGGTGAGTGAGCTAGCACCTGTGGAACGAAAATATCTTCTGCGCTTGCCTGGTTGCTACCAGTACCACGCATAGCAGCGGCATACTGCCACGTTTGCTCGATATCCAATTGCTTAGTCGGCACCAGAAAAGAGCGTGCATCTGGGCGGCCATTGGCCAATAACCGCGGTTTGCCATCTTCGTGCACGATGCCCGCTAGGACACACCACTGAGAATCGTTACAGCCGGTGACTACTGGCCAGGTCCCATGGAGGCTGTAGCCTCCCTCAACCGGGGTCGCCTTTGCCAAGGCGACGGCAGAAAAACCAAAGTTTCTATCCGGCTCGACAAATAACGTTTGACGCTCGGCTTCAGGCAACGCAGCCGCTATCAGACAAGCCGCCATTGAATTGACAACATACCACCCAACTGCAGGATCCGCAGCACTGATTGCAACCGTTGCACGAAATGCTTCTGACGGCGTCAGTTCAAGGCCGCCTACTTCTCTGGGAGCAAACATTCTAAACATACCCGCTCTCCCTACGGCGCTTACAACTTCACGAGCAAGACGCGCATTGACCTCCCCTTCACGACGATGCTCGACGATTAAAGGCTGTAACGCTATCGCAATATCCTCGATATTTTTACAACTCATAATTTTTTCCTTTAATTTTATTCTCAAAAAATCAAATCACTTTCTGTCGTTCTGGCAAGAATTGTATGCCGCGCATACCAAGATCAATGATAAGTAGCTTTATTTGCGGTCTTAACCCGAAAACACTCATACCGAATTAATCCTACGCTTATCCGATTTGAGAACCCGCCACAGATTCTGCAATAAAACTAAAAACGAGCCGACCTTTCACCAACCAACGGACAGTCTTAAGGAAAATGCTCCTCTCCTAGGGGAGTCATATATTCGACCAACCATAAAAATTTAGGCTACCTGGCCTCTACAAAAGCCTCATCTTCACAGACATATTGGTGTCAACAATTGGCTGCTTTCGATTGGCTATCAAATCGCACCATGAAGAATTTTTACGCAAAAAAAATCTCAATGCCAAAGACATCGAGATTTTTTCTAATCGAGCGATTGTAATGACTTACGCAGGAATTTTATCAACGGGTAAGTTGTAGCATTCAATAATATTATCGCGCATGATCCAACGTCGCTGCTCATCCGTTAAATCTGAGCTGTGTTTTTCAACCAACTCCTGAGACCAAGGCCAAGTTGCATCACTATGGGGAAAGTCATTCGCCCAAACCAGTTTCTTAGGGTTCATGATATTGGCGACTTTAAAAGCCACCCAGTCATCCTGAAAGGTCAGCCATACGTGGTCGTTGAGGTAGTCGCTAGGCATCTTTTTCAGATCCTTACCTCCACCCAGCCACAAGCCATGGCGTTCATAAGCATGATCCATACGGTAGGCATAGTGGGGCAACCAGCCCGCATCAGCCTCAGCGGCAATAAATTTCAGCTTGGGGTGACGATCAAAAATACCGCCGAGAACAAAGAGCCCCATTACATCCTGCACGCCGCGAATAATGTTGAGAAAACCGTTAATTTTGTTACCACGTGCCATCAACACTTCGTCAACAGAACCACCTTTTGAGGTCAAAATATGGAATGATAATGGCATTTCAAGCTCGGCAGCACAGGCCCAAAGGTCATCGTACATGGGGTGATCGTAGTCTTCATGTTGAGGGTTACCGGGCATCATAATGCCGACGAAGCCCTTTTTCTTCGCATCTTGAATATCTTTAATCGATTGCTCAACCGATTCACAGGCGGTCTGACCGAGACCAAATAAACGGCCTTCCGGCGCATCGGCAATATAGCTTTGCAGCCACTCGTTGTAGGCGTGCATACAAGCCGTTTTGTAAGCAAAATCAGGGTGGTTACACAGTGCCATACCAACTGAAGGGTAGATGATTTCTGAAACCACACCATCGCGATCCTGATCGGCAACGCGACAACTGGCATCCCAACCACTGCGATGAAGAGACTCAAAAGTGCTACCTTCACGGCGGGCGGCCAAGTCCTCCGGGGTTAAACCTGCTGCAGCAACCAGCCCAAGAGGAATGGTAGAGTCCATACCCGGAATCACATAAATGTCATTGCCTGAAGCATCTCGCTCAATGGTGGGCGCTCTATCTTTGAACTTGGGATCAATAAAATCACTATAGCAATTGGCGGGCTCAACAATGTGAGAATCCGCGGAAATAAAACCAAAACCTAAGCTACTCATAGTCTCTCACTCCGCTCCATCAATAAGATCATGAAAAATGATTGCGCTAACAGTTCTGCTTTAGAGCCCGCCTGCAGGCGAATTAGACCCGGCAGGGGTATACCCTTGTTACCAAACAGGAAAATGGGTTACCAGCTGTTAACATTTCACTATTAAGCAGGGTGTTGACATAAATTGCAAGCCCAATTTATGTCAACACTGACTCTTTCACTATAATAGGTTTTTATCGAGTTTTTACTCGCTATTAACAGGCAACCGCCCCCCCATCGACAACCATAGGGTGGCCTGTAACAAAGGAAGCTTGGTCGGAGCACAGCCATACCGCAGCTTCACCAATTTCTGTCGGCGCACCAAAGCGACCAATGGGCTCAAAATTGAGCATTGCCGCTTCCATTTGTGGTTTAGTTTCAAACATACGTTCCAGCATAGGCGTGCGAACTACTCCTGGGCACACGGCATTAACGCGGATATTTTTAGTGCCGTACTCTAGGGCGGCTGTTTTCGTTAAACCGAGTACCCCGTGCTTGGCCGCAACATAAGCTCCAGCATTTTTCGAACCCACAAGACCTGCAATAGAGGCCGTGCTGACAATTGATCCGGGGCTTTTTTGCTCAAGAAATTGACGTATTTGATACTTCAGGCAGAGGAATACTCCCTTCAAATTTACATTGTAATTGAGGTCAAAGTTTTCCTCTGAGCACTCGTGAATGCGTGTCCAATCACCCTCAACGCCCGCATTATTATAGGCACAATCGAGACGGCCATAGATGGCGACGACCTGCTGGATCAGATTCTCCACATCCGCCGCCTGAGTCACATCACAACGTACAAATTCGGCCTCGCCCCCGGCTTGCTGAATTAAATTGACAGTTTCCTGTGCGTTTTCTTCCTGCAGATCAGACACCACCACTTTTGCACCTTCTCGCGCAAAAATTTGTGCGGCGGCACGACCAATACCGCCGGCGGCACCGGTGACTACTGCAACTTTACCCTGAACGATTCCAGACATTTTATTTTCCTTTTTTCATTAATTAAATTTTTCGACTAATATTTAGGACAGCCATTTTGACCAAGCACTGTCATTAGCGTAAACGGCTCAAGCAACCGTGCGGCTAGTACTATCGGCTCACCGAATTTGATCATGACGTCAGTTGATATAACAAACCATTCCGCGAGTATCACCCATCAACAGATTCCATTGTCCGTTGCTATACCTCGTCGAAAATGAACATGCGTGACTAACACCGGGGAAGAATAGCGACGATTATCGACTTATTTTCCAGCCACCCCCATAACTAACCCAGGCGCCGTTTTACTCGCTCAAATTTCACTGTCACGAAACTTCTGCGCAAAAACTACTGCGCAAAACTCCCTCCATCCACAGCCATTGAATGACCTGTAACAAAGGAAGCCTGATCTGAACATAACCAGACAGCTGCTTCTGCAATCTCCGAAGGCTTGCCCAAGCGACCCACTGGTTCCATTTTACGCATCATTTCATAGCCCTTTTCAGAGCCTTTGACAATACGATTAAGCATGGGGGTTTCGATAGCACCGGGGCACACCGCATTGACACGAATTTCTTGTTTAGCAAACTCCAAAGCTGCCGACTTAGTCATACCTATCACACCGTGTTTAGCAGCGACATAAGCATTACCTCGTGGTACACCCACCAGCCCTGCAAGTGAAGAAGTGTTGACGATTGCCCCAGGCGAGCCCTGGCGTAAAAACTGCTCAATTTCATATTTCATACACCACCATACACCTTTGAGATTAACGGCAATATTCAGGTCAAAATTCTCTTCGGTGCAGGTGATAGTAGTCGCCTGAGTGTCACCTTCTACCCCGGCGTTATTAAAAGCGGCATCGAGGCGCCCATAAGTATCCACAGCTCTTTTGATTAACGCTTCAACCTCGGGCCCTTTTGAAACATCGCATTGAATAAAGGTCGCCTCACCACCGGCATCTTTGACCAGAGAGACAGTTTCATTGCCACCACTTACATTGACATCAGAGACCACAACTTTAGCCCCCTCACGGGAAAAGATAAGCGCCGCTTCACGTCCGATACCCGACCCGGAACCCGTAATAACAACGACTTTACTCTGCATTTTTTTACTCATAAATTACTCCAAATTTTCATCACTAAAATACTGTGGTGGCCACGCTAATCGCCGTTGGTAGACCTGTCAACAAACATCAAGTAATACTCATGGGTAGCAACGACCAATATTGCCATTGCCTAGCTCAACTGCTCGGGGTATCTTGCTTATCTTACTTGCTGGTAAGCATAACAACACCCTCAACATGAACGGAGAAACACTGTGAGCATTTCTGAATTAGATAACGACCTGCTGTATGAAAAGAAAGGCAAACTGGCCTATATGACGTTCAACCGTCCGTCTGAAATGAACTCTATTACCCCAAAAATGCTCGATGATATCGACCGAATTGCCGACGATTTCAACAACGACAATGAGTTATTAGTGCTGATTGTCACAGGTGCTGGAGAGCAATCCTTTTGTGCCGGTGCCGATTTGAAACAAACTATCACCAAATTGACAGAGGATGCCGATAGGGGCGAGCGCTTTATGAAAGACCCCAGCAAGCGCTTCTTTCACGGTGTCTACAAACCTATCATCGCTGCTGTGAATGGTTTTTGCTTGGCCGGTGGTACAGAAATATTGCAAGGCATGGATATTCGCGTTGCAGCAGAGCATGCCCGCTTTGGTCTGCCCGAAGTACACTGGGGGATTATCCCGGGTGGCGGCTCCCATGTGCGATTGCCCCGCCAAATCCCCTACTGCCACGCTATGGACATTTTGCTTACTGGTCGCCAAATCAGCGCCGAAGAGGCACTACAATTTGGTCTGATTAACAAAGTCGTGCCCGCCGATCAGGTAATGACCGAATGTGAGAAGTACGCGGCAATGATTTGTGCCAATGGCCCACTCGCGGTACAAGCTGCCAAAGAGGCTGCCATCAACACCTACAACATGGGCTGGAGCGAGGCCTTTTCAACCGAAGCGGTGATTGCCGAGCGTATTTTCAAAACCGCCGATGCCATTGAGGGTCCAAAGGCTTTTGCCGAGAAACGCAGACCGGTTTATCACGGTAAATAAGCTACTGCACATCACTAGACATTTTTTTCAATCCCCTTCAGCTCGCCATCATTTGGGTTGCTTTTGTCAAGCACTACAACTAGTGATAGTTTGGGATAGACGAATTATTATGCGGTTTAGCGAGAATAGCCATGCTAAAAAAAACAACTATTACCATCGCTCTTACAGTACCTGTCTTGTTTCTCTCTCCATGCAATAGCGCCCTTGCGAGTGCCGTTTATTCAATTCATTTGAAAAAAGAACTCCACGGTACAAAAATTTTTGCTGAAAGCAGCAAAATTAATGCGCCAGGCTCTCTCACCATTCTTAAACTATCCAACCTTGACTCTCGTGACGTCGAGTGTAAGGCAACCTTCAATCCTCGCATTGAGCAGAAAAAGTCATATAAAAGGCGGCTAAACGTCAATACGACCACATCTATTCGATACACCACATCCAGGGCACCAAACAGGCTGAATATCAAACTTACCTGTCACCCCCTCAATGACAATCCGCCAAATAGAAACTGAAGGTGACAAAAGCCCCGGCGACATCTATCAACACCTACTGACTTCGAATAATTCATTACTTAATAACTATAAAGGATCAAAATATGAGTACAACAAATACGCAAACCATCGACCTTTCACAATTGGACTTCGACCCCGATCAGCTCAGAGATAAATACCGCCATGAACGCGATAAACGTATTCGCAAAGAGGGACTCGGCCAGTACCAAACGCCAACAGGGGATTTTACCGGGTATGTTGACGACCCCTATGTCGAACCCGGTTTCACCCGCGCAGCACTCACCGATGAGGTTGAAGTGGCCATTGTTGGTGGCGGTTTTGGTGGTCTTTTAACTGGGGCCCGCCTGCGCGAAGCGGGTGTTAAAGATATTCGTGTCATCGATAAGGCCGGCGACTTCGGTGGCACCTGGTATTGGAATCGCTACCCCGGTGCCCAATGCGATATCGAATCCTATATTTATTTTCCACTGCTCGAAGAACTCAACTATATCCCCTCTAAAAAATATTCCTTTGCCCCGGAAATTTTAGCCCACGCAAAAGCTATCGCCGAAAAATACGAGCTTTACGATAACGCCTGTTTACGGACTGAAGTCACTGAAATACGCTGGGACGAATCCATCTCTCGCTGGATCATTTCTACGAATCACGGTGATAAAATCAGAGCGCACTATGTCGCCATGGCCAACGGTTTATTGAGCCGACCCAAATTACCGGGCATTCCTGGCATCGATTCCTTTAAAGGGCACACCTTCCACACCAGCCGTTGGGATTACGCTTATACCGGCGGTAGTTCTGAAGGTGGCTTGGACCAGCTAAAAGATAAACGCGTGGGAATTATTGGTACCGGGGCAACAGCGGTACAGTGTGTTCCCCACCTCGGGGCAGGGGCCAAAGAACTTTATGTTTTCCAGCGCACGCCCTCCTCCATTGATGTCAGAAATAATTCCGCTACCGATCAAGATTGGGTGAAAACCTTAAAACCTGGCTGGCAACAAGAACGTATGGATAATTTCAACATTATTGCCACAGGCGGGCATCAGGATGAAGATTTGGTCAGCGATGGCTGGACAGATATTTTCCGTAATTTACAAACAATACTTGCCGCTACTAACGACGCTACACCTATTTCCTCAGAAGACCAGGAATTGGCAATGGAAATCGCAGATTTCCAGAAAATGGAAGGCATACGCGCCCGTGCTAGTAGCATTGTTAAAGATCAGGAAACAGCAGAAAAGCTAAAGCCCTATTATCGACAGTTTTGTAAACGTCCAGGCTTTCACGACGAGTACCTCGATACATTCAACCGCGACAACGTAACGCTGGTTGATACTCTGGGCCAAGGTGTTGAACGTGTTACCGAAAAGGGCGTTATTGTCGATGGCAAAGAATATGAACTGGACTGTTTGATTTTCGCTACGGGTTTTGAAGTCGGCACCAATTACACCAGCCAATCGGGTTATGACGTTATCGGTAAAAATGAAACGGTCCTTAGTAAAAAATGGGCCAACAGCCTATCTACGTTTCACGGCATGCACAGCCATGACTTCCCCAATTGCTACTTTATTGGCTTCACCCAAACAGGCTATACCGCCAACGTGCCCCACACCCTTGGTGAGCAGGCAAAGCATATCGCCTATATCATTAAATATGGACTGGATAACCAGGTTGCCACCATCGAGGCATCTGCCGATGCAGAAGCCGATTGGGTCGCAACCATTAACCGACTCGCCGGTATGGGTGAAAAATTCTACGCTGAATGTACACCGGGTTATTACAATAATGAAGGTAAAGGCAATGGCGGCAATGGCTTTCTCGCCGGTCAATACGGTGGTGGGCCGGTTGAGTTTTTCAAAATTCTTGACGACTGGCGGGCCGAAGGTAATTTAGCCGGACTCGAGATAAGCTAAACACCTGTACCCTCAGGTCAAAAAAGAACGAGTTCCTCGCCCCGTTCTTTTTTGACCTACTTTTACTTGTCAGCTCGATGGAATCAGTTTTTCAACGGCCTTTTCTGTCGACAAATACACCCGCTCTTCGCCAAGCCGCTCATAGAATTTCGTCCCATAAAGCCTATCCAACACAGGTCCTTTAACTTCGGCTAGGTGCAAGCGCAAACCCGATGAGGACAGCTCTTGCTCGATAGTCTCCAGCATTTCAAGTCCGCTGGTATCTACGTAGGCAACACCTGAGAAAATCAACACCACATCCGTAATCGTGCTATCAAGTACCAGGTTGTGTAGCTCTGTTTCAACGCGTGGTGTATTGGCAAAATAAATATTTTCATCAATTCTAACCAATAATAACTGTGGCCATGTTTCGACCTTGTGGCGATGAATATTGCGGTAGTGCTCGGTATCCGCCACACGGCCCACTACAGCAATATGAGGTCTACTCGTGCGGTACAAAAAGAGTACCAGCGCAAGTCCAACACCCAGCATCAAGCCGTGCTCAATACCCAGAGCCAACACGCCCACTAGGGTTACCCCCTGGGCAATACCGTCGCCCTTGTCATAGGACCAGGTATGCTTTAAGCCTTTAATGTCAATCAACTGCCACACAGCCACTACAATAATTGCCGAGAGGACGGCTTTGGGGAGGTTCTCTAATAAGCCCGTAAATAGGAAGGCAGCCAAACCCACCAAAGCAGCCGTAACAACCGCCGCCATTTGAGTACGCGCCCCCGCATCAAAATTGACCATCGAACGGGAAAACCCGCCAGCAACCGGCATTGTACCTGCGCATGCCGCGGCTACATTAGCCAATCCCAGTGCTTTGAATTCTTGGTCGGGATCAATTTTCTGCCTCCGCCGAAAGGCTAACACTTTAGCCACAGAAATACTCTCGGCATAGGCAATAACGGCAATCATTCCTGCCGCTGGAAGCAGTTCTATCCAGCCCTGTGCTGTTAAAAAACCCAGGTTTGGCATGGGCAAACCCTGCGGTACCAAGCCAACCACAGCGATACCAAAACGTCCATGGGCGTCCATCAGTCCAGCAATGATTATGGCGCCAATAACCACAAACAAGGGGGCTGTTCGTCCAACTATCACCGCTCTTGGCTGTGACATACCCAACTTAGCCAGTAGTACCACAAGCGGCTGGCGAGCAAGAATAAGCAGCACCACGGCAATAGTGCCGAAAATCGTCGTCACCCAATTATATGCATGAATATTCTCAGTCAAGGTTTGCACCAACACGGCAAAACTAACGCCCTTGGGCACACTAATGCCCGTTAACGACGCCATCTGAGTACCGACAATAAAAATCGCAGCACCCGTTGTAAAACCCGTGAGTACTGGGTGGCTAATAAAATTCGTCAGCCAACCTAGGCGGAAAAACCCCATTCCCAGCATAATAAAGCCCGTAAGTGCAGAAAGAATCAAAGCACCGGCCAGATATTTGTCAGGGTCACCCTCCGCATAGGGCACTAACGCAGCAGCGACCATCACTGCCGCCACGGCGACAGGTCCCACGGCCAACGCTCTACTCGTACCTGTAAAGGCATAAATAATTGGAGGCAACACACTGGCATAGAGCCCCACTTCGGGAGGTAAACCCGCCAGTAGACTATAAGCCAAGGCCTGTGGGATCAATAGTATGGCAGTAATGGTACCGGCGAGAAGATCTTGACCAAACTCAGCTTTGCTCGCCCGCCTAAGATCGTCACACAACGGAAAAAAATGCGTGTGTGCTTGCTTATTAGAACGTTGCTGATCCATACGAAACCCGCAGTAATCTTTATTAGAGCCCCATCATATATACCATTATGAACTAAATCAATTCAATTAGGTTATATGTCACCTTGCCAAAACGCCAAACATATCTGCCTCTCACTTGACAGATAGTTTTTCACTCGCAAAGCTATAACCCCTGTCCTTATAAGCCTGAGAGAAACAACGCCCCAATGACTGATCTCGCTAATATCGTTGCCGATCTTCGTGCTGAAGGTGAGCAACTTTATCAATTTTTGTTAACGCTGAACGAAGCCGATTGGTCTCGCGTCACCGCCTTTAAATCTTGGACAGTCAACGATGTCGTCGCCCATCTTTATTTTGGCGATTATTTGGGCGTCACCTCTCATAGAGACCCACAGGCTTTCAAGCTTTTTATGGCCGAGGTTCAAAATTCGGGACAATCACTGGCTGAATTCACCCGTCAGTGGCTCGATAATTTGTGTGGCATCCAAATGCTAGAGCGCTGGCGAAGTCAGTTTGTTGAAATGTGCGATCGCTTTGCCAATAGTGACCCAACGTTGAGACTGACTTGGGTTGGCCCCGATATGGGTTTACCAATGTTTACCACTGCGCGACTTATGGAAACTTGGGCCCATAGCTGGGCAATTTATGATCTGCTTGGTGTGCAAAACGTACAAACTGACCGTATTAAACACATCGTAACCATCGGTATAAAAACCTACCAGTGGACTTTCAGCAATCGCGGCCTGCCCCTTCCCGGCCCGACCCCTCATATCTGCTTACAAGCGCCCTCAGGTCAGCTCTGGACATGGAATACAGAGCAGTGTGAAAACAAAATTAGTGGTGACGCTGTGGAGTTTTGCCAAGTTGTGACCCAAGTTCGCAACATTGCTGACACCACTCTTGAACTTGTTGGAGAACCCGCGAGGCAGTGGATGAAAATTGCTCAATGTTTTGCTGGACCAGTAGAAGAACCGCCCACAAAAGGACTTAGAGCCCCCCAAAAAAGCGAATAGTGGGGGTATTAGTTGTCACTAAATGAGCGTATGTATTGAATAAATACTGGGTTGCTCTGCATAAATCGTCAAAAACGCAGCGCCAAGATCACGTGACTAGCATGAACTATTACTCACCTTGGTAGGTATTTGACGAGCATCCAAGGCAACGAACAAACGTTGCCTTGGCAGGCCCAACCACCAATGCCTCGGCCGATTCTTCAACATTCCCCCCCAGCGCGGAAAAAGGTAGGGCCACTAGCCAAATAGCAGTACCAACAACAGTCGTTGCCAATAATACCGGCCGACCAACAAGCAAGTCGGCGGCCATATCAAGGCCACTCGGCCCATGGGGGTCGGTTTCATAACTCCAAGCTGGCTGACTAATAATTAATGCGACAACTATAGCTAGGGCACGTAGGGCTTTCATATTTTTAATCGTTTCTAATGTCAAAATCAGCGTCTCCAGGGGCTTTGCACGCGGATAAGACCTACATGCTAATATTTGTCCATATCGAGCTATATTCGAATCCAACCAAACTAACGGCACAACTGTTTAGGGCGATGGAATATCAGTATAGGCTCAGTTCCTACAAAAAAAAACATAACCAGTACCAGCCTGTGATGAAGATCAACTTAGCATAAAATGACCAACGGGCTCACTGAAACTGTATGAGGCGCATATCTCAGTTGACCTTCACGTTGATAAAAGACACTCTTGTGTGATGATGACACTTGATGATATTCGCGGTGCTCTAAATGCTCGTCAGCATAAACCCGCCAAATTCAAAGCCACCCCGAGACAGGCCTCGGTAGCCATGATTCTCTCTGGTCGAGAGGCTGACTTGGAGGTCTGTTTTATTCGCCGTGCTGAGCGCACAGGTGACCCTTGGTCGGGACAGGTAGCGTTCCCTGGTGGTAAAGCCGACAGTAGCGATAGCGATGCCCACTCAGTTGCAGAGCGAGAAACCCATGAAGAAGTCGGCCTTAAACTGACCCCAAGTCACCGAATAGGCCCGCTGCCAACACGTCAAGTTGCCACTCGAAACTTAGTGTTATCGCCCTTTATTTACCATATCGATACTGCTGAAAAAGCGACAGTTTTTGCCCGTGAGCCGGACGAAGTTGCCCATGTATTCTGGGTCCCCATGCAACATTTATTTCAGCAAAGCTCGGCAACTGAACTGGAATACCCCGCTGAGGGTTGCGGCATGACTTTCCCCGGTATTCGCTATGAAGAAGATGTGATCTGGGGCTTAACTCTCAACGTTCTGGATAGTTTTGCGCAAATTATGCAACGAGAGTTGCCTGTTTAAGGGCACGCTACTACTTATTAAGGGATAACATCCCGCCAATGACTTCCAT
Organism: Porticoccaceae bacterium; assembly: GCA_041622675.1. Classification (GTDB taxonomy): domain Bacteria; phylum Pseudomonadota; class Gammaproteobacteria; order Pseudomonadales; family Porticoccaceae; genus Reddybacter. Next base: position 27,614 of record JBFJYH010000012.1, read on the forward strand.
AAAAAAGGCCGCATTTGCGGCCTTTTTTATGGTGTACCCTATTCAAGAGGGCGATTTTTGATTTCAGGCCGTTTCTAGCTTAAAGCCCTCATAGCCTTTTGCCACGACCTCTTCACACTCTTCTCTGTAAGTCTTAGTACCTGCCAAATAAGGCATAAAGCCCCGTGGCTTACCTTCAATGTTAGTTCCAAGATACCAAGAATTACATGTTGGAGCCGTCATCATAGAGCCTTCAGCTGCTTTATTAACGTGCTCAACCCAAGCATCTTGAGCTTCAAGTTCAGGCTCAATCGTTTTGATATTGTTTTCTTGTAAATAGCCAATGCAGTTATCAATCCACTCGACATGTTGCTCAATAGAATGCAGTACATTACTCACAACAGAGGGGCTACCTGGGCCTGTAACAGTGAAGAAATTGGGGAAACCAACACTTTGCAAGCCCATGTACATACGGGGCCCTTCATTCCACTGATCCGCCAGTAGCTGATTGTCACGACCACGAATATTTAAACGCTTGATAGTACCGGTCATGGCGTCAAAGCCGGTGGCATACACCAGCACATCAAACTCATATTCGGCATCGGTGGTGCGCAAGCCAGTTGGCGTCACCTCTTCAACAGAGGTTTCACGTAAATCGACTATAGAAACATTGTCTCGCTTAAAAGCTGCATAGTACTCGGTATCAATAACCGGGCGCTTACAGTGTAGCGGGTAGTTTTTGGGTGAAAGAGCGTCGGCTTTTTGCGGGTCGCCAATGTAGTCTTGTAAAAACTCACGATACAGCTCACAAGCGATTTCGTTTGCCTCAGGATTATAATAGGTGTCAGCGTACAAAGTGAGCACATTGATACCGAAATCTTTAATTTCCTGCTTGCGCTGCTCAGGCGTGATATCCATAATTTTCTTGCTGGGCTTGGGCTTGGGCGCCGCATTGGGATCTTTGGGTTTTTTCGGGCCTCGGTAGTTACAAATACCCATTTCATTATTGCGCTGCTGCTCGCGAATAGAATCGTAGTCAGCTTTCGCCTGAGCGAGGAAGTCGGGATTCATCGGCGCATTTTTAGCCGGGAAGGTATAAATAGGGCTACGTTGGAAAGCGATGAGTTCCTTGGCTTGTTTAGCGATCTGGGGGATAGCCTGTACACCCGAAGAACCACAACCAATAATCGCAACGCGCTTACCGGTCAGATCAACTCCTTCACGAGGCCACTGCGCGGTATGGTAAATATCACCTTTGAATGAATCGGCATTTTTAAAGCCCGGGTAGTTGGGTTCGTTCAAACAACCTGTCGCCATAATGCAGTACTTTGCTTTATAGACATCGCCCTGATCAGTGCTGACCGTCCAGATATTGGCGGCTTCGTCATAAATGGCATCGGTAACCTTGGTATTAAATTTAATATCCTTACGCAGGTCAAAGCGATCCGCTGTATGGTTGAGGTACTTTTCAATTTCAGGCTGGCCGGCCATAACTTCCGTCCAGTCCCATTCCTGCTGAAGTTCTTTCGAAAAAGAGTAGGAGTATTCAATAATGGGCAAATCAGCACGGCACCCGGGATAGCGGTTCCAATACCATGCGCCACCAACGCCAGAGCCGGCTTCGACGGCTTGAATATTGAGGCCCCGATCATTGAGGCGTTTAATCATATACAAACCGGCCATTCCGGTACCGACAATGACCGCGTCGAGTATTGTCGTTTGTGAATCACTCATAGTTTTTCCTCGTTACTTGATAAATAAAACAGTTCGCCAAAGTTAGTACCAGCCATTACCCGCAAGAGCAAAGCTCTGGAAAGTCACTGAACAATGAGACGTAATTTAAATTAGTGGTGGGCACTAAACAAACGCGCATGCCTTTACTGAGGGCAAGCTCAAAAACTCAGCTTATAAAGCAAATTTGATATTCTAAACGCAGCAGTATAAAAGACCCCAACACAAAAGCCTAGACAACGTGGGACTCCCAGCTAGGCTCAGACGATAAAGCTTGAGATAAAAATTCACCTTCACTGCCAGAACCGTATGAGTGATAACACAAATAACTTAGTGGTCACACGTTCAGGGGTCTTCCATGAACATCGAAGGAAGCCCTTCAAAGCTACATTCTTCGCCTATTGACGGCACTCCTGTACACACTGCACGTCGACTGACACTGACAGGACCTGAGAGTCACCCCCCTCAAAAATCACACCACTCAAGGGGGTTACATCCGAATAGTCTCGCCCCCAAGCAGTCGTTATGTGTTGTTCCGCCGGTACGTTGTCATTGGTCGGATCAAACTCAAACCAACCCTCCCCCGGTGAATAAACAGAAAACCAGGCGTGGGAAGCGTCGGAGCCAACTTGTTTCTTCTCCCCCGGCGGAGGTAGCGTTTCAAGATAGCCGCTAACATACCGTGCCGGGAAGCCCTGGGTACGCAAACAACCAATCGCAAGGTGGGCAAAGTCCTGGCAAACACCGCGGCGCTGCTCCAACACTTGATGCAAAGGTGTTGTCACCGTTGTCGATTCGGGATCGTAAGTAAAATCCGTATGAATACGACGAGTTAAATCACGAGCCGCACTCAGTAACGAGACCTTATCGCGAAAAGAAGGCGCGGCATAGTCTTTCAATGCATCGGAAATCTTAACCATAGGCGAATTCAGCACAAATTCTCGAGCCAGTAGGGTTTCCTCGTCTTGCAGGCTGTGCATTTTTTCCCGCACCTGAGTGCAAGTGTCCCCGAAATCCAGATCAATACCTGGATCAATCCGCTCGTTATTTAAACGCACCATGCTATCGACGACAATTTCAAGGCTACTGTGTTTATTTTCGACCGAGAAAAAGCACACCTTATTGCCGAAATAATCACTGCTTTGATGCACGCTAACGGGGTATGGCGCGATACTAATATGGCTCTCAAGACAGCGCTGATAATCTGTATCCCGTGGCATTAAGTGAGCATGGTTGTAACATAAGCTCACCGGCTGGTCATACGTATAATGGGTTATGTGCTTGATGCGATAGAGCATTATTCATCCTCCCAGCTGTCGGTAACCAGCTGCTGAGGCGCTGTCTGATGATCAAAGTACTTATCACTGATCAAGGTCGCCGTTGTTTCCAGCAGCTCCTGCACCCTGTTGAGTAATTGATCAAGCCGAGCGCGTAAATACGTTCCTTCTTTACAAGTGACCAATTGGGCTAAATCTGCCAATTGCACTGCTGTTAAAGCTTCAAGTGTACACCGTCCTTCCGGGGGCAAACCTATCGCCTGAGCGGTTTCAGGCAGCCCCTGAAGGTGATTCTTCAACGCGGCTAACTGAAATTGCACGGAGCGAGGGTTCGTTTGATCAACCATCAATAACTGCAAGCCACTTTTAACCTCAACTCGGGAACGGTAACGACGGCGGTAGGAAACCAGCATTTCGAAGCTGAGCAACACGGACTCCAGCACCATGGATTGATCATTTTCATCCAGCTCGACGACCAGTGATGACTGCAGAAGGCTAGTCATTTGGTAGGATTTTTCCAGTGTTCTTCCCATTTCAAGAAAGCGCCAACCCATACCCCGCATCATGCTCTCATGGTTTAAACCGGCCAGTGCTAATAGGGTTGTCACCAGAGGATCGAGGGCTTCTTCCGGCGCTGAAGCCAAACCCTGTCGCAGGGCATTACCCAGGTCAGCCAAAGCATCCCTCAAGTCGTTGAGTACTCTCTGGGTATCACCAGAGAGCATTTCCTTCACTTCTTCACTGCTGATTAGCATTGCCTGCAAATTGGAGACAACACTGCCCGCCCGGTTTTCATCGAGAATCACCGCAAGCAGTTCTTTTTCAATATCCTCTACAGTGTTGATATCGCTGCGCGTAAAACCGGGATAGGTGGTACTGACCCGAGTGACTGTATTTAACAGGGTATTACGAGCAATAGGCGATAGGGGCTCAACGCTGTTCAGTTGCATGAAGACCGTTCTCAACAGGCGTAGAGATGCCTCCGCCCGCTCCGCATAACGCCCCATCCAAAAGAGATTTTCTGCCACCCGGCTAGGCAAGTGCATACCTTGGTCTGCACTTTCACTCAGCGCCCCACTCCCATCTCTTTGCAAGCTGGTCTGTTTTTCAGGCTCAGAGGCCAGTACCCAAGTATCTTTACTGGTGGATTGTGGCTGACTACTAGTAATGATCTTATTGCCACTATTACCCACCCGCGTCAAACCGCCGGGCATAACGGTATAGGAAGAGGGATTGGCCACCGAAAAACTTCGCAAGACCAAGGGCCTTGCAAGCAAGCCGTCTTTTGACCAACAGGGAGCAATAGATGGCTGGATGTAATCCTGCGCCACAAAACTCATTGGCCTGGCAATAATACGTGCCTTCAAGACCGTTTTCTCTTCGCTATTTAACTGAGCGCCAAAAACACTATGCTCATCGGAGCGGCGGAAAACCGGCTTAATAATTAGATCATCAAAATGGTTGAACACATATTCACGATCGCTCTTCTCACCACACCAATAAGTGCCCACAGAGTCCATTTGTGGCTCGCGGCCGAGGAAAAATTTGCCAATGGCGGGTAGATATTTCAGCAACGCAGGGTTTTCAAGAACGCCGGAACCCAGAGGATTGGCAACCACAGCCCGTCCTGAGCGCACCACGTTGAGCAAGCCCGGTACCCCGAGTTGAGAATCACTGCGCAACTCCACAGCATCACAATAATAATCATCGACACGCCGCAAAATCACATCAACGCGCTTAAGGCCATCGAGGGACTTCATCCACACAAAACCACCGCGCACGGTCAAATCACTACCTTGCACCAAGGGGTAGCCTAAATAATTCGCTAATAAAGCGTGTTCAAAATAAGTTTCGCTATAAGCTCCAGGTGTCAGCACAACAACGTGGGGGATATCATCGCTATTGGGGCATAAAGCCGCCAATTTTAGCCGTAGGGTTTGAAAGAACATCGACAAACGGTGAACGTGGCTGTCGCGAAACAGGCTAGGTAATACCCGTGACATCACCGTGCGATTTTCCAGGGCATAGCCTGCACCGCTAGGAGCCTGTGTGCGATCAGCTACCACGCACATTTGTCCTTGTCCATTGCGCACCATATCAACGCTGTGCAGGATCAACTGCTGTCCGCTGGACATTTTAATACCCTGACACTGGCGCAAAAAACCCGCGTGACTAAAAATCAATTCGGGGGGGAGCACACCGTGGCGAATCAGATCTCGTGGTCCGTAAATATCCTTCAGAACTAGGTCGAGCAATTCCGAACGTTCGATTAAACCCGACTCAATTCCGCTCCACTCCTCACTAGCAATCAGCAGAGGGACGGGGTCAAGTCCCCAGGTTCGACGTGCCTGGGGTTGTGCCGAAAGATTGTAAGTAGCCCCATCATCGCGCAAAATTCGCAAGGCTTTACGCTGGCGATCTGCCACTGCATCGCCACCCAAAGACGCCATGCTACTCAGCAAATACTGCCAGTGGGTGCGCTGCTCACCGCTGGAATCGTAAACTTCATCAAGGTACCCCGGCGACTGCGTGTAGTGAAATGCGACAGCAGGCGCACTCTGCATTTGATGCTGACTTTGGCTCAGCTGACGCGGCGGGGACCAGACCTTTTGTGGGGGGGTATCATTCATTTTTCGGCGTCGCTTAAAAAACCAATCGGCTCTTTTATCTCAAATTCACGGTAAACCCGAGATTCTAACAGATCGATAACCCCTTACTGGCCCAGAGCGATCACATGGCTGATCAAAACTTGCGCAAGTCGAGGGTATGAGGATATTCACGATCTGCATACAGCGCCGGTGGAGCCATGGGGCGAGGCATCTGCCCATGGGGGAAAAACTGGCGCAGTGCTTTCAGTTCAGGCTGGGAGATCAGGGGTGCCGGGCTATGGCCAAAATCCGTATAACGGCTGACACGGCGGGTTTCGGCCTCGAACGCATTGACCGGGTAGGCATCGTAACTCAGTCCGCCGGGATGACTGACATGATAGCTACAACCACCAATTGACAAACCGTTCCAAGTATCAATTAAATCGAAAACCAATGGTGCATGCACACCTATAGTCGGATGTAGACCCGAGGGCGGCTGCCAGGCTCGGTAACGCACGCCGCCGACATATTCACCCTGCTGACCTGTGTTATTTAATGGCACCCGATTGCCATTACACGCCACCACATAGCGCCCATCTGTCAACCCCGTGGCTCTTACCTGCAGGCGTTCGACCGAAGAATCGACATAACGCGACGTACCAAAGCTACTGATTTCCTCACCCAGTACATGCCAGGGTTCAATCGCCCAACGCAGCTCAAGATTAATATCACCAATGGCAACTCGCCCATAGTGAGGGAAACGAAACTCCTCAAAGGGAGCCAGCCACTCAAGTTGGAAGGGAATATCGTGGTGTTGTAAATCCCTCACCACATCTTTCATATCTGTCCACACATAGTGGGGCAACATAAATTGATCGTGCAGCGCCGTGCCCCAGCGCACTAGGGGTTTCTGGTAAGGTTCGCGCCAGAAACGGGCAACCAGGCTACGTAACAACAGGGCCTGCACCAGGCCCATTTGGTAGTGAGGCGGCATTTCAAAGCCCCTAAACTCCAGCAAACCCTGACGACCGCTAGCTGAACCCGGGGCAAAAAGTTTGTCTATACAAAACTCAGAGCGGTGAGTATTACCGGTAATATCAGTTAACAAATTGCGCATAAGTCGATCAATTAGCCAGGGCTGATCGACGATACCCTCAGGCATCTTCTGGAATGCAATTTCCAGCTCATAAAGTGCCTCATCCCGCCCCTCGTCGACCCGGGGTGCCTGACTGGTCGGGCCGATAAACATCCCCGAGAACAGGTAGGACAAACTGGGGTGATGTTGCCAATAGGTCACCAAGCTGCGTAGTAAATCGGGGCGGCGCAACAGGGGGCTATCTGCTGGGGTCGCAGCGCCTAAGGTAATGTGATTGCCACCACCAGTGCCGGTATGGCGACCATCGAGCATAAATTTTTCAGTGGCCAAACGGCTTTGGTGAGCCTCTTCATACAAGGTACGGGTGTTATCGACAAGCGTCTTCCAGTTACTCGCCGGATGGATATTAACTTCTATAACGCCTGGGTCGGGCGTCACTAACAAACGCTGCAGGCGGTAATCTTTAGGGGGTTCATAGCCTTCAAGAACAACCGGCAGTTGGAGTTTACAGGCGGTTTTTTCAATCGCGTTAACCAGGGCAATATAGTGTTCGAGATACTCCATTGGTGGCAGGAAGATATGTAGCTTGCCAGCACGCACCTCTATACAAAGGGCTGTGCGCACAACCTCTGTGGCATCCAGAGTGGCCTTTCCCATCCCCCTTTTATCGCCTGCCAAAACGTCTTTACCCTCGCCATCTGCCACTTGCGCATCAGCCGCACCGGGCATCATGGTGCGCGAGTCATAACTGGCCTCAATGGCAGCCTGAGACTTGGTTGGCTGAAAACGATCATTCATTACCACCGTTTCTTTGTAAGCTTTATCGGCGGCAGCTACTTTGGGTGTTTTATCCGAGGTAGTTTCCCCATCGCCTAACAGAGCCCTTTCCGCAAAGGGATCCCGTTCGGGTTCCTTGGCTTGCAGGGCCTCTGCTTCGTTAAGCCAGGGCAGGGAGTCGAGAGGCAGGCGAAAACCCATGGGAGAATCCCCAGGCAATAGCACCAATTTGTCGCGTTTCAAGGGCCAAGCGCTACTCTTCCAGTGTTCAACCCCGTAATCCCAGGCCAAAGGCAATACATAACCCGCCGGAGTATCCAGACCTTTATCTAAAAGGCGCGCAATGCGCTGACGCTCCAGACTATCACTGGGGGAAGACTCGAGAGCATCAATATTTTCTGGTAGAGATTGTTCTTTCCACAAATAATAAAGGGCATCTTCACCGGCTTGTTGAATAAAACGCTGGTCGATAGCAATGTTGTCACAGAGCACTTGGGAAAAGCGCCGAGCGTCTTTCTCGCTATGACCATAGTCTTTATCGACGCGAGCCAACAAACTGTCATCCTGCCACAGCGCGTTGCCGTCGGTGCGCCAAAAACACCCCAGGGCCCATCGCGGTACTTGCTCTCCGGGGTACCACTTGCCCTGACCGTAGTGCAAAACCCCACCGGGCCCAAAACGTTTTCGCAAGCGCAGCAATAAGTCTTTCGACAGGCGAAGTTTATCTTCACCCAGGGCTTCGATATTCCACTGCGCCGACTCCATATCATCGACGCTAACAAACGTCGGCTCACCGCCCATGGTTAACCGCACATCCATCGCTTCCAACTCGTTATCGACCTGCTGACCGAGAGCGTTAATCAGTGCCCACTGCTCTTCGCTATAAGGCTTGGTGACGCGGGGGTCTTCGTGAATACGATAGACTTTATTGTGAAAAGTAAACTCGGTTTCGCACTCGTCGGTATAGCCTTCTACGGGCGCTGCGGATGCCGGATCAGGCGTACAGGCCAAGGGGATATGTCCCTCTCCAGCAAACAGGCCCGACGTTGGATCAAGGCCTATCCAGCCAGCTCCCGGCAAATAGACTTCGCACCAGGCATGGAGGTCAGTAAAATCTTCTTCAGCTCCTGCAGGGCCATCCAACGGTTTAACATCGGGTTTTAATTGCACCAAATAACCAGAAACAAACCGGGCCGCCAAACCCAGGTGGCGGAATATTTGTACCAATAGCCAACTGGTATCGCGACAGGATCCCTTGGCTATTTCCAGAGTTTTTTCGCAACTCTGAATACCCGGTTCCAAGCGAATGTTGTAGCCAATAGCTTCTTCCAATTTCTGATTTTGTTCGACGAGGAAGTCGTTAATGCTACGTTTTTTAGTGTTAATACCGGCCACCCACTCTCTTATCAGAGGACCGTCTTCACTAACTTCCAGAAAGGGAGCCAGCTCTTTTTTCAAAGAATCGTCGTATTCAAAGGGAAAATTCTCTGCGTATTCTTCGACGAAAAAATCAAAGGGGTTAATTGCTACTAAATCGGCGATGACTTCTACCTTGAAAGAAAACTTGCGCGTCTTTTCCGGAAAAACCAAGCGCGCCATAAAATTGCCAAAAGGGTCTTGCTGCCAGTTAATAAAATGATCTTTCGGCTCTATTTTCAGTGTATAGGCATGAATTGGTGTACGACTATGAACGGCAGGACGCAGTCGTAACACATGAGGGGACATATTTATCGGGCGGTCAAACTGGTATTCTGTTTCATGCTGAATAGCAACGCGAATAGTCATTTGCTGCTCCTGGTGAATTTTCTAGAGGCAAGGAATCAAGGTGATTTTTCCTGCCCAATGGAGAACCAATTATCGTAAAAACACTGATGCAAATTCGCGAACTGAATTTGCAGCTCGTTAATATAGCCCTGGAAACCCTGATTGATATCAGCGTCTGTAATAGCATCGAAAACAAAAGGTCCCATCGCTTCCAGCTGGGCCAATACCGTTCTCTGTCGAGGCAATTTGTACACCGACTTAACGATACAGTTATGACAAAACCTCAGAGTGCGTGGAAAAAACTCATCCTCTAATAAAAAACGAATAACGTCGGACCCACCGATACGAGTCCGCACCGTGCGACGGTAGCTTAAATCGGCACTCAGCGAACGCAGTACATGGCCCCACACTACCTGGTCTAAATTAATCCCAATGTCGTCACTAGGCTGGAGTAAAAGAGACACCCCCGCATCTAGAATACGAGTCGTCATATCGGCTCGTTCCAAATTTTTACCTAGCTTAATAAACTGCCAGCCATCATCGTGATTCGTCGTATCGCAGAGAAGGCCATTCAGTTGTTGACAACTTTTAATAATGCCATCGATAAATTCATAACGTGGCCGTCTTAATAAGCCTTGCTGATTATTATCACGAATATACAAATAAAGCTCATTGACGCACTCCCATACTTCCGAAGCCAGCACATCACGGCTAGTGCGGACATTCTCACGGAGCATTTTTGCCGCTGAAAGGGTCGAACCTGGCTGTTCGTCAAACAACATAAATTTAAGTACATTGCGTTCGTCCCGATTTTTATAACGCTCGGCAAAGGCATTTTCAGCACTGTTGAGAATAATCAGGTTGTACCATGTAATATCGACGCCCTTAGGCAAATCCAGCAGCAGTTTATGATAAACACCAACCAAGCGAGCGGTATTTTCAACCCGCTCCAGATAACGAGCGAGCCAGTACATACGCTCTGCAACTGTCGATAGCATTATCGACGCACCTCCGTATCAACAATCCAGGTATCTTTACTGCCACCACCTTGAGACGAGTTCACTACCAAGGAACCGCGCTCCATCGCCACCCGCGTTAAACCGCCGGTAGTCACATAAATATCATCGGCCTGAAGAATAAAAGGCCTTAAATCGAGATGCCTAGGCTCAAGTTCACCACCATCGACAAGAGTCGGACTAACCGATAAATTCAACGTCGGCTGGGCAATATAATTGCGTGGATTAGCTTTAATCAAACGGGCAAAGTCTTGGCGCTGACGCTTGGTTGAATGGGGGCCGATCAACATCCCATAGCCACCCGATTCATTCGCTGGCTTGACGACAAGAGAGTCAAGGTTATCGAGCACATAAGCCAACTGTTCGGGGTCGAAACATAGCCAGGTTTTGACATTCTCAACAATGGGTTCCTGATTGAGATAGTACTCAATCATTTGTGGCACAAAAGCGTACACCACTTTGTCGTCAGCGACCCCCGCCCCCGGGGCATTCGCTAGCGCCACATTGCCGGCTTGCCAAGCACGCATCAAACCGGGCACGCCAAGCACGGAGTTTTTATCAAAACACTCGGGATCAAGAAACATATCGTCAATGCGTCGATAAATCACATCGACCCGTTCCAAGCCGGCAATGGTGCGCATGTACACTTTATCGTCATCGCCAACTTGAAGATCCCGCCCCTCAACTAGCTCGACACCCATTTGCTGTGCAAGAAATGCATGCTCAAAATAGGCGGAGTTATAAATACCTGGTGTTAACACTACAATTTCCGGCTTTTTAATTTTTCGAGGCGACAATGCCGCCAGAGTATCGAACAATTTTGAAGGGTATTCATTAATCGGCAATATGCGATCATTCTCAAACAACTCGGGTAACACACGCTTGGTAATCGAGCGGTTTTCCAACATATATGCCACACCCGAGGGCACTCTTAAATTATCTTCCAGCACATAGAACTTACCACTGTCATCGCGCACTAAATCGGTGCCACAAATATTCGCCCATACTCCAAAAGGAGGTGAGACCCCTTGGCACTCGGGACGAAAATTCTTTGAATCGGCGAGGATATGGGCGGGGAAAACGCCATCTTTAACAATATGTTGCTCGTGATAGATGTCGTCGATAAATAGGTTAAGTGCTTTGAGCCGTTGCTTCAAACCCAAATCTAGAGTTGCCCATTGTTTGGCAGAGATGACCCGGGGGATGATATCGAAGGGCCAAGCGCGGTCAATATTACCCTCCTCCGTATAAACAGTGAAAGTTACCCCCATTTGCTCGATAGTGACCTGGGCCATTTCCCGGCGCATTTGAATTTCATCACTATCAAGTCTACCAAGATGTGACACCAAACGACGTGCTGGCAGACGTGCGCGACCAGGGCTACTGATCAATTCATCGAAAAAACAGCCCGCATCGTAACTATCCCAATCGATACTCATAAAGCTGATTGCCCTTGCATCCTATTGTCCTTAACATTAGTCCATCAATCGACGTATCGTTGATATAATGGGACAAGCAATTACCGCGCCAAAATAATCAAGTCGTAAAATAGACTAGTCAACTACGGCAAATGACCACCAGCGCCTATCCTTTTCTAAGCAATCTTGCTTATCATTGATTTTGATGTCATAAGCTATAAAAAAAGCCGGTGTTGTTAAGCACTGGCTTTTTTAATTTCTTCTATCTGCCGCGCTTACAAATTAGCCAACACGTTCTCCGCAGAGCTCACCTCAAATGCCCCACCTTCTTCAATAAAGGCATGAGTAACGGTTTTATCGTCAATCACCAGCGCAAAACGCATACTGCGCACCCCAAGGCCGCGGTCCGATAAATCAAGCTCAAGACCCAGTGCTTTAGCGTAGACGCCACTACCATCGGCCAACATAGTAACTTTACCTTCCGCTCCACTTTGCTTACCCCAGGCATCCATGACAAAGACATCGTTCACAGCCATACAGGCAATAGTATCGACACCTTTAGCTTTCAGAGCATCTACTTGCTCAATAAAGCCGGGTAGATGTTCTTTCGAACACGTGGGGGTAAAAGCACCGGGTACAGAAAAAAGCACGACTTTTTTGCCGCCAAAAAGCGCATCAATACTATCGGAACCCGGGCCGTCGGCATTCATTACGGTAAAGCGGCCATCAGGTAATGTATCGCCTACTTGAATTGACATTGTTCTCTCCTTTTTTAATCAGTCTATTTTTGATAATTGGACCTTCTGCCGACAGAATTATGGCACTGCCCCTTGACGGAGTCACTGATAATTACTCAACCTAATATCTCTGTTGGATAAAGGTCGTGATTTTGCACCTCACAAAACCCAATGTAGCCATCAGGCTATTCTCTAGATTGAGGAAAAACCCATGAACAAGCCGAATTTATTACTGCAATTCTCAGACTTTATGAGAAAACACCAGCTTGAAGATACCTTTCTCAACACGATTAGCGATCACTATCTACCCCTCGCACAATGGATCAATGCCCATCGACCAACGAATCACACATGGATTATCGGTCTAAACGGCGCTCAGGGCACAGGCAAGTCAACCTTGAGCGGTGTACTGAAAATCATTCTTGAAGAGAACTTCATGTGTAATACCGCCATTATTTCCCTTGATGACCTGTATTTACCACGTGCCGATCGGCAGATATTGGCACAATCGGTGCATCCTCTACTACAAACCCGTGGTGTACCCGGAACCCATGATACCCAGCTTGGCATGAAAATTTTGCACCAATTAAACCATTTAAAAACAGGGCAAACGCTGCCTTTACCGCGCTTTGACAAAGCTCGTGATGAACCCCTGCCAAAAAGCCAATGGGAAACCTTTACCGGCCCTGCCGACATCGTTATTTTCGAGGGCTGGTGCATGGGCTCAACAGCCCAGTCAGAAGATGCTCTCGCCCAAGCCATCAACGAACTTGAAAGCCAAGAGGACAAGCGCGGTTTATGGCGACATTATGTCAACGATAAATTACAAACCAGTTACAGGGAACTTTTTGCCTGTAACGATCTGCTTATTATGTTGCAAGCCCCCAATTTTGAAAGCATCCATCACTGGCGTTGGCAACAGGAGAAGAAATTGGCGGCCACCGTGACCAATGCCAGCGCCCTAAAACATGGCACGCAACTAATGGACGAAGCGGCCATTGCCCGCTTTATCCAACACTACGAACGACTTACTCGCCATAATTTGGCTCATCTTCCAGAACAGGCTGATATATTGGTAGCATTGAATAAAAACCACAGTATTGCGAATGTGCGCTATAAAGAGTCTCTAGATAACACGCCTCTTGCTAATAGTGAGCCACGCGGATAATGAGCAAACCCTTAATACCAATAAGCCAACGAGCCACACCCAACCTTTTAATTTTTACCGATCTTGATGGCACCCTGCTCGATCACCACGATTACACTTTTGCACCAGCAGCGCAGACAATAGCGCAGCTCAACACCTTGGGTGTCGTCTGGATATTTAACACCAGCAAAACTTTAGCCGAACTCCTTACCTTGCGTGAGACGCTAAGTAATCAGCACCCGATGATAGTTGAAAACGGTGGAGGCATAGCAATACCTGAAGGCTACCCTTTGACCCTACCACCTCAGCTAAGTCGTACCTTAGATAAATCAACTAGCGATCTTGTCCACCAAAAGTTCCAATTAATCACGATGGGAGAACGGCGCCAACACATACTCGACACACTTAAACCCTTACGTGCTCAATTTACCTTTACCGGCTTCAACGATCTGTCCGTTACGGAACTTACTGAGCTTACTGGCCTAACAACAATTCAGGCAGAACAGGCCATACAACGTGATTTTTCCGAACCTATTATCTGGCAGGATAGCGCGGAAAAATTCCAGCAATTTCACCAGCTAATCACCCAGAATTCTCTACAATTACTCAGAGGCGGACGCTTTATTCATGTCATAGGCAATAGCGACAAAGGCATCGCCATGCGCTGGCTGACATCGCTTTATCACCAGACAAACCCCGAGCTTAAAACCGTGGCATTGGGTGATGGTGAAAACGATATCGCCATGCTCGAAGACGCCGACATCCCGGTAATTATCCGCTCTCCAGAACATAACCCACCCCACATACAGAACACTAAAACCCTGCTTTGCGAACACCTCGGTCCGAGGGCTTGGGCTCAAGTTTTGCAAACCTTGCTAAAAACGTTTACTCATTAAATGATTACAATCACTTTAAGACCAAGACTAATCTTGACCATTCAGCCTATGGATAAATACCCATCAGGCGTAACTTTTCAGCACAACGTTGAGACACAACGAAAGGACAACATCGATGAGTGATTTTTACCAAAATGGCATCATCACAACACTGCACAACCTCTCCAGAAGGCCGGTGGACGAACTCGAAAAGGAATTACTGTCTTTCGCAAAAACCCGGCCTATGTCGCTAGTACTACCCTCGTTATTTTCTGAATTAGAAGGCCTTGCCCTACCTAAAATTATTGATAACCTAGCTCAGGTTCCCTATTTGGAGGAAATTATTATTGGCCTCGACCGCGCCGATGAGGAACAATATCGCCACGCCCTGTCCTTTTTTTCCCGCCTGCCCCAACGTGTCAGGGTGTTGTGGAATGACGGCCCTCGCCTGCAGGCCATCGATGGCCTTCTCGAGCGGCATGGCCTCGCTCCTCGAGAAATGGGCAAAGGTCGCAATGTCTGGTTTTGCCTAGGTTATATGCTCTCTTCAGACCGCGGTCAAGCTGTGGCACTACACGACTGCGACATTCTCACCTATGACAGATCATTGCTCGCCCGGCTGATTTACCCCGTCGCCAATCCCAGTTTTAATTATGAGTTTTGTAAGGGCTATTACGCTCGCACCGCTGAGGGGCGTATTAATGGTCGAGTCAGCCGCCTACTGGTCACGCCCTTGATTCGCGCCTTAAAAAAGGTCCTTGGACCTTCTGAGTACCTCGACTATATTGATAGCTTTCGTTACCCTCTGGCAGGCGAATTTTCGATGCGTAAAGATGTCATCAATGATATTCGCATCCCCAGCGACTGGGGGCTAGAAATCGGCGTTCTTTCCGAAATGAAACGTAACTACGCCACCAACCGTATCTGCCAGGTCGATATTGCCGACAGCTACGACCATAAACACCAAAGTATGTCCATAGACGATGATCAACAAGGCTTGTCAAAAATGTCGGTGGACATCAGTAAAGCCTTATTTCGCAAACTCGCTACCGTTGGTCATGTGTTTAGCGCCGAAACCTTCCGATCAATCAAAGCCAGCTATTTTAGAATAGCCCTCGACTTTGTGGAAACCTACCGCAATGATGCCATCATCAATGGCCTTACACTCGACGTACACGAGGAGGAAAGCGCCGTCGAATTATTCGCTGAAAACATCATCAAAGCCGGCAACCGCTTTTTGGAAAAGCCCATGGAAACGCCCTTTATACCCACCTGGAACCGGGTGATGAGTGCTATTCCCGACATTTTGCCCCAATTGCACGAGGCCGTAGAGGCGGATCTAAATGAGTTTGCAGGAAAACCGTAAACCGATGCCCTCCTCTACACTGAACGAACTGCTTTTTCGTATTGAAGCTCACCTCGCCTATCTTTATCCGGAAGCAGAGACCGGCCTACTCGCTGATCAAATCATCCAGATTATGGATTATGCCAACCAATACCACCAAGCACCCCAGTTCCAAAACCACTGGGATCAAAGTGATATCGCTGTCATCACCTATGGCAACACCATAAAAAACCCGGGTGAACGCCCTCTGAGAACCCTCAGCAATTTTTTAAACAACTATCTGAGCGAGTTGATATCCATTGTTCATGTTCTGCCCTTCTACCCTTTTAGCTCCGATGACGGCTTTTCTGTTGTTGACTATAGCGCGGTCAACACTGAGCTTGGCACCTGGGAGGATATACAGAGCTTGTCGGGTACATTCAAACTTATGGCCGACCTAGTGATTAACCATTGTTCGGTAAAAAGCCAGTGGTTCAAGAATTTTATTGACGACAAAACACCGGGCAAAGATTATTTTTTCACTGCCAAACCGAGCGATGATATCACTGCCGTCGTACGCCCGCGCACGAGCCCGTTGCTCAAGGAGATTGACACCGCCATCGGTAAAAAATATGTCTGGTGTACCTTCAGTCCAGACCAAGTAGATCTCAACTTTAAAAACCCAGACGTTTTACTGGAATTTGTACGTATCATCGCTCTCTACCTACGCTGGGGCGTGGACATTTTTCGGCTCGACGCTATCGCCTTCCTCTGGAAAATAGTTGGCAGCGACTGTCTGAACCTACCGCAAACTCATGAAGTGGTGCGACTGTTGCGCACGCTCATTGAACACAGCAAACCCGGCTCCCTCTTGATCACTGAAACTAACATCCCCAATCAGGAGAACCTGTCCTATTTCGGCAATGCCAACGAAGCACATATTATTTATAATTTTTCGCTACCGCCGCTTTTGGTAAACACGCTAATTACTGGCGACTGCCACCACCTGCGGACATGGATGATGAGTAACCCACCTTCGCGCAATGGCACTACCTATCTTAACTTCATCGCTTCCCACGACGGACTTGGACTGCGCCCTGCCGAAGGCCTTCTATCTGCTGAAGAAATACAAACGCTTGCCGATACACTCGCCAAGTTCGGCGGTCATATATCCTGGCGCGCCCTCAATCATGGCTCCAACATCAGCAGGCCTTATGAAATAAACATTAGTCTTTACGATGCTTTACAGGGCACAACCCAGGGGCCTGACCAATATAATCACGACCGTTTTATCTGCGCCCACGCCATCATGCTCGCACTGGAAGGCATTCCGGCTTTTTATCTTCATAGCCTCTTCGCCACGCACAATGATGAAAAACGCCGGGCTAAAACCGGACAAAACCGTTCAATTAACAGACATCGCTGGAAACTATCAGCCCTCGAAGAAGCGTTGAGTAATGGAAGTGAGCATCAACAAGCCTTTGAAGCCTTAAGTCATCTAATACGTATCCGCAAGAACAACCCAGCCTTCCACCCAAACGCCACCCAGTTCACCTTACATATGCCGACTTCCGGCCACCTCAACCATATTTTTGCGTTTTGGCGGCAAAGCATGGATAGAGAACAAAGTATTTTCTGCATTAACAACATTACCAGCTCTGCACAGAGTCTTTCTCTGGCCGACCTGAATTTGGTCATTGTCGACGAATGGCAAGATTTATTGAGTGGAGTGTGCTACAGGGACCACAAAGCCTGTGTTGAGCTGGCTCCCTATCAAAGCCTTTGGTTATCCAATAAAACGTATTAAGACAGCATTCACTTGATATACAAAAGGCCAGTAGGTTTTTAGTATTTGATCACTAAAAACCTACTGGCCCTTGTACGAGGTCAAAAGCGAGGGGGATATCCCCTCCACTTTAATGCAGCTGATGGGTGATTATTTATACGCGACACCCACGTTACCAATAGTTTCGCGAGTAATAATCGTTTTCATAATTTGCGCGGTACCATCACCAATTTGCAAGCCCATAACATCAATCATGCGCTGCATATGCGGCATTTCATGGCCCCAGCCATAATGCCCGTGTTGGACAAGGCATGCGTGAATAATATCTGTGCCCCATTTCGGCGCCATCCACTTCACCATCGCAGCTTCCTTGGTATGCGGCAGGTTTTGGTCGCGCAAGGCCAAACCTTGGTAGCAAAGCGCGCGCACTGCCGCGAGACGACTCTCGTGCTCAGCGAGAGGGAAGGTCGTGCCTTGGAATTTCGCCAGTGGCTTACCAAAGGCTTCGCGCTCCTGAATATACTGCCAAGTTTCATCGACTGAAGCCTGGGCGCAAGCCAGGCATTGCAATGCAATTAAAAAGCGGCTGAGGTCAAAACCCGCCATCACCTTGGTAAAGCCCTCGCCCTCGTTACCAAGCAGCGCTGACTCGGGAATTTCTACGTCATCAAAAAAAACCGAACCTCGGCCAACAGTCGACGACCCGACGTCATCAAAGCGAGTACAGGTCACCCCTGGCAAGTCGAGGGGCACTAGAAAAGCCGACACACCGTGAGCACCGGGAGTATCTTGGTCGGTGCGTGCAAATAGCAAAGACATTTCCGCCTGAGCGCCATAACTGATCGATGTCTTTTCACCATTGAGAATATATCTATCACCCTTCTTCGTTGCTTTTAACACCAGATTTGCCGCATCGGAACCACCGCGGGGTTCGGTCAAACCGAGCTGCACAATGAGCTCTCCGGCTGCCATTTTTGGCAGCACGTCCTCTTTCGTTTCAACACTGCCGTATTTTTCAATCACACAGCCAATGAGGGGCGTAGTCATGCAGATATAGCTTAAGTTAATATCGGCATAGGCAATAGCTTCACAAATGACACCTTGAACCATGCTGGTAGCACCAATACCTCCATTTTCTTCAGCAAAAATCGGTGCAATTAAGCCCAGCTGTCCCATTTCACGCAGCAGCCCCCTATCTAAAGTTTCATCTTTTGAGCGCCCCATATAGCCTTCGGCCAACTGCTCTCGAGCAAAGCGTTCAGCAGTTTCTTTAATGAAAGTTTCTTCTTCACTCAACCACGGTAGGGTCATAATTTCCTCGTTTATGCATCACCAATAGCGCGTGTTGTAACACGAGCTGAAAATATTTCTTTACCTATATTAAATCGCACTACAAAGTCCTAGCGGTTTATCCTTTTTGCCATTTCTCTCAGCTGGAATTTTTGAATTTTCCCGCTGGCAGTTCGTGGCATGTCATCAATTATTTCGAGATGTTCTGGCAAATAATTCTTTGCCAATTGATTCTCAAGCAAATACTCAACCATATCTTTGAAACTAAAGCTGGCACCCTCATTTATTGTAACGAAGCAGCAACCCAGCTCACCCAAACGTTCATCGGGCATCGCCACGACGGCGCAGTCGATAATACCTGGGTGCTTGTAGAGAAGGTTTTCAACCTCCACCACCGGAATGTTTTCGCCACCGCGAATAATAATATCTTTGGAACGGCCGGTAATCCGAATATAACCATCGGCATCCATTCTCGCTAAATCACCAGTATCAAAAAAATCATCCGCATCCACATCGTAGGCTTCGGGACGCTTTAAATAACCGATAAATGTGGACGGACTCTTTTCGAATAAACGTCCTTCTTCACCCTGGGCCACCATCTGACCCCGCTCATCGACAATTTTGAGCGCGCAGGCGGGCACAACAACACCATCACTGCCAAAAATCTTTTCTGGCGGATCCGTCAGCTTAGTCGTAGTTACTACACCACACTCACTCATACCCCACACGGCTATGAGTTTTATCGACAGTGCAGCCGTCGCTTTTTCTGCCAGGGCACTGGGGATAGGGGCTCCGCCACAAACAAAGACGCGAAAACGTTCCGAATTGCAATTTTCTCGTGCATTCGAATGGCTCAAGTCAGCTAGAAACGGGGTGGCTCCCATGGCAAAAGAGGCATTCTCTTCGGCTATTAATTGCCAACCGAGATCAACATTCCAGACATCGAGGAAAATCATTTTGGTTTTTAACACCATCGGCATCCACATGCCGTACATAAAGCCTGTCATGTGGGCCAATGGCGAACCCATAAAAACATCATCATCCTGAGACAACTCACAGCGCTCAATCATTTTATCGACGCTGAACAGGAAGGTATTGGCACTGTGCATTACGCCCTTAGGCATACCTGTGGTGCCGGAGGTATAAAGCATTAGCACCACGTCATTAGGATTCAACTGTCGCGCTTTGAACAAAGCAGCGCTATCGGTTGACAGGTTGTGATTAAGCAAGGCGGTGTCAAAACTGTTTTCAGCATCGCCACCGACCACAAAAACATGGTCAAGGTGTGGTAATTTATCTCTCATACCGGCGATCATTTTCTCGTGGTCAAAGCCGCGAAACACTTTGGGAATTATCAGCACTTTCGATTCAGCGAAATCGACCATAAAAGATAGTTCATGTTCGCGAAAAATGGGCATCAAAGGATTGCTCACCGCCCCAATGCGGAGACAAGCCAGATTGATAACGACAAACTCCCACCAGTTCGGTAATTGAAAAGAAACAATGTCCTGTTTTTCAATCCCGTAATGGGCCAGTGCCACGGCGACACGTTCCGATCTTTCCGCGAGCTGACGATATGTGAGAATAATTTTTTCACCGCTTTCAGTGCGGTAATCGACGACAGCAATAGCGTCAGGACAAGCCAAGAGAGCGGCGTCAAAATGGTCGAGTAAATTCTCGTCCTTCCACCAACCACCTGCGCGCATGGCATCCATTCGATGTTGCGGAATAATCGGATCAACTATCATTTTCTTCTCCAAACTTGCTTAGCTCTTTATGATTATGTTTACAGAGTAGTGGTGGTTATTTCAATAAGTGCTCTCGGTAGTATTTAAGTTCGTCTATTGAGTCGAGAATATCATCCATCGCCAAATGACTCGCTTTCTTTTTAAAGCCTTTTAACAGCTCAGGTCGCCAACGCCGAGCGAGCTCTTTGAGACTGCTCACATCGAGGTTTCGGTAGTGAAAATAGTTTTCTAGCAGGGGCATTTCCCGTGCCATAAAACGACGATCCTGGCAGATTGAATTACCACACATCGGTGACTTATTGGCACCCACCCAGTTGCGAAGAAATTCAATAGTTTCCCGCTGAGCGTCGGTTGCACTTAAACGACTATTCTTTACACGGTCAACCAGTCCTGACTGACCGTGTTGAAGGGTATTCCATTCATCCATTGCACCAATGACATCGTCTGGCTGGTGAATAGCCAATATAGGGCCTTTCGCCAGAGTATTGAGCTCGCTATCCGTGACGAGTGTGGCAATTTCGATGATGTGGTCATTGTTAGTGTCGAGACCTGTCATTTCGAGGTCAATCCAGATTAGATTAAGATCGTTCATTGTCTTCCTTTTGCTGATTTTCGCGAGCCTTCTCAATAATATTTTCCAACGATTTAATCCGCTCTCCAGCCTCAGTAATGCGTAATTTAATTTGTGCCCGCTGGTCTTTATCCGCGTCTTCCAGTAAGAGTGTGTCTTCCTCAATCGAGGTCTTCAGTCTAGTAACATCGTCAAGCATGGTACGAATTTTTACGACTTTTTCTGCCTTATCGAAAATTTTTGTTTCAGGGGACAGTTCCCTGTCATCCGTGCTATTGACATACTGCGGGGAGGCTCTAAACACTTGCTCTACCGACAGCTGTCTTTGGTTCATGAAATTTGGCGATACAATCTCTATTCCCGCCCCATGCAGTTGGTCGAGTACCGCTTTTTTCAAGCGAGTCCGCTGGGTTAACAGTTGGTTAACGTCGCTACAAATCCCCCCCGTTTTATAAACAATGGAAAAATCTCCCAGTGTCAATATTTGCACGAAAGGCTCGCCCAGCCCAGCCTCCTGAGTTGCCAGTTTTAGCAAAGGCTCAACTTTGTGCCAGGCCACGTCATAACCGAGAGAAACTTCACACGATGTGAAAGTGCCTGACGAACGCACCACGGTCAGTGGATTAGTGGCCAGAAAAAGATTGGGTAAGGTAATCAGATCTCTTTCCTGGGACTGAATTTCGGTATGAAAAAGACTATTTACCGTCACGCGTCCAAAATGCTCCCCTACACGGATAAAATCACCGTGCCTAAAGCTTTTCACAGAACGAAGCATAAATCCTGCCATTGCGTTCGAGACAAAAGTAGTTGAAGCAAGGGCAAAAATACCCGTAAAGACCAAGCCGAGAAGACTTAGCAAATCACTTTTTGTCGCTTCTCCTACAGGCAGTGCGAGAACTACTAAGATCACAGAAACTAGGGTAAGGCTCAATAGTACAAGCTGCCCCCTGATGGACGACAAGCCTCCCTCTTTGCGTCGAATCAATAGCCAATGCGTCAACCACAACACGAATGCACAGGCCGCGAATACGGCTACCGGCGGTAGATATAGCCTAATAGAGTCTATCTCAAATCCAAACAAGAGCCGGGAACCTCCGTATCATCGCCCAACATTATGCTATATGCTTGCCCGCACTGACAGTACCGGGAAAGAGGGGGGTATGGCAAAAAACAAAATCACGGCTCAGCAGCAACGCCGTATCCGTCGCAAGCAATTGAGCAGCATCGATAGTGCCGGCAATAAACAAAAAGGCGAGAAGCTCCTGAAATCTGGTGAACTTGGCTCCGAACAAACAGGCCTTGTCAGTACACGCTACAGTAATCAGGTGGATGTCGTCACCTCTGCCAACTCGGTGCCAGAGCGTTGCTATTTACGTTCGAATCTACAATCTGTCGTCACTGGCGATCATGTCATATGGCGCCCTGGCAAGCCCTACGGTGTCGTTTGTGCTGTACAACCACGCAAGTCTCAGCTTGATCGCCCCGATAGCCTAGGAAAATTGCGTCCAGTGGCAGCCAATATCGATCTCATCGTTGTTGTTATTGCCCCTGAACCCAGGCCCCATGCCAACTTGATTGACCGCTACCTCGTCGCCATAGAGAACAGAGGTATTCAGCCCTTATTACTCTTTAATAAAATTGATCTCGCTTCTGATAACACGCTGTTAACACAAAATTTTGCCCAAACCTACGCTGACCTTGGCTACGAAATCCTAGAAGTTTCTGCCCATGCAAGTCAAGGGATAGAACCATTAAGGATGGCACTGCAACAACACACCAGTGTCTTTGTTGGTCAGTCTGGGGTGGGCAAATCCTCTCTGATCAATGCCATTTGTCCCGCCGCAGAAGCTGCTATCGGCAATCTCTCTCAAGCCCATACAAAGGGGCGACACACCACAACGACGGCTAATTTATTCTCTCTGCCCGGTGGTGGGCAACTTATTGATTCCCCAGGGATCCGGGAATTCGGGCTTATCCACCTAGACGAACAAGCTGTCACAGAGGGTTTTATCGAATTCCGCCCCTTCCTAGGTCATTGTAAGTTTCGAGATTGTCGCCATCAGAATGACCCCGGTTGCGCACTGCAAAAGGCCTATGAAGCGGGTAAAATATCTTCTCAAAGAATGCACAGCTACCAACTCATCAAGCAAAGTCTAACTAGCGATTAATGGCGCATCTTCCTCGCGTCACAATAGCGGGCAATACTCAATACCAAGCAACTATCAATCACTGACCAGAACCGAACCTATGCCAAGCAACGCTAATCAACTTTTCTGTCTACTACAAAAACTGCTCCCTCAGCACAAGCTGTCACGCCTGATAGGCAAACTTGCTGAAGCTAAAACCCCGTGGCTGAAAAACCTGCTTATTAAACAGGCGATTCGCACCTACAAGATTGACCTTTCTATTGCCGAACGAGAGCGCATTGAGCAGTACATGACCTTCAATGATTTTTTTACTCGCTCATTAAAACCGAGTGCTCGCCCGATTTGCCACCAAGAAAAAGTACTCACCTCCCCCGCAGATGGCATTCTTAGCCAGTTTGGTGCCATCAAAAATAATCAATTCATCCAGGCCAAAGGACAAAGCTACACCGTCAGCCGCTTGCTCGGCAATGACGATCAGTTAGCTACAGAGTTTTCCGACGGTAGCTTTGCAACCATTTATCTATCGCCTAGTGATTACCATCGAGTACACATGCCCTGGGACGGCAAACTCCTTGAGACACGTTACGTTCCCGGTAAATTATTTTCTGTCAATCAGGCAACCGCCGATGGCATTCCCGAGCTCTTTGCCAGAAACGAACGTTTGATTTGTGTTTTTCAAACAAACCGAGGAAAAATGGCCGTAATTTTAGTCGGCGCCATGCTGGTCGCAGGCATAGAAACTCGCTGGCAAAGTTATTATCCTCCGGCGTCACATGCCAGCGTAAAATTTACTACGCAGGAGATAAACCTGAAAAAAGCCGAGGAACTCGGCCGTTTTAAGTTCGGCTCCACGGTTGTTGTTTTATTTAATGAGTCACTCGACTTTAACGATCAATTAGCCGCTGGAGGGCAAATATTGATGGGAGAAGAGTTAACCCTTCCACCAAACCGTTCATGCTCCAAGGTTTAAACGTTGTCGCCAGCCTGACAACAAACCTTTTGATCCCTCTAGTTCCTGGTTGATAAACAAATGGGCAATTTTTGAAAGATCTACATCATAACCACTCGGCTCAAGGTCTCGAGCGATAGCCGCACGCTCAGTCAAAATTCTTTTTTCACCGTACCTGCGGCCAAGAATCTGACGTGTTTTTTCATCGTCTTTCAGGTCAACAACAATGATCGCATCTGTCAATTTAACACCCTCTCGATCTAAAACAGCCACCTTCGGAGTCAATCGAGACTTGGGGTGCTGTTCCGTAACAACGCCAATATCACCGGTGGTTAACTCAACCAGTGTGCCGGCTGGATACAAGCCAATAGACTGAATAAAGTTCACCACTAGGTCATCTGAAAATTGCTTGCCGCGCATGTTATACAGCACACCCACAGCACCAGATGGAGACAGCGGCTCCGTGTTTTCTCGCGGATAACAAATACTATCGTAAGTACTAGCAATGCCAGCAATCCTCGCCAATAGAGGTATTTTACCGCCAGCGAGGCCCTCGGGGTATCCGCTGCCATCGTTGCGCTCTGCCTGATAGAGGACTACTGAAATGACCCGAGGTTCTACAATTTGAGCCCCCCTTAATATATCGACACCATAGGGAATATACTGACGATATTCTATTTCTTCAGCATCATTTCTTTTTTCTTTACGCAACAAGCGATTTGACAACTTTGTCTTGCCAACATCCTTCAGTAGAGTCCCGAGGCATAGCACGGTAATTTCATCCTTGGGCATGCCAATATAACGGGCAAACTGCACAGCCCATAAAGCCGAACGTAAACTGTGGTCATAGCTGTGGGTATCTCGTTCACGAAGACGAACCAACCAAGTAAAGGCATCAGGGCAGCGCAGAACACTTTCGACCATATTCCCAACACTGTATTTCAAGCGTCCATAATCAACGGATTTACCACGGCTCATTTGCTTGACCACCAGGGTTAAAGAACCTTTTAAATGTGCGACGATTTTTTTCGCCTTTAGTGATTCTTGTCGCAGAGAAGTAGTTGTTTCATAAAGATCCTTGCGAACAACAATTGGGGCCGCAGTTATGTCCCCCCTATTTTTTTTTAGGGACTTGCTAACTATTCGTTCTGTGGGTCTGGAGAGGGGCTCGTATAAGGTTTTCTTTGGGGTAGCAGAAACAGCAGAAGTAATGACTTTATCAAGCGGTGCTCGCCCTTTCTCAACATCAACAAATACGTGATGGCAGCAAGCTTTTAACTGCCTTATATCTTCAGGGGAACGTAGATAAAAGCCTTGCAGAGCAAATGGTGCCTGCGCCCAAGGGCGATCGAGGCGGGAGATATACATTCCCAGCAAAAGGTTATCAACGCCGACTTGGACTTGTTTAATCGCCATAACACACGCTCTCGCACTATTCTATATTCGTCAGTACACACCAAGCTTGTATCAGGTGACGAAAGTAAACTATTGCCAGCAAGACTAATATTATCGTGATTATTTACAAGATCGCATAGGTAACTGGTTTAAAGCTGCGACAAACGTTTTCAGCTTAAAACAAATTAATGATATTTCTCTGATAAGGTGTGTACAGCATCAATGAATGCCCCAGCGTGGCTCGGATCAATATCGGGAGTAATTCCATGCCCTAAATTAAACACATGCCCTTCTCCAGCGCCAAATTTTTCTAGAATCATCGCCACTTCCTCTTCGATGACCTGGGTGGGAGCTCGCAGTACTGCCGGGTCCATGTTGCCCTGCAAGGCAACCTGTTGCCCAACTCGTTGACGAGCAGCGCCAATATCTTGCGTCCAATCAACACCGATACCATGACAACCACTGTCGGCAATAGCTTCGAGCCAACCACCACCATTTTTTGTAAACAGGATAACCGGCACCTGGCGGCCTTCGGCCTCGCGCGTCAAACCACGGACAATCGTTTCCATGTACTGCAGGGAAAATTCACGATAGGCCCTGTCGCCTAGCACACCACCCCAAGTGTCAAAAATTTGTACAGCCTGAGCACCAGCCTCGATTTGCGCATTGAGGTAGTTAACCACTGAAGTTGCCAGCTTTTCTAACAGCACATGTAGCAATTCTGGATTGGTATAGAGCATTGTTTTGATCTTGGCAAAATCTTTACTGCTACCGCCCTCTATCATGTAGGTAGCCAATGTCCAGGGGCTACCGGAGAAACCAATTAACGGCACGCTGCCATTAAGCTCTCGGCGAATCAAACGAACCGCATCCAGCACATAGGGAAGGTCTTGAACTGTATCGATCACCGGCAAGGCTTCAATAGATTGTACAGTATCAGCAAGTTTACGAAATCGCGGACCTTCTCCTTCCTCAAAATACAGCCCCAAGCCCATGGCGTCGGGTATGGTGAGAATATCCGAAAAAAGAATAGCCGCGTCCAAAGGGAAGCGTTCTAATGGTTGCAATGTGACTTCGCAGGCAAGCTGAGGATTCGTGCAAACTGACATAAAATCACCAGCTTTTGCCCGTACCGCACGGTATTCAGGGAGGTAGCGACCCGCCTGACGCATCATCCAAACGGGTGTTACATCGACGGGTTGGCGCAATAGGGCCCTTAAAAAACGATCATTTTTTAATTCAGACATCGAGATAATCCAGTATTCCTTCAGCTGCCTGACGGCCCTCCCAAATGGCGGTTACCACCAAATCAGAGCCTCTAACCATGTCGCCCCCGGCAAACACCTTGGCATTAGAGGTTTGAAACTTGTATTTTTGCTCTTCAGCGGCAGTAACACCGCCCCAGTTATTCACGTCAATACCGTGCTCTGTAAACCAGCCGGCGGGACTCGGTTGAAAACCAAAAGCGATGAGAACAATATCAGCCGGAATAATCTGCTCACTACCCACTACAGGTTCAGGACGGCGGCGGCCATTTTCATCGGGCTCACCAAGGCGAGTTTCAATTACCTTAATGCCGCTAACGCTCCCCTCTCCAACGATCTCAATTGGTTGGCGGTTGAAAAGAAAGTCAACCCCCTCTTCTCTTGCGTTGGCTACTTCACGGCGTGAACCGGGCATATTGGCCTCATCGCGACGATAGACGCAACTCACGCTGCTAGCGGCTTGACGAATAGCCGTGCGGTTACAATCCATTGCCGTATCACCACCGCCTAGGACTACCACTTTTTTACCAGCAGTATCCACAAACTGTCCGTCAGCCTGGGGCCAACCCTGGTTATGATTCACGTTACCTATCAAGTACGGCAAAGCTTCGTACACGCCTTGCATATCTTCACCGGGAAAACCACCCTTCATCGACGTATAAGTACCCATGCCAAGAAAAACCGCATCGAATTCTTCGAGTAGACTGTCGAACGTCACGTCCTTACCGACTTCAATATTCAAACGAAACTCGATACCCATAGTCTCAAAAATATCGCGACGCCTAGCCATTACTGACTTTTCCAACTTAAACTCAGGAATACCAAAGGTAAGCAGCCCTCCGATCTCTGGATGTCTATCAAAAACCACAGAGGCCACACCATTTCGCGCCAGTACATCAGCACAACCCAGACCTGCAGGCCCGGCACCGACAACAGCGACGCGCTTACCGGTGGCGCTAACCTTCGACAAATCAGGCTTCCAGCCCATGGCAAAGGCCGTATCGGTAATATATTTTTCAACGCTCCCAATGGTCACCGCACCAAAATCTTCATTTAAAGTGCAAGCACCTTCACACAATAAATCTTGAGGACAAACACGGCCACACACTTCAGGTAAAGTATTCGTCTGATGGCTCAGCTCGGCCGCTTCAATAATATTGCCGTCAGTCGCCAACTTCAGCCAGTTAGGAATGTAATTGTGCACGGGACACTTCCACTCGCAGTAGGGATTGCCACAATCCAAGCAACGATCAGCCTGCTCCTGCGCTTCGATTTTTTCGAAAGGCTCATAGATTTCGGCATAGCCCGTAGTGCGCTCTTGAATCGTCTTTTTACTCGGATCTTCCCTTTTTAGATCGAGAAACTGGAAATCATTGTGAGTCCGATCAACCATTATTACCACCTTGCGTTGTCATGCTATCAATCACA
>JBFJYH010000013.1:0-53657 GCA_041622675.1 Porticoccaceae bacterium
ACAAATTCTCAGAGTGATGTACTGGCAAAGCTCTCGAGCAAATCGAAAAGCAACAAGGCAGAGAAAAAGAAGCCATCGAATCGCTTTAGCCGTGCCTTGTCACGCACCAGTGCCGGCTTGGGGGCTTTTTTCCTTGGTCGTAAAGAAATTAGTGATGAATTGCTTGAGGAGCTTGAAACGCTATTGTTGATGGCCGATACAGGTGTTGATGTGACTAGCGAGATCATCAACGAGCTGACGGATCGGGTGAAACGTGGTGAGCTCAATGACAGCGACACCCTGAAAGCTGAGTTACATCGGGTGCTACTCGATATTGTTAGTCCTTGCGAGCAGATGCTGGATGTCTCTGGGAAGCAACCTTTTGTGTTATTAGTGGTTGGTGTTAATGGCGTGGGTAAAACCACCACCATAGGTAAGTTGGCGCAGCGTTTTCAGCGCGAGGGCCGCTCGGTCATGCTCGCTGCCGGGGACACCTTCCGTGCGGCGGCTGTTGAGCAATTACAGGTTTGGGGTAAGCGTAATAATGTGCAGGTCGTGGCCCAACATACGGGTGCCGATAGTGCCTCGGTGATTTACGATGCAGTTGCGTCGGCCAAAGCTAAAAGTATTGACGTATTGATTGCCGATACGGCTGGCCGTTTACATACCAAGTCTAATCTGATGGAAGAGCTCGAAAAGGTCAAACGGGTGATGGCCAAATTGGATGAAAGCTCGCCGCATGAAGTATTGCTCGTGCTGGATGCTGGCACCGGCCAAAATGCCCTCAATCAAATGGCAGAGTTTAACCAGGCAGTGGGTGTTACAGGCCTGGCATTGACCAAGCTTGATGGCACAGCCAAGGGCGGCGTGGCCTTTGCTTTAAGCCGTCGTTTCAATGTTCCCTTGCGCTATGTCGGTTTAGGGGAGGGGGTGGATGATCTACAGGTGTTTCGTGCTGAAGATTACGTTAAAGCGATACTGTCGGACGTTGACAGTGGCCTATGATAGAGTTTGAGAATGTCAGCAAGCGCTACGCGGACGGCCATGAAGCGCTCAGCCAGGTAAGTTTTGCACTCAATGCTGGGGAAATGGCTTTTCTCACCGGTCACTCCGGTGCCGGTAAAAGTACTTTGTTAAAGCTCATTATGTTGATGGAGCGCCCATCTGGTGGTCAGTTAAGGGTCAATGATAAAAACCTCAATCGGCTACACAAAAGCCAGATACCCTATTACCGGCGGCGTGTTGGCGTGGTTTTTCAAAACCACCAACTGCTATTTGATCGCACAGTCTTTGACAATGTAGCCCTGCCTATGCTGGTTTCTGGCGCTCAGCAACGAGATATTGAGCGGCGTGTGCGCGCGGCCCTCGACAAGGTTGGTTTATTGAGTAAAGAGAAACTCAATCCCGTGCAATTATCGGGCGGTGAACAACAGCGTATTGGCATCGCACGGGCCGTGGTACACACCCCGCGGATCCTTCTCGCCGATGAGCCGACGGGTAATCTCGATCCCGAATTATCGGCGGAAATTATGACCTTGTTTGAAGATTTTCGAAATGTGGGTGTCTGCGTGCTAGTGGCAACCCACGATATTGCGTTGATTTCGACCATGGGTGAAAGAGTCTTAACTTTGAACCATGGGCGACTAACGGAGGCTGATGCTGGTGTCTCGGTATAAAGTCGACACAGATGCGCGACCTCTGCAGCGGCGCAGTGGTGCGGTGGGAAGTCGCAGAGGTCGGGCTTCGATCGTACAGGCTTACTTTTTTAATCACCGCAAAAATGCTGCCCAAAGTTTCGGTCGCCTGGCCGCTGAACCTCTGCAAAGTGTGATGACAATACTAGTCGTTGCTATCGCCCTTGCCCTTCCAGCCATGCTCTACGTTGGTGTGTCGAGTCTGCAGCAACTCAGCGGTAGTTGGGACAGCAGTGCACAGATGACTCTGTTTCTAAAAAAAGGCGCTAAAGATCAGGCGGTTAAAGATTTGATTAAGGCGCTTGAGTCGAATGATGAATTAGCACAAGTACTTTATATCTCCCCGAGCCAAGCCCTTGATCAATTGCAAGCCAGTGCGGGCTTTGGTGAGGCTCTGACTCTCCTCGACGACAATCCTCTTCCGCCGGTCTTACTGGTGGTGCCGGCTGCCGTTATAGAGGCTGACGTGGCACGGGTCGAGCAGCTGGGTAAAATCTTGGCGGAGCAGCCTTTGGTTGCAGAGGTGCAGCTCGATATGAAATGGCTACAGAGGATGCAGCAAATACTGGGTATTGGTCGACAAATTACGGTGTTATTGGGCGGAGCGTTGTCATTGGGTGTTCTGTTGGTGGTTGGCAATACGATTCGTCTTGCCATAGAAAGTCGCCGTGAAGAAATTCTGGTGGTGAAGTTGGTGGGCGGTACTAATGGTTTTGTGCGGCGCCCCTTTCTTTATACCGGGCTTTGGTACGGCGTGTTTGGCGGATTAATTGCTTGGGTGGGGGTGGTTATCGCTCAGTTTTGGCTGGGCACAACGGTTAGTCGTCTGGCGGTTCTCTATCAAAGTGATTTTATACTAAAAAATATAGGCTTCGATGGTATGCTGCTCTTAATCACACTTGGTGGTACTCTCGGCTTAATCGGCGCAGCGCTTGCGGTGGCTCGGCACATTGCTCAGCTTGAACCGTGATTGACTCAACAAAGAAGCAACTAAATGAACTTTCATGGTCTTTTCCCATCCAACCTTAGGGTGTTAAACTACATCGCTGATTTCAAGAGGTTGTTATGAGCACGAGTCTTCAATCGATTCAATGGATGGCCCCCGGGGGTAATCTCGGCGCCTATATGCAGGGTGTGAGCACGATTGCGATTCTCTCTGCGGAAGAGGAGAAAGCGCTTGCCGAACGCCTGTATTATGAGGATGACGTCGATAGTGCGCGCCAGTTGATTATGGCCCACTTGCGTTTTGTGGTGCATATTGCACGCTCCTATAACGGCTATGGCTTACCTCTCGCAGATATCATTCAGGAAGGCAATGTTGGCCTGATGAAAGCAGTCAAGCGCTTTAATCCCGAGAAGGGTGTACGTTTGATTTCTTTTGCAGTGCATTGGATTAAAGCTGAAATTCATGAGTTTGTGCTGCGCAACTGGCGTATCGTTAAAGTTGCCACTACCAAGGCTCAGCGGAAATTGTTTTTTAACCTCCGCAGCGCCAAAAAACGCCTGGCTTGGTTGACGGGTGATGAAGCTGAAGCCATCGCTGAAGACCTCGGTGTAGAAGTTAAGCATGTGCGGGAGATGGAAAAACGCCTCTCCGCTCGAGATGCTGGCTTTGATGCCTCGGCTGATGACGACGATGAGAGCAGCTATCAGGCTCCAGCCCTTTACCTTGAGGATCGTGAGGCTGACCCAGCGTTGTTAGTGGAAGATGCCGACTGGGAAAGTGACAGTGAGGCCCGTTTAACCACTGCTCTCGGTG
Organism: Porticoccaceae bacterium; assembly: GCA_041622675.1. Taxonomy (GTDB): domain Bacteria; phylum Pseudomonadota; class Gammaproteobacteria; order Pseudomonadales; family Porticoccaceae; genus Reddybacter. The sequence goes on from JBFJYH010000013.1 coordinate 3,433, forward strand.
AATTAGATGAGCGTAGTCAGGATATTCTTCGCCAACGTTGGTTGAGTGACAAAAAAGCAACGCTACACGATCTGGCCGAGACCTACAGTGTGTCAGCGGAGCGTATACGGCAGCTCGAGCAAAATGCGATGAAAAAAATTCGTACTTTTTTAGAAGCTTGATACCTTTCAAAGTGTTTACGACTAAAAAAACCGCGAATTTTGCGGTTTTTTTAGTCTATCTTCAGTCCGACTAATCTTTCCTTTCGTATATTTGGTGCCCCAAAGTGAGTTCGAAGCCTAACGCTAGTCGTTTGTTGCCATTGTTAGTGGCAGTGAACGGGTTTTTGGTTGTTGCCCTCGGTGCTTTTGGCGCCCACGGTTTAAAAAACTTGATTACCCCTGAAGCCATGCAGTTTTGGCATACTGGTGTGCGCTATCAAATGTTTCATGTCGTAGGCTTGCTGGCCTGTGCCTTCTTTGCCTCGACCTATGAGGACAAGCCTGATGCTACTCGTTGGGCCGTGGTGGCTGCCTGTTTGTTTATGCTGGGCATGGTGTTCTTTAGTGGTAGCCTCTACCTCTTGGCATTGATTCAGACAAGCTGGCTGGGAATGTGTGTGCCAATAGGTGGGGTGTTTTTCTTGCTCGGCTGGACTAGCTTGGCGATTTGTCATTTTAGGCGGTGAGTATAGACATGACTGAAGTGGCAAACTTTCGGCCCGAGTACAAAAAAAAATCCATTCGCAGTTACGTGCTGCGTAGTGGCCGTATGACAGAGGGCCAGCAGCGAGCGCTTGAACAGCATTGGCCCAACTTTCGTTTGAGCTTATTTGCTGGGCCAGTCGATAGCTGGGCCGTCGTTTTTGGGCGCGTCGCACCTGTGGTGTTGGAGATAGGCTTTGGCATGGGTGATTCCTTGCTAGCGATGGCCCAAAATGAACCCGATAAAGATTTTGTCGGTATTGAAGTGTATCCCCCCGGTGCTGGGCGACTGGTAAATCGCGCTGCTGAGCTGGACTTGTCGAATTTACGAATCTATCTTGCCGACGCCATGGATGTGTTGGATGACTGTATTCCCGACGGGAGCCTAGACAGGGTGCAGCTCTATTTCCCCGATCCCTGGCATAAAAAGAAACATAATAAACGCCGCATTGTACGGCAAATTTTTGTCGAAAAAATTGCGACAAAGCTTACCACAGGTGGTCATTTTCATATGGCGACTGATTGGCAGCCCTACGCAGAACACATGGTTGAAGTCATGCGAGAGGTAGAGGGTTTATCCAATATCGCGGGGGATGATGTTTTTTCACCGCGGCCCGATTATCGACCCATCACCAAGTTTGAAAAACGTGGACAGCGCCTTGGCCACGGAGTATGGGATTTGCTTTATCGGCGTGAGTTGTCATGACAGCCAGCAGTAGAGTTTAGCTAATTGAATCGGGTATTATTTGACCACAAAAAGTGCCGATAGGGCACTTATTTACAACAAAGGATATTTTAATGAAGCTCAAGAAAGTAGTCGTTTTGCCCGTTGCCCTTGCAACATCACTTATTCTCGCGGGCTGTGAAGAGGCCAGCGAACCGACAATTGCAGCTTCTGTGGCAACCGCAGGGGCGCTGGAAACAGAGATACAGAAAATCAGTTATATAATGGGCAATAATATTGGTTCGCAGATCAAAGGTGAGTCTTTTGAGGTTGATATCCCCTCTCTGACTTTGGGCTTGAAAGATGCGGTGGGGGGCAATCAGCCCAAACTGTCAGAGTCCGAAGTCAAGGCGGTGATTGAGGCCTTCCAGGCCAGGGTGATAGCAGAGCAGGAAGCGAATACGAAGTTGGCGGCAGAAACTAATAGTAAAGAGGGAGAGGCATTTTTGGCAGAAAATGCCAAAAAAGAAGGTGTTGTAGTCTTGGCAAGTGGCCTGCAATATAAAATTATAGAAGAGGGTACAGGTGCGATTCCGACTGCGGACAATACCGTAGAGGTGCATTACAAAGGAACCTTGCTCGATGGCACAGAGTTTGACAGCTCTTTTAAACGCGGTGTGCCAGCACAATTTGGTGTCACACAGGTCATACCTGGTTGGGTTGAAGCGCTGCAATTGATGAAGGAAGGTGCCAAGTGGGAGCTTTATGTGCCGGCTGACTTGGCTTATGGCCCTGGTGGTACTGGTGGTTTGATTGGGCCTAATCAAACACTGATCTTTGAAGTGGAACTATTGAAGGCATCTGTGGGTGATGCTGGCTAAAATAAGCTAACTAAAAGTCAGGAAAAAAGTCCTTAACCGGGCTTTTTTTTTTGTCCCAAATTTTCTGCTGTCATTGCTGTGAAATTAGCGTTTACAGAATTTTGGATAACCATAGCAACAGGGTTGGCAACGTTAGTGCAGTCAACACACCCGTCAGCCCCAGTGCTAGGCTTGAAAAGGCGCCGCAAAGGGGGCTGATATCAAAGGCCTGCGCCGTACCGACACCGTGGGCATTGATACCCAAGGTAAAGCCCTGCAGACGTTCATCTTTCACACCAAGCAGGTTCAACAAGCTCGGCCCTGCGATGGCGCCGATCACGCCAGTAAAAATAACCACACCAGCTGTTAATTCCCCCAGAGCGCCAATTTCTTTGGCGATGCTCAATGCGATGGGGGTGGTGACGGATTTCGGCGTCAGCGAGAGCAGGGTCAGTGGGTCTGCGCCAAATAAGGAGGCTATTGTTATCGCACACAGGGGGGCGGCAATCGCGCCGAATAATAGGGTTAATAAGAGCGGTAGGGCGAGTGCACGAATGCGGCCAAATTCGCGGTTCAGGGGTATCGCTAAGGCAACGGTCGCGGGGCCCAGAAGCCAATAGAATACCTTATTGACTTGTTGGTAACGGGCATAGTCGATATCCACGCTGTACAGCAAGGCGGCGATTAACAGGCAGCTACTGACGAGTGGGTGCAATAGAGAAAAGTGGTGGGTTTTTTTAAAGGCCCACAAGCCAGCGAAATAGGCTAAAAAAGTGAGTGCTAGCAGACTCGCTGAGAGGAGTAGGGCCATTGGCTCGCTGATGAACATCTCACTCATTGTTTATTGATGTACGGGTTAGGGCTTTCAGGATGAGTCCGGTTAAAGCAATGGATAGCAAAGTACCGCCAATGACTGCCGCCAGAATGGCGGGCCACTGCTGTTGCAGTGCTTCGGGCAAGAAAAAAATGCCGACGCCAGCGGGAATAAAAAATAGTGACAGTAAACTAATAAGCCTGCCAGCCGTGCTTACCAGCCAAGCGGGTGGGGGCAGCTGACGCAAGACAAAAAATAGCAATACCATGCCCACCACTGGGCCGGGTACGGGGATGGGTAATGTCTGTGCCAGACCCTCCCCAAGCAACTGAAACAACACGAGTACAGCGAGACCTTTCAGCGTGTCAATGATCATATTCTTAGGCGAGTTCATTTGCTAGAGATTAGCGTTTTCTCAGTAATTGGTAAGCACTAAGGAGGGCCATTACTGTGAAAGCCAGTAGAGTCCACGCAGGGATACTGAGGTTTAGGAAAGACCATTGCACTTCGGCACAGTTGCCGTCACCACTGAGCAGCATAGATAGTGCTTCAGTGATCGGTAAGGCATCAAAGAGATAGTCGGCAGGCGGCCCGCAGGTGGGGACCTTTTCTTCGGGCAAACTTTGCAGCCACAGTTGGCGAATGGAGAAACCTGCACCGGCCAGTGCGCTGATGCCAGTGGCTGCGGCGTAATAATTCCGGGCTTTGCCGATGGGGTTGTGGGCAAAAGCCAGCAGCGCGATAAGACCGGTCGAAATAACAAAAACTCGCTGCACAATGCATAGGTAGCAAGGGTTGAGATCCATTTGGTATTGCATATATAAAGCCACCACAATCATGCAGGTGGCGATTACAAACAAGCATAAATTCAAGGTGCGGATACCGGGCATCATCGACAGCTCCCTGTGGTGTGAGTGGACGCAGGTGGGGTTGGAGCCGCACTACGCAGTTGCTGGGCGTGGGTGAGTAGTCGGGGCATGAGGATGGAGAATACCTGTTCGACCTGCCTATGGCGATCGACAATCTCGGGCCAGGCATCACCTAGGTGCAGTGGTTGGCGCAGGCGCTCGCCAACCCGGTTGAGCATGGTAGGAATAAGACTCTGGTCGGTATAGCTTTGTAGCCAGCGAATACCAGCGGCGCGTTGATTGAAGTGCTGGGCGCGGGCGGGTAGCCAGGGCTGGCATGTGTCGAGGTGGCGATAAAAGCGTTGGCAGAAATGTTCGAGGCTCGATGAATGGTACTTCCGCCAGTGCGTTGCGAGTAAGTGATCGAATGTGATGTCGAGAATAATACCCGCGAAGCGTCGCCACTGAGGTGAAAAGGTGCGAATCAGGTGTTGTAGTTCTGGCTGTGTGTCAGTGTAAACGTCCAGCCTGCGGTGCAGTGCGATGCCTTTTTCGACATTTTCTGGGTACTGGCCCTGCAGTGGGCCTTTAACGAAGTCGCCCAGCAGGCCGCCGACCTGTATATCGAGGTTGTCGCCCGAGAGAAGAATGTGGGCGAGATAATTCACGATTCGAGAGAGAATTGATACTGCTGATAATAAGCCTTGAGAAAGTCGTCGAAACTGAGTGTGTCCGCGGCTTCGATGGCCTTTTGATCTTCCAGCGAATGGGCCGCGAGACTAATGAACTCTTCTTCAACAGCGGGGTCGAGTTTCGAGTCGAGAAAATACTCACGGTGTTGTTGAGCGTGGCGCATGGCTGTTTGAAAATAGGTGCTACCGCGCACCTCTTCCAGTAATTGAGCCGCTGGGGTGAGTTCGGGTTGTTGCAGCCGTTGTGCCATTGCCGATATTGCTTGGCTATGGGCGTTGGCGCCGTTACTGCCGTCGAGTGCATGGGCGATGGGTTCTAGCTGGTCAAAAAGTTCGCTGGCCCAGGCCCGCAGCGAGGTCTCTCCATTACCACGACTGAGGCTGAGGCCTGGCTCGCGACCGCGTTCGACAACTTTGCGTTGGTTGTTGAGTATTTGGCCGTATTCGCGGTTATCGGTTTGCGGGCTTTCTTGCAGTAGACAGTGCATCAGGAAGACGTCGAGAAAACGCATTTGCTGGGCATCAATACCGACCGGCAGGTAGGGATTGAGGTCGACACAGCGCACTTCAATATACTCCACACCCCGCTGCCAGAGGGCCTCGAGGGCAGTTTCACCGCCTTGGGTGGTGCGCTTGGGGCGAATGCTGCTGTAAAACTCATTCTCAATTTGTAGCAAGTGGGGGCTGAGTTGGCGGTATTTCCCGTCTGGCCCTTTTGCTCCGACCGCTTCATAGGCGGGATAGGGCGTAGTCAATGCACCGCGCAAATTTTCAATGTAGCGCGGCAAGCTGTTGTAGCAAACAATGAGTGATTCTTGCGCGCTACTTTGATAGCCGAGGTCGCCCATGCGCAGAGAGGTGGCATAGGGTAAGTGCAGGCTGTGTTGATCGTCATCGATGGGCTGTAGTCGATGGGCTCTATCTTTAACAAAACTGCGACAAACCGCAGGCGCGGCGCCAAAAAGATAAAGCAGTAGCCAAAAATGGCGGCGGAAGTTGCGAATTAAATCGAAGTAGCGCTGGGTTTTGAAGTCCTGCAGCGACCCTGAATCTCTATCGTTTTGTTGCAATATCTGCCAGCAGGCGTCGGGTAGAGACCAGTTGTAGTGAATACCGGCAATGGTTTGCATGAGTCGCCCGTAGCGGTGGCCGAGTCCACTGCGGTAGATGGTTTTCATCTGACCGATATTAGAGCTGCCGTACTGGCCGAGGGGAATATCCTGATCGCGGCCCAACACGCAGGGCATGCTGTTGACCCAGAGCAGTTCGTCACCAATATGGCGATAGGTAAAGCGGTGAATGTTGTCGAGACTACTCAGCACTGTGTCGATAGACGGCGAGGGGGCGGTGATAAATTCGAGCAGCGATTCAGAAAAGTCGGTGGTAATACTCGGGTGTGTCAGCGTCGAGCCCAGGGCTTTGGGGTGGGGCGTTTGGGCTAGAGCGCCCGCTGGTGTGACGCGCAGACTCTCTTTCTCAATACCGCGTTGAATATTATTGAGAAGATGCTGGTGGTCAGGGTTTTTGAGAGCGGCCAAGCGTGAGGTTAATAGCGACAAGTGGGATTCTCAGGTTTAGGCAGCGGATTGCTTCTGCGGTAATAGCGGTCGGTTTTTGGGCCCCACTTCGCAGGCGACGACTCGAGCGCGCAGATCGGGATTTTTGGCATTGACTTCAAGCAAGTGATTGAGGGCGACATCCCTGTGGGGGGAACAGTAAACTTCTGTCACTGTGCAATCATCGCGCCATTCCAGAGCCTTGGTCAGGAAGTTGTCGTTAGTATCTTGCAGCACAAAAATAGCCATACTTTCTCAATTTGGCGCTAGTTTAGGGCAAGTGTAACCGATCACTCCGTGGCGGCAAATAGCTTGGCGGGGCTAGACAGTGCTTCTGCAAATAGAGGACGGGAACAATAGACAGGTCTGAGTGTTGCTTTAAGCGACCGCGCTACTGTCAGTGGTATGGGTTGCGGTTGTCGCGACAAGGGGTTGCTGGGGAAAGCGTGTGCGGCGCCACAGTTGAGAGGCCAGTGTTTGAATACTCTGTTGTGAGTAGTTCTCTTGTGTTAGCCACTGAGCTACCGCAGCTGCGACATCGGGGTAGCGCACTTTGACACTGTGCCCGGTTTCGAGCCATCGGCTGAAGGTGGTCCGATCCAGCGTGTCCATGGTATAGCCGAGACCAATACCCTGTAAGGCAAGCACGTTAGAAAGCTGTTCGCATTGGCCCTGGAGTGGCTTAACCAATAATTTACAGCCCAGTTGCAAGACCTCACTGCTCAATTCAAAACCCGCGTTGGATACCACGCCGTTGCAGCGGCTGAGGTCATTATGAAAGCGAGTTGTGCTCGGCTTATGCCATTGGATATTAGCGCCTTTTCTGGTCGGTGCTTGGGGGTGGTAGACCGCAAAATGGTGGTGTTTATAAGGTTGTAAAAACTGCTCGATGACAGCCGGTGCTTCCAAGGGTAGATAGACAACAATGAGCGCCGGATCGATCGCAGTCTTGTTGTGCTCAACCGGAGCGATGGGTGGCAAAATCGGCATGTCAAAGTGGTACCAGTGAAAGCCAAGGGCAAGCTTTGTCGGCGCAAAATATTTCATGACTAGTCGTTGATGCAGATTGCCGTGGTGCTGGGGTACAGGGAAGTTAAACGCGTATTGGTGGCCGAGCCCCAGCACTGGTTTATTGCGCAATTTTGCCGCCCAGGCGGTGATCGGTTCAAAATCCGTTAAGACTAGGTCGTAATGATCGAGCTCAAGCTGATGAAGATCGCGTAGGAATTGCAGGGGCGCGCTACGCAGAACTGTTTTCAAGGGCCGAACCTTGCCCGTTTCAGTTACGAAGGTCAGCCCTGTGCGTAAACTACAGTCACCGAAGGGCTCCATATCAAAATATTGATCCGCCTGGCGGCCCGAAAATAAAAAGTCGACTTCGATGCCTTGTTTGGCTAGTGCTGGGGCCATTGCTCGAGCCCGTGAAATATGACCGTTACCGGTGCCCTGTACACCGTAGAGGATACGCATCAGTTTAGAAACTCCATAGTTAAGGTGGCCACAGTGGTGCCGATTAGGGCACCGGCGAGGGTGTCGCTGGGGAAGTGCACGCCGAGTAAAATACGTGAAGCCCCCACCAAACTCGCCCATAAATAGACAGGCCAGAACAGTATTGGGACTAATGTGGCGACAACAGTGGCACTGAGAAAAGCAGCGGAAGTGTGCCCCGAGGGAAAGCTAAATTGATCGGAAGGCGTAATAAAGCTACTGAAATTGGGTAGTGCGTCCGCCGGGCGGTTACGCTTTAAGCCCTTCTTTAACAGGGAATAAACCGGTCGTTCGAGACAGAAGGCCAACGTTAGAGTGGTAAAGGCAAACTGAGCACTTGCAGTATCGACGGGCAGCATGAAGAGGGGAATTAACAGATAATAAAAGCCATCAGCTGAATGTGAAATAAACGTACTAAGTTTTGTTAGTTGTCGCTGCCTTTTGCGGCACATACACCAGTGAAAGGTAACGAGGTCACCACTGTGAATGAACTGAAAGAGACGAAATTTACTGAGAGGTTGCTTATCCATGGAATGGCAGCGTAATGGGTGAGTATGTCAGTGCAGTAACAGGATTGTGACCAATGAGTGACAACCCGTACTTTCTCCTGTGCGTAACGTGCAGGGGAAGCTGAGAGAGTGTGACTTTTTTACAGGTGTTGAAGGAGGAGATGCTGATCAAGATCAAGCGATTTTACAGTCAGTGGTGTACACTGGCCCTTGTTATTGTTAAATAAACGATCGTTTATCTGTAAGCTATTGACATAATTCAACAAAACATAGATTATGCCGGCCTGCTTACCCGTCGGTAGCCTGTAGGTTCGACGAAAGTGTAAATTGTTTACTAATTTTTTAAATCAAAGATGATGAATCGGGAGTGACAGATGGGCGTTGCTGAGAGTGGAAATATTGGTGCTGCGGTTGCCAATGGGAAAAGAAATCCGCGGGTAATTATTGTGGGTACTGGCTTGTCGGGTGTCTGCATGGGTATCCGTTTAATGGAAGCAGGCTTTACCGACTTGACGCTGTACGAAAAGGGGGGCGGCCTGGGTGGTACCTGGTACTTCAATTTTTATCCTGGGCTGCGTTGCGATGTGCCGTCCTACTATTATCAGTACAGCTTTTCTCCCAGCGCGAGTTGGAGCCACCGTTTCTGTGGTGGTCCAGAAATTCAACAGTATTACGAAACGACAGCAAAAAAATACAATGTCTTTGAGCGTATCAAATTTAACAGTGAAGTGACGAACTCGGAATATCGCGGGGGCAAGTGGCACGTTGATCTAGAAAATGGCGAAAGCGACGAAGCTGATATCTTAATTGCCGCTTGTGGTATTTTGGTACGGCCGAAATACCCAGAAATTGAAGGTATGGATACTTTCGAAGGTAAGATTCTGCACACGGCTCGTTGGGAAAGAGATATCGACCTGACGGGGAAAAGTGTCGGGGTCATCGGCAATGGTTCCACGGGCATTCAAATGATCAAGCCCCTGACTGACATTTGTAAGAAAGTGATTTCTTTTCAGCGTACTCCCCAGTGGATTGTGCCAGTTCCCAATCGTAAGTACTCGAAGTTGAACGAGAAAATGCTAACTACTTTCCCGGTCATCTCTAAAGTTTTCCACCATTCCATAAGCTATTTTATGGAAACCATTATGGGTACGGGTGTTATTAAAGATGGTTTTGCACGTCGCTTAATCGGCAAGGCTTGCCAGTGGAATTTAAATACAGTTAAAGACCCTAAACTGCGCAAGGCACTAACCCCCGATTATGTTGCCATGTGTAAGCGCTTGGTGATGTCGTCTGAGTTTTACCCTGCTATTCAAAAGCCAAATGCCGAACTGGTTTCAGAGCACATCGAGCGCTTTGAGCCGAAAGGTATTCGTACCAAAGATGGTGTTTTACATGAGCTTGATGTTGTGGCTTTAGCCACTGGTTATCATGCGGGTGAACACATGATGCCAATGACCATGAGTGTAGAAAATGGTCCTACACTAGAAGAAGCTTGGAAAGACGGGGTTTACGGTTACCGCACTGTTGCCATGCCCGACTTCCCCAATTTCTTTATGGTGATGGGCCCCAATAGCCCCGTGGGTAACTTCTCTTTGGCTGCAATTGCCGAAGTGCAATCAGGTTACATCATGAACTTTGTTGAAAAGTGGGCCAATCGTGAATTTGAAAAGGTTAGCCCCAAGCGTACGGCGACTGACCGCTTTATTCAGGACATGAAGGACAATATGAAAGATACGGTTTGGCTGACAGGTTGCGACAGCTGGTATCTTGACAAAAATGGCGTTCCTGTATCTTGGCCTTGGACGGCGGCCAAGTTCCGCAATGACCTGAAAGAGCCCGATTATAATGAATATGAGATGGAGCGTTAATCGCAACTGATCTGTACAGAGCCCCGGGGGTGATAGCCACCTCCGGGTTTTTTTTGCCTGAAAAATGACCCAGTGGTCAAAATTGGATGTAGGAGAACCATTAGACTTTTCGTGTTTGCTGAAAAGAGTGGGCTATGATGAACTGACAAATTGGATTAATAATAAATTTGAGGGGGTAGTGTGTCTGGAATTATAAGCTACGGTGCTTACGTGCCGTATTATCGACTAATACGTAAGGCCATGGGTGGTGGTAAGGGTGAGAGAGCCATCGCCAGCCACGACGAAGATGCGGTATCAATGTCCGTTGAAGCGGGGCGTGGCGCACTGGCTAATAGCCCGGCAATCGATACTTTGGTATTTGCCACCAATAGCGCACCCTACGCCGAAAAACTCAATGCAACGGCCATTTGCGCGGCCCTCGACTTGCCGGCGCAGGTGAATACAATCGAGTTGGCTAACAATACACGCATGGGTTTGGCGGCGCTGTTGCTGGGCACTGACCTTGGTAAAGCGGGGCGTACCTCGCTAGTGTGTGCCGGGGATCTAGTTATTGGTGCACCGGGGGGTGTCCGCGAGCGCGATAGTGGTGATGCCGCTGTGGCTTTTGTCACCGGGCCTGAAGACGATGCGATTGCTCGAGTACTGGGTAGAGCCTCGTCCACGACGGAAGTGCTCGATGTTTGGCGCTTGCCGACCGATCGCTTTGCCCGCCAGTGGGAAGAACGCTTTGGTATTGAGGTCCTTGGTCCCGTTAGCCTAGATACAGCCCAGCGGGCACTGGCCGATGCCAATGTGGCCCCAGATGCCTTGGCTACAGTCATCCTCGACGCCACTAACAGTCGTGATGTTGCGGGTATTCCTCGAGCTCTGGGTTTAAAACCTGAACAAGTGGCCGATATGCTGGCCGGCAGTGTGGGCCGCAGCGGTGTGGCCCACGCGGGCCTGGTGTTGGCAAAGACTCTGGACCAGGCGCAGCCGGGGGATAAAATTCTTGTGCTGTCTACAGCGGATGGCTGTGATGCCGTCGTATTGGAGGTGAGCGACAAAATTGTCCGGGGACGACCCACTCGCAGTGTCGAACAGTGGCTGGCCTCGAGCAATAATGAAGTTGCCTATAATACCTATTTAAAATGGCGTGAGATTTTGCCCTTTGAGCCGCCGCGCAGGCCTGATCCCAACCGCCCAGCTGCACCAATTATGAAGCGCAATGAGAGCTGGAAATACGCTTTTTACGGTAGCCGATGTGGCAAGTGTGGGCAGGGGCATTTACCTCCGCAGCGAGTATGTCTCAAGTGTCGCTCGAGGGACGAAATGCTTGCAGAGCGCTTTGCCGATGCATCTTGCAAGATCACCACTTATACGCTTGATCATCTCGCTTATAGCCTGCAGCCGCCGGTAGTTTCGACTGTGGTGGATTTTGATTGCGGCGGGCGGCTGGCCTGCGAGCTTACCGATGTCGATCCTGGTGAGGTCGCGATTGGCGATGAACTGGAAATGACCTTCAGGCGCTTCTACACAGGCCAGGGTGTACACAACTATTTTTGGAAAGCACGGCCACAACGCTAGGGGGTGATGTATGGCAAGTAACGGAATTAAAGATCAAGTTGCGATCGTCGGCATGGGTTGTACACCCTTCGGCGAACACTGGGATAGAGATGCCGCTGATATGTTGATTGACGCGGCGAGTGACGCCTATGCATCAGCGGGTGTTGACCCAGCTGACGTCGATGCTTACTGGCTCGGTACTTTTGCCAGTGGCATTTCAGGTATGGTGTTTTCTGAGGCTTTGAAAACACCCTATAAGCCAGTCACTCGACTGGAAAACATGTGTGCCACAGGCAGTGAGGCGATTCGCAATGCGGCATACGCTGTCGCTAGTGGTGCTTATGACTTGGTGATGGCGGTGGGTGTTGAAAAACTTAAAGATGGTGGCTATTCAGGTCTGGTTATACCGGGCCCTGATGGTGATGGTACTGAGTCGAGTATGACGGCGCCGGCGATGTTTTCACTCTTGGCACCCGCTTACTGTGAAAAATACGGTGTTGGCGAAGGAGAGTTGAAAGATGTGCTATCGCGCATCGCCTGGAAAAACCACGTCGCCGGAGCGAAAAATCCCAAAGCACAGTTTCGTAAAGAAGTGCCTCTCGAAAAGATCTGCAAGTCGCCTCGTGTTGCGGGTATGTTTGGCGTGTTTGATTGCTCCGGGGTTTCCGACGGTTCAGCGGCGGCGATATTGTGCCGCGCAGAAGATGCCTATAAGTACACCGATAAACCCATTTTCCTCAAGGCATTGTCTATAGCGGCGGGGCCCAATGAAGGTTTCATTAGTGATGAATACGACTTTACCACTTTCCAAGAAGTGGTGGTCTCAGCACAGGATGCCTACAAGCAAGCAGGTATCACTAATCCCCGTGAAGAAATTTCCATGGCCGAAGTTCACGATTGCTTTACCGCAACGGAGCTGGTGCTGATGGAAGATATGGGCTTTTCTGAGCGTGGCGAAGGCTGGAAGGATGTCATGGAGGGTCGTTTTGACGGTGATGGTGTGCAACCAGTGAATCCCGATGGTGGTTTAAAAAGTTTTGGCCACCCGATCGGTGCCAGTGGCTTAAGAATGATGTATGAGATGTGGCTACAACTGCGTGGCGAAGCAGGAGAGCGCCAGATTAAAGACCCTAAGCTGGGCTTGACCCATAACTTGGGCGGCCAACCGGGGCGTTGCGTGAGTTTTATATCGATTGTCGGCAGCGAGTTAGGTTAAGTTTGCGCTAAATAATGACTCATAATTGTCGGTGTATACCCCGTCGACATTAAAAACCCGGCTTGTCTTTTGGCAATGAAAGATAGTTGTCGGGTTTTTTATTACCCGTGAAACAGGCACACAGCAGAAATGGTTTATTTGCGTTTCATGGCCGCAAAAAAAGCGTCGTTGCTTTCGAAATTCTTCAAGCGATCGATGATAAATTCAGTTGCCGCCGTATCTTCCATATCGTTAAGCAGTTTGCGCAGAATCCACACCCGCTGCAGGTCAGCTTCATTCATTAATAGGTCTTCACGGCGTGTACCGGAGCGTCGAATGTTGATCGCGGGGTAGACACGTCTTTCGGCAATTTTGCGATCGAGGTGTAACTCCATATTACCGGTACCTTTGAACTCTTCAAAAATCACCTCGTCCATCTTCGAGCCAGTATCGACCAGAGCGGTGGCGATAATAGTCAAACTGCCACCTTGTTCGATATTGCGCGCGGCACCAAAAAAGCGTTTGGGCTTTTCCAGAGCGTGGGCATCGACACCACCGGTCAGAACTTTACCGGAAGATGGGACTACAGTGTTGTAGGCGCGAGCCAAGCGGGTAATGGAGTCGAGGAGGATGACGACATCTTTTTTGTGCTCAACTAGACGCTTGGCTTTTTCTATTACCATTTCAGCGACTTGAACATGGCGAGCGGGTGGTTCGTCAAAGGTGGATGCCACGACTTCGCCGCGCACAGTGCGCTGCATTTCGGTGACTTCCTCAGGGCGCTCGTCGATCAATAAAACGATGATGAAACACTCGGGATTGTTGCGCACAATGGACTGAGCCATATGCTGCATCATAATGGTTTTACCGGCTTTCGGGGGGGCGACAATTAAACCGCGCTGGCCTTTGCCGATGGGGGCAACGAGATCGATGATGCGCCCCGTTAAATCTTCGGAACTACCGTTGCCCGATTCGAGTGTCATGCGTTCATCGGGGAACAGTGGTGTCAGGTTTTCAAAAAGAATTTTGTTGCGAGCATTTTCTGGGCGATCAAAGTTAATTTTGTCAACTTTAAGTAGGGCAAAATAACGTTCGCCATCTTTGGGGGGTCTGATTTTTCCTGAAATACTGTCGCCGGTACGTAGGTTAAAACGGCGAATCTGACTGGGTGAAACATAAATATCGTCCGGCCCGGCTAAATAAGAGCCATCGGCAGAACGTAGGAAACCAAAACCATCAGGGAGAATCTCCAGTACACCATCACTGTAAATATCTTCACCGCTTTTTGCGTGGCGCTTGAGGATGGTAAAGATAATGTCCTGCTTGCGTAGGCGGCCGAGATTCTCGAGGCCGGTGTCTTCGCCGATTTTTATCAGCTCATTAATAGGCTTGGTTTTAAGATCAGTCAGATTCATAAAGTTGTTGTTCTAGGTGTCATTAGATAGGTTCAGTCTTGCTCGACTATTTGAATACAATCAGAAATACAGTGCGCCGGCTGGCGAATATGCTATTTGGAATTGTTATTTGTCTACACCCGAAAAGGCCGCTTAGGGAATGATTTAGTTGTTAAGCTAAAGGGGTGATAGAAAGAGTCTATGTTGATCGCTGAGGATTATAGTACCTGTTGATTAAAAAACAAGACCTTTCTTTTTGTGTTGAATGAGTAGCCTGGTTCGCGAAGGTAGGCTACTCACTAGATTCTACTTTTTAAAGGCTGGCGTCAATAAACTCTTTCAATTGAGCCTTTGACAGCGCGCCGATTTTGGTCTCGTGCAAAGTGCCATCTTTAAATATCATGAGTGTAGGGATACTGCGGACATTATATTTGGCGGCTACATCGCGGTTAGCATCGACATCGACTTTACAGATTTTAACCTGACCGTCGTATTCGTCGGCTAATTCGTCCAACAGTGGGGCGATCATTTTACAAGGGCCGCACCAGCTGGCCCAAAAGTCGACAAGTACCGGTGTGCCAGCAGCGATAACGTCAGCTTCAAAGGCGTCATCAGTAGAGTGAACGATTTTATCGCCCATAAATATTTCCCCAGTTGTTGAATGGCAGGCTAAGCCTGATTTTTTCCATCATAACATCCCTGGCTTGCTGCGAACAAATCACCGCCAGAGAAGTCCCGAACTTAAAACTCTGCGAGGACACTATCTAAAAAGCGATGGCCGAGAGTGGTGCAGCGTAGGCGCCCGGTCGACATTGGTTCTACTAAATGTCTGGTTTCAAGTGCTTGCCAATGCGCTGCGATTGTTTCTAAGGGCAGGCCAGTGCGCTGGGTAAACAGTGCGCTGGGTACCCCTTGTTTCAATCGTAGGGCGTTCATCAAAAATTCGAGCGGCAGTTCTGCCGATGCCAGGGGGCCTTGCTCGGCTAGATAGTCGCTCTTTGTTAAAAGGCGTGAGAGATAGTCACTGGGCTGGCGGGTTTTGCGAGTGCGAAGTATTTTCTGCTGGTTAGCATCAGTAATTTTGCCGTGGGCTCCAGCGCCGATACCGAGGTAGTCGCCAAATTGCCAGTAGTTACCATTGTGCTTTGACTGGCGTTGAGGGCGAGCATAGGCGCTAATTTCGTAAGCACTAAAGCCCTTGCTATTTAATAACTTATCCCCCTGAGTTTGAATGCGCTCGAGAGTGTTTTCGACCGGCAGCAAAGGGGGCTGGTTGTGAAACGCAGTGTTGGGCTCGATGGTGAGTTGATACCACGAAAGGTGCTCTGGTTGCAGGTCGATGGCTTGCTGCAAATCGGCGATGGCCTGTTCGGGCGTTTGCTCGGGCAGGCCATGCATTAAATCGAGGTTAATATTATCGAAGCCAGCGTGCCGGGCAGTATGAACTGCCACCAACGCTTCGGAGCCATTATGAATGCGGCCCAGTCGCTTGAGGTGGGCATCGTTAAAACTTTGAATACCGATGGAGAGCCGGTTGACCCCGGCCTCTCTAAAACCAATAAATTTTTGTTGCTCAGCAGTGCCTGGGTTTGCCTCGAGAGTAATCTCTATTGTTGGTGCAAAGCCAATTAGCTGTTCTGCCCCATCGAGGATGCGAGCAATAGCTGCAGCGGAGAAAAGGCTCGGTGTTCCACCACCAAAAAAAATTGAGACTAATTGCCGGCCTTGCAGTTTTTCGCTGCTGGCCTCTAGAGCAAGGTCTACCAGCAATGCGTCAACATAGTTATTTTCGGGCAGAGGGTTGCCGTTGTTGGTGTGAGAATTAAAGTCGCAATAGGGGCACTTTTTGACACACCAGGGAATGTGTACATAGAGAGACAGGGGAGGTAAGCACAGTGAGCTCACTTGTTTGAAACGAGCGCGTAAGGTTGCAACAGGCTACCTACGGGTTAAGCTGAGCGAGAAGACATTGCAAGGCTTTGGCCCGGTGGCTGCGTGTGTTTTTTTCATCTTTACTTAATTCAGCGGATGCCAGGCCTGATGTGGGATCGAGAAAGAGGGGGTCGTAGCCAAAACCGTTGTTACCCTGAGCTTGTTTGAGAATGCGCCCTTCCCAAGTGCCCTGACAAATTAGCGGTGTGGGGTCTAGTGAATGGCGCAGATAAACGAGTACACACTGAAAGCGGGCGCTGCGCTGATCGTCGGGCACATTGAGCAGATCCTTGAGTAGTTTCTGGTTGTTTTTGGCATCGGTAGCGCCCGCGCCGGAGAAGCGTGCCGAATAAATGCCGGGAGCGCCATTAAGGAAGTCGACTTCCAGCCCCGAATCATCGGCAATAGCGGGTAGGCCGGAAATTTTCGAGGCGTGGCGTGCCTTGATAAGAGCATTTTCGACGAAGCTAAGGCCTGTTTCCTCTGCATCGACAATCTTGAAGTGCGCCTGAGGCAACACCTCAAAGTGTCTATCAGCGAGTAGTTGCTGAAATTCTTTGAGTTTGCCAGCATTGTTGCTGGCCAGTACAACTTTTAACGACATGCCGGCTCGACCTGTAATTCAACATAGGCTTTCTAGGGAGGGGCTATTTTAGCAGTACACAGACTGCGGGGTGCAGAAATATAGGTTGACTCCAGTTGACAGCTGCTAGGGCACATTATTCATCGTGATAAAAGCGACGCTGAAAGCTAATGTTATGGGCTGGCTTGTCGGGATCGGGCTGGATGCTAATTTTAAAGGTCATGGCGTCCTCGTCCTCGAAGCGAAAGGGGGCGAGGTAGTAAACGACCTTGCCTTCGCGGACTTCAAAAAATTTCAGGGTCTGTTGTTGGGCGAGGATATTGGCGACATGGCCCTTGATTAAAGCGGTGGAGCCGCCATTGGCGCCGTTTTTGACCACGGCAATATTAACCAGCCCCCAGTCTCTACCACGGGTGATGTTGTAACTTGCGGCGACATCCGGCCTGATAAAACTACTATTAAAGGCGCTGTAAAACACCTTGTAATCACCAAAGGCCTTAAAGGGTTGGTCTGCGGCGAAAGATTGCAAACTGGCGCTTAGACTTAACAGTAAGAATGCGGGGATAAGTAAGCGTTTATTCATTTTGATTTCTCCAGATGCTTTGCCGTCTATGTCGTCTGACTATAGCGCCGGCGGGTTATTTGGCCAAATGGTAAATTGCCGTTTCACCAAATAAGTTGGGCCACAGCCTTTTGAGTTGCTTATCGGGAAAGCGTTCCGTGACGACTTTACGATGTAGAACGTGAATATTTTTTTCTGCGCACAGCGTGTCAAAGTCGTGCACGGTACAAAAATGAATATTTGGCGTGTCGTACCACTGATGACTGAGTTGTTTGGTGACGGGCATACGACCGCGCAGCATCAAATAACTGCGAGTGCGGATATTGCCGAAATTGGGAAAGGTGACAATGCATTCTTTACCGACACGCAACATTTCGTCGATCAACTGATCCGGGCGTCGCATGACCTGTAACGAATAAGTCATAATGACGGTATCAAAACTGTCATCCTGAAAACTACCCAGGCCCAGATTCAAGTCAGTTTCAATAACGTTAACACCGCGACTAATGCAGGTGGTGATTTGTTCGGCGTCGATCTCCAAGCCGTAGCCTGTCGCTTGCCGGTTGTCAGCTAGGCTGCTCATGAGTGTGCCGTCACCACAGCCAAGGTCGAGCACTCTGCCGCCCACTGGAATCCATTGCTGGAGAATGTCGAGGTCGATACGTAGCATCAGTAGGCATCCTCTTCTGTGGTGAAGGTGTCAATTTCCCTAGCGATGCGTGTCATGTAGGCGCGAAAAACCCCTTCGTAACGAGCATTGGGTAATAAAAATGCATCGTGACCCATATCGGACTGGATCTCGGCGTAGGCGACATTTTTGTCGGCAGCGATAAGGGATTTAACAATTTCCCGTGATCTGGCGGGCGCAAAGCGCCAGTCGCTGGAAAAAGATACGACTAAAAAACTGCAAAGTGCATGGCTGAAGGCTTTGATGGGATCACCGCCATATTCTCGGGCGAGGTCGAAATAGTCGAGTATTTTGGTCATCAATAAATAGGTATTGGCGTCAAAGTCCGTGGCGAAACGGTCTCCTTGATGGCGCAGATAGCTCTCTACCTGAAACTCAATGGGTGCATCGAGACCTTGCTGAAAAGTGCCGGAGCGCAATTCGCGACCGAAGCGCTCCTCCATTAAAGCATCTGACAGATAAGTGACGTGGCCAATCATTCGTGCCAGTGCGAGCCCACTGCGGGGGATAGTGTCGTGTTCTAGGTAATCGCCATCGTGAAAATCACTATCACTGCGAATTGCGCGGCGAGCGAGTTCATTGAAAGCGATATTTTGTGCGGTCAGATCGGCGGCAGAGGCAATCACCACGCAATGGCGCAGGCGTTCGGGATATTCCAGTGCCCAGCGCATAGCAGTCATGCCGCCGAGGCTGCCACCTACAATGGCGGCCCATTGTGAAATACCTAGCTTATCGGCGAGTTTTGCCTGGCTGGTGACCCAGTCACGGACGCGCAGTGGTGGAAAATGTTTACCCCACAGCTGTCCTGTTTCGGGGTTGATGGAGCGGGGGCCTGTACTGCCGTGACAGCCGCCAATATTGTTCAGAGAAACGACGAAAAAATGTCGGGTATCAATCGGTTTGCCGGGTCCAATGTAGGCATCCCACCAGCCGGGTTTAGTATCGGCGGTGGAATGATAACCGGCCGCGTGATGGTGGCCGCTGAGCGCGTGGCAAATGAGCACGCCATTACTTTTGTCAGCATTGAGCTCACCGTAGGTTTCAACCATCAGCTCGTAGCTTTGCAGGCTGCGGCCACAGCTCAGCTCCAGTGGGGTGTCAAAGGTAACGAGCTGTGGACTGACAAGACCGACAGAGTCGGGGGGGAAAACCTCAGGCATAGGCTAAATGTTCAGCAATAAAAGCGGGAGTCTAAAGAGGCTAGCGGGGCACTGCAAGGCATGACGTTACCAGTCGCGAATTTATCGTCTTTTAAGGCCGGGTGACGTGTGCCTTTGCGGGTAATATTGTCGGGTCGACAATCGCCAGCGTTTTTTGACGACTCGACTCCCCCCGAATGAGTGACACTCGGGCTTTGGCGACGCCAAACTCTTTGGCGATATATTTGAGCAGGTGATTATTGGCCTTGCCATCAACGGGTGGTGCGCTAATTTGTACTTTGAGTCGCTCGCCATATAGCCCAACGAGCGCATCGCGGCAGGCCTTGGGCTGCACATGGCAGTGCAACCACAAGGTTTGCTCCTTTTTCCACTGGAAGTGAGACAAAGCGGTAGTAAAACGTTTAGATGCCGGGCACCAGGCCTGGGTGAAGCTGGCTAGCGGTTGCGAAGTTGTTGACGACAATGCGCAGTACGTTAATCAGTAAAAACATCAGAATGGGTGAAAGATCGATACCCCCCATATCAGGCAGAATTTTGCGAAAGGGAGCCATGACAGGTTCCATTAGCTGCCAGATAAGAGCGATGGCTGGGTGGTGACTTTGTGGCAAGACCCAGCTGACGATAATGGCGGCAAAAAGGCCGTAGAAAAAGATATTCAACAGCATTGAGATGATGCCAATCAAGGCCCAAACCAAGGCCGTCGCCAGGGGAATAAGGCCGCCACCTGCGATTAACAAAGTGAGTTCCATGGCGGCCAGCTGTATAGCAAGGGCTGCGAGTAGACTGGCAAAATCAATATTGTTGACCGGGGGGATAACTCTGCGGATTGGGCCGAGGAGCCATTGGGTGGCTTTGACAATAAACTGAGAGACGGGATTGTAAAAATTAGCTTTGCATAATTGCAGTAAAAAGCGCAGTAATACAATTAAAAGATAAAGACTCGAGAGCGCTTGGATTAAGTAAATGCCAATTTCTGTCATTGAATTCATGAGTGTTCCGTTAGGTCTTCTTTACGTTAATTTAGTGGGAAGCCTTGTCTAGACCGTAAGCTCACTGGCCATTTCTTTAGCGCGTTCGTAGGCTGCCCCAATGGCTTGTTCAAAGTGTTCGGGCAGTTTGTTAGAGAGCAGACTGTTGATGGCTTTTTCGGTGGTGCCTGCGGGTGAGGTGACACGTTTGCGCAACTCGCCGGCATCAACATCGCTAGTGCTGGCCATGCGCGCAGCACCGAGGGCAGTTTGCAGGGTTAACTGGCGGGCAGTTTCCGGGTCGAGGCCCAACTTAATACCGGCTTCGGTCATAGCTTCTATTACCAGGAAGAAGTAGGCTGGACCGCTGCCTGATAAAGCGGTGACTTTATCGATATCGTCTTCACTGTTGAGCCAGCTAACAGTGCCAACGGCGCCGAGGATATCACCAGCCAGTTGGCGTTGCATAGGATTGACAAGGTTTGTCGCAAACAGTCCACTGGCACCACTTTGTACTAGCGCGGGGGTATTGGGCATGCAGCGAATGATTGGCACCCCTTCACCTAGCCATTTTTGTAGAGCGACAGAGGTAATACCGGCGGCAATAGAGATAACCAGAGGCTTGTGAGTAAGAGCGGGGGCCAAGTTGCTGGCAACGGTTTTCATTACCTGAGGTTTGACGGCGAGAATAATGATGTCTGCCTCTGAAGCGGCAAGGGTATTCTCCGTGTGCGTGGTGATATCGAAAGTGGCCTCCAGCCGCTTGCCGCTATCGATGACCGGGTCACAGGCGACAATGTGGCTGGTGGGATAGCCTTTTTCAATTAGTCCGCCGATCAAGCTGGTGGCCATGTTGCCACCGCCAATAAATACCAGTTTGGCTTCGCTCACGAAAATTTCCTGTATTGTGGTTAGGGTTTAGTTGCTGTTCTTGGGCCAAAAATGGCAGTGCCCACGCGAACAATAGTGGCGCCTTCAGCAATGGCTGCTGACATGTCTCCTGACATACCCATTGAAAGTGTATCTAAACTAGCGAGGTCGGCGGAACTGTTTTTCAAATTATCGAGTAATTTTGCTGCTAGGGAATAGGGTTGGCGTTGGGTTTTGAGCTGCTCGCGTTGCCGGGGAATGACCATCAGGCCGCGCAACTTTAAGCGGGGCAAGGCATTTATCGCCAGAGCCAGTTCGAGGCAGTGCGCGGGGTCGATACCCGATTTGCTCGCTTCCCTGTCAATATTCACTTGTATACAGACATTCAGGGGGGGCAAGTGTTCAGGCCGTTGCTGGTTCAGTCGACGGGCGATTTTCAGCCGCTCAATGGAATGCACCCAGCTGAAATGTTGGGCGATATCCTGTGTTTTGTTCGACTGTATGGGGCCGATGAAATGCCAGCAAGGGGCGATATCATCGAGTGCAGCTATTTTTTTTAGGGCTTCCTGCAGATAGTTTTCACCGAAATTTCTCAAGCCGGCCTGCCATGCAAGCTGTAGAGCCTGACTGTTTTGTCCCTTGCTGACTGCCAAAAGCATGATCGTGTCGACACTTCTGTGGAATTGCTGAGCACTTTGTTGCAGTTGGGTCGAGACCTGCTTTATGTTGTTGAGGATAGTGTGCATAGGCTGGACGCGGGCATGAATGGAGCTCGCTTAAGTTATTGAAAACAGTGAGACTGAGTAATGGATATTACGGAATTACTGGCATTTAGTGCCAAACAAGGCGCGTCAGATTTACACCTCTCAGCGGGATTGCCACCAATGATCCGCGTAGATGGTGATATTCGTCGCATCAACCTGCCGGCGATGGAGCACAAAGATGTACATAGTCTCATTTACGAGATTATGAACGATAAACAGCGCCGGGACTATGAAGAATTCCTCGAGACGGATTTTTCCTTTGAAGTGCCAGGTGTCGCGCGTTTTAGGGTCAATGCCTTCAACCAAAACCGCGGTGCCGGTGCCGTTTTCAGAACAATTCCATCGACGGTTTTAACGTTAGAAGACTTGGGCTTTGGACAAATTTTTCGCGACATCGCCGCTTTGCCGCGAGGTTTGGTTTTAGTCACCGGACCAACGGGTTCGGGTAAGAGTACCACTCTGGCGGCGATGATCGACTTTGTGAACGATAATCGCTATGACCATATTTTGACTATTGAAGACCCGATTGAGTTTGTTCACGAAAGTAAAAGATGCTTGGTCAACCAGCGGGAAGTGCACAAGGATACCCACGGCTTCAGCGAGGCTCTGCGCTCTGCTTTGCGTGAAGATCCCGATATTATTTTAGTTGGCGAAATGCGCGATCTTGAAACCATTCGCCTTGCGCTAACAGCAGCCGAAACTGGGCATCTGGTGTTTGGTACCTTGCACACCACCTCAGCGGCGAAAACGATAGACCGTGTTGTCGACGTCTTTCCGGCGGCGGAAAAGGCAATGGTTCGTTCCATGTTGTCTGAATCTCTTCGCGCGGTAATTTCTCAGTCGTTACTGAAAAAAATCGGTGGTGGCCGTGTGGCCGCCAACGAAATCATGATTGGCACTCCGGCCATTCGTAACCTGATTCGCGAAGATAAAGTCGCGCAAATGTATTCTGCGATTCAGACTGGTGCCACTTACGGCATGGTAACTATGGATCAGTGCCTGCAAAGTTTGGTACAGCAAAAAATCGTTACCACCGAGACGGCCAAGGAGCAGGCTAAGGTACCCGAAGACTTTTAAAGGGGCCGATTTGTACTGCCAATTTGGCGCAAGAGCCAGCGGAGTATGATACGACAAAGAGGATGAGGTAATGGATTTTTATGCACTGCTCAAACTGATGGTTGATAACGGCGCTTCTGATTTGTTTATTACCGAAGGTATGGCGCCTTCCATTAAGGTCAATGGCAAGGTCATACCCGTTGGTAAAACGAAGCTGACGGGTGAAACATCCTTGGAGTTGGTCGAGAGTATTATGAATGACAAGCAACGGGTTGAGTATGGTGAGACGAAAGAGCTCAATTTTGCCATTGAGACCGATGCCGTCAAGGGCGCTCGCTTTCGTGTCAGTGCATTTTACCAGCGCAATCACGCAGGTATGGTGTTGCGTCGTATAGAAACGGTAATACCGACCACGGAAGAATTGTTATTGCCGCCAATTCTCAACGAACTGGTGATGACCAAGCGAGGGATTATTATATTTGTCGGTGCCACTGGCACGGGTAAATCGACCTCCTTGGCGGCGATGATTGGCCATCGCAATCGCAATAGCAAAGGGCATATTATTTCGATTGAAGACCCAATCGAATTCGTTCATCAACATGCGGGTTGTATCATTACTCAGCGTGAAGTGGGCATTGACACCGAATCTTTTGACGTGGCTTTGAAAAATACATTGCGTCAGGCGCCCGATGTTATTCTCATTGGCGAGGTTCGTACCCGTGAGACCATGGACCATGCCATCAGCTTTGCCGAAACTGGCCATCTCGTATTGGCCACTTTGCATGCGAACAACGCTAACCAGGCCCTGGATCGCATCCAACATTTTTTCCCGGCTGACCGTCACGATCAACTATGGATGGACCTATCCCTCAACCTGCGAGCCATTCTCGCCCAGCAATTATTACCCACGGCTGATGGTATGGGTCGTAGAGCGGTGGTGGAAATCTTGATTAATACTCCGCTTGTTTCCGACCTGATTCGCAAAGGCGAGGTGCACAAAATCAAAGAGTTGATGTCGCGTTCGAGAGAGCTCGGTATGTGTACCTTCGATCAGGCTTTGTATGATCTATACGTTGAAGGTGTCATTACCTATGACGATGCGATTGCCTCTGCCGACTCGAAAAACGACCTGCGCCTCATGATCAAGTTACAGTCGGACAGTAATGCCGGGGAGCTTGAGGACGCGGCAGATGGATTAATGATGGCAGAAGAGGAGAGTGGTGATTCTTACGAGGTGTTTAAATAAAAGGCACCTATTAGTGAATATAGGTTTATCGCCTATGATCATTAAAAGACGATTATGGCAAGATGCCAAGCTCTGGATTTTGCAGCCAGGTCTCTAAAATTAAACACGCCGCTTGGCTGTCTACGGGATTTTCTCGATAGCTGTCGGTGTGACTGCCTCTCGATTTTGCCTCAGCTGTCGATAGCCTTTCATCAACCATTTTAACGGGAAGTACCATGCGCCCTTGCAGGCGCCGTGCAAATTTTCTGGCCCTTTGGCAAAACGGACTTTCAGTATCATCCATGTTTAGAGGCAGACCGACGATGAGTGTATCGGGTTGCCACTGCTTAATATAAGCGGCAATTTCGTCCCAATTGGGTTGCCCATCTCTGGCTTTAAGCGTGGCTAGTGGTTGGCCCGAAGCGGTTAGTGTTTGGCCAACAGCTAATCCAATTTGGCGGGTGCCAAAGTCAAAAGCCATGATACAACGAGGTTGAGGAGAGTTCAGTTTAAGCGTGCCCCGCACTATTGCTCAGTTGGCTGAGATTAATGCCGATACTAGCGGCGGCAAGTTCAGCGCGTTGATCGAGTGGAGAGTCAAATAAGAGTTGCGACAGTAGCTTTGAGTCGGGAGGAATCGTCAACCAAGCGTTTTCAAGTAGCTCTTGCTCCAGTTGACCGCTCGTCCAGCCGGCATACCCAAGAGCAACCAGAGCTGTATCAGGGCCTTGGTTAGAGGCCATGTCATCAATGATGTCTCTCGAGGTTGTAAGGAAGATATCGTCACTAATGACCGCTGTTGCCTGCCAGTGCTTTGTCGTCGACGGATGCAGTACAAAGCCTTGTTGTTCCTCAATAGGGCCGCCGCAAAGCAGGGTTTGAGTACCATTGGGTGGTGTGTAGTCGAGGTCAAGCTGCTCGAATACTTGGCTTAGGGGGAAATCAAGAGGGCGATTAATGGTAATACCCATCGCGCCCGCTTCAGAATGCTGGCATATATAAACGACAGAGTGTACAAAATTGGGGTCGAGCAACCCGGGCATCGCAATTAACAGCTGCCCACGTAGGCTAGAGGCATCGTTTCCTGCTGAGGTGGGTTGAGGCATGTTTGGGGTAAATGTTTCCATAGAGGCAGTATTGGGTGAAAGGAATGAAATTTCAAGCTCAGCTCTGGGTGAATGCAGGCGGAGAGTTAATTGGGTGCTGTGACAACGCGATTGCCGGATATGTAGCGCCAGGTTCGAGTAATTTCCAGTTTATGCCATTCTGACATGCGTTGTGGAAAGGCAGCAAAGGGCGCGGCTAATCGCACTGTGGTGATAGCGGCCTGATCGAGAATGGAATGTCCTGAACTCGAGACAATTTCGATGTTTTCCACAGAGCCGTCGGGTAGCAGGGTGACAACCATAAGAATGTCCCCGTACAGTTTTGCGCGTCGGGCTCGCTCCGGGTAGTAGAAGTTGCCGGTTTTCTCGACTTTTTCTATCCAATAATTGAGATAAGCGCCATGGTCGGCGGCTTTGGTATTGGCAGAGGTTAAGCGCAGAATTTTGGGTATTTTATTATAGGCTTGTTTTTGTTGGTCCAGTCGAGCCTGCAGGCTACTGAGCACTTCAGCAGGTGCAACTTGGGTGTGTGTGAGTTGCCTATTCTGCTGTTCGCCCTGTTGCGACAGGTTCTCATCTACGAGGCGGCTATCGCTGCGCGTCGTGATGAGGTTCTGTTGGCTGACATTACCCAGTTGATTTGGCACTTCGAGCGGGCGGGTTGGCTGGTTGTCACGAAGAACAGGGTCGTCATAGACTGATAGTTGGTCGGAGGTGATTTCCTTGCGTTCAAGTAACGCACCACTGCCGAGTTGATTGGCTTGTGCCAAGAGGGTGGCGTCATCATTTTTCTGGTCTGTGGGGCGCAGCGCTAGCGTGACGTCGAGGCTGGGTGGTGCGGCTGAGTGTCGAGTGACAGTGAAGCCGATACCGAAAATCACAATAGCGTGAATAGCAATGGCGAGAAACAGCGCAAACCCCAGGCGATCATTACCTACTTGGGGGTCGGCCGGTTGAAAATGTGTATCCATTAATTATAAAGGTGTATCGTCGCCTATTGGTTAAGTCTCTGATTGATCGCTGTCATTAATCGAGCGCCAATTTGTGTGTTTTGCTCGCGGTCGATTTCTCGGGCGCACGTAGGGCTGGTGACATTAATTTCGGTTAAGTAGTTGCCTATGACGTCGAGTCCAGCAAATAAAAAGCCCTTTTCGCGGAGAGCGGGGGCAACCTGAGTCACAATTTCCATATCGCGCTCGCTCAAAGGTTGAACGATACCACGGCCACCCGCAGCAAGATTGCCACGTGTTTCTCCTTTTGCAGGTACGCGAGCCAAGCAGAAGGGCACGGGCTCGCCATCTATGACCAGTATGCGTTTATCGCCTGCGCTGATTTGTGGAATATAGCGCTGCACCATAATGGTACGAGTGCCCAGTTCAGTGAGGGTTTCGATGATGACGCTGACGTTGGGGTCGTCCTGGCGGGCGCGAAAAATGCCCGTGCCACCCATGCCATCGAGGGGTTTGTAAATCACATCACCGTGGTGCTGATGAAAAGCGCGCAAGCGCTCAGGGTCACGGCTTACCAGTAAAGGTGGTGTGCACTGGGGAAACTGGGTGGCAAATATCTTTTCGTTACAGTCTCGTAAACTCTGGGGCTTATTGACCACCAGTGTGCCTTCTCTCTCGGCGGCATCAAGAATATAAGTGGCGTAAATAAATTCACTATCGAAAGGCGGGTCTTTACGCATCAGAATGCAATCGAGTTCAGCCAAAGGGCGATCGATGGGCTCGCCGAGGTCGAACCAGTGCTCGGGATCGTCGTACACTTTGAGCGCACGCTGCTTACCAGTAGCGGCGCCGTTGACGAGAGCGAGGTCATCCATTTCCATATAAAATAGTGACCAGTCTTGCGCTTGTGCCGCTAGCAGTAATGCCAAAGTTGTGTCTTTTTTGACATTAATCCCGTGAATGGGATCCATAACCACACCAAGAGAAATATTCATAGAATTTACTGCCGGTTTGTGTTGTAAGGGGCATAGCTTATAAAGGATGCCTAAGGGTGCTGACAAGTCCTTTTATTTGCGAAATTAGTCTAGCAAATAGGTTTAGAACACAGGCATTGATAGCTAATGGAGTGTGGTTGTGTTAGAAATCGGCTCCATCATACGCAGATAATGTGTCGTTAGAGAACAGGGGAAGGAACGGTCATGTCGGTTAATCTTGCAACGTTAAAAGTAATGATTGTAGACGACAGTAACACGATAAGACGTACGGCTGAGACGATATTATCCAAAGCAGGCTGCGAGGTCGTGACGGCCATCGATGGCTTTGATTCACTGGCGAAAATTGTCGACTTGGTGCCGGATGTTATTTTTGTCGATATCATGATGCCTCGCCTCGACGGTTATCAAACCTGTGCTCTTATCAAAAATAACAATGAATTTAAGCATACGCCAGTTATTATGCTGTCGAGCAAAGACGGTTTATTTGATAAAGCTAAGGGCCGGATTGTCGGTGCCGATGAATATCTGACTAAGCCATTTAGCAAAAATGAATTATTGGACGTGCTTGAAAGGGTTGTTGCAAACCGCCAAACAGTAGGTGGTCCTGCCCAGACTTGATGGGATGTGATGGTCCGTGAAGGAGAAGTCAATGGTTCGCCGGTTGAGTTTTAGGTGCAAAGAGATACGCAAAGAATCGCACTCTGCGCTTACTGTCGAATCAAATGACGTTGATATCAGTGAGGCAAGGAAAGGGCAATCGGGTGTGGTAGTGAAGGCCGTTGTTGGAGAAAGAGCTGGTTCAGGCGATAGCAGAATTAATGCCCCGCTGAGCCTCGTTTAGTTATGAGTATTGAGAATATATTGCCCGTTATGAACAAGCTGAACCAATGCTTTGTGGCTGGATCAAAGCCATTGCCTGCACAAGTGGATTATGTGCCGCTCACGCCGGTCATTTGCTTTTCAGTGTTGGGTTATGACTGGGTGGTGCCACTCGACCAGGTGGCCGAATTACTTGAAATGCAAGATTGCACACCGTTGCCCGGGGTTAAATCATGGGTGACGGGGGTGTCTAATCTACGTGGCAAGTTGCTCCCGGTTATTGATTTTGCACAATTTCTCGGTGGGCAATTATCGGTTGCGCATAGGTTTCAGCGCATCATAGTTCTAGATAGACAAGACACTTTTGTCGGTCTTGTTGTCGATGCAATCAGTGGCATGAAACATTTTAGTAACGCGGCTCACGAGGCCGACCATCAAAATCTTAGCCCAGCTCTTAAACCTTTTGTGCGGGGTTTTTACCGAGCCGATGATGGCGCTCGCAACGTGTTGCTGGATCCTGATGCGCTTATCCGAAGTCCTCTGTTTCAGGACGTTGCCCTTGCCGCGATGTGAGGCTGTCGAATTGGCTAGCCATAATTGAAGTTACCCAGGAGTTAGAAAATGATTCACGGAAAGCCGAAAACCAGTCTGCCAGTTATTGGTCTTGTTACTGTCATGATCGTACTGGTTCTTTATTTAGGCTTCTTTTTTGTCAATTTTACCTCCCGGATTGAAAAAGACAGTGCGAGTCTACAAGCGGCCTCAGAGGTCAGAGTGTTGGCTCATCGTATCGCGGATTTATCGGGTGCGGCAGCGGACGGTAATGCCGCGGCATTCACACAGCTGCGCGCGGCAATTGACAGTGTCAAAGGGCTGCGCAGGTCGCTAAATCTTGGTGCTGATCAGGCAAATCGCTTTAATGAGGTGTGGGCCGGCATTGAAACCAGCGCTAATATGGTTTTACAGCGCCAGGAGAGAAGTCTCTTTCTCAACGATGTGGCCAGAACCCTCGATGAAAATCTACCTAAATTACAAAATGACCTGAATAAAGTAGTCGCTAGTTTGTTGCGTGTGGGAGCACCTGCTGAGGAAATCGCCGTTGTTCAGGGACAAAAGTGGCGTATAGAGCGCATAAGTCGAAATATCGACAAAATGCTTGCTGGTGATGCTGAAGAAGTGGCTGTTGCCGCTGAACAATTTAATACAGATGCGAGGACGTTTGGCGGTGTTCTCACAGGTATGAAAAGTGGTAATGGCTATGCTGGTGTCAGTAAAACAAGCTCTCAGGATGCCCTGCCGTACATTGGTGCAGCGGTGGAACGCTTTGCTTTTGTCAGTAATTCGATTGACGGTATTTATTCTGCCGCGCCAGCACTTGCCGAGGCACGCCAGGCGATAATGGATATTCGTGAAAAAACTCCTTTGTTAGTGGAACAAAGTGCTTTATTGGCAGAAGGCGTGGGCGGTGTTGGTCGCGGAGGCAGTGGCTATTTTAACAACACTGTGGCAGCTGTTGCCGGCATATTTCTGATTCTAGGCTTGGCTATTTTAGGCGTCTTGTCCTATCTAAGTACCAAAGGCCAGCTAAAAGTGACTGCGGGTAATAACCAAGACAGCCAAGAGGCGATTTTACGTCTTCTCAATGAGTTGGAGGGTTTGGGCGAGGGTGATTTGCGGTCTGAGGTCACGGTAACGGAAGATTTTACCGGTGCTATTGCCGATGCGATTAATTTCGCCATTATCCAGCTTCGCGAGTTAGTGGCCCGTATTGTTGATACGGCTGAAAATGTTTCGTCTTCGGCCAATGATTCTCGTTCGACAGTTGAGCAATTGGCTGACCTGTCTGAACACCAAGCCCATGAAATTGCCGCGGCGTCTTCGGCCATTAATGAAATGGCGATGACCATTGACCAGGTCTCGGCCAATGCCGTTGCCTCAGCGGGTGTAGCTGACCGCTCGGTGGCGATCGCTAGTAAAGGCGCTGAAGTGGTGCGGAGCACTATCGGTGGCATGGACCGCATTCGCGAGCAAATTCAAGATACAGCCAAAAGAATAAAACGCCTCGGCGAGAGTTCTCAAGAGATTGGCGATATTGTTTCGCTGATTAATGACATCGCCGACCAAACCAATATTCTCTCGTTAAACGCCGCTATTCAGGCCTCAATGGCCGGTGATGCGGGACGTGGTTTTGCGGTGGTTGCCGACGAAGTACAGCGCCTTGCGGAGCGCTCAGCTGGCGCTACCAAACAGATAGCCGCGCTGGTGAAGACTATTCAAACAGATACTAACGAAGCGGTGTCCTCAATGGAGCAAACCACTGCTGAGGTGGTTTCGGGGGCATCGTTGACCCAGAATGCAGGTGTCGCCCTGAGTGAAATTGAGACGGTTTCGACTAACCTTGCCGAGTTGATTCAGGATATTTCAACCGCAGCAGGCCACCAGTCAACGACAGCGGGTCACGTGTCCAAAACCATGGGTGTGATTCAGGATATTACGACCCAGACACTCGATGGCACTAGCCGTACGGCCTCGTCGGTTGGCAAATTGACGGATATGGCGATTGAGCTGAGAGAGTCTGTATCAGGCTTTAAGTTGCCTGACGGCTACCTAGTGAATAATTATCAGAAGAATCGTACAAGCTTTGCCAATGAGAGCGTTGACGATGATCAGATTAGCTCACCGAAGACTGCATCACACAAGCCACCAGCCCACGTGGAAAATGTGCTTGCCAGTAGCAGTGCGGCAATGGATGAAATTGATGCTTATTCTGACAATGCCATTGATGATTTTACCGAGCTTGAAGGTGAGTCTGAAGTGTTGAAAAAGGCCACTACTTCTGATTTGGAGGCTGAGCTGGCAGGTATTGATCTAGGTGAGTTTGATCTCGATCTTGAGGACGATCGCCGTATCTAGTGTCAGCCAGTAGCGTTTGACTTGTTAATAAGAGTGCTGAAAAGCTCAAGCTAGGGACTATTTGGTCATTGGCTTAGGAGAGCTCAAGGACTGACAACCAAGGGACTTAAGCCGTAAGCCCTCATAGCTTGCAGGCCCTTGAAAAATTGTCACCGCACGGGATGCTAGCTGGAAAATAATGAGCATAAACATGACACATAGTCTCAGAGGTTTGGACGTATTAGTCGAGGAACTCGAAACCAGCCTCGGGCTGGCGCGAGAAGCGTTGGTCACCTTTCAAACCGGGCCGGAAGATACCTCACCATTGAGCTTTGCCCTTGGCTGTCTACACCAAGTGAGTGGCTCGCTGAGCATGGCCCAGTGCTATGGAGCGCTGTTCTTTGCTGGCGAAATGGAAGCTGTCCTCAAAATGTTACTGCTCGAGCCCGGGGTTGGCGCGGGTAGTGCCTGTCGGGCGCTCGAGTTAGCCATGCAGGCTCTGCCCAGCTATGTACAAAACTTACTCAATGGCTGCGATGATAGCTTGGCCCAACTGATGGGCCAGGTTAACGAATTGCGGGCTGTTCGGGCAGAACCACTAATGTCTGCTACAAGCTTGTTTATGCCGCAAGTGGCATTATCTGAGACTCTCGCGTCGTCGGATGTTGACTATGAAATGCTTGGTAAACTTCAGAAAGTGTATCAATACGCTTTGCTGGGTTACTTGAAGCAACAAGATTTAGCGGCCAATCAGCAAAAAATAGCGGCTGTTTTACAGCGACTGCAAGTGCTGTTTAATACTAGCTCACTCGAGTCTTTGTGGCGTGTGGCTAGTGCTTTTTTTTTCGCTCTGGTGGAGAGACATATTCGTCAAAGTGCAGCGACGCGCACATTGCTCTGGGAGCTCGATAAAACCATGGGCCGGCTGCTTGAATGTGCAGGGCCGAGTCCGCAATTTGATGATTTACTGCACAACCTTCTCTATTACATCGCTGTAGGCCCGGATGAAAACCCTACCCTGAAGTCACTAAAAGAAGAGTTTACACTGGATCAGGCGTTTCCCGCCTTGGCCGTGACTGATCGTGATGGTCCTTTGACGCCCCTCAATAGCAGCGTTAAGACGGCTCTCGGCGATAAGCTGTCGGTTGAAATGACAACCTTGTTAGAGGCTGTCGACGCTTTTGCGAGTTCCACTCAGGTGGATGAAAACAAGCTTGCGCAAATCAAACGCTTGACGGAGAGACTATCAACGACCTTATTGGTGCTCGGGCAGAATAAACTTTCCGAGAGCTTACACGAAGTGATAGGGCAGGTTATTAAGGTTTTGACGACTTCAAGTGGCAATCTATCAGCTGTCATTGCCCGTTTACAAGGTATCCAGGGCAGTTTGAAAACCTGGTTTGAAAGTTATGACCACCGCCCAGCCGCCGGTGACCCGCTAAACGGCATGGTCTACAGGGTGGATGATGCTCAACGCTCATCGATTCGTGAGTTGAGCAATAATTTTGACAGTATTAAAGCGTCGATTGTCGGCTATGTCGACTCGCAGTGGGACGTGCAATATCTACTCGCTTTGCCACAGCAGTTTGAACTTATCATTAGGGCTGTTGAGCGACTTGGGCTGGCGCGGGTCACGTTAATTGTTGAGCAGATCGGTAGCTATATTACTCGCCAATTGGTGCCCGGCACGAAGCCTCCAGAATGGCCCGCGCTCGATGCACTTGCCGATGCTATTACCGGTCTTGAGTGCTATCTCGACGCTATTGCTAGAGATCACCAAGGTGAACAGTACGCTATGCTAGATCTAACAGCACAGGCGCTGGAAAAGCTGGGTTTTGACCTTGAGTTCTCCGTGTCGGGTGTGGGTGTCGACGATGAGCTTGTCGTCGATACCCCGGCAATGGATAGACTGGAAGTCGAGGGTAACGACGAAGTCGACCCCGAGATCAAAGCAATTTTTATTGAAGAAGCTGCGGAGGTCCTGAGCGCACTTGAAGTTCAATATCCCACTTGGCTCTCGGATCAGACTGACCACAAGACGCTTAATGAGCTACGCAGAGGCTTTCATACTCTCAAAGGGAGTGGTCGGATGGTTCAGGCCAATGTCATTGGTGACCTGGCTTGGGCTGTCGAGAACATGCTCAATAAAATCCTTGAGAACGCCAGTGCCGTTGTCCCTGAAACCGTGGCCGTGCTCGAAAGATCGTTAAACTTGATTCCTCCTTTGGTTGATGATTTTAAACGTGGCGTTGAACATTCATCACCCTACTGCACTCATCTTATTTCTGCAGCTGAGGCCCTGGCTAAGGGCGAGCCAGTTACCTTGCCGCAACCTGAAGAAAAGGCTGTCGAGCAGAAAAGTCTTGAAGCGCTTGGCGTGGGTCCGCTGGATGCTATGGCAACGGGGAGGCGTGAACGCCAAGTAGAGGACACTAGTCATACGGTAATTCAGTCCATAGTAGAAAATTTTGTTGCTGAGGCGGGGGCTGTTATTGGCACGCTGGGCGATTTTCTGACGGGCTTTCAACAGGCTTGCAGAGATTCTCGTTTATCACCTGCCCAAGTGCAGCGAGCCTTGCACATTTTACAAGCTAGTGCTGAAAGGGCGGGCATACAGGCAGTGGCAGAGGTGGCGAAAACCTTTACACAGATTCTTCCCGAGTTGTTTGCGCAAGAGCGCGATGTTAGCCGGCTTGTCCTTTTGTTGCGCCAGGGTGTAGAGCAATTGCGCGGGGTTCTGGTACGGCTTGAAGCTCGGCAGGGCGAGGATAGTGTGAGTTTTCAAGAGTACCGCTGCCGTGTAGAGTCGGCTCGAGAACAGCTTCAAGAACAGAAAGTTAACTCTTTAGCCGTCAAGGATTCTACTCGGTTACAGCAATTGATGGTCGCCGGCTTAAATAATGTCCTGCTCGCCGATATTTTACTGGAGAAGTGGTCTGACCAAACAAGCTTTAGCAGGCAAGCGATAGAGTCAGTTGTGGGCGAGTTGATGACGCTGGGTGTTGTGGCCGCAGACTCGGATGCAGGCGCTTTGTCGGTTTTGTGCCATCAGCTTTCCCGCACATTATGCAATTTGGCTGACTCGGGAGAAGGACTGAATGATGAGGCCCTGCGTGTTTGTAAGGCCGCTCACGAGTTATTGCTTAGCATGATGGATGCCCTGGTCCTTAGCCAGTCGGTGAGTCCAGCGCCGGCTGACCTGTTGAGCCAGCTAAAGGCTTTGGCTGGTGAGGTCCCTAGGGTAGCAGATGCCGCGGGTGATGTTGCCGAAGTGCTGCCACATCAACAAGGGGCCAGTGTCGATGATCTACTCAGCCGTATGGCAGGTGAGGTACACGACCCCGATGCTTTACCTTTTTTTATTGAGGAGACTGATGACCTGCTTGAGGGTATTGAGAGTGCTTTACAGGTTTGGCGAAATGAGCCCAATGATGTCAGTCAAGGTAAGACCTTAAATCGTTTACTCCATACCTTCAAGGGTAGTGCTAGAGTGGCTGGCTTAAGCCTGTTGGGTGATTTGAGTCATGATCTTGAAGCGTTGATTTTGCGCGAAGAAAGCCGGCTTCTGGATAATGAGGCTGGAGTCTTTGATCAGTTGTTTGCCCGCTATGACGAACTGGTTAGTCTTGTCGAAGCGTTGAAGTCCAAGAGTGTCATTTCAGTCATCGAGGTGGCGTCTGCGCCTGACGAACCAGAACCCTTCGTAGAATCGCTAGCGTCTTCCGGCAACCTTGATGCCACTGAGGAAGTATTTCAGGTCGAGGCATTTGATGGTGAGGTGAGTGAAGATAAAGTACTCGAAAGCGATGAGCGTAGAAAGGACATTGTCCATCCTGAGGGCGACATAACGGCAATTTCTGCGTCATTAAAGGCTGAGCCCAGTAAAGGGCTCGATCTCTCTGCGGCGATGGAAGTTACTGAATCAGTTGCTCAGCCCGCGGCACGCGCCAAGCCAGCGGTAGCCGTGCATGAATCGGTAAAAATTTCGGCAGAGGTACTCGATGATTTGGTCAATCTGGCGGGTGAAGCGAGTATTGCTCGGGGGCGTGTTGAGCGAGGGGTGGGTGAGTCGGCTGCGGCCTTGGATGAAATGGAAGAAACAATTGACCGATTGCGCAATCAGGTGCGCCAACTTGGTCGTCAAACGCAAGCGCAAATGCAATTTCGTCGAGAGCAAATAGAATCTTCACAGAACTCTGACTTTGACCCTCTGGAGATGGATCGCTACTCGCAGCTACAGCAGTTGTCTCAGGGGCTGGAGGAGTCTGGTTCTGATTTACAGGATTTAAAAAATACTTTATTGGAGAAATCCCAAGCCCTAGAAGGGCTACTATTTATGCAGTCTCGCATTACCCAAGATCTGCAAGAGAATCTCATGCAAATGCGGTTAGTGCCGTTTTCACGACTTGTGCCGCGCCTCAGGCGCATTGTTCGGCAAGTGAGCCAAGAGTTGGGTAAGGAAGTCAATTTGAGCTTAACGAATATCGAGGGTGAAATGGACCGCTCGGTATTAGAAAAAATTATCATCCCGATTGAGCATATGTTGCGCAATGCGATTGACCACGGTATTGAAAATACCGCACAGCGTCTGACGGCTGGAAAGCCTGGCGCAGGTAATATTTCTCTGTCCTTTCAGCGGGAGGAGGGTGAAATAGTGATTAGCGTCGCCGATGATGGCAGGGGGCTCGATGTCGCGGCGATTCGTGATAAAGCGATCAGTCAAGGGATCATTACCGCTGACACTCAGGCCACCGATAGCGAGTTGTTACGGCTGATTTTTCAACCGGGTTTTTCGACTGCTGCGGCTCTCAGCCAAGTCTCGGGCCGGGGTGTGGGCATGGACGTAGTGAAAACAGACGTACACCAACTCGGGGGTTCTATTGCTATTGAGTCGACAGTGGGTGAAGGGGTTGAATTTACGATTCGACTACCATTCACCGTCTCTGTCAATAAAGCACTTTTAGTGAAAGAGGGCGCCAGTACTTATGCCTTGCCCTTAAATAGTATTGTGGGCGTAACACAGTTGAACGCGCAAGAGCTTGACGAGCTCTATAGCGAGCCAGACAGTCAATTCGAGTATGCCGGCCTTGAATATCAATTTTGTGCCCTTGGCCATTTATTACATCGTGAGCGGGAACCAGTCACGGCGACTGTAGGCAAAGTGGTGCTGATTTTGGTTGAAGTTGACCACTACCGTTACGCAGTTCAGGTAGAGGCTCTAGAGGGCAAGGAGGAGATTATCAACAAGGGATTGGGCGCCCAGTTTAGTGGCTTGCGTGGCG
This sequence comes from Porticoccaceae bacterium, assembly GCA_041622675.1. Classification (GTDB taxonomy): domain Bacteria; phylum Pseudomonadota; class Gammaproteobacteria; order Pseudomonadales; family Porticoccaceae; genus Reddybacter. The sequence goes on from JBFJYH010000013.1 coordinate 39,401, forward strand.
TGGCCGGGGCAACTATTCTCGCCAGTGGTGAAGTCGTGGTGATTCTTGACTTGCCCTCGCTACTACGTTCGAAAGGGGAAATGTCCCTTCTCGAGGCCCCTCCGCTGGCGCTGGGGGAGGATGCATCGCGGGCCGGTTCTTTTGAAACGCCAGCCGGGGTCAGTCTTTCGCCAAAAACGATAATGGTGGTCGACGATTCAGTGACTGTCCGCAAAGTAACGTCTCGTGTTCTCGAGCGTGAAGGTTTCTGTGTTGTTACTGCCAAAGACGGTATAGAGGCGACCGATATATTGGCCCAGGTAAACCCAGATCTGATGTTGCTCGATATAGAAATGCCGCGTATGGATGGCTTTGAAGTGGCCCGTGTGGTGCGTGAATCAGAGCATTTTTCAGGCTTACCCCTAATTATGATTAGCTCGCGTACCGGTGATAAGCACCGGCAAAGGGCGGCAAACCTTGGGGTGAATAAATTTTTAGGTAAGCCCTACCAAGAAGATGAATTGTTGGGTTTATTGCGAGAGTTGCTGGATTTTGACGACACCTGAACTCGCTAGGTTTAGGTGTTTCGCCTTGCCTCGAGCCGTTAAATATCAACCCTTGGCTTATTCTGCGGGCTTGGTTAGTCACTCAAAGCGGATAGAATTTGAAGTTTTACTCCAGCCAGGTGTATTCAACCATTGCGGTGATGTTAACCCGCTCGAAGAAGCTTTTGTTAAATGCTTAAATACCACGCCTAATTATGAAAATATGTCGTCTAGAGGAGCTGTCGGTGGTGGAAAATAAAGTGGCACTGAGGACGGCGGCTGGCGAAGCCGATGCAGCTTTTTCACAGGTAAATTGTTTGCTGCTACCGGTTGTGGGTGCCGTGATGTTAGTGCCGCAGGCTGCAGTAGCTGAGGTTTTGAACTGGGGAGACCGAGAGACAGATGATCTGCGTTTGGATGCGACCGGCACCAGTCCACACGGCTATGGCTGGATTAACTGGCGAGACCAGAATATTCCCCTACTGTCCTTTGCTAGCATTGACAGCGGATGGCGGCCAGCGCGCGATAAAGATTTAAAGATTGTCATTTGCAATGCTGTTTTTAAGGCATCAATAACGGGATTTTATGGGCTGTTGGTTAGCGGCTTTCCCCGTGCATTGCGCCTTAGCTCCGAGGCTGAGATGGTGTTTGAAAGTGCGCCTAGTGATAAGCCCGGTGTGCAAATGGTAGTAAGTATCGATGGTGAGGCCGCAGTAATTCCCGACTTTGAATACCTTGAAGAAGTTGTTTGCGATCTTGTGGCTAACAAACACGGAAAAGCTAGAGCGCCAGTTCAGTGAACGGGCGAGTGCAGCAGGTGCGATAAGGGGAAATATTAAATGCCTTAGTGAGTGATGGGTGTGCCACTAAGGCATTTATCGCCGGCCTACTTGAGACTATTGTAAAAGGCGGAGAGATTGGCAATATCCGCATCAGACAGGCTTTTAGATTGTGCATTCATTACGGGGTCACTGCGTGAGCCATCGCGAAAGGCTTTAAGTTGTTTGGCTAGGTAGCCAGTTTTCTGGCCGGCGAGATTGGGCCACATATCCATACTACTGATACCTGCGGAACCGTGACAGCCGGCGCACATAGCGGCCTTGGCTTTACCCGCATCAATGTCTGCCGCCCCGCTATTCAGGCTAAGCGCTAGAAGTGCACTTGAAACAATAAGCTTTACTTTGACTGCTGTACTCAAGGCTATTTCCTCGTTAGTTTAGTTGCGACAGGTATAATAAAACTGAGCCACTGTTGTGGTTGCTCCTGCTGGGAACCTGTCCGTGCCAGCTGGCAGTATGATACGCGATGACCCTCTGAGCTGCCATGTGGTCCATCGTTGCTTTTAGCTATTTTGGGCGAGAGCTGTCTATGGGCTATGGTAGAATTTATCTGGTTAATCAAAACAAAATAACGCTAGGAGTCACGCTATGCTAGGCCAAATGATGGACGATGCCCTCACTATTACCTCGCTCATGAAGTTCGCCGCGAAGGTCTACCCGGATACTGAAATAGTCTCTGTAACAAGTGATAATCCACGACATCGCAGTACTTTTGGTGAAGCCTTTACTCGCGTGCATAAACTGGCGAATGCTTTGGCAAAACTGGGCTGCCAGCAAGGCGATCGCATCGCCACGTTGGCCTGGAATGATTACCGTCACTTTGAATTGTATTACGCGATTAGTGGCTGCGGTTATGTTTGCCACACCATCAATCCACGACTTTTCCCTGAACAAATTTCCTACATAGCCAATCACGCTGAAGATCAGTGGGTTTTTGTCGACCCCGTTTTTGTTCCTATGCTGGAACAGTTGCAGGGCGAATTAAAAACGGTGCAAGGCTTTGTAGTGTTGACCAGTCAGGCGACGATGCCTAAGACTACACTAAAGAATGTACGGTGCTATGAAGAGCTGATAGAGGGTGAGGCGGAAAAATTCGATTGGCCGGAACTCGATGAAAACAGTGCCAGTAGTCTCTGTTATACCTCAGGCACCACCGGCAATCCTAAAGGCGTTTTGTATTCTCACCGCAGCACGGTGTTACACAGTCTAGGTACCAACAGCAAGGCCACGCTGGGCCTGGCTCCAGATGAAACGATTATGCCAGTTGTACCGATGTTTCACGTCAATGCCTGGGGCTGTGTTTACGGTGCGGCTGTGGCGGGAACGAAGTTGGTTTTCCCCGGGCCAAAAATGGGTGATGGTGAAACCCTTGCCGCATTGATTAATGAAGAGGGCGTAACCTTTGCCCTAGGTGTGCCAACGGTATGGTTGGCGCTTGTTAATTATCTACAAGAATCAGGCAAAGAAGTAGAAACACTACAACGGCTAGTGGTCGGTGGTGCTGCGTGTCCACGGTCGCTCATGGAGGCTATGGATAGTTACGGTGTCACCATGCACGTGGGTTGGGGTATGACAGAGATGAGCCCCCTGGGAACCTACAACACCTTGTTACCGTGGATGAATGATTTGCCCGAGGAAGAAAAGTTTAACTACCGCCTTAAAGCTGGTCGTTTAATTTACGGCGTTGAAATGCGTATCGTCGGGGAAGATGACAAAGAGTTACCCTGGAACGGTACCACCTCGGGCCGTTTGCAAGTACGAGGGCCGTGGGTCTGTAAAAGTTATTACAAATTAGAAAACTCTGATGCTCACCTGCCCGATGGCTGGTTTGATACCGGCGATGTGGCCACTATCGATCAGTATGGTTTTATGCAGATCACCGATCGAACTAAAGATGTCATTAAATCAGGTGGCGAGTGGATTAGTTCAATTGATGTAGAAAACGCGGCTATGGGCCACGAGGATGTCGCCGAGGCTGCTGTCATTGGTGTGCCGCACCCGAAGTGGACTGAGCGCCCTTTATTGATTGTGGTTGCGCGCCCCGGTAGTCAACCTGAAAAAGGCGATGTGCTGGCCTATCTGGAGGGCAAAATTGCCAAATGGTGGATTCCAGAAGACTGTGTGTTTGTCGATGAAATTCCCCATACGGCGACGGGAAAAGTGAGTAAAAAAGATTTACGTGAAGCGTTTAGTGACTACAGTTATTAATCAATAAACCCTGAGCAGGATTACACTTTGACTGGGTTAAAATTGTCGAAACAGTTTTAATTCAGTTATCCAATAAATAACCAACGGATTTAACTATGTCAGTCCCTTTGTTAAATGATCGTGATGTTGAATTTTTGCTTTATGAATTTCTTGATACAGAAAAATTATTAGAGCGACCGCGCTATAGCGAACACTCGCGAGAAATATTCGATGCCTCACTGCGTACAGCGAAAACGATTGCTGAAAAATATTTTGCCAATCATCTCGTTGAAGGCGATGCAAACGAGCCGACGTTAGTCGACGGTGTAGTAAAAATGATCCCCGAAACCAAAGTGGCCTGGGATGAATTTGCCAATGCCGGCTTCTTGGCGGCCCACCAGAATTATGAAGAGGGCGGCATGCAAATGCCCGAAGTGGTTTTTCGCATGGTAATGGCCTATGTTAATGCCGCGAATATCGGCACTGCCGCTTATCCTTTTGTGGCCACAGGTTCGGCGAATTTAATTCGCGCCTTTGGCTCAGAAGAGCAAAAGGCAAAATTTTTAACCTTGATTATGGACGGTCGCAGTAATGGCACCATGTGCCTTACTGAGCCGGGTCAGGGATCCGCACTGGGTGATATTACCACCATGGCCGAGCCAGCCGATGATGGTACCTACCGAATTTTCGGCCAGAAAATGTTTATTTCTTGTGCCGACCACGACATCGCCGGCAATGTGGTACACATGGTGTTGGCAAAAATTAAAGGGGCGCCTCCCGGTGTTAAAGGCATTTCCCTATTTATTGTGCCAAAGTTTTTAGTCAATGATGACGGCTCGCCCGGTGAGCGCAATGATGTTGTGGTTGCGGGCCTCAACCATAAAATGGGCTACCGTAATACCACCAATGCGGCGTTAAACTTTGGTGAAAAAGACGGTGCCATTGGCTATCTGGTCGGCGAGGCGAATAAAGGCCTCGGCTACATGTTCCAAATGATGAATGAGGCGCGTATTGGCGTTGCCCTTGGTGCGGCAGCCATTGCCTATCAGGGGTTTAATCATTCGTTGGACTATGCCCGGCAACGCCCTCAAGGACGTTTAGCATCGTGTAAAGATCAGCAATCTCCACAAGTGATGTTGATTGAACACGCAGATGTAAGGCGTTTATTGCTTGCGCAAAAATCCTATGCCGAAGGATCGTTGGCCCTGTGCTTGTTTGGTAGTAGTTTGTTTGAAAATCAAAACAGTGCTCCAACTGAGGAGCTGCGAACTCGCAATGCGCAACTGCTGGATTTATTAACGCCCATCATTAAATCATGGCCTTCAAAATATGGCTGCATATCTAACGATATGGCGATACAGATATTGGGTGGCGCTGGCTACACTCGTGAATACCCAGTAGAACAACTTTATCGTGACCAGCGCTTAAACCCGATTCATGAAGGGGCAGAAGCGATCCATGGCCTGGATTTATTGGGTCGTAAGTTGAATTTATACAAGGGTGCCGGCTACCAGTTTTTTAAAGAAGATATTGCACAAGATATTGCCAGGGCTAAAGAATTATCGGTGATTCAAGACTTGGCTGAAAAACTTGAGAGTGCTGTGATGATTCTTGACAATACGACACAAGCTCTACAGCAACAAATGGCCGAAGATATTGACCGTGGTCTTGCAAATGCAAGCGTTTATCTCGATATGTTTGGTCGAATAGTCGGTGCGTGGATTTGGTTGAAACAGGCTGTAATTGCGGCGCAAGCGCTGACATCGACTCTGCATGAGAGTGACGAACATTTTTATCGGGGGAAATTACAAGCGGCAAATTATTATATTGACTGGGAATTGCCAGCCATAGAGCAGTACGCCCAATTACTGGCTGTCGGTAATAGTGTGCCGTTTGAAATGTGTGACGAATGGTTTTGATCTACGCCACGCGATGAACCTAGTTCGAAACCGCGGCTAAATAGAGCAATCTATCCGCGGCGTGGATTGCTGGCTATCGGTGTGTCCCCATCCTCTTCCCCTGATAGCTCCCCTTCTACCTTGAAGTGGCTCAAATAATTTCGTTCGAACTCGTCACTGGGGAGGGGGCTACTAATAAGGTAGCCCTGGATAGTATCGCAGCCGAGTTCGTGAACAATAGCCCGCTGCTGTTCGTTTTCTACACCCTCGGCAATGGTCGTCAGACCCAAACTGTCGGCAAGGGCAATAATCCCCTTAACGATTGGTTTGTCATTTGCGTTTATTTCAATATCTTTGATAAATGACCGGTCTATTTTTAATATGTCGACCGGTAGTTTTTTTAGATAATTAAGAGATGAGTAACCTGTGCCAAAATCGTCAATTGCAAGTAAAAATCCTAAGTTCTTAAGTGCGAGAAGTTCTGTTTTACTTTTTTCAGGATCATTCATCAGCATGCTTTCAGTTAACTCAAGTTCTATTAGTGTTGCTGAAACTCCTGTCTTTTCTAATTGATATCGAAGAAAGTCTGATAAAGCATCGGGCGTTTCAAGATCTTTTGCTGATAAATTGATCGAAACTTTGACGTCAAAGTTTTGCTTTTGCCATTGCGATATTTGTTCAAAGGCCTGCTTAATAACCCAAAAAGTTAGCTCTTTAATAAGCCCAGTTTCTTCAGCTAGAGGGATGAATTCGGCGGGGCTAAGGAAACCGTGGATTGGATGCTCCCAGCGAACTAAGGTTTCAGCGGCAATAATTTTATTGGATTTAAGTTCAAGTTGAGGTTGATAATAAAGAACTAATTGCTCATGGCTTATAGCGTGGCGTAATTCTTGTTCAAGCTTAAGACGTCGTGCGACCTTGTCCTCCATTCCCTTTTGATAAAAAATAAAATTATTTCTACTTTTTTTAGCGCTGAACATGGCGAGGTCGGCGTGTTTGAGTAAGGCGTTAATATCGTCGCCGTCATCAGGATAAATAGAGATTCCAATACTCGCTGTAACATATATTTTTTGCTGAATAAAAACAAAAGGTTTACTTAGGGAGCTGCAGATATTTTGTGCGATACTACTAATGGTATCGGGGTCTTCAATATTTTCTAAAATGACTGTGAATTCATCTCCGCCAAGGCGTGCAATGAAATCACTCTCACGCACTGCGCTCTGTAGCCGGTCAGCGGCTGCTTTGAGAAGTAGATCACCGATATTGTGGCCAAGTGAATCGTTTATGTTTTTAAAATGATCGAGGTCGAGAAACAATACAGCAAATTTAGAGTCGTCGAGCTTTGATCGGTTAAGAATTAAACGCAAATTTTGCATCAGCTTGCTGCGGTTAGGTAGGCCTGTCAGTGAATCTTGATAAGCCAGTTCGCGTACGCGCTTTTCTACGCGGTTGGTCTGTAAAAGGCGTGAAACTCTTCCCTTTAGTACCGTGAAATTTAGAGGCTTGGTTATATAGTCAGTGGCGCCAGCTGAAAAGGCTTTGTTAATAGCATTGTCGTCATCTAAAGAAGTGATCATTAGAATAGGTATTTCACTAAAATTTGGTAGGCTTTTTATATTTCTACAGGCTTCAAAACCATCAACTTCAGGCATGATGGCATCCATCAAGATAAGATCGGGATGCTCTTTTTTACAAAAACTAATAGCCTGTTGGCCATTGCGTGCTTCGAAAATAATAAAATTTTGTTCGGTAAAAATATTTTTAAGTGCAAGACGGATGGTTCTATCATCATCTACGATGAGTAATTTATGTTTATGTTCGGGCATCTCATCAGTATTTGATAGAGGGTTAAGTATATTGATTTCAATATCGCGTTTTAAGACATGAAAATCTTCAACAAGTGTTTCTATGTAAATTTCACATTGGTGTAATTGGTTGTTTTTAGCGAGATGTTCGATAATGCGAGTTGTCTCTAGAAAATTGATGGCGCCAAAATTGCTAGCACTACCTTTTAAAGTATGTGCCAGTTCGCGAACATTTTTTGAACAACCCTGTTGTAGTGCCTGTTTGAGCGAGTCAATGTAAACCGGTGAGTCCTCCAGAAAAGCTTCCAGCATTTTAATAACGACATCGCCAATACCCTCGAAAAGGTCATCCATGACTTGAGGATCGTAGGCTAATACTTTAATAAACTCGGTTTGGTTATTTTTCTTCGTGCGGGAAGTGGGTAGATTGGTCGTAGGATAAGAACCCGGTAACCACCTAAGTAGTTCGTCTCGAAGTTTGTTTAAACGTAAAGGCTTATCTATAGAGCCGTTCATCCCAGCGAGAAGGTATTTATCCTTATCTTCATTTGAGGCGTTTGCACTCATGGCAATGATAGGAGGTTGCTGGTCGCTATCTTGCTTGCGAATTTTTTCGGTGGCCTCATACCCATCCATAACGGGCATGTTGCAATCCATCAGAATCAGATCATAGTTATTGCGTAGCGATTTGTTGACAGCATCTTGGCCGTTAATGGCCATATCTGAGCGATAGCCGAGTTTGTTCAGCATTTCGCGGGTGACTTGTTGGTTGACTCTGTTGTCGTCGACAATCAGGATATGTTTGCCGCGGCGAGAGTTTGAAACCTGTTGTGGTGGAGGTGGGGCTGATGGCTTGCGGCTGTCAATATCTGGATTGTCATTTGCATCTATAAGCTGATCAAAAGAGGATCTTAACAGAGGTTTTTCTATGCTTAAAAAGCAGTGAATTTTTAATTTGAGCGGTCTATAGGGGTTCGTCAAAATGGCAATGGTTACTTCTTTTTGAGAGGAAAGCTTTGATAGTAAGGGAAGGAATTCAGTTTCGTGAAGATAATATATTTCCTCATCGACGATAATTAATTCAAAGTTTATTGCGGCCTTTTCAAGACGCGCTATTTCTAACTGAGCGGAGCGCAAACTTGCGGTTGTCATACACAGGAAATCATTGTTTTGGAGCGTCGACGTTGTGAAAAGTCTTGTTATGACACTGGAGGTGATTAATAGGCCATGTTTTTGTGCATCCAGTGAATGACCTGTAGAGGTCTCGGTGACGTTAGTGATGCGTTCAACGGGAATATTGAAGGTAAATGTTGAGCCTTTTCCTAGAACGCTGTGCAAGCTTATCGTGCCATTCATTAACTCAACAATCTGCTGGCAGATGGTTAGTCCCAGGCCAGTACCAGTATAGGCCTTGGTGGATGAAGAATCGGCTTGAGTAAAAGCATCAAAAATTGCCTGCTGATTTTGTTCTTCAATACCAATACCTGTATCACGTATTTCAAACTCCAGCTCAGGGTGAGCGCTGCGTTTGTAGCGTATCCGTAAGAAAACCTCGCCACTATCAGTAAATTTAATGGCATTACCTACTAGATTAATAAGTACTTGGCGAACCTTACTTATGTCAATCGGGACAAGGCTTGAAACCGCATTGTCTTCCATAATATAACCAAAATTAAGTTTTTTACTCAGGGCCTGAGATGCAAGGAGCTGGATGACTTCTTCGGCAAGGTCGCGAACATCAACTTGTTTCAGATGGATATCCATATTGCCGGATTCCATTTTCGAGAAATTGAGAATATCTTCGATTAACTCAAGTAGGTTCTCTCCCGACTGTTTGGCGATATCAATGTAATCTGTCTGGCGAGCATTGAGTTGGGTTTCACTTATTAGATCCATCATACCCAGAACAGCATTAAGAGGCGTACGTAGTTCATGGGTAACATTGGCAACGAACTCCCCTTTTATTCTTGCAGTTTCCAGGGCTTTATCGTGTGCTTTTTTTAGCTCATCTTCTCGATTTTCAATGCCTTCCATCATGGTGTTGAAGGCATTTTGCATTTTTGCTACATCAGGGTGGCCATCCAATGTGGCCCTAATAGAGGTATTACCTTGTTCTGCCTGTCCCATTACGAGGGCAAGTTGCTCCACGGGCCTCGTTAAACGCTTCGATATATAATAAAGGCTCGCGATAATTAAAACAGCGATACCAAAGGCAATAACAAAGCTGGTTTGATAGGTTCTACGTTGCATTAAATTGAGCGTTTTTTTACTCATAGACAGTGTTACGTAACCCAATAAAATGCTGGATCCCTCACTGTCTTGATAAATATCGTTGAGTTCCTCATCAGTATTAATTCCTGAAAAAACTGGCGCTGAAAAAACCCATTCGTTATCATTTTCGACAATTTTAATCGCCCTCTTTGTAGAGACCATTGGCTCTTGCATGTCAGGGCGAGTATCACGGCTGTTGTATAGTACGGTGCCATCGACTGCTTCGAGTCGTATCGCTTCAATATCGGGAAAACCTGCTATTGATTTCACGGCATCCTGGGCCGCGTACTCACTTTGATAAATCAGGGCGAGTTTACTTTGGGTGGCAAATGTTTGGGTAATTTGTAAGCCTTGAGCATACATTTGTGTCTTGAGAATGTTGTTAGAGGTTCGGCCTACAGCGAGAGAGACCAATGTTGACATGAGAATGACAGCAATAGCGAATATAATAATTAGCTGTTGGCTGAAGCGAAGTTTGAGAAGTTTATTGCCAGTGTCCTTAAGCATGTATTTCTAGTCCTAAAGCAACTGGTGGATAGTTAATCCACTGATATTATTGGGCGCAATGCAGATATGTATGTAGGTGAGCTTGTTAACAATAAGACGGACACTCCTTAGAGGTGTTAAGCCAATATGGGGTGGAATACGTTTTCCCTCGTAATGCTGAGCTATTTCTGCCAGTGAGTGCCCTACTTTTTTATTATCGGGATACAGAGAAAATAGCGCTCCGTGTCTAACATGGCTGGGGTTGGAAGAAAAAACAATAATTTTTTTCCTCCAGGCAGCGTTTAAAACAAGCATGACGATAGTTGAATCATTCAAACTGGCTCCTCGCATTAGCCAAATGGCATCTTCTGGTGAAGCTTGATGGATTATATTTAAGTATCTATCGGCAGCTTCTTGAATAGATTCAATTTCTTGTATGTGTAAAGACCTGCCACGCATTGCAAGGTAGTGTTCAGCGCCCTCAAGTTGTACGCGATATTGGGGGGTTATAACCACATGAACCTGCTCTACAAAGGGGGTTAGCTGCAATAAATGCGATAGCATAATTTCTGCAGCAGGGCTCATTGATATACCGGGTACAATTTGTTCTGTTTTTGTTATGGCTCCAGCGACGACAGGGATAGGCGACGAATGCAGACTTACTTTGTTGAGGGAGGCTTGTCTAAGTGTTAGCAGTAGCTCGGATTTATGCTGTTCGATCTTTTCTGTCAACCGGTAATTGTCACTATCTTCAGTGAGCTGCAGTTTCTCGCTTATACTAGGGTAACGTTCGTTAATTCCCGTAATAATATCGTCATAGATTTTATTATAGGGTGCTTTGGCTTTCGGGTAGATAATAAGCAACCCCGAGGAATGAGCATTATCGGGCGCTAACAATAGCCCAACTAATGGCGTGAGAATGAACAAAAATGAGCGCATTCGTCGCAAAATTGTGAATCTGGCCCTATTTAAAAAATACAGAGTTAATTGCATCATATTTGGCTTATTCCATTAAAACTGCTAACAAACTTCTCCCCTATATTTCTTTTATATCCTTCATCCAATGATAGGTTTTTCGTGATGCTGGGTTCTCTGGCTCCCTCAAGGAATGGTTTGATGGTTTGAAGGGTGATTGTGCTCAATCCATAAATAGCTGTTTCACAAAGGCTGAGTTTTGGGGCGGTGGTGAATGCACTAGGGCGCGATAAATGCTACTTAGGGCCTCTGTGTGGTTATTCCCAGTTTCAAGGCTAAGGTCATCGTCAAAAAAGGGATAGCGACTCCATCGCATTTTCGCGATGGAGCCAAATAACCGGGGGATAAATGAGCCTATCGGTTGAAGCGGATTCAAAGTCTAGAGTAAAGATAATGGTGGCTTTGATTTAAGAAAATATCTTTGGGGAGCTGACGTGCTACTCGTGTATTTGGGGTAGTTTTTCCGATTTGCGCTGAGTAGAGCTCAACCTGTCGTAAGTTTTGTGGGGTAAAAGGCTTGCTAGATGCCACAGTAATGGTTGAATACGCTGCGGCGTTCAGCTGCCTAAGGTCGTTGAGCTATACGGCTATATGTGTGTCTCGTCGTCGGTTCGGTCGGTAATTTATAGGGTAGTGGAGTCGAAATTAAAGCTTCTAGGCTTGTCAATAAATTACAAGATCAATAAGGTGGCGGATTCGGTAGAATAGCCGGTTTTCGACCAGCCTGTGGGGGCCGATAACTGGGTTTTCCCAGCAGGCGGGCATATTGAACGATAAACAAGGTAAGAAAATGAGCGACATGGATATAAATTTAGAAAATTGGTGGCAACCCTTTACGAATGTCAGGGGGTTTCGTGCCAACCCGCGTCTCATTGAGCGAGCAGAGGGTTGTTTTGTGTACACAGCCGATGGCCGCGATGTGCTGGATATTACCGCTGGGCTGTGGTGTGCCAATCTGGGCCACAGCCGTAAAGAAGTGGCTGATGCGGTACATAAGCAATTGATGGATATGGATTTTTGCCCGCCCTTTCAGTTTGGCTCGCCGGTGACTTTCCGTTTCGCCGAAAAGTTAGTCGAGCATGCGCCGGCAGGGTTAAACCGTATATTCTTCACCAACTCGGGTTCTGAGTCAGTCGAGACGGCTATGAAGATTGCTCACCGTTACCAAGTGGCGCGCGGTAAGGCGACGAAAACGCGCTTTATCTCCCGCGAGCGTGGCTACCACGGGGTGAATGTTGGCAGCACTTCTTTGCAAGGCATACCCAATAATCGCAAGGGTTTCCCGACGCTAGAAAATGTCGATTTTCTGCCCGACCTGCTCGATATTCCCAATAATGCCTTTAGCCGAGGCCTCCCCGAGAAGGGCGTCGAAAAGCTCGATGCCTTAGAGAAAATCATTGCCACGCGCGGAGCGGAAAACATTTGCGCTTTAATTATCGAGCCCATTGTGGGTGCTGGTGGCATGGTGCCACCGCCCAAGGGCTATCTTGAGCGTGCCCGTCAGATATGTGATGACAATGACATTCTCTTGATTTTTGATGAAGTGGTGACCGGTTATGGTCGCACTGGCTCGGCCTTTGCCGCCGTTGAGTTCGGTGTCACCCCCGACCTAATGACCACGGCGAAAGCCATCAATGGCGGGACTGTGCCCATGGGTGGCGTGTTTATTAAAGAAGAAATTCAGCAAACTATTTTTGATGCAGCACCAGGCGGTATGCCAGAAATTTTCCACGGTAACACCTACGCTGGTGCACCCGTGGGTGCCGCTGCTGGTCTCGCTGCTTTTGAAATCTACGAGCGTGAAGGCCTGCTAACCCGTGCTTCTGGCCCGATTGGCCAGTACTGGGAAGATGCTCTGCACAGCCTGCGTGATATTTCCCATATTATTGATATCCGTAACTACGGCTTATTGGGCGCTATTACCTTTGCCCCGGACGTCGCTAAGTACCCTACCGGTGTTGGTGTACCGGTGCACAACAAATGCTTTGAAAACGGCTTGCTGTGTCGCGCCGTGGCCGACAACATGGTGATGTCGCCACCGCTGACGATTAGTGAGGCCGAGATCGATTTGTTTATCGAGCGTCTGCGCCAGTCTATTAGTGATGTGCTGGGCTAGGTACTGGGCTAGCTGTACCGGGCTAGCTGTGACGAGTGAGTTAAGGCGTGTGTTGAGGCTTAGGCTTTTCCATTCGATAAGCCTAAGCCTCAAGGCTGTCTTTTAAGGCCGCCATAAAGCGCGCCGCCTCACCGCCGGTGATCAGCCGGTGGTCAAAACTCAGCGATAAAGGCATCACGGGCAGCACGTTTGCCTTACCAGAAACGACACAAACCTCGTCGCGAATGACCCCGGCGGCGAGAATGGCCACCATAGGCGGTACGATAACCGGATTGGCGTAGCGCCCGGCAATGGTGCCAAAATTACTCAGGCTAATAGTTGGCTTTTGCATTTCATTGATGGGAATACGACGCTTCAGCGCGTCTGCTTTTAGGCGATTTAAGCCGCTGCGCAAGTCCTTGTCGCTGCGCTTAGCGATATCGCGCAATACCGGTACAAACAGCCCGCCGGGTGTGTCGACGGCCATGCCGACATCGATAGTCGTGGGGCTGTGATAGGCCATGGCTTCGGCGTCAAACCAGCTATTGAGGAGGGGTTCGGCCTCGCAGGCGGCAACCATGGCGCGTAGTAAGCGAATCGTTGCATCGTCTTTTTTGCCCCAGTTACCGAGCTGCGCATCGTCATTAATAGTGACGGCCACCACCTCGGAGTGTGACTGGGACATCGTCAGGGACATAAAGCGACGCGCGCCTTTAAGTGGTGTTGATGGGCCTTTTTCGTTTTTAAGCCGGGCCACCCGCTCGACGTCTTCAGCCTTGATTAAGCCTTGTTTACCGCTACCACTGACCTTGGTGATATCGACGTTTAAACGCTCGGCCAATGCGCGAATGGCCGGGGTGGCTCGAACCGCCTGACGCTGGCCGGATGCTTTCGGTGAGCCGATAAAAAAGTGCTCGTCAGTTTGCTGTGGAGTCTTTGTGGTTTCTAGTTCTCCCACCACCGTGGCGTTATCGGCCTCGTCACTAATAAACTCTACCAGAGCTTCACCGAGGTGGACGATATCTCCGGGTTGACCAAAGGTGGCAGCAATCACTCCTGCTTGAGGGGCGGGAATTTCCACCACCGCCTTGGCGGTCTCTACGGTCACTAATAACTGGTCGATGTTGACCGTATCACCGGCGGCCACGTTCCACTCAATAATTTCCGCCTCCTGCAA
>JBFJYH010000014.1:0-52813 GCA_041622675.1 Porticoccaceae bacterium
AAGGTCATCGGGTACGTGAAGATTACCAACAACTAAGGGGTTATCGATATTGATAGTCCATAAGTTCTCGCTGTGAAGGGCATCAATAGAGACGGTGTCGAGCTCGAAGCCGGCAGCGCTGAGGTGGTCTATTGCAACCACCGCGCGGATATCGAAGTCCATTTTTGGATCATCGTGTTGCCTACCTAGCTGTAGGGCAGTGATCCAGGCGTCGAGGTCAAATTCGGCCATTTGCCCCTTAATCAGTAGACCTTTAAAGGCAGGCAGGGGTGTCTTATTCTTGTCGCTAGCGCCGAGGCTGATAACGCCAGTGGTCAATTGCCGGTTGGCGATATGGAGTTGCGCCTTAAGGCTGTCAGTTTGAGCATTTAGCACAAGATCGTTCTCGCCAAATTGTAGATTGGCTACTAGGGGCTGGGCATCCTCGGCGGGCTTATAAAACGGGTGGGGTAGGTCAATGGCAATGCCCTGCAGATTCAATAGCAGGTTAAGTGTTGCGGGTGAGTTTTTCTGTGGTGCGATAAATGTAGCCGTGTAAGACGTCGTACCACTGACATTGTTGGTGAATAAAGGTTGCCAGACAGGCGCTAAAGACAGGTCTAACAGGCCGGACGCCTTCACCTGCAATCTACCTTTGTGGGTGTCAGCGCTTGCTCTCAGGGTTTGGCCCCAGAGTAGGCCACTTATGCCGGGGGAGTGAAGCCCAGTGTTGTCATCGTAGGCAATGATCCCTTCCACTTCGTGAAAAATGACGGGCTGGTAGCTATTCAATTGCATTTGTCCCGCCTCAATATTGGCGGTGACCCGGTAAGCTTCTCCTTGACTGTTTGTTGATAGAGGAATGGTTAAATCAAGTTTCGCCTGGGTCTTCCCCTTAATTTTCCAATCTGAGAGCGCCGTCAGTTCTGGCGCAAGGGGGGAGTTTAAAAGGATGTGCCGTGCGCTATTTAAAGAAGCGCTAAGTTCAGCGGTCACGGAGAGAAGAGCGCCGGGAAGGGTTGTGAATGAGGCGTTTTCCACTTGTACACGGTGGTTGCCCGTGCCCCCTATGGCGTTCTCAATAGTGCCAGAGAGTTGGGTGTCGTCGAGAATAATACTTCCAGAAAGTTGACTGAGCGCTGGCCAGCTGGGGTCGTAGTTGACGTTACCGTTGGCAACTTGGCCATAAAATTGAATGCTGCGTTGCTGGTGGCTTGAGCCCTTGAGTGAGCCGCGCCAGATAAACCCTGCTTCCACAACATCGGTGTCACCAATTGCGCTATCAAGCCAATCTAACAAGCGTGGCTCGAGTATTGTCGGAAGATAGTTGTCGAGATGGCGGGAGTGGCTATTTCTAATGCCGGCCTGGAGAAACATTTGCGGTTCTTGAAAATCGCCTTTGGTAGGAATGTCGAGGCTGATATAGGCGCGAATTTCACCCTCTTCAGCGCGAATATCAATTGGCCCGCCGGCAATTTTTAGGCTGGAATCGGCGTTTACCCAGTCGATATTGACGCGGCCTTGAGCGGGGCCATAGTGCATAAAACTCGTGTAGACATCTGGGTAGTGCATCGCGAAATCGTGGGCTGAATCAATATCGAAATAACCGCTTTCTCCCTGCCAGTGAAGGTATCCACTTAGCCCTCGAGTGGCAGGGGCGTGGTGCCAAGAGTCGAGGGATAGTCGCTCAATACGGGTATCGATTTGGGTGAGTGGCTGTTTTTTTTCAAGATCGAGGATTAGGTGAGTATTGTGTAGGGTACCTGTCGGATTTAAAGTGTTAATGAGTTCCGCAGTTCCTTTGCCAGTGAATTGACTTTGCTTTATGGCGTGTTTGAGCGTGTCGATATTAATATGGTCGGCCGCTAGTACGATATCGTGCCAGCGCTCACCGAGCCCCTGTTGAAAGCTGATATTTAAGGGCTCAATCACCTGGTTTCCCCAATCAAAATACAGGTTTTGACACCGTAGCCCCCAGCTTTTTCCAAGGCTAAACCAACCGTCGAAGGTGGTGTTTAAATTTTTTATCGCAGGGAGACCTTGATTCGGGCTCAAGGGTATTTCTTCGGCCCGCATCTTGCCACGTAGATTAAAATGGCCAGGATTGCGTGCGCTTATCCACAGTTCGGCATTGAGTAGCGAGCCCATTTTTGTTGTTTTGGCAAGGGTTTTATAGGGTTGCCAACTGCGTAGAATGATGCCTAAAACATTGTTGAGATTGATTTGCTGAAAATTGATGTAGGCTTGGCCATCGAACTGCTGCCAGTCAAGAGGGTTACCCCTGCCTTCAAGCAGTAATTCGGCTTTGTTTCCATCCTGCCCGAGAGACAGTTTTGCGTGGGCGCGGTGAAAATCACCGCTACTCTCGACTTGGGTAGCATCGACATAAAGACTGGTCGTTGTGCCATCAAAAAAGGCAATATCAATAACAATCTGCTCAATACCAGTATAGGTGCTAAGCCGAATAATATTAATCAGAGCATCCAGCTGCCCGGATTTATTGGCGCCAGTCTTAGGGTGTAGAGGGGGGAGGTGGTCGATAAACCATTGACCAGTAGAATCTTCTCGTAGCGAGAAGTGGATTTCGCCGATACGTAGATCATTCCAGACCAGCTCCGCATTTAAAATACTGCTCAGTATGTTGAGCTCAGAATGGACGCTGCTAACGGTAATGGCGGGTGTATTGCCCGCGCCTCCTATGCGTAAATTCTGTATCTGAAACTGGGGTGTAAAGCGCGTCCAATTGCCTGTCAAATGCTCTGTGGCGATTTCAATGCCGAGGTGTTTGGACAGTGTTTGAGTGATGACGTCCTGGTGGTTTTCGAGAGACGGCAGCACTAAACGGCCAATAGTGACTAGTAGAGCGTAGCTAATAATCAAAGTGGCAAGTAGAGCCCAAGCGTAGCGAACGCTACGCTTTAATGTTGCGGAAACATTCAATACTGACAATTCCTAAGCGGACTATTAAAAACGACTACGCTGAATAAGAGGTTTCTACCGCCTGTTAAACCGTAATAATGTCGTACTGCTCCTGAGAGTAACTAGCTTCAGTGCGAAACTCGATGGGGCAGCTGATTTCTTGTTCGGCGGCGCTGAGATAGGCTGCCTCCTGATCAAGAATGCGCTCAACAACGGCTGGGGAGGCGAGTACCAATCTTTTTTTGGCGCCTTCTGTGCCATGTTGATTGACAATTTCTCGTAAAATTGAAAACGAGGTGGTTTCTATTGATTTTAAAAAGCCTCGTCCCTGACAGTGTTCGCAGGGCTCGCAGAGTAGGCGTTGCAGGCTTTCGCTGGTACGTTTACGTGTCATCTCTACCAGCCCCAGTTCAGAAACCCCGGTAACTTTCATTTTAACGTGGTCGAGCTCGAGTTCTTTTTCTAGGCGACGCATCACTTGGCGGCGGTGTTCGGGATCTTTCATGTCGATAAAGTCAAGAATGATAATGCCGCCGAGGTTGCGTAGGCGTAGCTGGCGAGCGATGGCTGCAGCCGCCTCTAGATTGGTGGTATAGATAGTTTCACTGAGGTTGCGATGGCCGACAAAGCCGCCAGTGTTGACATCAATGGTAGTCATGGCTTCGGTTTGATCAAAAATCAGATAACCACCAGACTTTAATTTGACCTTGCGCTCTAAGGATTTGTTGATTTCGTCCTCAATGCCAAAGAGACTGAATATGGGGCGCTGTTCCTGGTAGTACTCCAGTTTGGGAAGCATTTCCGGGCTAAAATTTTCAGTAAAACGGCACATTTGTTTGTGAATGTCGATGGAGTCGACGCGGATGCGCTCCACTGTTTCGGCGGCGACATCGCGCATTACACGAAGCGATAGCGGTAGATCGTGATAGATGCAGGTGCGAGCGGGTAGCCGGGTCATTTTGTCCTTTACCAGTCCCCATAGACGGTGAAGGTAGTCGACGTCGGTGCGAAATTCGTCTTCCTCGACGCCATCGGCAACGGTGCGAATAATATAGCCGCCGCCTTCCTCTTTCATGCCGCCAGCTTCGACGGCGAGGTCGAGCTGGGTGCGCAAACGCTCTCTTTCCTCTTCACTTTCAATACGTTGGGAAATGCCAATATGGTCAACACCCGGCATATAAACCAAGTAGCGTGAAGAGACGGATAAATGGGTGGATAGCCGCGCCCCTTTACTGCTGATGGGTTCTTTAATGACCTGTACGGGGAGAACCTGGCCCTCGCGCAACAATTGGCGAATATCGGGTGTAGTTTCTGGATTCAGTTCATCACTAGAGGGCGTGCTTTGAATGATGTCGTTGGCATGAATAAAGCCGGCTTTCTCAAGGCCGATTTCCACGAACGCAGCTTGCATACCCGGCATAACACGGACGACTTTACCGTTGTAAATATTACCGACAAGGCTGCGATGCCCCACTCTTTCGAGGGCGATGTCAACCAGCATGCCATCTTCAATACGGGCAACGCGAGTTTCCGAAGGTGTGATGTTGACGAGTATTTCTGCTTTCATCGTGCATTCCAACAAGCGATATTAAAACGCTCAAATAACTCGAACGTCGGCAAAAGCGGTAGGCCAACAACACCGGAATAACTACCTGTGATGCCTTCTACGAACACGGCCCCCAGTCCTTGTATGGCATAGGCACCCGCTTTTCCCTGGGGCTCACCGGTTGACCAGTAGTGTTCGTATTCTTCTTCTTTTATGTTTCGAAAACGCACTGAGGTTTCAGATAACCTGAATTCAGTATGGTCTTCGGCAACTACCGCAATGGCGGATAATACCCTATGGCTTCGTCCTGACAAAGCCCGCAATGTGGCTATTGCCGCTGTCTTGTTGGCGGGTTTGGGAAAAATTTGATTGTCGAGTACTACCGCAGTATCGGCACCCAGTATGGGTAGCTTCGTTTGTGTTAATTGTCGCGCTACCGACTGGGCTTTTTCTAGCGCGAGTCGCTGGACATAGTCTTCAGGGTCTTCATCGGGATGTTGGCTTTCATCAATATTGGCAGGGTGGATGGCAAAACAGACGCCGATTTGGCGCAAAAGCTCAGCACGACGAGGGGAGGACGAGGCTAGAATAAGGTCAATATCAACAAATGATTTACTCATAATTACTGGTCGTTAGTGCGTTTATCGAAAAATTCGCCGCAGGTGGTATAACCCTCCTGCTATCAGGGGCCATGTGAGGGCGCCGCTGAGTGCCGGATAGAAAATGGGCCAACCGAGGACGATATCTTCTGATAGAAGACGAGTGCTCATCCAAATAGTTTGATAAAGCATCACAATGAGCATGGCGGCCGGGCACTGAAAGGGCAGGCTTAAATGACGTACTCGGTATCCTTGGGTTGTTAGCACGTAAGCGGTAACTGACATCGCCAGTGCGTTCTGGCCAATAATATTGCCATACAATAGGTCGAGGAGAAGACCGCAGAACCAGACAAAGGTAATGCCCACGTAATGTGGCTGGACAAGTAGCCAATAAGCGGCAACCAGCAGTACAAAGGGTGGACGCCAAAAAGCCAGTTCGCCTTGTAGCGGCAGGCTATAAAGATAGAAAGCGGCTATTAAACTAAGACTAATTGCCGTTAGCGATAGCGGGCTATTGTCCGGAGGCATTACTGAGGCCTGGACTTTTTTTCATCGGCGATGATATCGGTTGTGAGTAATTATCGAGGGTTTCTACCGTTGTGAACACCACTAATAAGCGCAGGCTGCGATCGACCTTGGCGGCAGGAGAAATGCTAACGTCTATAAATGCCTGGCCAGGGTCTTTGTTGATGGCGCTGACGGTGCCCACCGGATAGCCTGAGGGAAAGCGTTGGCCGAGGCCGGAGCTGAGAAAGGTATCTCCGACCTGGATATCTTGGGTTGGTGAAACATGGCGCAGGCGTAGACGTTGAAAGTCACCGGTGCCCTCAATAATGCTGCGTACATTATTGCGTAGGTTGTAAACGGGGAGGGCATGACTGGAGTCAGTGATGAGCAGCACGCGACTGTGGTTTTCGAAGGCTTTAACTACTTGGCCCATCAAGCCCTCCCCATCAATGACGGCAAGTCCTTCTTTGATATCGTCCGATGCTCCCCGGTTGATTGTAATAAAATGGCGGAAGGGGTCGGGTGAAATGCCTGTCAGCTCGGCGACAATCACGTTATTTTTAATTAGCTCGGCGCCGTTGAGTAGGCTTTTGAGTTGTTGATTTTCAGCGGACAGTTCAGCCATGCGCTGTAGTTGGGCCTTGTAGACCAAAACCTCAGTTTCTAGCTTGTCGTTATTGGCAATAATGGCGGCGCGACTTTCGAGAGACTCCTCGTTCCACTCACGCCAGCGCATGGGTAGGGTCGATGCCCACTGAAACGGTTGAGCTAAGGGCTCTAGCCAGACATGGGCTGGACGCAACCAGGGAGTCAGGGAGTCGATTGCGATCAGGGTTAGCGATACTACCGCGAGCATCAGCATGCGTTGTGGAGACGAGCTTTGTTTAAAAAGATTTTTGATAGTTCTGGCTCGATGCTTTTTTCGCAGTGACTCCGCGCTAGAGTGAGAGGATGTCGAGGTGGCGTTTATCCATCATGTTCAGCGCCATACCGCCGCCGCGGGCAACACAGGTCAGGGGGTCTTCTGCGACGAGTACCGGCAGACCAGTTTCATAGGTTAGCAATTGGTCGATCCCTTTGAGTAATGCACCACCTCCGGTGAGGATAATACCAGTTTCGGCAATATCGGAAGCGAGCTCGGGAGGGGACTGTTCAAGCACCCGTTTGACACCTTGGACGATAGCAGATAAAGGTTCTTGAAGGGACTCGAGGATTTCGTCGCTATTGAGGGTGAATAGCTTGGGCACGCCCTCGGCGAGGTTGCGACCGCGGACATCAATTTCGTTCACTTCGCTACCTGGGTAGGCGCAGCCGGCTTCCATTTTGATGCGCTCGGCTGTGGCGTCGCCAATAACAGAGCCGTAGCGACGCCGCACATAGGCAGCAATAGCTTCATCGAAACGGTCACCGCCTATGCGCACAGAGTCGGAGTACACGACACCGTTGAGGGAGAGGATGGCAATTTCTGTGGTGCCACCACCAATATCGACCACCATAGAACCGCGGGCTTCCTCTACCGGCAATCCGGCGCCGATGGCTGCCGCCATGGGTTCTTCAATGAGGTGAACGATGCGGGCACCGGCGCCTTCCGTCGATTCGCGAATTGCTCGCTTCTCGACTTCTGTCGCAAGGCAGGGTACGCAAACTAACACGCGGGGACTGGGCGGAATCAAGCTGTGGGAGTGCACTTTTTTGATAAAGTGCTGGAGCATTTTTTCGGTGACCTGAAAGTCTGCAATGACGCCATCTTTGAGGGGGCGAATCGCACTGATATTGCCGGGGGTGCGGCCCAGCATGCGCTTGGCTTCAACGCCGACCGCTTCCACAGTTTTTTGTCCGTGGTGATGGCGAATGGCAACCACCGAGGGTTCATTGAGAACAATGCCCTTGCCTTCAATGTAAATCAGTGTGTTGGCCGTGCCCAAGTCAATGGACAGGTCGTTGGAAAACATCCCGCGTAAGCGCTTTAACATAGTGGTAAATGGTTCCTCTAAAAAACGCCTGTCGTGCGTGATTAGTGCGGGTTCTGGCGATTGTGAAAATTGGCGAAACTGTAACAACGACAGGCATTTTGGGCAAGGTGTAAATATGATACCTTACACGCCCTTTAAGACACACTCAGGATAGTAAACGCTACTATGTCCATCGATAGAGCTGATATTGAAAAACTTGGCGAACTGGCGCGCATTCACATCAGTGATGAAAATGCCCAGGAGAGCGCGAAAAGTATTAACGACGTGTTGGCATTGGTCGACCAGCTGCAGGCTGTCGATACGACAAATATTGAACCGCTGGCTAACCCCCTGGGTGCTCGACAGCGCCTACGTCAGGATGAGGTGAGCGAAAGCAATCGGCGAGACGCCTTTCAGGCCATTGCCCCGGCGACAGAAGAGGGTCTTTATCTGGTGCCGAAAGTCATCGAATAAAAACCTCAATTTTTAATGGAACACAAGTTCGATATGCCGTTAGCAACATCATCAGTTGTCGGTGTGTCGTATCATCAAACACGGTCTCTGTTGAGACAGTCTGAGGAGACAGGATGCACAACCTTACCCTGGCCGAATTAAGCGCAGGCCTAGCCACTGGGAAATTTTCCAGTGTCGAAGTGACGCAGCATTTTCTCGCTCGTATCAAACGACTCGATGGCAATTACAATAGTTTTATCACGGTGACACAAGAACGTGCTCTGGCCCAGGCTGGCGAGGCCGACAAGCAACGGGCAGCCGGTAATGTCGCGGCGCTTTGTGGCGTACCTATTGCCCATAAAGATATTTTCTGCACCAACGGTGTACGTACCAGCTGTGGCTCGAAAATGCTCGACAATTTTGTGCCGCCCTACGATGCCACTGTGGTTGAAAATTTTGCCGACGCTGGTGTCGTCGTATTGGGTAAAACCAATATGGATGAGTTTGCCATGGGTTCATCCAATGAAACTAGCTATTACGGCCCGGTTAAAAACCCCTGGCATGTTGATTGTGTCCCCGGCGGCTCCTCAGGGGGCTCGGCGGCAGCCGTGGCAGCGCGGCTAACCCCGGCCGCCACAGCCACCGATACCGGAGGCTCCATCCGCCAACCCGCAGCGTTGTGTGGTATTACTGGCTTGAAGCCCACTTATGGGCGCGTGTCGCGCTGGGGGATGATTGCCTTTGCCTCAAGTCTCGACCAAGGTGGGCCTATGGCGCGCACCGCTGAAGATCTCGCGTTGATGCTCAATCACATGGCGAGTTTTGACAGTAAAGATTCCACCTCCCTTGAGCGCGATGTGCCCGATTATTGCGCGGGGCTAAATCAAGATATTAGCGGCATGACCATTGGTGTGCCGCAAGAATATTTTGGCGAGGGTCTAAATCCAGCCACTGAACAAGCGGTCAACGACGCACTAGCGGAGCTGGAAAAGCAGGGTGCGAAACTCAAACCTATTAGCTTGCCTCACTCCCACCTTTCAGTGCCCGCTTATTATGTGATTGCACCGGCCGAGGCGTCGGCGAACCTGTCCCGCTTTGACGGTTCACGCTACGGCTATCGTTGTGAAAATCCGGTCGATTTGCGCGATATGTATATGCGCAGTCGCTCCGAAGGCTTCGGTAATGAAGTGAAGCGCCGTATTTTGATCGGCGCCTATTGTTTGTCCGCAGGTTATTACGATGCCTACTACAACAAAGCGATGCAGGTGCGGCGCTTAATTAAAGAAGATTTTGTCAGCGCTTTTAAAGATGTCGATATGATTGCCGGTCCCACCTGCCCTAACCCGGCCTTTGAGTTCGGCGCTAAGGGTGACGACCCGGTGGCCATGTATTTAGAAGATATCTACACCATTGCCACTAATCTGGCCGGTTTGCCTGGCATGTCCGTGCCCTGTGGTTTGGTCGACGGCAAGCCTGTTGGCCTGCAGTTAATTGGTAACTATTTTGATGAGGGGCGCATGCTCAATGTCGCCCACTGCTACCAGCAAGCCAGCGATTGGCATTCACGCTGCGCCCCCGGCATCGATTAAGGAGTACGGACAGCATGACATGGGAAACCGTAATCGGCCTGGAAGTTCACACCCAACTGGCCACTAAAACCAAGATTTTTTCTGGCGCTAGCACTGCATTTGGTGCCGAGCCCAATACTCAGGCTTGCGCTATTGACCTGGCTATGCCCGGCACGCTACCGGTGCTCAACGCAGAAGCTGTGCGCATGGCGGTGATGTTCGGCGTCGCCATTGACGCCGAGATCGGTCTGATTTCAGCCTTCGAGCGCAAAAACTATTTTTACCCCGACTTGCCCAAGGGCTATCAAACTACCCAGCTTGCAAAGCCTATCGTGCTTGAGGGCAAGGTGGACATTCAGCTCGACGATGGCAGCACTAAAACGGTTCGCATCCATCACGCTCACCTTGAGGAAGATGCCGGCAAATCGTTACACGAAGACTTTCACGGTATGTCGGGCATTGATCTCAACCGGGCCGGAACACCGTTGATTGAGATCGTATCTGAACCCGATATGAATAGCCCGGAAGAGGCGGTTGCCTTTGCCAAAAAACTGCACGCACTGGTGGTTTCCATCGGTATTTGTGACGGTGAAATGGCGCAGGGCTCGATGCGTTTTGACGTCAATGTGTCAGTCAATAAAAAGGGTGAAGCGCTGGGTACACGCACGGAAACGAAAAACCTCAACTCCTTTCGTTTTATGGAGCGAGCGATAGTGCAGGAAGTGGAGCGCCAAATTGACTTACTTGAAGATGGTGGCGAAGTGGTACAGGAAACCCGGCTTTATGATGGTGACACTCACACCGCCCGCTCGATGCGCAGCAAGGAAGAAGCCAATGATTATCGCTATTTCCCCTGCCCCGATTTGCTGCCGGTAGAAATTGATCAAGCCTATGTCGATGCCGTGCGTGCGTCGCTACCGGAATTGCCCGAGGCCCGGCGCACCCGCTTTGTTGATGATTATGGTTTGTCTGACTACGACGCAGGGGTTCTTTGCGATGAGCCGGCTACAGCGACCTATTTTGAAACTGTTGCGGGTCAATGTGGCGACGCCAAAATTGCCGCCAATTGGGTGATGGGTGAATTGGCCGCACGCTTAAATAGTGAAGAGCAATTGATACAGCTCTGCCCTGTGAGTGCTGAACAATTGGCTGCTTTAATTGCTCGCATTATCGACAAAACGATCTCCAATAAAATGGCGCGTGAAGTGTTTGGTGCCATGTGGGATGGTGAAGGTGATCCCGATAGTATTATCGAAGCCCGTGGTTTGAAACAGGTGTCAGATAGTGGTGCTATTGAAGGTATGGTTGACGAAGTGATTGCCAATAGCGCGAAGCAAGTGGAAAATTATCGCCAGGCGGATGCGTCCAAACGGCCTAAAATGTTGGGTTATTTTGTCGGCCAAATTATGAAAGCCTCCAAGGGGCAGGCCAACCCGCAGCAGGTCAATGAAGTATTACTGCAAAAACTCAACGCTTTGCTTTAAATAATAATCGCTCAATCGTTAAATGTAGTTAATTGGAATTTAGGTAGTAAACAATGGCTTTAAAAAAAGACAAACAAAAAGTGCTTGGCGAAATATTGGACGACGAGCGCATCAAGCACTTTTTAGATTACCAAGCGCCGAAAGGTGTCGATGCAGATTTTCACGTACTTGAAAAAGCCTATCGCGGTATGGGCGTGGAAAATTTCAAAACATTTTTAAATTTTTTTACAGCGGCAAAAAGAAATATTCATGCCACTAATCCCGACGGCCAGAGCTTGCTCGATATAGCTTCTACCCATCGGCACGCTGATGACTATGTCGCGGCGCTAAAAGAGCATTTGGTAAAATAGCATTTATAGCAGCAAAGATATTTAACGTACCACTTAACAATATAAGGAAGCATCATGTCTGATACGGTGAGTTTTTCAAAGCAGGGTGAAATAGGCCTGATAAAAATCAATAACCCCCCCGTTAATGCCTTGAACCAGTCTGTGCGTGCGGGTTTGAAATCCTGTGTTGAGCAGGCGCTGAGTGACGACAGTGTCAAAGCCATGGTATTGGTTTGTGAGGGCAGAACTTTTATTGCCGGTGCCGACATTACCGAATTTGCCAAAGGCATGGGTGAACCCGGGCTAGTGCCGGTGATTGGCAATATGGAAACGGCGAGCAAACCCATCGTTGCGGCGATTCATGGCACTGCCCTGGGTGGTGGTTTGGAAGTCGCCTTAGGTTGTCATTACCGCGTTGCGTTGGCCTCGGCGAAAGTGGGTTTGCCCGAAGTTCACCTCGGCTTGTTACCTGGTGCCGGTGGTACTCAGCGATTACCGCGTTTGGTGGGTGCTCAGGCGGCGTTGGAACTCATTGTTGGCGGAGGTCATGTGCCAGCAAGCAAGGCGCTTGAACTGGGTATTATCGATGAAATTGTAGAGGGTGATTTGCAAGCGTCGGGCATTGCCTATGCGCAAAAATTACTTGCCGAAGGCACGGGTCCACGGGCCATTCGCGATATTACTCCAGAGTCTGCTGGCCCCGAGGTGTTCGACAATTTTGAGAAAAGTATAGCTCGCAAGCAGCGCGGTTTTCTCGCGCCCTTCCATATCATTAAGTCGATTCGCGCAGCTTTTGAATTGCCTTTCGATGAAGGTATGGCCCGTGAAGCAGAACTTTTTATGGAATTAATGCAGTCCTCGGAGTCAGCGGCGCAACGTCATATTTTCTTTGCAGAACGTGAAGTGGCTAAAGTTCCCGGCTTGGCGAAAGGCACTGTTAAGCGTGACATCAACTGCGGCGCAGTTGTTGGCGCCGGCACCATGGGTGGCGGTATTGCAATGAACTTTGCCAATGCTGGCATCCCCGTTAAACTGTTGGAAATGAAGCAAGAGTTTCTCGATAAAGGCATCGCTTTAATTCGCAAAAACTATGAAAATACGGCGAAGAAAGGTCGTATTTCCATGGCTGATGTTGAAAAGCGAATGGCTTTGATCGAACCAACGTTGAGCTACGATGACATCAAAGACGTCGATATTGTGATTGAAGCTGTCTTTGAAAATATGGATGTAAAAAAAGAAGTCTTTAAAAAGCTCGATAGTGTTTGTCGCCCCGGTGCTATTCTCGCCACCAATACCTCAACTCTCGATGTTGATGAAATTGCCAGTGTTACCGGCCGTCCGCAGGATGTGATTGGCATGCATTTTTTCAGCCCGGCCAATGTTATGCGTTTGCTTGAAAATGTGCGTGGCGCTAAAACTGCGGATGATGTGATTGCCACCGTCATGAGTTTTTCCAAACGTATTGGTAAAATTGGCGCTATGGTGGGTGTGTGTGATGGTTTTGTCGGCAACCGCATGCTGCACCAGCGCACACGTGAATCAGCGTTTTTGGTAGAAGAGGGTGCAAGTCCCGAACAGGTCGATAAAGTTCTTTTTGACTTTGGTTTTCCCATGGGCGCTTTCACCATGGCCGATATGGCCGGCCTCGATGTCGGATATAAAGTGCGCGAAGAACGCCGCAAGGCCGGAAAAATTGAAAAACGCGACTCGGTTTGGATCGATAAAATTGTTGAAATGGGTCGCCATGGACAAAAAACCAATGCCGGCGTTTACCGGTACGAAGATGGCCGCACACCCATTCCCGACCCCGTTGTTAAAGCACTGATTGCCGAGTGTGCCAAAGAAGCGGGCATTGAACAGCGCGCGATTAGCGATCAGGAAATTCTTGAGCGCTGCCTCTACCCGATGGTCAATGAGGGCGCCAAAATTCTTGAAGAGGGTATTGCCGCACGGCCACTCGATATCGATATTATCTGGATTAACGGCTATGGCTTCCCCGCCTATAAAGGTGGCCCCATGTTCTGGGCTGATCAAATTGGTCTGCAAAATATCGTCGACGCTTATGCTAGGTACGCTAAGCAGCTGGGCGATCACTACTGGCAGCCAGCGCCATTACTGGCGAAATTGGCGAAGGAAGGTAAGGGTTTCTACGACCTGTAAGCCGTTAACTGGCGACGTAGGTCGCCAGTTCAATTTATCGACGTAGCCCCGGACTGAGCGTGTTTTCGTTTTTATTTTGGGGCTTTTTTATGAGTAAGAAAAAGAGGGTTTCGTGGTCATGAGCCTAGATACGACTCGCGAGCACCCCGTGCTTTACTCTTTCCGCCGTTGCCCTTATGCCATGCGCGCTCGTATGGCTTTATATCAGGCCGGTGTGCAGTGTGAGATAGTTGAGGTTGAGCTAAAGGCAAAACCTGCAGCAATGCTGGCGTTATCACCCAAAGGCTCGGTACCCGTTCTACAGTTATTATCGGGTGAGGTGCTCGAGGAGAGCTTGGATATTATGCATTGGGCTCTGGCACAAAACGACCCGGCCCACTGGATACCATCGTCGTGGCAGGTCACTCACTCGCTGATTTCCGAAAATGATGAGGGGTTTAAATTCAACCTCGACCGCTACAAATACCCCCAACGTTATCCCGGGGGTAATAGTCTTGAGGCACGCGACAAGGGACTGATGTTTTTACATCGATTGAATAGGCAGTTCAATGGCAATGCCTACCTACTGGGACAGCACGCCAGCTTCGCGGATATTGCTATCTTTCCTTTTGTTCGCCAATTTGCCAATACTGATGCGGATTGGTTTGGCGAGCAGGCGTTACCGGCTGTGCAGTTTTGGCTGAAAACCCTGCTCGATAGCCATTTGTTTAAAGCCATAATGGAAAAGAATCGCAGGCAGTTGTTGTAGCTCCTCTTCAGCAGTCATCATAGTGAGCTGATGGTCATCGACTGCGCGGTTTGACAGCGGCACTTCTGCAAACCGCACTTCTATAGTAAGCCGCCCATTGTGGCCAATGGAGATTGTTCAAGGCGCTAGCCACAGAGCCCTTTGTTTCTTTTCATCAAGCGGCGGTGAAGAGCCGTAAACGGAAAAGGTTGTTCTTTCAATTGAATAGCTCGCCAGTGGCTTCTCTTCATATGCTTAGTGAATACTGAGAGAGCACCGGTTTTGTAGCTAAGGTAGAGCCTGAAGCGTAGATGAATACTATATCGTTAGTGCGTTTGTTATTGTCGATTTGCAGCGCCATACTCTAAAACAGAGCTTGCTGAAACAGAGATATTTAATTTGATGGCAGCCATGAGTGAATTAAGCGTGATCGATGTCGTGGTCAATAGTCTCATTGTCCTCGCGCTTATTGCCGCACCTGTCGCGATGTGGCACGCCTTGCTCTACAAGCGCGATCCCCGAGCTGCAATGGGTTGGATTAGTGTCTGTTTGTTGTTTCCAATTGTTGGTCCGGCACTATATTTTTTGTTTGGTATTAATCGCGTTCATCACCGCGCGCAGTTGTGGAAGGATGGCCCCTATCAGCGCCGTTTTATTGATTTTGAACGGGGCGACGTGCCTGTGTCTGATATTCCCTGCAACAAAAAAATAGACGGTGATTTTGCCCCACTGATGCGTGCCACCTATGCGTTGACAGGTTTACCTTTGCTTGCAGGTAACAAGGTGACAGTGCTGCGCAATGGTGAAAGCGCTTATCCGGCGATGTTAGATGCCATCAATGCTGCGACAAATAGCATTGAGTTAAGTACCTATATTTTCGAGAACAATCATGTGGGGCAGGCGTTTACTGAGGCGTTATCTGCTGCAGTTAATCGCGGTGTGGGTGTTAGAGTGATTGTCGATGCCATGGGTGAGTTGTATTCATGGCCCCGAGTTAGCCGCCGACTGCGCCGCTTTGGCGTGCGCGTTGAACGCTTCGGGCCACCGCGTTTAGGGTCTCAGCTGCCGGGCCTGAATTTGCGTAACCACCGAAAATTGCTGGTGGTGGATGAGACAATAAGCTTTACGGGTGGTATGAATATTGGTGATCGCCATGTTGTACATCCGCCAGTGAGTCGACACCCCACGGCTGATACCCACTTTCAGATTGAAGGCCCAGTGGTAATGCAGTTGGCGATGTGTTTTGAGCAAACCTGGCGGCAAGTGACCGGGGACGGGTTGAAAAAAAATCGAGTAGAGCACACAGTGCGAGGGGAGAGTCGTTGTCGCGTAATCGTTGATGGGCCAGATCTCAATCTCGATAAACTCAATAATGTTCTATTAGCCGCGATAGCTCAGGCAAAAAAATCTATTCGAATCATGACACCCTATTTTTTGCCTTCCCGAGAAATGCTCGCTGCCCTGCAAACCGCAGCCTTACGTGGTGTGGAGGTAATACTGATACTGCCAGAAAAGAATAATCTTGTGTATGTGCACTGGGCGATGCGCAATATGCTGTGGGAACTACTTTATTACAATATTAGTGTGGCCTATCAACCAGCGCCCTTTAATCATTCAAAACTCTTTATGGTCGATGCGGAATACCTACTGATCGGCTCGGCCAATCTTGATCCGCGCAGTTTGCGTCTCAACTATGAGTTGAGTGTCGAGATTTATGATTCAGCGATAGCGAGAGAAATGGAAGCTGAGTTTGATCAAAGGCTGGCTAGCTCGAAAAGGGAGAGTTTGGAAGAACTCGATGGCCGCTCGTTGTTGGCGCGTAGCCGAGATGCACTTTGCTGGCTGTTCTCTCCCTATTTGTAAGTTAGGTGCAGTAAGTATAGTGCTGGGCATCATCTGTGTGTAGGGCGGACTTGAGACAAGTCCCAGATTGTGTGGCTTCTGTGTTTTTCGCTGTTAATATCGGCACGTGTTTCCCAGTGATGGCCGGGCAGGTTTTTTTGAGAGTAAATGGCAATGATCGAAGAAGAGGAAAAAAAATTATTTCGTGAGTTCGTTGGTGATGTCGAACCCTTAAACCAGTCGAACCAGCGTTTGACCACACCGGTGGATAGGAATAGCCCTGCGCTGGTGAGGCGTCGAATGGCGGCTACCAGCGTTCCCAACCAGGAGCATAATTTTCTCGCTGGCGAAGAGCATGTACCCCGTGTGAAACCCCTCGATACTTTATCTTTCAAGCGAGATGGGGTGCAGCACGGTGTTTTTCGCCGGTTAAAACAGGGGCGCTATGCCGTTGAATCAAGTCTCGACCTGCACCGACTAACTGTTATACAGGCACGTAAAGAGGTATTGGCCTTTGTTCGTGATTGTGTCGCCCACGATATTCGCTGTGGTTCTATTACCCATGGAAAGGGCGAGCAAAGGGAGGATCCCGCACTGCTAAAAAGTTGTGTCAATTATTGGTTGCCACAGTTAAGTGAAGTGCTCGCTTTCCATACGGCACCTCGCCACTGCGGCGGGTTAGGGGCTACATTTGTTTTGTTCCGGAAAAGCCTCGAAAAAAAAGCAGCAAATAGGCATCACTTCACAAAGTTCAAGTCTTCAAAGTGATTAAAGCGAACCAAAAAATAACCAAGGCCATGAACGAAGGTATCAAGAGTTAATTGTTTGATAAACCCCATAATGCTATTGATGTCGGTCCGTTTTATTTTGGCTTTGAATGGCCATCCACTATTGTCAATGTGAAAAATAAATAAAGACGAATCTGTAGTTTTATCACTGTTAAATATTTAGTCTCACAGTCTATCTGCCGGAATGCTGGCAATCCTCAACGTTAAATGCAAGTATCAACCATTCAAGGCGTTTCTGTGGAATATCACCCGCCTGATGTGTCAGGGTTTGTCTCTGAATATTTTAAACAGGTGAGTGCTCAATAAAAAATAATTGGCGCCTAAAAGACCCATTGTCTAAGCTGGTGTTAGATGCACTTACTTGCCATGTCAAATGCTATATTTACCATCAATCATTCAACGTCGAACCCAGACATGGTTTTTTCTTGGTATGTGGTTTTGACCTTGTTTAGACGAGAGGAACTTCTGATGCCCGGACATATTTATAAGCATATTGAAGTAACAGGTAGTTCAACCATCGGGACTGATGATGCAATCAATGCCGCCATTGCGGAAGCGACAAAAACAATCAAATATTTACATTGGTTTGAAGTGATTGATACGCGAGGGCATATAGAGGATGGTAAGGTGAAACACTGGCAGGCGACGATTAAAATCGGCTTCCGGCTCAATCATTAATCTCACGGTATTTAAAGCTTGTGACGATTTATAAACGGTAGGCCAGAGCTTCGCTGAGATGCTGTTTTAGAATTTTTTTCTGGTCTTCCAGATCCGCTATGGTACGTGCGACTTTTAGCACCCGATGATATCCACGGGCGGATAGTGACATGCGCTCAATGGCTGAATTCATCATCTGTGTTTGTTCTTTATCGAGTAAACAGAATTGATCCATTTGTTTGCGTGAGAGTTGCGCGTTTGGACAAGCTTGTCGACATTGTTGTTTCTCTCGTGCCAATATTACCCGCTCGCGAATGGTCGTACTGTTTTCTTCCGCTGGCTGATGGGTCGTCAATTCTCGATGGGGCACCCGCGGTACGTGCACCTGTAAGTCTATTCTATCTAGTAGAGGCCCGGATATTTTGTCGCGGTAACGATTGATCTGATCGGGTGTGCAACGACAACGGGCTTCGCCGAGATAACCACAGGGGCAGGGATTCATTGCTGCAATTAACATGAACTTTGCCGGGTATTGGATACTGGCTTGGGCGCGGGTTATGAGTATTGAACCGGATTCCAATGGTTCCCGTAAGACCTCCAGCACTTTGCGTGAAAATTCTGGCAATTCATCGAGAAATAACACGCCGTGGTGAGCCATTGATACTTCGCCAGGTCTAGGGTTGCCTCCACCTCCGACTAGAGAAACGCTTGAAGCTGTGTGGTGGGGGGAGCGGAAAGGGCGCTCATAAAAGTGGCGTCGGGGCGTGTTGCCGCTCACCGAATATACGGCAGTAACCTCCAGTGCTTCCATCTCATCCAGTGCCGGTAATATGCCGGGGAGGCGACTGGCGAGCATGGTTTTACCCGTGCCTGGGGGGCCAATGAGGAGCAGATTGTGGGCACCAGCGGCGGCTATCTCTAATGCCCGTTTGGCCTGATGTTGACCGATGACTTCATTAATATCGGAAATGGGTGTGGTGTTTCTATTTTTGTTTTGGTTGTGGTTTTGTCGGGTAAGAGTTTCACGGCGATTGAGGTGGGCACAGACTTCCAATAAATGTTTGCCCGCATAGACGCAGGTGTGACTTGCAAGGGCGGCTTCAGCGCAATTGTCTTGTGGCAGAATTATGCTGCGTTGGCTTCTACCGCAGGCCAGAGCGCTGGGCAAAACGCCATCGACGGGGCGCAACTGACCAGATAATGCTAATTCGCCGACAAATTCATAGTCCTGCAATAGGTCCGTTGGTAGTTGCCCCGATGCTGCGAGTATACCCAGTGCTATGGGTAGATCAAAACGGCCACCCTCTTTGGGTAAATCTGCCGGTGCGAGATTTATCGTGATACGGCGTGCGGGGAAGTCAAAGTGACTATTGAGCAGGGCGCTACGCACGCGATCCTTACTTTCTTTGACGGCTGTTTCTGGTAAGCCAACGATACTCAGACTGGGTAGGCCATTAGAAAGATGGACCTCAACAGTCACCAAAGGAGCGTGGATACCAGATTTTGCCCGTGTATAGATAACGGCCAGTGACATAGATCTTCCTTGATCCTACCAAAGTTTCTGTTGTAGCAGATAGCCCTGGTCAATGGTAGGTATGGAGCTTAGAAAGTGGAGGGTTAGCATTTTTGCACGCAATTGGTGCGGGCCTGTGGTGCGCTAATGCTCACAGGTGCTTTGTCTTGGTGCGCTAGTTTTGCCGTTAAGTGCGCTAGTGATTGTTGACTCGCCGTTTCAAGGCATATAAATGGCCGCTAGACACCTTTTCAGAGAGCTTGGGGTCTATGTGGTATTTTTTACCTCGATAAAACGGTCTTGTTAGTCTTTGTTTAACCGTCAATTTGTAAACTTGGCACAAGCTGTGCATTACAGCTGGTGAGTTGTTCTTCAGCGGGCTTTGTTGGCTGCTGTGGACACTATTACGTGTTAGTGGTCGGGAGCTTTGAAGGCAGGGTAATGAGGGGCTCCCTTCTCGACTGAAAATTGAAATGTGCGCGGATGCTAATTGGGTTCGGGCCAAGCTGGAGAAATGACAATGAAAATGATCACTGCAGTCATTAAGCCGTTCAAGCTGGATGATGTTCGTGAAGCACTGGCCGACATTGGGGTGCAAGGTTTAACCGTTACTGAAGTTAAAGGTTTTGGTCGCCAAAAGGGTCACACGGAGCTCTACCGAGGCGCCGAATATGTTGTTGATTTTTTACCCAAGGTAAAAGCTGAGGTGGCAGTTACCGATGATATGGTCGATGGCACTGTAGAGGCAATTGTTAATGCCGCGCAGACTGGGAAAATTGGCGATGGCAAAATTTTCATATCCGAGCTTAATGAAATTATTCGTATTCGCACTGGCGAAACGGGTGACGACGCCGTTTAAGTAACGATTTAGCCTAAGAGATTTATAAGGGGAAGACACAATGGAAACTGATGTTATTGAGATTAAGTATGCGCTGGACACCTTTTATTTTTTAATGTGTGGCGCGCTTGTGATGTGGATGGCGGCTGGCTTTACGATGCTAGAGTCGGGCTTGGTGAGATCTAAAAATACCACTGAAATTTTGACTAAGAACGTGGCGCTCTATGCTGTGTCCTGCGTCATGTATTTGCTAATGGGTTATACCATTATGTACGGCGGATCAGATGGCGGCATTTTGCCCGATAGCTGGTTTGGTAACAGTATCGCCAATGCCTCCGCTGAAGAAGTGCTGGCAGGCGCAGCAGCTGATGCTGGCGACTACACTTATTACTCCGGTGCCTCAGACTTTTTCTTTCAGGTCGTTTTCGTGGCAACGGCGATGTCGATTGTCTCTGGCGCTGTTGCCGAGCGTATGAAGCTCTGGTCCTTTCTCGCATTTGCCGTGGTTATGACGGGCGTCATTTACCCCCTTCAGGGAATGTGGAAGTGGGGTGGCGGTTTCTTAGATGCAGCCGGCTTTCTCGATTTTGCCGGTTCCGGTGTGGTTCATATGACCGGTGCGGCGGCGGCTCTTGCAGCGGTTCTTTTACTGGGAGCACGTAAAGGGAAGTACCGAGCAGACGGTTCTGTAAGCCCCATTCCTGGCGCGAATATGCCAATGGCAGCTTTGGGTATGTTTATCCTTTGGGTTGGCTGGTTTGGTTTTAACGGCGGGTCTGAGTTGAAAGTGTCTGATATTAGTGAGGCCAATGCGGTTGCCGATATCTTCGTCAATACTAACGCTGCCGCCTGCGGAGGCTTGATTGCCGCTTTAATCACTGCGCGCTTTATGTTCGGTAAAGCAGATTTGACCATGGCAATTAACGGCGCCCTAGCTGGTTTAGTGGCAATTACAGCAGAACCTTTGACCCCCGGCCCCATGTTATCAACACTGATTGGCATTATCGGTGGTACATTGGTGGTCTTTTCGGTTGTTACCTTTGATAAATTGAAGATCGATGATCCGGTTGGTGCTATCTCAGTACACGGGGTGGTTGGTATTTGGGGCTTGTTAGCTGTTTGTTTCTCCAACCCGGATGCTACCCTATCCGCTCAGTTGATGGGTATCGGCGTTATTTTTGCCTGGGTATTTGGTGCCAGCTTGGTGGTATGGTTTATCCTCAAGGCTGTCGTCGGTATTCGAGTTAGCGAAGAAGATGAATATGAAGGTGTCGATATCTCCGAGTGTGGTATGGAAGCCTACCCAGAGTTCGTATCGGGTACAAAATAAACCGTATTAGACAGTGTGTAACACAACAAAAAAGGGAGCTTAGCTCCCTTTTTTGTTGTCTGCTAAAGGTGTATCGTTAGCGCAATAAAAGATGACTAACTGAGAGTACCTATGAAGCTAATTACTGCCGTTATTAAACCCTTTAAAATGGATGATGTTCGCCAGGCTTTGGCAGATGTCGGCGTGCAGGGCATAACAGTGACTGAGGTAAAGGGTT
Organism: Porticoccaceae bacterium; assembly: GCA_041622675.1. GTDB lineage: Bacteria > Pseudomonadota > Gammaproteobacteria > Pseudomonadales > Porticoccaceae > Reddybacter. The sequence goes on from JBFJYH010000014.1 coordinate 21,409, forward strand.
TCGGACGCCAGAAAGGTCATACCGAGCTTTATCGCGGTGCCGAATACGTAGTTGATTTCCTGCCTAAGGTGAAGCTAGAAATCGCCGTTGATGATGATATGGTCGACAATGTCGTTGATGCGATTTTAAAGTCTGCGAATACTGGCAAAATTGGCGATGGCAAAATCTTTATTTCTTCACTTGAAGAGATTGTGCGTATTCGCACAGGTGAAACTGGCTCTGATGCCGTTTAGTCCTGCTTGCTAGCAGCGCCAAAAAAAAGCCCGGGCGATGATGCACCGGGCTTTTTTTTGCCTCGAGAGTGGGCGCGGGGGTGAGCGCTGTCGTAGGTTTTTGCCAAGTGTTGGAAATCAAGATGGGTATAAATTTGGGTTGTCGACAAGTTAGCGTGGCCCAGCAGCTCTTGAACGCCGCGTAAGTCACCGCTGGATTCCAGCATATGACTGGCGAAAGAATGCCGTAGCATGTGGGGGTGAATTGGCTGGCTGATACCCTGGCGTTGGGCAATAAGTTTGACGCGTTGTTGAATCGCTCGATGGCTAAGACGTTTGCCCCGTTGGCTGACAAAGAGTGCTGTTTCATTCGCCAGCGCTCGCTCATTGCGAACTGTTAGCCAGCGCTCGATAGCAGTCAGCGCACAGCTACCTACAGGCACAAGGCGTGTTTTATTTCCCTTGCCAGTTACTCTAATGATGGCTTCATTCGAATAGATGTCACCAATATCAACATTGGCGACCTCAGCTAATCGCAGTCCCGATGAGTAAAGCAGTTCAAGCAATGCACGGTCGCGCAGTGAGTGCCAGTCATCTCCTGCGAGGCTCACCAGCTGAATGGCCTGGTCAGCATCCATGAGTTTGGGTAGCTTTTTGGCTTTTGATGGCGCCTGTACGCCATCGGTGGGATTGTTGCTTAGCCATTTTTTTTGCAGTGCATAGCGAAAAAATGCACGGGTAGACGATAACCAGCGTTGTAGACTGGCACTCGACAGGCCGCTTTTATGCAGTGTCGCTAGGGCGCTGCGAATGTGTTGCGTATCGATGTCGTCGAGAGTTTCAATGGCCTGATCTTCTAGCAGTGACTGCAGGCGAGACAGGTCACGCAGATAGCTTTTTGTAGTCAGCGGCGAAAGGTTTCTCGCCATGTCGATGTGCTGTGCAAAACTGGCCAATTGAGCATCATCGGGGGCCATGAGTGGGTGCCTTAGCGTATTTTTTGCGGTGTTGTGAGGGTTTGTACCGTCGTCACCTGAGAGATCATCGCCGGTAGCGTTCTGTTTAATACTTCGCCAATATAGCTAAGAAACAGCGTATCCATGCTACTTTTGTAATGCTGGGGATCTGAGCTGCCAATGGCGAGTACAGCAAAAGTATTGCCATGGTTTAAGGGGACAACAGCTACAGACTTGATGGCCTTAGCCCGCTCTTCAAATAAGAAGGACATTTCCTTGTCGCGCAGTACACCGCAGGTGGCCCGATTACTGCGCAGCAGCCCACCAATAGCCTGATTGCCTTGATCGAGGCTGGCAACTTTGACCTGGCTGCTCAGGTGGTTTTCACTGCTGAATAAAATCAGCTGGCAGTGCTCAATCTGAAAATCACTTTTTAGGCTGCTATAAAGTGCATCGATGGCGGTCGTTAAATTGTTTGCTTCGAGTAGCGACAGGACCAAACGTTGAGTTTTCTCAAATAATCTATCGTTAGCTCGTGCCGTATCGAGGAGGCTGTTTAAACGTGAGCGCATTTCCAGATTGCGTTCACGCAGCACGTTGACCTGACGTTCAATGAGCGATATGGCCTTGCCACTGTCGTGGGGCAGCGCCATTGACTCAAGCAGCTCGGGGTGGCGGTGAAAAAAATCTGTTGTCGCACTGAGATACTGACAGACCTGTTCCTCTGTTATCAATTGTGCAACTTGCCTGTCAGATTTGTCTTTGGTGCTCATAGGCGAATGCGCCCCTGATAAACAGTTGTCGCCGGGCCTGTGACAGACACCGGCTGGTTTTCGCCCTGCCAGGTGATGTGTAGACTACCGCCCGGCAGGTTGACTTTGACGGGTGATTCTAGCAGGTTTTGCGTGATGCCAGCTATCGCCGCCGCACAGGCGCCACTGCCGCAAGCCTGGGTTTCTCCAGCGCCGCGCTCGTAAACGCGCAGATTGATTTCGTGACGAGACAACAGAGCCATAAAGCCGACATTGACCTGCTCGGGGAAGCGTGAATGGCATTCGAGTAAGGAGCCAAGTTTCTCGACGGGGGCCGCTTTAATATCGGTAACTTGTAGCACAGCGTGAGGGTTGCCCAATGATAGAGCGGCAATATCGAAGGTTTTTCCATCGATCTCAATAGCATAGGTTAGTGCGGCTTGTTCCGCGACTAAAGGGATTTGTGCGGGTTCGAAATTGGGTATACCTAAGGTGGCGGTGTAACTTTGCTGCTTGTCAATTTTCAGTTGCAGGGTGCCTGCGTAAGTTTCAACGTTAAGTAGGTTTTTACCGGTGAGACGCCTGTCGTGAACAAACTTGGCAAAACAACGCGCACCATTGCCACACTGAGCGACTTCACTACCGTCGGCATTAAAAATGCGATATTTAAAATCCATTTCTGGGTGGTGAGGTGGTTCAACTAGTAGTATTTGATCGCAGCCAATGCCCCTGTGGCGATCGGCGAGACGACGGGCGAGCTCATTGGTCATTGTTACAGCCTGGGTCACTGCATCAATCACCACAAAGTCATTGCCCAAGCCGTGCATTTTGGTGAAACGAATATGCATTTAACAGGGGTCCGGCAGTAGTGACTCACCACGCATCAAATCAGCCTTGGTCTCTCGAGTTCTAATCACATGAGTCTCGTTGTTATCGACCATAATTTCCGCCGCCCGTGGCCGGCTATTGTAATTCGAACTCATAGCCATGCCATAGGCGCCTGCCGAGTGGATGCAGAGCAGGTCACCCTCGGTAATCGCGAGGGAGCGCTGTTTACCGAGGAAGTCCCCAGTTTCACAGACCGGGCCGACAACGTCATAAACACCTGTGGTAGCCTGAGGGTTATCACTGACGGTTTCAATATTGAGCCAGGCTTGATAAAGCGCGGGGCGCAGCATGTCGTTCATTGCCGCATCGACGATGGCGAAGTGTTTGTCACCCGCTGTTTTAAGATATTCGACCTTGCTCACTAGAACCCCCGCATTGGCGACGATGGAGCGACCGGGCTCCAGTATTAGAGACAAATCGCGCGTGCCAAGACCTTCGCGTATGGCGTGAATATAGTCGCTGATGGCGGGTGGTTGTTCATCTTGATAGCGCACGCCGAGGCCGCCACCGAGATCGAGGTGTTCGATGCTAATGCCCACTTCGGCGAGACGGTCGATAAGTAGCAAAACTCTATCCATTGCGTCGATAAAAGGCGCGACCTCGGTGAGTTGTGAGCCGATGTGACAGTCGACGCCTTTAACGGCTATATGGGAAAGGGAGGCTGCCCGTTGGTAGACCGCAATAACTGAGTCGATTTCAATACCGAATTTATTCTCTTTAAGGCCGGTGGAAATATAGGGGTGGGTGCCGGCGTCGACATCGGGGTTTACGCGAATAGAAATGGGGGCGATGATGTCGAGGCTCTGGCCAATGTGTTGAATGCGCTCTAACTCGGCTAGGGACTCGACATTAAAACAGTGAATACCCGTTTGTAGAGCCAGTGTGATTTCTTCATGGCTCTTACCGACGCCAGAAAAAACAATTTTTTGGGCTTCTCCGCCGGCAGCCAGCACACGCTCTAGCTCACCGCCGGAAACAATGTCGAAGCCAGCGCCGAGCTTGGCGAGTATGTTGAGAATCGCAAGGCTGCAATTGGCTTTTACCGCATAGCAAATCAGATGCCTCTGTTCGCCCATGGCGTGTTGATAGGCTAAAAACTGCTCACTGATGGCCGCCTTTGAATAAACATAAGCGGGTGTACCGTGTTCGGCGGCTATACTGGCCAGGGCAATGTTGTCGATATGTAGCTGCCCATCACGACGTGAAAAATGACTCATGGGTTGTCAATGCCCCTGGCAGGGGCTGCACTTTGCTGCTCGACCGGGGGCGGAGGAATATACAGCGCCCCTTTATTGCCACAGGCATTGAGCGTAGAGACTGCCAATAAAAGCAGGGGTAAAAAGATAAAAATACGACGGTAGGTAATGGCAGTCATTGGCGTTTTTTTGTCCAGTCAGCAGAGGCGCAAGTATAGCGGTTCACTGTACTTGGCCTCAATGTTAGCGCAGCGTGGCGAGGGAAATACGGCTTAGAAACTCGTCAACTGTTCTGCGAGCTGTTTGCGCGCTTGGGTGACCGCAAGGGAGACTTGTTTAGGTGCGGTGCCGCCAATATGATCCCGTGCAGCAACCGAGCCTTCAAGCGTGAGGACATCAAATACATCAACACCAATCATATCGCCAAATTTTTGCAGTTCGTCGATGGACATTTCCGAGAGATCTTTACCGGTGTCAATGCCATAGGCAACCGCACTACCGACAATTTCGTGGGCATCGCGAAAGGCCACCCCTTTGCCCACTAGGTAGTCGGCGAGATCGGTGGCGGTGGAAAAGCCGCGCCGGGCAGCCTCGTACATTTGGTCTTTTTTGACCGTGATAGCGGGTACCATGTCGGCAAAGGCGCGTAGGCAATCGCGGACGGTATCGACACTGTCGAACAGGGGCTCTTTATCTTCCTGGTTGTCTTTGTTGTAGGCTAAGGGTTGGGACTTCATCAACGTTAGCAAGCTAATGAGGTGGCCGTGGGTGCGACCTGTTTTGCCACGTACTAATTCGGGAACGTCCGGATTTTTTTTCTGCGGCATGATGGATGAACCCGTGCAAAAGCGGTCCGGCAGGTCGATGAAGTCAAACTGTGCGGATGCCCAAAGAACAAGCTCTTCCGAGGCGCGGGAGAGGTGGGTCATCAACAGACTGGCAAAGGCACAAAACTCAATTGCGAAGTCCCTGTCGCTGACCGAATCGAGACTGTTGGCCGTGGGGCCGTCAAAGCCGAGCAATGTGGCGGTGTGCTCTCTATCGATAGGGTAGGTGGTGCCGGCCAGTGCCGCAGAGCCTAAGGGTGATTGATTCAGCCTTTTTTTACAATCGGCCAGACGGCCTTGATCGCGCACCAGCATTTCATACCAGGCGAGTAAATGATGGCCGAAGGTTACCGGTTGTGCTGTTTGCAGGTGAGTAAAGCCGGGCATTATAGTGGAGGCTTCACGTTCAGCGATAAACAGCAGGCCTTCTTGCAAGCGATGTAACTCATGTTGAATGGTAGTAATTTCACTGCGTAGCCAGAGGCGAATATCTGTTGCCACCTGATCATTACGTGAGCGCCCCGTGTGGAGTTTTTTACCGGTGATGCCAATTTTGGCCGTTAGTGCTGCCTCGATATTCATGTGGACATCTTCAAGTTCAACCGACCATTGAAAAGTTCCGGCTTCTATATCGGCGAGGATTTCGTCGAGCCCGGTCTTTATTTGCTGGTGTTCCTGTGCTGTGAGAATGCCCACCTGAGTTAGCATGGCCGCATGGGCTTGAGAACCCTCGATGTCTTGCTTATAAAGGCGTTGATCAAAGTTGACTGAGGCTGTAAAGCGGGCAACGAAGGCATCGGTGGGTTCGCTAAAACGGCCGCCCCAGGACTGGTTGGATGGTTTTTTGTCGCTCATTGTGACCTCGAGTAGCTTTTGACGGCTTTCTTGCCAGTGGCGGAGATGCCTAGGTTGCAAAAATGGCGCATTATAGCGAATTCATTGGCTGTACTGGGTGAGAAAGCGGAAAGTGGAGCGAAGAAAAGACCGGCCGAGAAATAATCGCCCGAAGAGCACCTCATTTCGGCCCGAGTTGCCTAGGGTCGGTGTCTTTAAAAGTGGTTGTTGGTTAGGTGTTTTGCTCATCGGCCAATGCTTGTGTTTCATCATGTTATGGTTGAGCCCCAGCCTCTCGTTGATTGACTGGCCAGTGCTGGTTCAGGTGTTTTTGTTGGCGCTGCTAGTTTCTGCCCTCGCCGGTTCGCTGGTCTGGCGGATTGAACGCAAGGTGTGGGCGGTCTTTGGTGCCCATAAAATGGCCCTGAGTTATACGGTGCTGGTAACCGCTCTAGCGCTGGCCGTACTGGCGATTGAGTTGACGTTATTTGCCGTATTTGCCCCACTGTTTCACCATTTTACAATGGGAGAAGCTGTAGTGGCGGCCTTGCTACTGGCGGTCATGCTGACGTACTACTTGCATATTCAGCGCCAGATCGTAACGCTAAGTCACCTTTTGGAAGCTTCTCGCATCCAGGAATTACAGTCGCGAATCCGTCCTCATTTTTTATTTAATAGTATGAATATGATCGCCAGTCTTATCGCCATAGATCCAGGTAAAGCAGAGCTGGTGGTGGTCGATCTTGCCAGGTTGTTCCGCCGTGTTCTCGACGATGCCTATACTCTGGTGCCTCTACGAGAGGAGCTGGCATTGTGTCGCAGTTATCTGGCTCTCGAAAAGTTGCGACTTGGTGAGCGCCTGCAAACAGAGTGGGAGCTTGGCGATTACGGTGATGTGCAGATACCGAGTCTCACTTTGCAGCCAGTGTTGGAAAATGCCGTCTACCACGGTATTGAGTTGTTGCCGGAAGGGGGACTGATCAAAATCAGTGTGAAGCGTATAAATGAACGTTTGATCTTGACTGTTGCTAACCCCAGAAGTCTGATAATGCAGCACAGCAGAGGCAGCAAGATGGCCATAGATAATGTTCAAAAGCGACTTGTGGCACATTTCGGGCCGACTGCGGTGGTGCGTGCCGAGAGAATGGATAATCATTACATCACGCATATTAATTTTCCGCTGGGGTAGTGAGTCGTTTTCTTATGGATGTCCTGATTGTCGATGACGAGCCTTTAGCGCGTGACCGTTTGCAGAGGATGGTGACTTCGCTACCAGGGTTTAATGTAGTTGCCATGGCCGAGACCGGTCAACAGGCGATTCAGCAGGCGAGGGACATCAGCCCTGATGTGGTGTTGATGGATGTGCGTATGCCCGGTATGGATGGTATTGCCGCAGCGCAACATTTGGCCGAGTTAGATCCTCCCCCCGCCGTGATTTTTTGCACCGCGTATGAAGATTACGCTATCGAAGCTTTTTCGTCTCAAGCCATTGGCTACTTACTAAAGCCGGTAAGGCAATCTGATTTGGAAATAGCCTTGAGTCGAACCGCGCGCGTCAATAAAGCGCAGCTCAATAGTCTGCAAGACTCAGCCGGACCTGGGGGTAATGGACGCACCTATTTAGCTTCGAAACATCGAGGCGAAATAGATTTAATTCCGATTACCGATGTGCGTTTGTTTCAGGCGGATCATAAATATGTGACGGCTTACCATACGGGTGGTGAGGCCTTACTTGACGATACTCTAAAAGAGTTGGAAGGCGAGTTCGAGGGGCGCTTTGTACGTATTCATCGCAATGCCCTCGTTTCGGTTTTGCATATTGACGGGCTGGAACGCGATAGTGAGGGGCACTGCTTTGTGCGCCTTAAAGACCTCGATATTAAACCACAGGTGAGCCGACGACATATTACACCGGTGCGCCGTTTACTTGAAAAAATCTGATTTGGCATCTGCTTGATTTCGTTGATGACTGACTTAAAGTCTCCCGCTAATAGTCGGTGGTTGAGTGCGGTGCTGATTATTAAGCGTAGCAAATCTGTTATTATGTTTAGCCATTATCCCCTTAGACGGTCATTGGTTGGAGCTTTCGGCGCAACGTGACGCTGTGGCTGAGCGGGATGGTTTTTCACTGACTTCATGAGTAATTCCATGCAAACATTGCGTATCGCCACTCGTAAAAGCCCGTTGGCATTGTGGCAGGCGCATTTTGTTCGCGATGCCTTGATGCAGGCTCACCCGGGACTGGGAGTTGATATTATTAGTATGTCGACTCGAGGCGACAAAATTCTCGATACACCTCTTGCTAAGATTGGCGGTAAAGGGCTCTTTGTAAAAGAGCTTGAGATGGCATTATTAGAGGACCGGGCCGACATTGCCGTTCATTCAATGAAAGATGTGCCCATGGTTTTGCCCCCGGGTTTGGCTTTGCCAGTGATCTGTGAGCGGGAAGACCCGCGTGATGCCTTCGTTTCCAATCACTACCAGAGTGTTGACCAGCTGCCTGCGAATGCTCGTGTTGGCACCAGTAGTATGCGTCGCCAATGCCAGTTGGTGGAGCGGTACCCCCAACTTGAAGTTCTCGATTTGCGCGGTAACGTCAATACTCGTCTCGCGCGTCTCGATAATAATGAATACGATGGCATTATTCTCGCGACTGCGGGTTTACTGCGCCTTGAAATGCCCGGCAGAATATCCCAGCGTATACCGGTCAGCCAGTCACTACCGGCAGGTGGTCAGGGCGCCGTAGGTATTGAATGCCGAGCTGACGACGAGCAAACGCAAGCGCTGTTAAGCGTACTTCATCATGAGGATACGGCCGTTTGCGTTATTGCTGAGAGGGCTATCAACTGTGAACTTGAAGGTGGCTGTCAGGTGCCGATTGCCTGTTATGCGCAACTTGTCGCGGATCATCAGCTTTATTTGCGTGCGCTTGTGGGCTCTCTCGATGGCAGTGTTATGTTGCGAGAAGAGCTTACCGGTGCCGCGGGCAATGCAGAGCAACTTGGCATTACACTGGCCCAGCGCTTACTAGCGCGGGGTGCGGATAAAATCCTTGCGGCAATTGCGGCGCGCTAAATATGCCCGCGCTGGATGGTTTGCATATTCTCGGCCTGCGCGCTAGCTCGACGTCACCAATCGTAGGGCAGCCGTCTGCCATCCGTCTTTCTAGTGATGTTTGTGTACAAGATCCCTTGCTCGATCGTTTTACAGCCCTAGGCGCTACCTGTCATCACTATCCGGTGATTAAAATTCAGGCTGCGGGGTTGGATGATGCGCTGGTTAAGCAGCAGATGATGGCTTTTTCCGATTACGACAAAGCTATCGTCATCAGCCGCCATGCGGCACAATTAGCCGCATGGTGGCTGGATCGCTATTGGCCGATGTTACCTGCGGGTCTCGATTATTTTGGAGTCGGTCCAACTTCGGCCCAGCCTTTGCGAGATGTCGGTGTGGATGTTGTTGTACCCGAGGTGGGTTTTACCAGTGAAGCGCTATTGGCGCTGCCCGCTTTACATGCGGTGCAGGGTGAGAAAATTATTATCTGTAGAGGTGGGCGAGGTAGGGACTTGCTAGAACACACGTTGAAAGCTCGAGGGGCAAGTGTCGATTGCTGTGAGCTCTATCACCGTGTTACAGAGCCTCGCCATGGCGAGGCGATCGCTGAATTATTACAGAAACAATCACCTCTGGTGCTGATTTACAGTAGTCAGGTAGTCGACGCATTGTTTCGCATTGTGCCCGAAACATGTTGGGTGCTACTGAAAAGTTTACCGATAGTCGTGCCGAGCGAGCGGGTGGCAAACTTGGCGCGCCGCCGGGGATTTCATACGGTACACCTTGCTGCCAGTGCACTTGCTGAAGACGTGGAGCGCCGTGTGTTGGACTGGTACACTCGTACACGTTGACGACTCAGCCCAGTTGCTTGGTGGTCAAAGGTGTTTCGTTAAAGAGAATATTCATTGAAAAGTGGGAAGATGGGTGAATAACAAAAAACAAATGGATAGCACGCAACACGAGCCGGATGTCGAGTCGGTTCCCGAAGCGAAAGGAAGCAGTCAGGCTGAAGATAAGGTTGAGAATGATACACAGCATGCAACGCCAAAAGCCCCCACGGGGAGAGGTTGGCGCGTATTGACGGTTTTTTTACTTCTACTCATTATTGTCGGCGCTATCGTTCTGTCTTGGTTTGGTCAAACGCTGTGGCTAGAACGCGCGTCAAACACACAGACTTTGGCCCAACAAAGGGCGTTGATTGAAACACTACAGCAGAATATTGAGCGACAGTCAGCAGAGCAGGAGCGTCTGGTTGCCACGATGGGGGGTAAATTCCAAGCTTTTCGAAAAGAGCAGCAGGGCCAACTAGAGTTGCTTGAAAGCAATGGTCGCGCCAGTCGTGGCAAATACTTGTTAGATGAAGCGGAGTTTTTGATTCGCCTAGCTAGCCAGCGTTTACTGGTTGAACGTAGCCCCAAGGGTGCTCTAAGTCTACTGGAATCGGCCGACCAGATGCTGGCAAAACTTGATGACCCCGGGCTGTTGGCGCTGCGAAAATCGTTGTCAGAGAATATTGCAGCCTTGCGGAGCACCAACATTGTTGATCGCGAGGGTATTTTCCTGCGCATTGGCACCTTGTCTGACTTGGTGATGACTTTTTCTGCTCTGCCAGCCCATGGGCTTGACGCTGTTGATACAGCCGATGAGCTGGCTTCTCTGGATGGAGCCGCTGTAGAACCTGAGAAGTCATGGTATCAAAATCTTTGGGGTAATCTTTCTCAGGCGACACAGAGTTTTATTGAGAGGCATTTTCATGTGCGCTCCCTCGAACAGCCTTTGGCTCCTTTAATGTCTATTGACCGAGAGGTTCAGCTGCGTCACAGCTTGTTAATTGCTCTCGGTAATGCCCAGCAAGCGGTGTTGCGCGAAGAGGGAAAAATTTATCGAGCTAGTCTTGCTCGCGTTGAAAAAGATATAGCCCGGTATTTTGTCGTCAATAGTGACACCCGTGCCTTTATCGAGCAGCTACAGGCTTTGCAAAGCGAAGCAGTGAAGCAGAGCTTGCCCGATATTAGCTCTGCCTTATATATGTTGCGAGACTATCGGGATGCTGCTGAAAGTCGGCTTGGCAGCAAGGAGGGTTGAGCAGCGTGAGAATCGCAATTGTATTGTTAATGCTAGCGGCCGTGGGAGGCAGCGTTTTGTACTGGCTGGTTGGAGAATACCCGGGGTTTATACTCGTGTCGGTGGGTTCCACAGCGATTCAGTTCACCCTATGGACCGGTGTGTTAGCAGTAATTGCACTGTGGCTGCTATTGCGGGTGTTGATAAGTTTAGTGCGCTCCTTGGTAATGCCAGGTATGCATTTGAAGAAAAACTGGAAGGCGAAAAAACAACAGCAAAATAACCGATTAACATATCAAGGTCTTGTCGATTTGGCTGAGGGGCGTTGGACCTCGGCCTGCAAACAGCTGTCAAAATCAGCTGCCAGCTCTGAGCTGGGTCTGATTAATTATCTGGGTGCGGCCAGTGCGGCGGCAGAATTGGGTAATGAAGAGCAGGCAGAGCACCTTTTGAGTCTTGCTGAAAAAGCTGATTCGCGCAATGAGATGGCCGTGGGCCTAGCTAGAGTGCGTCTGTTACTCAACGATGATAACTATGCTGAGGCCTTACCTGTTTTACAAGGCTTGTATGGTCGACACCCAAAGCATCCTTATATACTCAGTTTACTTGAAAAAACGTACCGAAATTTACAGCAGTGGGATCAATTAGAAAAACTACTGGCTGACTTACGCGCCAATAAAGTGATGGATTCTGATGGCCTGTGTCAGCTCGAAGTATCGATTAGGGCTGCTCAATTAGATCAATTGACACATAATCTTGACGCGGATATGGCTATAAACAAGCAGAATTTGTCTGATCTTTGGGGTCGGATGGCGAAAAATGTACGTGCCGCGCCTGTGGTTGTCGCTAAACACGCAGAGCTTCTTGTGCAGGTTGGTGAGGCTGCGCTGGCTGAAAAAGAACTTCGCAAAGCGATCAAAAACTCTTGGGATAAACACTTGTTGGCCGTTTATGGCCAGCTTGACGGTGATGTGGCGCAGCGCTTAAAAGTTGCTGAGGATTGGCTAAAAGAACAGCCGGATAATCCTGATCTACTGCTGAGTTTGGCGCGTTTATGCCAGCGTAGCGAGCTATGGGGCAAGGCTAGGGACTATTTTGAGGCGGCTCTGAAATTGGAAAGTCGACCTGAAATTTATGTCGAGCTGGCGGAGGTCTTGGGGCGTCTCGGTGAACGCGATAAAAGCCTACAGTTCTATCGCCAGGGTTTACTTGAGGCGACGTCGAATGAGGGTAGTGCTAACGCTGTTGAGCTGGCTTAGAAGTGGTGTGAGTTAAATGCGTGGGGCGAACTAAATTTTCCAGGCATAAAAAAAGCTCCTATGAGGAGCTTTTTTTATGCCTAGGCTTTACCGAGTAAGCCACTTGTGATCGAATTGGGTCTATAAGCTGGGACCTGCTTGGTTGATGTCGTCAGATACATCGAAGGTCTTGAAGTTTTCAATGAACAGGCCAGCTAACTTAGCGGCTTGCTTATCGTAAGCGCCTTTGTCTTCCCAGGCTTCACGCGGGTTGAGGTAGCGTTGTTCAACACCCGGTACGGCAATGGGAAATTGGAGGTTCAAGAGTGGTAACTGTGCCGTTTCGGCATCTTCCAGATCGCCATTTTGAATAGCAGTGATAATGGATCGGGTAACGGGGATGGGAAAGCGGGCGCCAGTGCCGCTTGAGCCTCCTGCGCCGCCTGTCCAACCGGTATTTACCAGATAGACCTTGCTGCCAAAATCTTCGATGCGCTTCATCAATAATTCGGCGTAAACCCCAGCGGGGCGGGGCATAAACGGAGCGCCGAAACAGGCTGAGAACGTAGGGTTGATGCCCGATTCGCCACCGAGTTCGGTTGAACCGACGCGAGCAGTGTAGCCACTGAGGAAGTGGTAGGCCGCCGCTTCTTTCGACAAAATAGACACCGGAGGTAATACGCCAGTGACATCGCAGGTGAGGAACATAATGTGCTTGGGTTCTCCTGCGCGGTTTTTCTCGGAGCGCATTTCGACGTGCTCAAGGGGATAGCTGCAACGACCGTTTTCGGTCAGTGAGGTATCACAATAGTCGGGCTCGCGTTTTTCATTAAGGACGACATTTTCGACGATGGCACCAAAGCGAATGGCATCCCAAATAACCGGCTCGTTCTTCTGGCTGAGATCAATGGTCTTGGCGTAACAGCCGCCTTCTAGATTGAATACCGCACCTTTACTCCAACCGTGCTCGTCATCGCCTATAAGATAGCGTAGTGGATCGGCCGAAAGTGTGGTTTTCCCGGTGCCAGAGAGGCCGAAAAACAAAGCGACATCGCCGTTTTCTCCAACGTTGGCCGCACAGTGCATGGGCATTACGTCTTTCTCAGGCAGCAGAAAGTTCTGTACCGAAAACATACTCTTTTTCATTTCGCCAGCGTACTTCATGCCGGCTAGGAGCACTTTGCGTTGCGCGAAGTTAATGATAACCACGCCGCTGCTAGTGGTGCCGTCGCGCTCGGGCTCGCAAACAAAGTTGGCGGCGTGAAGAATTTGCCAGCCTTCTTTGCTCGCAGGATTGTACTGTTCGGTGCGGATGAACATGTTTCTGGCGAAAAGGTTGTGCCAGGCAGTCTCGGTAGTAACCTTGGCGGGGATGTAGTGTTCTCTGTCCTGACCAATGTGTAAGTAGGAAACGAAGCGGTCAACGCCGGCAATATAAGATTCCACACGATCCCATAGATCATCGAATTTGTCTTGAGGGAAAGGGCGGTTGACTGGCCCCCAGTTAATGGCGTCGCTGGTGCTGGGCTCTTCGACAATAAAACGGTCGGCGGGTGAGCGGCCGGTGTGATGTCCGGTCTCTGCACGTAAGGCGCCGGTATGGGTGAGCACGCCCTCTTTGCGATGAAGGGATTGTTCGATCAGTTCAGCGGAACTCAGGTCGGTGTAAATGGTTGCCGCAGAAGTATCAAAGTCGGTCATTAGTTTCAATCCTGTGATCAGTTTAAGGGGGAAGCGTGCTATCCGCAATCCGGGCCATGCCAAAAAAGGGCGCCAATTATGCCAGAAAACGATCTCATGGCGAAGGGAAAAATATGGCCTTAATGGAGGGTCGGTGGCGTGTCGACAAACAGTTGTGTTGCTTGCGCGGCACTGAATTGGTAGACGTAATGGCAAAATTCGCAGCTAATTTCAATATTGGTCTGCTCTTCGAGAATGGCGTCGACTTCCTCCTTCCCCAAACTTATCAGCATATTCGCTGTGCGGGTGCGTGAGCAGCTGCAGGAAAATTGCAGGGCTGTGGGTTCGAAGAGTTGTAAGGCCTCTTGGTGAAACAGGCGATGTAGTTGTTCTTCGTGCCCCAGTGTTAGTTGCTCGTCCACTTTTAAGGTATCGGCGAGCAAACTTAAATGTTGCCAAAATTCGCTACGCTGCTCGAAACTCTGTAGCTGCACGGGTAAGGCTTGTAGCAGTAGCCCTGAGGACCTGTTGCCATCGGCTGACAACCAGATACGGGTGGGGAGTTGTTCCGATTGCTGGAAATAGGTGTTCAGGCAATCACTCAATGAATCGTGCTCAATAGCGATAACACTTTGGTAGCGCTCGCCTTTAGCCGGGTCGATGGTAATGACCAGAAATCCACCTTCCAGTAACTCTCGAAAACTACATTGTTGTTCACTGGTGGGTGCTTTGTGTTCATCGAGGCGTGCCACGGCGCGCAGATTATTGTGGCGGGTACAGTCAGCCATAATGAGCTCAAGGGGGCTAGGTGTTTTAGGCTTCGCCTGCAGGGTTATGATGCCGTCGAACTTCAGTGTGGCGCTCAGCAGGGCTGCGGCACTGAGAAATTCACCGAGCAGCGTGTTAATCGCTGGTAATGGTATTTTGTGGTTGGCGAGCACGACCTGGTAACTGTCCTGTAAAGAGACGATTTCACCACGTATATCACTTTGTTGAAAAAGGAATCTCTGCAGTAGATCATTGTCGGGTTTAGGCATAAATATACCGATGGGTTGATGGGCTTGCTCAGCGGGGCTGCAATGTACGAAAGATCCCCAATATTGTCCAGAGGGCCTGATCGGGTGGGTTATCTAATCGAGTTTTTGCTCGCGTTGAAAGCGATGGATTTGCCGACGCTGTTTCTTGTTAGGCCGCTGGTCGGGGGGGGGGTGGCTGCTACTAGCGGCCTTACGTTCAGCCGCACGACGTTCTCTTTCGAGAAGGCTCTGTTCTGTCTCAGTATACAGGGCTGCTGCCTCGGATGCCCCTCTGCGTTTATCGCTCAACGCATCAACACGTACTTGCTTTGTGTCCCAGCCCTGGCGAATGGTGAGCTCGATACCTGTTTTTAGTTCTTTGCTGGCTTTTACCCGCTGCCCAGCTATACGGACTTTGCCTCCCTCGATGGCTGTTTTGGCCAAGGCGCGAGTTTTGAAAAACCTGGCGGCCCATAACCATTTATCAATGCGAACTTTTTCCATAGCTTTAGTCGATCGGTAAGAGGTCTGAGAAATGATCAATGGCTGGGTATTTTAGATTTGTACGCGCTGTGGTTTTACTATCGGGCTGGCGAATGCCGAGTAGGTGGCCGATACCGAATTTTTCGGCAGTATTGAGCATATCCTCGGTGTCATCAATAAAGAGGGTGCGTTTCGGATCGAAGTGAATTTGTTCGCTAAGGCTCTGCCAAAAGATGGCTGACTCTTTGGGTGCGTTATAATCGTGGGATGAAATTAAGGTGTCGAGGAGATCGTCGATTCCAGTGATGTCGATTTTTAAGTTGAGGCTGTCGCGATGTGCATTGGTGATGAGTATGCGCTGGCGATGGGTTTTACCAAGTGCGTTTAAAAACTGACGCACGTGGGGACGTTCGGCAATTAGGTGTTGTACTTCCTTTTTCAGGGCGGGAATGTCAAGACCGAGTTCCGCGGACCAAAAATCAGTGCAATACCATTCAATAGAGCTGCGCTTTTCTTCAAAGCGTTTGTAGAGCTTTTCAAGTGCGGCCTCGGGTTCAATTTGATGCACTTCCGCATAGCGAGCCGGAAGGTGGTGCTGCCAGAAAAAATTATCAAAATGTAGATCGAGCAGGGTGCCGTCCATGTCTAGCAATACGGTGTCAATGGTGTTCCAGTCGATCATAGTTGATAATACCTCTGGGATAAAATAATTGAATAAATGGCACGTCACAACGAAAGGCTTGAGTATGCCGACTAATCCTCTGATTTTGAAGCGAGAGCGTATTGCTCGCACTCGCCTGTTCCAGGTTGAGCAGTTAGAACTGCGCTTTTCCAATGGTGTCGAGCGCACCTATGAGCGTCTGGCTTCGGGGGGC
Source organism: Porticoccaceae bacterium (assembly GCA_041622675.1). Lineage (GTDB taxonomy): Bacteria > Pseudomonadota > Gammaproteobacteria > Pseudomonadales > Porticoccaceae > Reddybacter. Next base: position 37,484 of record JBFJYH010000014.1, read on the forward strand.
TATGGTGCGGTCGCCGTTGTGCCGGTGACGGCCCAGGGCTCGGTGATTTTAGTGCAGGAATACAGCGCCGGTATTAACGCCTATCAGTGGGGTTTGCCCAAAGGCGCAATTGATCCTGGGGAAGATAACTTAACCGCGGGGAATCGCGAGCTAAAAGAAGAGGCAGGTGTTGGTGCGCGTGAGTTGCGGTTTTTGAAAAATATTCATTTAACACCTTCGTACATGGCGCGCAGTATTGACGTATTGGTCGCTTGGGATTTGTATGAAGACTCACTGCCGGGGGATGAGCCAGAGCCGATGGCGACGATGGAGTGGCCCCTCGAGAACCTGGCTGAGTTGGTCAGCCGAGCGGATGTCAGTGATGGGGTTTCGATTTCGGCTTTGTATATGGCGAGAGATTATTTTCAATCTTCACCTATTAAATAGACAATAGATCAGTGTTTTTACAATTTAAGAAAAAAGGAGTGGGTGTGAGACGAGCAGTTGTTGATAAAAACATTGTGGACGAGGTTGTGGCGCTTTGTCGTCGTGCGGGTGAGGCAATTTTAGAAATCTATACTCGCAGTGACCTTGGCGTAGAGGTGAAAGCCGATGAGTCCCCCTTGACAGCGGCTGATCTGGCAGCTCACCATATCTTAGTCGGCGGTCTGGAAGGTTTGTTGGAAGGAGTACCAATATTGAGTGAGGAGGCAGTAGCGCCGTCTTTTTCAGAACGAAGTCAATGGCAGCGTTACTGGATTATTGATCCTCTTGATGGCACCAAGGAGTTTATCAAGCGCAGTGGGGAGTTCACTGTAAATGTGGCTCTAGTTGACAATCATATCCCGGTTTTAGGTGTGGTGCATGTGCCGGTTAGCGGCGTTACTTACACCGGGTTGAAAGATGTTGGTGCGTATAAAATCGAAGGTGAGGAGTCTGAAAAATCCATTGCTGTGCGCTCGATGAGTGGTCGTGGTGGGGCGGATAAGCCAGTGACGGTGGTGGCGAGCCGTAGTCATGGCGCCGATGCGGTTGATGATCTGTTAACGCGCCTGGCAAAAGATTTGGGACACACTGATACTTGTAATATGGGTAGCTCGCTGAAGCTTTGTTTGGTCGCTGAGGGTTGTGCTGATATTTATCCCCGACTAGCGCCGACCATGGAGTGGGATACGGCAGCGGCGCAAGCGGTTGTTGAGGCAGCGGGTGGCCAAGTCCTCAATGCTGACCTAGAGCTGTTGCGGTACAACGAAAAAGATGAGCTGCTCAACCCTTATTTCTATGTGTTGGGTGATAGGGTTTTCCCCTGGCAGAACCTATTATCTGGGCTCAGTGTTCAATAGTTGTAAGCCTCAATAGCATTGGCGATTCAATAAAATAGACACTAGAAAATATCTTCTGGTAGTGAGTTGTCAGTTTCAAAAAATTGGCCGGGTTTTCTGGTTTCGCCATAGGCTGGAATATTTTCCTCTCGAAAAAGCTCAAAAATACCATTTTTTTCGTTGGGCGAAACTCTCAGCCCGGTGGTTGGGTCAATACGTACAGAGACCAGTCCCGCCGGTTGTGGATGGTAGCGTTGTGGTCGGTTTGCCAGGGCCTTCTCCATATAATCTATCCATATAGGCAGTGCAGCGGAGCCGCCAAATTCACGACGGCCGATCTTGCGATTGTCATCAAAGCCAAGCCATGTGGTTGTCACCAAGTCGGGGTTGTAGCCAGAAAACCACGCATCTCTTGGACCGTTTGTGGTACCAGTTTTGCCGGCAATATCGCTGCGTTTCATCGCTCTGGCTTTAGTGGCTGTGCCCCGTTTGACAACATCTTTGAGCATGGAGTCAAGCAGATAGGCGACTCGAGGCTCTAGTATCCGTTCTGCTGTAGGGGATATCGGATTGCTTGATTCAGGTTGGGTACTTTGCTCAATAGGGCTGAGCTTGGCGTCAATGTCTTGTTCTGCCACCGGCTTCTCAGTGCAGTTGTTGCGACATACCACGGGGTTCGTTGCTTGAAAAACTGTCTCGCCGTCACCGTCGGTAATGCGTTCAATAAGATAGGGCTCAATTTTGTAGCCGCCGTTGGCAAAAGTTGCATAACCCCCGGCGATGGCCAGCGGTGTGACAGCATGGCTGCCCAGTGCGAGGGATAAATCGCGTGGTAGTTGTTTACTATTAAAGCCAAATTTGGAGGCGGTATTGATAGCGTAAGTAATGCCTGTTGTCTGTAAAATACGTATGGAAACAAGGTTGCGGGATAAGTACAGAGCCTGACGCAAGCGAGTTGGGCCGTAAAATTTACCGCTGCTGTTGACTGGCCGCCACTGATTTTCGATATCTTTGTTGTCAAACGTAAGAGGTGCATCGTTAATAATGCTGGCCGGCGTCATGCCTTTTTCTAAAGCGGCAGAGTAGATAAATGGTTTGAAATTCGAGCCCGGTTGACGCTGGGCTTGTGTCACTCGGTTGAAAGGGCTTTGATAAAAATCAAGTCCACCTGACATGGCCTGTATTGCTCCGGTATCAGGGTTGAGAGAAACGAGGGCGGCCTGTGCATCGGGGGTTTGGGTGAGTTGCCACTCGCCATTCGCTGCACTGCGAATGCGAATGAGGTCGCCGGTGGAAAAGACTTTGCTTAGATCTTTAATTGGAGCGCTGCGTATATTTTCTGAAATATAGTTTCGCAGACCTTTTAGGGCTGACTTGGTAGAGAGTGTGATAGGAGGGTTATTCTGTGTTAGCAGGGTGATGCTGCTTTCCCCAACATTGGTAATAATGGCGGGTTCCAAGTCTCGTACAAGAGGTGTGTTTTGTAAGACTGTTGGCCACTGCTCTGGATTTTCGAAATGGGCTTCGGGTCCTCGATAGCCATGGCGCCAGTCATAGTTTAGTAAACCATCGAGAATAGCTTGGTCTGCGTAGCGCTGTAGTGTGCTATCAATCGTTGTCTGAATTGAAAAGCCAGAGGTATAGGCTTCGCCACCCAGTAAGTCCACTGCCGCTTGCCGCGCAATTTCAGCGACATAGGGTGCGTCATAATCTTTTAGTGAGCCATGGTATTGGGCGCTAATAGCCTCGCTTCGGGCTTCTTCGAGTTCTGTTCTCTCAATGTATCCGAGTTTGTACATGCGCCCGAGTATCCAGTTTCGTCGGGTTAAGGCACGCTCTGGGTTGATAATGGGATTAAACCTTGAAGGAGCTTTGGGCAGACCGGCAATCATTGCCATTTGCGCCAAGGACAGCTCGTTGATCGACTTGCCGTAGTAGGTCATCGCGGCCGCTTCTACACCATAGGAACGGTTGCCGAGGTAAATTTTGTTGGCATAGAGTGCAAGTATTTCATCTTTTTCTAGTTCGTCTTCTACGCGCAACGCCAGTAGTATTTCATTGAATTTTCGAATAAAACTCTGTTCGCGGGTGAGAAAAAAGTTTCTGGCCAGTTGCATGGTGATGGTGCTGCCGCCAGTTTGTATGTGACCAGTGGTAACCAGTTCAACAGCAGCACGAGCTAACCCTTTAAAGTCAACACCAATGTGAGAATAGAAACCATCATCTTCGGCTGCGAGAACGGCGTTGACAAAGAGTGGGGGAATGAGGTCGAAACTGATTGGAGTTCGGCGTTTTTCGCCAAACTCGCCAATAAGTTTCATATCTTGTGAATAAACTCTCAAAGGTGTTTGAAGTTTAACAGTTTTAAGGGTTTCCACTGAAGGCAATTTGGGACTAAGGTAGAGATATAAGCTGGTAGCGATGATCAGCGCACCACCCAGTGCTGGAATTATCAGCAAGTAGGTGAAGCGAAGCATCAGGGTTGCAAAGTGTTTCATCGTTTAGGATTAGCCGGCTCGTGTAATAGTGGTTAGCATTATAGTGGTAAGCGCCCGTTGATTTGTACTTGAACCGTTTGAATAGCTCATGAATGGCTGTTGCTATTAATTTTGCCTAACGGCAGGGATTAGGGATTAAAGAATAAAAATGGGGATTTTTAGTTTTCTGGATAAGCAAACAAAGCCTGTTTTGGGGATTGATATAACGTCTTCCACTGTTAAGTTGCTCGAATTGAGCAAAGTGGGAGATCGCTACCGTGTTGAAAGTTATCTGGTTCGGCCTTTACCTCAAAGCACCGTGGTAGAAAAAAATATCAATGATGTCGATGCCCTAGAGGAAACTATTCGCAAAGTGGTTGCTCAGGCGAAACCAAAGACACGGGATGTGGCTGTCGCTGTAGCGGGTTCAGCCGTTATTACGAAGGTGATTGAAATGCCGAGTGGCTTAAGTGATCAGGCTATGGAGTCGCAGTTATCTTTGGAAGCCGATCAATACATTCCCTACCCCCTAGATGAGGTCGCATTAGACTACGAGGTGATAGGGATCTCAGAAGTAAACCCCGATCAACTTGATGTTTTGTTGGCGGCTTGCCGTCGAGAGAATGTTGATCTTCGTGTCGAAGCTCTGAGTGCAGCAGGATTGACGCCCAAAATTGTCGATGTCGAAGTGTTCGCCATTGAGCGTGCGTTTAACCTTATCTCTGAACAGCTTGCTAATGTGGGTGAGCAAGTTGTTGCGATTGCCGATATTGGGGCCACAATGTTGACCTTGAGTGTTCTCGTTGAAGGAAAAACCTTATATACCAGAGAGCAGCTTTTTGGTGGGAAGCAGGTGACAGAAGAAATTCAGCGCCGTTACGGTCTTTCGTTGGAGGAAGCGGGGCAGGCGAAAAAGCAAGGAGGTTTGCCAGAAGATTATGAGGTTGAAATTATAGAGCCCTTTAAAGAAGCCTTAATTCAACAAATTTCCCGATCATTACAGTTCTTCTTTTCTTCGAGTCAATACAACTATATTGATCAGTTGATTTTGGCTGGAGGCGTTGCTGCTACTGATGGCCTGAGGGATGAGGTGGAGGAAAAATTGGCTTTACCGACGGTGTTAGCCAATCCCTTTGCGAATATGGCGGTCGGCAGCAAAGTCGATGCTGTGGCTTTGGCGGTGGATGCACCCGCAATGATGATAGCGGCGGGTTTGGCGTTAAGGAGCTTTGAATAACGATGACGACTATAAATTTACTGCCTTGGCGAGAAATTGAGCGCCAGGAAAAAAAGAAGGAGTTCTTAATTCTTCTTGGGATGGTGGTAGCTATTGCTTTGTCCTTGGCCGTAGCATGGGGTTATTGGGTGAATTGGCAAATCGATTGGCAGGCGGATAGAAATAATTTGTTAAATCGAGAAATAGCAGTCATGGATGAAAAGGTTAAGGAAATTAAGGAGCTAAAGTTGCGTCGCAAACAAGTGCTCGAACGTATGGAAGTTATTAAGGCTTTACAGGGGAATCGCCCCGGAATCGTCAAAGTGTTTGATGAGTTCGTGCGCTCGGTTCCAAGTGGTGTTTTTTTTGTTGAGGTAAACCGTGTTGGTGAAAATGTGGCCTTGATAGGATTTGCCGAGTCGAACAATCGTATTTCAACATTAATGCGTCAGCTTGATGCTTCTGATCGCTTTAAAGATCCCAATCTCACCAAAGTCGATGCCGATGATACGCTCGGGGAGCAGGGTAGTCGTTTTGAGCTCCAAGTTCGCTTAGAAATGGCGCTAGACGAAGCTGATGCTGAGGGGGCTTGAGGTGGCGAGTGAAAAGAAAGAGTTCCAGTTAGCTAAATTGGATTTATCAGAGCTAGAATTTCAGAATATCGGGGTTTGGCCCATTCTTTATAAAGCGCTGCTTTGTGCCGCTGTGTTTATTGTGATTGTTGTGTCAGGCTATTTTTTTCATGTTAAGGAATTGTACCTGAGCTTGGAATCAGTTGCAGCTAAGGAGGCTGCACTGCGAAAGACGTACCAAGAAAAAGCCTTTGAAGCGGCAAACCTAGAAGCTTATCGCCAACAAATGGTTGAGGTTGAGGAGTCGTTTGGAACCTTACTAGCTCAGTTACCCGGTGACACTGAAGTCCCGGGGTTACTGGAGGATATTACTGAAATTGGTTATGGAAGTAGTTTGGAAATCAAGACTATTTCCCTGGAGCCAGAGAAATCAGAAGAGTTTTATGTTGAGCTGCCCATCAAAATCGTTGCAGAGGGTGGGTATCATGATGTCGGCACTTTTGTTAGCGGTGTTGCGGGCTTACCTAGGATTGTTACATTGCACGATTACTCAATGAAGTCGAATAAAGAGGGGAATCGGCTCGTTTTTGAAGTTGACGCAAAAACTTATCGCTATAAAGGCCAGGAAGATTAACAATGGATACCGGCATTATAATAAAGGCGGTAACGCTAGCCCTAGTCTTAGGATTAATGACGGGCTGTAGAGATAGGCAACATGAAGATTTGCAATTGTTCATGGAGAGCGCCAGAACTCAGCCTGTCGGCGAAATAGAACCGTTGCCAACTTTTCGTCCTTATCAAACTTTCCGCTACAGCGCGATTGCTTTTCGTAGTCCTTTCGATATGCCTTTGTCAGCTATCGCAAAAGAAGATTCATCTGGAAAGCTAGCTGTGGAGCCAGATGAGAACCGAAAAAAAGAATATCTTGAAGGGTTTAATTTTTCTTCGTTTTCACTGGTGGGGTCTCTCGATCAAGGTGATGCAATTTGGTCGCTCGTCGATGACGGTGATGGCGGTGTGCATAGAATAACCATTGGTAACTATTTAGGAAAAAACCACGGCAGGGTTACTAGTGTCTCAGAAACGCGAATGGAAATACTAGAAATTGTACCCGATGGGAAAGGTGGTTGGGTGGAGCGACCCAGAACGCTGGCCCTCAGAGGGAACAATTAATGAGAGGTTTTGAGGAGTTAGGAATGAATGTTACCAAGCAGTTGACTGGAGTGATGTCAAAAACAGTAGTGGCTGTTATCTTAAGTTTCATTTTGTTTCAATCAGCATTTGCAGAAACAGCGACTATTGATGATATTAGTTTCTCGACCCTGCCTGGGGGGCGGTTTGAGATCAAGCTTGGTGCCGAGAAAGGTTTGCCAGAGCCAAAAACTTTTGCAACGGACTCGCCGGCTCGAATCGTTCTCGAGTTTGAAGACACTATTAGTATTTTGAATAAAAAGAAATATCCACTTGCTTTTGATAATGCACAGAGTGTTGTTCTGCTTAGTGCTGGAGGAAAAACTCGCCTGATCGTTAATTTACAGGATCCCGTAGGCTTTGAAACCTTGTCTGATAAGGATGGAATGCGGCTCCATATTGGTGTTTCTTCTGGTTCTGCTCTGGCCGATGGTGTCGGTACACCTGCTTTTGAACTGGCCGCTAAAAAAGTGAGTGGTAAAGTCGGTTCTAAACACAGCAGGGGGATTACTGACGTCGATTTTCGTCGTGGTGAAAATGGAGAGGGGTTGGTTTCTATAAGCTTGACTGATGCGAAAACCTCAGTGGATGTCAGTCAGATTGGGCAGAACATTGTTCTTAACTTCTATCGTACGGCTTTGCCTGAAACGTTAAACCGCAAGTTGGATGTGCTCGATTTCGCAACGCCAATAACAACTATAGATAGTAAAATGGATGGGGGCACAACTCAGGTTGTGATTGCGGCGACGGGAGAATACGATTATTTGGCTTATCAGGCAGATGAGCGGTATGTCGTCAGTGTGAAGCGGCCGACGAAAGAAGAGCTTGAAGAAAGAAACTCCCGCTTTGAATTTACTGGTGAAAAACTGTCGTTGAATTTTCAGGATATTGAGGTGAGGTCGGTTCTACAGTTAATTGCCGATTTCACTGACCTCAATTTGGTTGCCAGTGATACCGTGGTTGGTAATATTACATTGCGGCTAAAAAATGTACCCTGGGATCAAGCGCTAGAGATTGTTTTAAAGTCTAAAGGGCTCGATAAAAGGCAAGAGGGCAACGTCTTGCTTGTTGCTCCTGCTGTAGAGATCGCAGAACGAGAGCGCTTGCAGGTTGAGGCAAATAAACAGTTGGTAGAGTTGGCGCCGTTGGTTACTGAATTTGTTCGGGTTAAATACGCTGATGCTCGTGAGCTATTCGATCTATTTAACACGGATGAAAATGATAGCGGCGGCAGTGATGACGACGAAAATGCAACGTCGAGTATTTTGTCAGAACGCGGGAGTGCTATTGTCGACGAGCGCACCAATACGATTATCCTGACAGATGTGCAAGATAAAATTGATGAATTTTATCGCTTAATTAAAGTAATAGACATTCCTGTTAGGCAGGTGGAAATTAAGGCGAGAATAATTATTGCCAGCACTGATTTTAAAAAGGAAGTTGGCGTTCGGTGGGGGCTTGCCGGGTCTAGGACGCCGAGTGGAGATATTTTTGAGTTTGGCGGCAGTAGAGATGTGTTAGATAGCAGCCCTGGTTCTCCTGCAGAGTTCTTCGGAGGCACTGGGTCCCTAGATCTTTCTGAGACGCTTGGTGTTGATCTTGGGGTAACCGACCCTGCGGGAAGCTTTTCGTTGGGCTTGATAACTGATGATACAATGATTGATCTTGAGTTGAGTGCCTTGGAAAGTGATGGCTTTGGAGAAATCCTTTCTCAACCTAAGCTCCTTACTGGGGATAAGCAGAAAGCGATTATTAAAGCGGGTACAGAAATTCCTTACGCATCTGGCACCTCTAGTGGTGAAACTGATATTGAATTTCGAGAGGCTGTGCTTAAGCTTGAGGTGGTGCCCCAGATTACGCCTGATAATCGAGTGATAATGGACTTGATTATTAATCAGGACACTATCGGTGTCGATGTGCCCACTGCTAATGGTGGTTCTGAGCCAACTATTGATGTGACAGAGATAGAAACGAAAGTGCTGGTGGGTGATGGGCAAACGTTAGTTTTGGGTGGTATTTTTCAAATGGAAGAATTAAATGGTGTCCAAAAAGTGCCAGTATTAGGAGATATTCCTTATCTTAGTCGCTTGTTCCGCAAGAATATTTCGCAACATACTAAACGTGAAATATTGATATTTATCACACCAAGGATAATTAATGATCAATTGCTTGACCGATGAATGAATTGGATCCTGTATTTCTTGTCGGTCCAATGGGTGCTGGTAAGACGACGATAGGTCGCCATTTGGCACGCTTGCTGGATAAGTCATTTGTCGATCTGGACCAAGAAATAGAACAAAGCTGCGGTGCAGATATTGCTTGGATTTTTGATGTCGAAGGGGAAGCCGGTTTCCGTAAGCGAGAATCAGCTATGCTTCGTGAAATGGCAGGCCGTGATAATATGGTCATTGCCACTGGCGGCGGCGCTGTTCTGGATAGTGAGAGTAGGGCGTTGATGAAACGTGAGGGCACAGTTGTTTTTCTTGCCGTAGCTGTAAAAGTACTCTATCAACGAATGCAGCAAGATACTAAGCGCCCCCTTCTGCAGGTGGTCGATAAAAAAAGAATGATAGAGAGTATTGTCAAAGAGCGAGAGCCCTTATATAACGAAATTGCTGATATCGTTTTTGATGGTCAGAAGAAAACTCCAGCAGTGGCTGCGCAAGAACTAGCTTTATTGATTCGACAGCAGGCTTAAATAACCCTCGGTATTCTCGGCTCTCTTAATTGCTGTGCTAGAATTGAACCTTGGAAATTTTTGTCTCTACTTTCATGAATGTACTAAACGTTGACCTCGGCGAGCGTAGCTATCCAATTTTTATTGGTTGTAGTTTGCGTAATAGCGCTAGTTCTTTAGCCTCTTATATAGGAGGCGATCAAGTTTTGGTGGTAACTAATGAGACTATTGCTCCGCTCTACCTTGACAACCTGCTGGAAAATATTGATGTTCCGGTGCTCAATACACTCGTGTTGCCCGATGGGGAGCAGTACAAAACAATAGATACCCTGAATACGATCTTTGATGCCTTGCTAGCTTACAAGCACGATCGGTCGACGACTTTGATAGCCTTAGGTGGCGGTGTTGTAGGTGATATAACCGGTTTTGCTGCAGCTTGTTATCAAAGAGGCGTTAACTTTATTCAAATACCCACCACCTTGCTTGCTCAAGTAGATTCTTCTGTTGGCGGTAAAACAGCGGTTAACCACGCTTTAGGTAAAAATATGATTGGTGCTTTCCATCAGCCCCAATGTGTATTGGTCGATATTACAACTTTGCAATCTTTGCCTGAGCGAGAATATCGCGCGGGGCTTGCTGAGGTTATAAAATACGGGCTTATCGTCGACCTAGATTTTTTTGTCTGGCTTGAAGAAAATATCGCTCGATTATTGGCCAGAGAAAGTGATGCATTATTATACGCTGTCGAACACTCCTGCCGTCTAAAAGCACATGTGGTTAGTGAGGATGAGCGGGAAAGTGGGCTGCGTGCTATTCTTAACTTGGGCCATACCTTTGGGCATGCGATTGAAACCCATGAAGGCTACGGTGAGTGGCTGCATGGTGAGGCGGTTGCGGCGGGTATGTGTATGGCTGCAGATTTGTCACAGCGGCTGGGCTGGATTTCAGAGGCAGACCAGAGGCGGGTTGTGGCTTTGGTGGCCCAAGCGGGCTTGCCAACGGCTCCGCCTGAGATTTCCGCCGAGCATTTTTTGAGTTTGATGGCTGTTGATAAAAAAGCACTTGGCGGTCAAGTTCGATTAGTGCTTTTACAGAGCCTTGGTAGGGCTATAATCAGTGCTGATTATAGTGAGAAGTTGTTGGCGGCGACCTTGCTCGCAAGCTAAGCGCTTAAGACATATTTGTCCCCTCACTATTTGACGTGTAAAATACCTTTCTTTTTTTGCGCCCCCTCTTGATTCTCGAAAAGGGGTCTTCTTTCTAATTCACTGTTATTAAAGAGTTTTTTATGGCGAACGGCTTGTATCGTTTGGATGAGTTTCGCGATAATTGCGGATTTGGCTTGATTGCTCACACGAAAGGTGAGTCTAGTCACCGCTTGTTGCAGACGGGAATTGAAGCGTTAACCTGCATGACCCACCGAGGCGGTATTGCCGCAGACGGAAAAACGGGTGATGGCTGTGGCTTGTTAATTCAAAAGCCCGATGCCTTTTTACGTACTGTGGCCGAGAAGACCTGCTCTACCCTTTTGTCAGAGCTTTATGCCGTTGGGGTGATAATGTTTGGCCAGGAGGCCGACTGTCGGGCAAGGGCTAAAGCTGTAGTGGCTAATGAAGTGGCACGTCAGGGGCTTGTTTTGAATGGCTGGAGGGAAGTACCGACTGATCCTCAATGCCTTGGCCCTATCGCACTTGAAACACTGCCAGTGATTGAACATCTCTTTATTTCCGCGCCTGAAGGCATGGCAGACAAACAGTTTGATGCTCGGTTATTTATTGCCCGTCGCCACATTGAAAATTGCTTGGCGGAAGATAAGGAATTTTATATTGCCAGTTTCTCGGCAACTGTGATGAGTTATAAAGGTCTGATGATGCCGGTAGATCTGCCGCATTTTTATAAAGACTTGTCAGACCCTCGTTTAGAAACGGCTATTTGCGTTTTTCACCAACGGTTTTCGACCAACACCCTGCCAAAGTGGCCGCTTGCCCAGCCGTTTCGGATGTTGGCTCATAATGGTGAGATTAATACGATACTTGGCAACAGAAACTGGTCTGTTGCCAGAACGCCGAAGTTTAAATCTCCACTTTTGCCTGACCTTGACGATGTGGCTCCGCTGGTTAATCGCACGGGCTCGGACTCTTCTAGTCTTGATAATATGCTGGAATTGTTAGCGATAGGCGGTATGCCATTGCATCGAGCTGTACGACTGTTGATCCCGCCAGCCTGGAACAATGTTGAAGATAGAGATCCCAGCGAGCGAGCTTTTTTTGAATACCAGTCGATGCACATGGAGCCTTGGGACGGTCCTGCGGGTCTGGTGATAACCGACGGGCGCTATGCGGTTTGTGCTCTTGATCGCAATGGGTTACGACCTTCGCGTTGGGTTCTAACGGATGACGACATAATTACCGTTGCTTCTGAGGTTGGAGTCTACGACTATAAGCCAGAAAATGTTGTTGCCAAAGGCCGTTTGGGACCGGGTGATATGCTGTCGATCGATGTTGTTGATGGCTTGATCGAAACTCGGGAGGAGATCGATCATCGTCTCTCCCGAGAGTTGCCTTATAAAAAATGGTTGAAAGCCGGTGTTTGCGCGATTGAATCGACCATGGACGAGGACGGTATTGAACTTGAGGGCAGTTTGACTCGAGATCAAATTAACACGTACATGAAACTTTATGGTGTGTCCTTTGAGGATCGCCGACAGGTGATGAGCCCCTTGGCTGAGGGCGGTCAGGAAGCAACAGCATCTATGGGTGATGATTCCCCGATGGCGGTACTTTCTCAGAAAAACCGCAGTTTGTACGATTATTTTCGTCAGCAATTTGCTCAAGTAACGAATCCCCCTATCGATCCTTTGCGGGAAGCCATTACTATGTCGCTGAATACTCAGCTGGGTAAAGAGCTGAATATTTTTGAGCAGGATGCCGATCATGCAATACGCATCAACCTTAATAGCCCCGTGTTGTCTCCGCGAAAATATTATGCATTGAAGTATAATGACCATGAGGCTTTTCCCGTACAAAAATTCGATCTGAATTACGATCCGAATAAAACAGATTTACGTCAGGCGATTAACGAGCTATGTGCTGACGTCGAGCAAGCGGTGCGCGGTGGCAAAGTTATTTGTATATTGTCTGATCACGATATAGCCAAGAATAAACTTCCCATACAGATGTTGTTCGCTGTGGGTGCTGTTCATAATCACTTGATTAAGGCTGAATTGCGCTGCGATGCCAACCTTATCGCCAGCACGGGTAGTGCGCGCGATTCTCACCAAATAGCGGCCTTAATAGGTTGTGGTGCCTCTGCCGTCTATCCCTATCTTAGCTTTCATGTACTTTGCGACATGATTGAAAGTGGTGAGTTGAGTGGTACTGTCGATACTGCTTTTAAAAACTACCGTCGTGGTATTAATAAAGGCTTGATGAAAATTCTGTCGAAGATGGGAATTTCAACGATTACGTCATACCGTGGCGCGGTGCTTTTTGAAGCTGTGGGTTTGAGTGATGATGTTGTCGATCTTTGTTTTCCGGGCATTGTTAGCCGTATTCAGGGTGCAGGTTTTAGTGACTTTGAAGACGATCAGAAAGCGCTATCGGCAACTGCCTGGCAAGCTCGCAAGCCAATCGTGCCCGGTGGCTTGCTAAAATATATCCATGGTCAGGAATATCACGCCTTCAACCCTGATGTGGTGCAAGCTTTACACAAGGTAGTTCGCAGTGGTGACTATGCCGATTGGCGTGGCTACGCTGATCTCGTCAACCAAAGGCCGATTGCCTCTTTGCGTGACATGATGCGCCTAAAAACTAATGGCGTGAGCATTGACTTGAATACTGTCGAGTCGGCAATGAATATTGTCAAACGTTTTGATTCCGCAGGCATGTCCTTGGGGGCGCTATCCCCTGAAGCTCATGAGGCGCTGGCAGAGGCAATGAACAGTCTCGGCGGGCGTTCTAATTCGGGCGAGGGTGGTGAAGACCCGGTTCGCTATGGCACGCTAAAAACCTCGAAAATCAAGCAGGTTGCCTCTGGACGCTTTGGTGTCACCCCGCATTATCTGGTCAATGCTGAGGTGATACAGATCAAGGTAGCTCAGGGCGCTAAACCGGGTGAAGGTGGGCAGTTACCGGGCGGCAAGGTGAATCAACTCATCGCTACTTTACGCTTTTCAGTGCCAGGGGTGACACTCATTTCGCCGCCCCCCCATCACGATATTTATTCGATTGAAGACCTCGCTCAGTTGATATTTGACTTGAAACAAGTCAATCCGAAGGCATTGATCTCCGTTAAACTGGTGTCTCGCCCTGGAGTTGGCACTATTGCTGCGGGTGTCGCAAAAGCTTATGCGGACATGATTACTATTTCCGGTTATGACGGTGGTACGGCAGCCAGCCCTCTGACCTCGATACGCTATGCGGGCTCGCCCTGGGAGCTGGGTCTTGCAGAGACACATCAAACCCTGCGGGCTAACGACCTGCGTGACAAGGTGCGCGTACAGGCCGATGGCGGCCTCAAAACCGGGCTCGATGTGGTAAAAGCGGCGATTCTGGGAGCTGAAAGTTTTGGTTTTGGCACTGCCCCTATGGTTGCTCTGGGCTGTAAATATTTACGTATTTGTCATTTGAATAACTGTGCGACGGGGGTGGCGACTCAAAATCAGGAATTGCGCGACGGTTATTACAAGGGCACCGTTGAAATGGCAAAGAACTTTTTCCTTTTCGTTGCCGAGGAGGTAAGAGAGTGGCTCGCTATTCTCGGTGTGGCTTCTTTGCAAGATCTCATAGGTCGTGTTGACTTGCTTGAGTTACTGCCTGGCGATACCCAGCGCCAGAACCAACTGGACTTAAAGCCTATTGTTCATACGGACCCGCTTTTAGAATCAAAGCCTCGTTACTGTCAGCAGGAGAGAAATACTCCTTGGGATAAAGGACTATTAGCTGAAAAAATGGTGGCAGAAATACTGCCCGCTATTGAGTCAAAAACAGGTGGATGTTTTGACTATCAAATATCGAATTGCGACCGGTCTATAGGTGCACGCCTGAGCGGTGAAATCGCTCGTCGCCATGGTAACCAAGGTATGGCCTCCACACCGGTTGAGCTGCGTTTGTCTGGTGTTGCTGGTCAGTCACTGGGAGCCTGGAATGCAGGAGGATTGGATATCTTTCTCGATGGTGACGCCAATGATTATGTCGGCAAAGGTATGGCAGGTGGCAAAATTATTCTCACTCCCCCACGTGGTGGCCAGTTTGAGAGTAATAAAACACCGATTATGGGTAATACCTGTTTATACGGTGCAACGGGTGGAAAGCTTTTCGCATCGGGTCGTGCCGGGGAGCGTTTCGCAGTGCGTAATTCGGGTGCCCAGGCGGTGATTGAGGGCGCGGGTGATCATTGTTGTGAGTACATGACTGGTGGGGTTGTCACCGTTCTCGGTTCCACGGGGTATAACTTTGGTGCGGGCATGACAGGTGGCTTTGCCTATGTGCTGGATAGGGAAAATAAATTCTACGACCGGGTCAATATGGAACTGGTTGAGCTGAGTCGCATCACTACAGAGTCTTTTGAAAACCACCGCAATTATCTGCGCGAGGTTATTGAAGGTTTTGTCGAAGCGACGGGCAGTGAGTGGGGGGCAACCCTGTTGGAAGATTTTGGCGATTATGTGGCTAAATTTTGGCTGGTAAAACCGAAGTCTGCATCTCTGAGTGGCCTGTTAGCCTCGACTCGAGCCCGCCCGGAATAAGCCGGTGACTGTGATTGATAGCATGACAACGCAAGGTGGTAATAATGGTTGATCGGACTCACAATGATTTCCAGTTTCTCGATCTAAAAAGGGAAGATCCGAGTAAAAAGACGATTCAAGAGCGCACTACGGGCTATGCCGAAATCTATG